>CAUJIN010000045.1 GCA_963205495.1 Pseudomonadota bacterium
CTGGGCGGCCCGCCGCCGGCCCTGGTGCCGGTGAACGGCTGGCAGATGCTGCTGCTGATGATGGGCCTGCTGCTGGGCGGCGCCTTCATCGCGCTGCGTCGCGGCGGCTGAGGCAGGCGCGCCGCATCCCGATGCGGCGCGTTTTCCCGGCTTCCCGTTCGATTTTCCCGAGCCCGCGGCGCAATTGGCCGCGGGTTCTTCCTGTGTGGGGCGCGCTGCGAAAAGTGAAGCCCCCTGATGCGACTCAGACCGGCTTCAGCTATGCTTCGCCGCTCGCGCCTTCGCCACGCCGAAACGGGGTAGACGACAGCGCGATGTGGCGAGTGAGGAGCCCCCGGAGAATCCCGAATGACCCGTTTTCTTGAATTGCTGACGTCCGCCGTGATCGTGGCGATCCTTTTCGTGCTGGTGGGCGTGTTCCTGCCCGATCATCGCAGCGTGCAGCACAGCGTGGAGACCAGCCATCCGCTGCGTCAGGCCTTTGATACGCTCAACAGTTTCAAGCGTTTCGCGGAGTGGAATCCGCTGCGCCAGCACGACCCGCGCGTCGCCTACACCCTCTCCGGCCCGTCGGAGGGCGTCGGTGCCCGGCTCGACTTTGCCTCGGTCCTGCCCGAGATCGGCAAGGGCAGCTGGCACATCACCGAGAGCGAGCTGGACAGCCACATCCGCCACGCCGTCTACAACGAGAAGTACGGGCAGAACAAGAACTACCTGATGAGCTTCCGGCAGAAGGGCAAGATCGTCGAGATCGACTGGAAGTATTCGGTCGACTACGGCTGGAGCCTGCCGGGGCGCTACGCCGGTCTCTATGTGGATCGCACGGTGGGCGACGACATGAAGCGCGGTCTGGCGAACATCGCCAACCTGCTCGCCTCGATGCCCAATTTCGACTACCGCAGCCTTGAAGTTCAGGATACGCAGGTCGCGCCGCTCAATGTCCTGTACGTTTCCACCACGGCCGACCGCAACATCACCGCGGTCGAGAACGCGATGGATCTGGCGCTCAAGGACATCCGCGCCGTGATTGCCTCCAATCATCTCGTCGAGACCGACAAGCCGCGGCTGATCACGACCAACTTCGGTTCGGACAAGTACGAGTTCGACGTGGCCATCCCCGTGGCGCCTGCTGGCTCCAAGGTCGCCGAGGAAGAGGCGGAACCGGTCGATCCGGCCGCTGCCGAGGCCGCAGAGCAGCCCGACGCCACGGCACAGGCCGCCCATGCGGTCGACCTGACTCCGCCGGCACCGCTGGAAGGCCTGCGCCTGCCGGACAACGTGCGACAGGGCCACAGCTATGGCGGGCGCGTGCTGATGGCACCCTACCGCGGCCATCCGGCGGCGCTGCCGCTGATCCGCGATCAGCTTCGTTCCTACGCCGCTTCGCACGGCGAGAACCTGCAGGATCGCGCCTTCGAGGAATACCTTTCCGAGATCGCCGACACCGCAGCGGAAGACGCGAAATTCCGCGTGTACTGGCCAATCCAGTGAAGTCCGGCGGCCCCGCGGCGCTGACCGCGCCGGGGGGCCGCCCGCATCCCGCGACAGATTGCTGCGGGATGCGATGATCCCGCGCCGATGTGCGGGAACTTTTCCCCGCTTTTTGCGGTAATTCGGCGCGCAGCGCCGTGCTCCCCATGGGCCGGCCTGCGGCAAGCCACAGGGAGACCCCATGATCGAAACCCGCAACCTCGTGAAGACGTACGGCCGCATCCGCGCGGTGGACGGCGTCTCCTTCCGCGTCGAACCGGGCCAGGTGCTCGGCTTCCTCGGCCCCAACGGGGCCGGCAAATCCACGACGATGAAGATGATCGCGGGCTTCCTGTCGCCCACCGCGGGCAGCGCCAGCGTCTGCGGCTTCGATGTGCGCGAGAACGCCATCCAGGCGCGCCGCGAACTGGGCTATCTGTCCGAGGGCGCGCCCAGCTACGGCGAAATGAGCGTGCGCGGCTTCCTCGACTTCATCGCCGACGTGCGCGGCCTGTCCGGCGAACGCCGCCGACGGCGCCTCGACGACGCGATCGGCCGTTTGCAGCTGGAGTCGGTGCTGGAGCAGGGCGTGGAAACGCTTTCCAAGGGGTTCAAGCGCCGCGTCGGGCTGGCCCAGGCCATCCTGCACGATCCGCGCGCGCTGATCCTCGACGAACCCACCGATGGGCTCGACCCCAACCAGAAACACGAGGTGCGCGCCCTGATCCAGTCGATGGCGGCCGACCGCACCATCATCATCTCCACCCACATCCTGGAAGAGGTCAACGCGGTGTGCACTCGCGCGGTCATCATCGCCGCCGGGCGGGTGCTGGCCGATTCCACGCCAGCCGAGCTGGAGGCGCGTTCGCGCTACCACGGCGCGGTGTCGGTGTGCGTCGTCGACCCCAGCGCCCTGCGCATGGGCCTGAGCCGGATCGAGGGCGTGGCCTTGGTCGAGGTGGATGCGGGGCAGGGGCGCATCACCGCGTTCCCGCGCGCCGGCCAGCGCATCTTCGAGCGCGTCCAGGAATTCCTGCGCGCGCAGCAGGTAAAGGCCAGCGAGGTGCAGCTCGAGCGCGGCCGGCTGGACGAGGTGTTCCGCTCCATCACCCAGGCCGCACGTCCGGCGAAGGAGGTCGCATGAGCCCGGTGCGCGCGATCTTCCGGCGCGAGCTGGCGAGCTACTTCGCCACGCCCGTGGCCTACGTCTTCATCGTGATCTTCCTGATCCTTTCCGGGGCCTTCACCTTCTACCTCGGCGGTTTCTACGAGCGCGGCCAGGCCGACCTGCTGCCGTTCTTCAACTTCCATCCCTGGCTGTACCTGTTCCTGGTGCCGGCGGTGTCGATGCGGCTGTGGAGCGAGGAGCGCAAGAGCGGCACGATCGAGCTGCTGCTCACCCTGCCCGTGACCATGTGGCAGGCGGTGCTGGGCAAGTTCCTGGCGGCCTGGGCCTTCCTCGCCATCGCGCTGGCGCTGACCTTCCCGATCTGGCTGACGGTCAACTACCTCGGCGATCCGGACAACGGCGTGATCGTGGCCGGCTATCTCGGCAGCGTGCTGATGGCCGGCGCCTTCCTCGCCATCGGTGCCTGTCTGTCGGCCACCACGCGCAACCAGGTGATCGCCTTCATCCTGACCGTGGTGGTGTGCTTTCTTCTGCTGCTGGCCGGGTTCCCGATGGTGCTGGAGTTCATCGGCGCGATCTTCCCGCAGGGCGTGGTCGATGCCATCGCCAATCTCAGCTTCCTCACGCATTTCACGGCCATCGCCAAGGGCGTGGTGGACCTGCGCGATGCGCTGTTCTTCCTCCTGGTCATCGTGTTCTGGCTGACCGCCTGCGCGCTGGTGATCGACCTCAAGAAAGCCGACTGAGGGCGAACCCATGAATCTTGTCCAACGACGCATTTCCACCGGCGTCGCGCTGCTGGCACTGGCGCTGCTTTTCATCGCCCTGGTGGTGCTTTCCGGTGGCTTGTTCCGCGGTGCGCGGGTCGATCTCACGGAAAATCGCCTCTACACCCTCACCGAGGGCACGCGCGCCATCCTCGGCAAGCTCGACGAGCCGGTGAATCTGACCCTGTACTACTCAGAAACCGCGGCGCGCGACCTGCCGCAACTTCGCACCTATGCTCTGCGGGTGCGCGAGCTGCTGGAGGAAATGGCGGCGCGCTCTGGCGGAAAGCTGCATCTGGAAGTGGTCGATCCGCAGCCCTTCTCGGAAGACGAGGATCGCGCCACCTCGATGGGCCTTCAGGCGATTCCGATGGGCAACAGCGGCGACACGCTGTTCTTCGGCCTGGCCGGTACCAACGCGGTGGGGCAGCAGGCGGCGATGCCGTTCTTCCAGCCCGACAAGGAAGCTTTCCTCGAATACGACGTGGCCAAGCTGGTGTCGAGCCTGGCGCAGGAAGCGCGCCCGGTCGTGGGCCTGCTGAGCACGCTGCCGATGGGGCCGGGCTTCGATCCGTCCGCAGGTCACCCTACCCAGGGTTGGGTGATCGACTCGGAGATGGACAAGCTGTTCGACGTGCGGCGCATTGAACCGGGAACCAAGGCGATCGATCCCGACATCAAGGCGCTGATGGTGGTGCATCCGCGCCACCTGTCCGCCGACACGCTCTATGCCATCGACCAGTTCGTGCTGCGCGGCGGCCACCTGCTGGCCTTCGTCGATCCCAATGCCGAGCTGCAGGCGCCGGGCGCGGGCGCGGATCCAACCCAGGCGATGCTCGATGACAAGGCCTCCGACCTGCCGGAGCTGTTCAAGGCCTGGGGCGTGGCCTACGACCCCAGGCGCGTGGTGCTCGATGCCCAGCGCGCGCTGGAAATCCAGTCCCAGCCCGGCATGCCGGCGGTGCGCCATCTGGCCGTGCTCGGCCTCACCCGGGATGATGCCAATCCCAACGACGTGGTGTCGGCGCAGCTGGGCACGATCAACGTTTCCAGCGCCGGGAGCTTCGCGTTGGCCGAGGGCGCCAAGGTCACGCTTGAACCCCTGCTGCAAAGCTCGGCCAATGCCGGCACGGTCGATTCCGAACGGGTGCGGATGCTGCCCGATCCCAGCCAGCTCTATGCCGACTTCAGCGCCACCGGCGAACGCTACGCGCTGGCGGTGCGGCTGGTCGGCACCCTGCACAGCGCCTTCCCCGATCGCGCCGGTGACGGCCACCTGGCCGAGAGCCGCGAGCCGGCCAACGTGATCCTCGTCGCCGACACCGATCTTCTGGGTGATCGGCTCTGGGCCCAGGTGCAGCAGTTCTTCGGCCAGCGCGTGGTCAACGCCTTCGCCAGCAACGGCGACTTCGTGATCAACGGCATCGACAACCTCATCGGCAGCTCCGACCTCATCGCGGTGCGCACCCGCGCCGGTTCTTCGCGGCCGTTTGCCACGGTGGATGCGCTGCGGGTCGAGGCCGAAGCGCATTTCCGCGCCAAGGAGCAGGAGCTGCAGGCGCGCCTGCAGCAGACCGAGGACAAGCTCACTGCCTTGCAGCAGGCCAAGCCGGGCGCCGCCGCGCTGGCGCTCAGTCCCGAACAGCAGGCCGAACTGGAACGATTCCAGGACGAGAAACTGCGCATACGCAAGGAGTTGCGCCAGGTGCGCCGCCAGCTCGACGAGGACATCCAGACGCTGGGCGGCAAGCTCAAGTTCCTCAACATCGCCGGTATGCCGCTGCTGCTGAGCCTCGCTGCACTCGGGCTCGTAGGCTGGCGGATGCGCCGCCGCCGGAGGGCCGCGCGATGAAGCTGCGTACCGTGGTGGTGATGGTCGCAGCGGCGTTGCTGGCGCTGGCTGCGGCGACCTGGGTCACCCGCTCGCGCGCCCCCGAAAACGCCGCGCTCCAGCCCGGGCCGCTGGCGCCGGGGCTGGCGAAAGATCTGGATCAGGTGACGCAGGTGCGCATCGTGGGCGCGGGCGGTGCCACGCTGGCGACGATTTCCCGCGGCGAGAGCGGCTGGGGCGTGGCAGAGCGCGGCAACTATCGCGCCGACACCGGCAAGCTGCGCAGCCTGCTGCAGGCGCTGGCCGCAGCGCAGCGGGTCGAGGCCAAGACCTCGATCGAGGGCAAGCACGCGCTGCTCGGCGTGGAAGACGTCTCCGGCGCCGATGCGTACGGCGTGCGAGTGGACGTGCAAACCCCGCAACGCAGCTACTCCTGGATCATCGGCAACAACCTGGTGCGCGGCAACGGAACCTACGTGCGGCAGGCCGATCAGGCGCAAAGCTGGCTCATCAACAGCAATATCGCGGTGGAGCGTTCGCCGGCCAACTGGGTGGTGCGCGAGATAGCGGACATCGCGGCCGGCAGCATCACGGCCATCGAGGTG
Organism: Pseudomonadota bacterium; assembly: GCA_963205495.1. Taxonomy (GTDB): domain Bacteria; phylum Pseudomonadota; class Gammaproteobacteria; order Xanthomonadales; family Xanthomonadaceae; genus Denitratimonas. Next base: position 5,803 of record CAUJIN010000045.1, read on the forward strand.
GCGCCGGCCAAGGGCGAAACCTTTGCACTCGAACGCAGGGAGGACGAGCCGGACTCGGATTTCGTGTTCACCCGGCTGCCCAAGGGACGCCTGGCGGGCGATGGCTTCCATCGCGAGGCGCTCGCGGGCGTGCTGTCGGGTCTTGTGCTGGAGGAGGTCTACCCGGCGGCGGAGCAGCCCGAGCCCGAGCAGGTGCAGCGCACCCGCTTCCACCTCGATGACGGCCGCGTGGTGGAAGTCCGCTCCTGGCCCAAGGACGGACACACCCTGGTCGCCCTGGGCCAGAGCCTGGACGAGCAGCAGGCCGAGGCGTGGCGCGCACGTCAGGCCGAGCGCGCTGCGGACGCGTCGTCGGAGGCTGCCGATGATTCACCACAGGCAGCCCCGACCGATCCCGCGCAGGCGGTCGAAGCCTTCCGGAAGGAGCACGCCGGGTGGGTCTATCGACTTCCCAGCTACAAGGCCACCAACCTGAATCGTCCTTTCGAGGAGTACCTCCAGCCTGCGAAGTGAACCGCCGTGCGGCGCGAAAATGCGCGCAGCGGAGGTTTGCGGCTGGCATCGGCGGCGCGCCAGCCGTTCGATTCCGAACGCGCGATCTTGCACTGCGGCATGAGTCGAAGCCCCGGTTCCTGCGAACGCTCCACTGCGTCGGGCATGCCGAACGCACGGCATCCCGCATGGATTCGCCGTCCGGCTGCGCGTTCGTCTCTATCGCGCGGGCGCAGGATGCCGGCAAAGGAGAGAGGAATGCGCTGCAATGCTGCGGCGCAGTATCGAGTGGTACCCGCGAGCAGGGCGGCGAGACTTTTTTTCCCTACGGTCCCGTACGCATAATCGGGTTTCCACTAGGGAGGAAACCATGAGCAAGAAAACCCTCGGTGCGCGCTCGCGCACGCTGATCGCCTTGGCGATCGCCACGATCCTCACCGGCACCGCAGCGCAGGCCACGACCATCGTAGGACCGGGCCTCAAGCATCCGGGCTCCATCAGCTACGACGCCGCGGGCATTCCGACCGTCACCGGCGCGACGGATGAGGACGCCGCCTGGCTCATGGGTTTTGCCCACGCCCGCACCCGCTTCTTCCAGATGGATACCCTGCGACGCAGCGCCAGCGGCACCGTGGCCGAACTGGTGGGTTCGGCCGGCCTGTCGCAGGACATCCAGGTGCGCACCCTCGGCCTGCGTCGCGCCGCGTGGGAGTCCTGGGCCAAGGCCACGCCGCAGCTGCGCGCCCAGCTCAAAGCCTATGCCGATGGCGTCAATGCGTGGCTCGCGAAGAATCCGCTGCCGATCGAATACGGTGCGCTGGAGCTGACCTCGGCCGATCCGTGGACGCCGGTCGATTCGATGGTGATCGGCAAGCTGCTGGCCTACCAGCTCTCCTTCGATCTCGATACCGATTACACCGTGCGTCTGGGTGCCTACCAGCAGGCGGGCGCGGCCGGCGGCTTCGACGGCACCGCGCTGTTCTTCGGCGACACCCACCGCTCCGCGCCGCCCGACGCGCGCGCCTCGATTCCCGATTTCGTGCCCGGCGGCGGTGCCTCGAATGCCGGCGCCAAGGCCGGTGATGCGCCGACTTCGGCGATGCTCGATCCCGCGATGCTGGAACTGGCCCAGCAGTACCGCGATGCCGTCATCGACAACCCGATCATCGCCCCGCACATGAAGCGGCGCGAAGGCCGCGCCGGCAGCAACTGGTGGATCGTGAGCGGCGAGCACACCGCCTCGGGCCGCCCGATCCTTTCCAACGACCCGCACCTGTCGCTGTCCACGCCGATGCTGTTCCAGGAGGGACACGTCGTCTCCAACGATCCGCGCTATCCCGCGCCGATGAATGCGGTGGGATCGATCGCGCCGGGCACACCGTGGCCGATCCTGGGCTGCGTCACCGAGTTCTGCTGGGGCCTCACCACCAACTCGCTCGACGTGACCGACACCTATCAGGAGCAGTTCGTCCTCAATTCCTACGGCCTGCCGACCCACACCGTCTACAACGGCGTGCGCGAACCGGTTCTGTGGGTGTTCCAGAGCTACTTCGTCAACCAGATCGGCGATGGCGTGGCCGACAACGTCGCGCGCGAAAACTCCATCGGCTACACCAACGGCGGCATCACCATCATCGTGCCGCGCCGCAACAACGGCCCGGTGGTGCAGATCACCGGCAACAAGGGTCTTTCGATCCAGTACTCGGGCTGGGGTGCCACCTACGAGCTGGAAGCCTTCCGCAAGGTCAACCGAGCCCGCAACCTCGATGAGTTCCGCGCCGCCGTGCTGGACTTCGACGTCGGCTCGCAGAACTTCGCCTACGCCGACAAGCTGGGCAACATCGCCTACTTCGTCAGTGCCGAAATGCCGATCCGCGAAGACCTGCAGGCCGGCACCGTCACCGGCGCGCCACCCTTCATCGTGCGCAACGGCACCGGCGGCAACGAATGGATGCGCCCGGTCAACCAGTATCCGGCACAGCACTTGCCCTATGAAATCCTCTCGCCGCAGGAAATGCCCTGGACCATCAATCCGGCGCAGGGCTACATCGCCAACGCAAACAACGATCCGGTCGGCACCACCTTCGACAACAACGCGCTCAACCAGGCACGTCCGGGTGGCGGCATCCTCTACTACGCGCCTGGGCATTCCTCGTATCGCATGGGGCGGATCGATCGGGAGATGCAGAAGCTGGTCACGCGCGGCAACATCACCGTGCAGGACATGATGAAGCTGCAGTCCAACAACCAGCAGCTCGACGCAGAACTGGTGCTGCCGCACGTCCTCCACGCCGCCGACAGCATCGAGGCCTGCGGCTACGGCGACGATGCCGGACTGGCCGAAGCACTCGGCCGCCTCGCCGCATGGGACTACTCCACGCCCACCGGCATCCAGCAGGGCTTCGACGCCGGCGACAACCCGATGACGCTGGCGCCGCCGAGTGATTCGGAAATCTCGCGCTCGGTGGCGGCAACTCTCTGGGCGGTCACGCGCGGCCAGTTGATCCGCAACACGATCGACTACACCCTGACCAAGTACGGTCTGGGCAGCTACCTGCCCAGCGCCACGGACGCCTATGTCGGCCTCAAGTTCCAGCTCGATGCCTTCGGCCCGCTCGGCGGCAAGGGGGCTTCGGGCCTGGACTTCTTCACCAACGTGTCCGTCGACCTGCAGGCCGTGGCTTCCGGCGTGCGCCGCGACTGCGTGCTGCTGGGCAGCGTGCGCGGCGCGCTCGACCTGCTCGCCAGCGACGCTTTCGCACCGGCTTTCGGCAAATCCACCGACCAGAACGACTACCGCTGGGGCAAGCTGCACCGCATCACCTTCAAGCACACCCTGGGGCCTGCACTCAGTGTTCCGGGAATCGAGGGCTATCCGTTCCAGAACCTGGCCGCAGACCTGCCGGGCATCGCGCGCCAGGGCGGATTCGACGTGGTCGACGCTTCCAGCCACAACGCCCGCGCCAACTCGGTCAACGGCTTCACCTTCGGCTCCGGGCCGGTGCGCCGCTTCATCGGTGAAATGACCGATACGCCGACGCTCCTGCAGATCGCCCCCGGCGGCCAGGACGGCAACCCCGGCGACATGGGCTACATCAGCCAGCTGCCGTACTGGCTGGTCAACGGCTACAAGCCGCTGGTCATCGATCCGGCCATCTCCGATGCCAGCGCCGTGGCGCGGCTGGAGTTCACCCCGAAGTAACTGGGCGGCTTCGTCGCAGCAGAAGAACGGGGGCGCAGATGCGCCCCCGTTTGCTTTTCCCGGCCGCCATGCTGCAATGCGAGCGTGCCCGGCATTCCCACCCATTCGCGCGGTTTTGATATCGAAGCTGCGCGCGCCCATCTGGCGCGCCGCGACCGCAAGTTCGCGCGCTGGCTCGATCGCATCGCGCCCATCGCCGCCGATCCGCGCTGGCAGGAGCCGTTCGATCCGGTCGATGCGCTCGCCCGCGCCATCCTCTACCAGCAACTCAGCGGCCGCGCCGCCGGCACCATCGTGGCGCGAGTGGAGCAGGGCATCGGCTCGGAGCGACTGCACGCCGGCACCCTGGGCCGCCTCGACGACGACGCCCTGCGCGCCTGCGGTGTCTCGCGCAACAAGATCCTCGCATTGCGCGACCTCTGCGCGCGCGAGCTGCGCGGGGAAGTTCCGGGCGTGGATGACATGCTGGGCCTTCGCGACGAGGAAATCGTCAACGCGCTCGTTCCGATCCGCGGCATCGGCCTGTGGACCGTGCAGATGATGCTGATCTTCCGACTGGGCCGCCCCGACGTGCTGCCCGTCGACGACCTCGGCGTGCGCCGCGGCGCGCAGCAGATCGACCACCTCGATGACCTGCCCAAGCCGCGCGAACTGGCCGAGCGCGGCGAGCGCTGGGGGCCGTTCCGCAGCTACGCCGCGCTCGCGCTGTGGCGCATCAGCGACCTCGCCGCCGTCGCGCCGGTGAAGCGTTCGCAGGAATGACCCGACGCGCCGCATTGCCGCGCCTGACGATCCGGCGTCACGCAGCGGCATCTTGAGTCCCGTCGGCATGGATGCCATAATGCGCGGCCCTGATTGGCTCGTGCGGCCGATCAAGGGCGATATCGGGCGGTTAGCTCAGCGGTAGAGCACTACCTTGACATGGTAGGGGTCACAGGTTCGAACCCTGTACCGCCCACCAGATGTCCCCTTCACGCAGCGTCCTGCGGCACGCGCGGAACACAGGACTTCTGAATTCGCTGAAAAACGCGAGATCCAGATTGGCTATGTAGCTCAGCCGGTTAGAGCACAGCACTCATAATGCTGGGGTCGGTGGTTCGAGTCCACCCATAGCCACCACATCCAACCCCGTGATTTCACGGGGTTTTTTTTGGTGCGCCCGGCAGGGCGCACCTGCTTTGAGGTGAAAGTCCTCTACTCGCCCGGCAAGGGGAAGAGTCAGCCGAACGGCAAGGGTGTCGCGGGTAACTGCGAATCTGGAGGAAGCTGAAGGCAAAGCGCTGGCCTGACGAACAGGAAGCGGATACGAGGCGGCACAGCGGGGTAAGGCGGCCAATATCGTCGAAGCCCGGTTCTTGCACGGAACGCTGTGACGTAGATCCGACAGGCACAAGCGTGAAGGCAGGTGCGTCATACCCGGGGGGATCCTCGTCTGTGCCTTGGTGCTACCGACGTCGCGAGGCGTCGGGATGCGGGCGGGGAAGTCAGCAGAGGCCGTCTTGCATGAACCGCCGTATGCGGAACCGCACGTACGGTGGTGTGGGAGGACGGCGGGGGTGACCCCGCCTCCTCCCGATCGGGAAGGTTGCTGAAACCCGCTTCGCACAAATCAGCACATGAAACGGAATGCATCCGCCGTACGACCTTGAACAGCACGGTGATCCTGCCCCTGAGCGAAGGTCTGTATGGCACTGTTGCGCCAGCGGCGGTGGATTGCGACGCGCTGCACTCTCAGGTTGCCGCCGCCGGGGTGCTGTGGCACTCTCGCACTAGTGTTTTTCGGAGGTCGAGCGATGATCGATCCGGATGGATATCGCCCGAACGTCGGCATCATTCTGATGCACCCCGATGGACGCGTGTTCTGGGCGCGCAGGACGCGCCGTGACGGCTGGCAGTTTCCGCAAGGAGGGATGCGTTCGGACGAAACGCCGCTCGAGGCGATGTACCGGGAGCTGGAAGAGGAAACCGGCCTGCGCGAGGAGCATGTCCAGGTTCTGGCGAGCACGCCGGGTTGGCTGCGCTATCGGTTGCCCAAACGCTTCGTCCGCAGCGCGCAGCGCCCGCTGTGCATCGGCCAGAAGCAGGTCTGGTTCCTGCTGCGGCTGATGGCCGATGAAGGAAACGTGCGGCTGGATTTGACCGACAAACCCGAGTTCGACCGCTGGCAGTGGGTCGACTTCTGGTATCCGTCCGAGCACGTCGTGGAGTTCAAGCGCGAGGTCTACCTGCGCGCACTGCGCCACGTTGCGCCCAGCGCACAGGAGGCTGCTGGCGGCGCGCGGATTCTGGGTTCGGCACCGTGCAGGGAGCCTTCGGATGGCTTCACGCGCCGCGCCGGCTGAACCCCCCGGGAAAAGCGGGATGCGAAGATCCGGCACTTGCTGCCGGGCATGGTGAACCGCGCTCAGGTCGTGCGGCGGGCGATTCTCCATTGTTCTTCCGGCGTGTTGGTCGGAATGGTCGCGAGGTGGTTCGGGCTCTGGCCACCCAAGTTCCGCAGCTACTGATGGATATTCCGGCGAAAGCCGGCCTCTCGGGGGCAGATTGCGAGTCGCGCACGCAGTGACGCCGGCGCTGACGCGTTCACACGCGGATGCCGCCGCGTCGGGATGCGACAGGCGGGCATCGTCAGTCCTCATAGTCCACTAGCCAGGCGGCCAGCGCTTCGCACAGCTTCCGCTTCGCCCCCAAGTTCCGCAGTTAACGCCGTAAGCTACTGATTTATCTAGCCACAAGGTGGCTTTTGTGGCACTACATCAGTGCTTGGGCGGGCTTTTGGTGTCGAGTGCGGCGAAGAGTTCGAGCTGTTGGGCGGTGGGCGCGTTGATGCCGCGCAGCGACTGGCGACCAAGCTTCACCTGGTGCCGCTGAATCGTGGCGAGGAGTCGGAGCGCAGCCACTGTTCCGGACCATGTGAGGCCACGATTCCGATCCATGTGAAGCCACCGTTCCGGACCATGTGAGGCCAGCGCCAGGGGCTCGATTCCGGAGCATGGGAAGCCAGTGCTGGGCCGGGGGGGCGTGGGTCATCCTCGCGGTTTTTCCGCGAGGCATTTCCCATGAGTCAACCGAGGCTTGCCGCCAGACGCCGGCGGCCTGCACCGTCGCGTCGCTGCCTTGCCGGCATGAGCCGACTCCGTTGCCAGGGGCGCCCGCGGACGCTTCCCGCGGGACTCCTCCGCAATCGCGAACCGCACTCTCCCGGGCACCTCGATGGCGTTCGCATTCGCGCACGACAGTTGATGCAATATCAATAATATCAACCGGTTGGGGTTGGCACGAAATTCGCTTGAGTGCAGGCAGCCCCTACCGGAGATCACCATGTCACGCACCACTTCGCATCGCCGCCTGCTTCGGATGCTCTGCATCACGGCCGTCGTTGCGGCCGGGCCCTTGTTCGCCAGCGGCCAAGCCCGGGCCAATCCGATCCAGGTGGATTCCGCCGCCGACAACCTCACGCCCGGCGATGGCCTGTGCACGCTGCGCGAAGCCATCGATAACGCCAATTGGGATATCGACTTTACCTCTGGGGATTGCGAACCAGGTTTGCCCGGGATCGATACGATCGAAATCCAGCCAGGCCTGCCACCGTTCGTGCTCACGTTGGGTGAGCTTGAGATCCGAAAGACGATGAAGATCGTCGGGCCACCCTCGAAGCAGGAGATCAGTGGCGGTGGAGTCCATCGAGTACTGCATCTGCGCATGGACCTCGACCCGGCTGGCACCCACGACTATCACCTCGAGAATCTTCGCATCATCGATGGATTCAAGTCGGCACCGAGCTTCGGCTCGCCGCCAGATTGCGCCGGCCGCAGCGGTGGCCTGTGCATGGCGAGTATAGGCGTCAATGTTTTCCATCGCGCCCGGCTCCGCAATCTCGAGTTCCGCAACAACCAGAGCCACGGAGATTTCGGGGACGGCGGTGCAGCCTATTTTGGTGGCAATGTCATCGACGTAGAGATCACCGAGACCGTTTTCGACGACAATGAAGCCGGTGGCGCCGGTAACAACGGGGGTGGGGCGTACTTCAACGGTGTGGACCGTGTCCAACTGAGCAATGTCCGATTCATCGGCAACGATGCGCGCGGATTTGCCGGCGCGTTGGTCGTCGACAACGCGAACTCGCTGTCGATCACCAATTCTGACTTTTCGTCCAATCGCGGTCGTGGCAATCAGCCGAGCGCGATTGCAATCTCCAACACCGATCAGGTCTTCATCCTGAACACCACGGTTCGCGCCAATCTCAACGTCGACAGCGGCTTGAATCTCACGCGACGCGGTTATGCGCTGAGACTCATCGGAGGCAGCACCTCCGATGTGGCCGTGCTGTCGAACCTCTGGGTCGATCAAAACCTCGGCTGCGGACTTGGCGTCTTCGGGATGCAGGCCCACATTTCAGGAAGCACGTTCTCGCGCAACCAGTGTGACGATGCCGGCGCCGGCTTGGGCTCCGGGAACGACGCCACCTTGAGCGTTACGGCCAGCAGCGTGCTCGACAACATCAATCCGCTGCCCCCTATCGTCCTCGATGGTGGCACGTTCACATTGGAATCGACGACCGTGGCCGCGAACCACGCAACCACTGCGGGTCAGCCTGGTGGGATTCGGCTCGATGCCGGGACGCTGAACCTGCGAAATACGATCCTGGCCGACAACGCCGGCAGCCAGGGCTCCTTCCAGCGGGTCAGTGGTACGGTCAATGCGAGCTACAGCCAGTTCGGCGACCCGTCGGGTGAGATCAACGGCACGTCGAGCAACAACCTGTTCGTCGGATCGACGAACCTCGGCCCCTTCGGGGATTATGGTTGCGCGACCAAGGCGGGAGACAGCATCGTCGGCCCAACGGTTTGCGTTCAAATGCGGCCGCTGTCCACGAACAGCCAGGCCCGTGACCAGGGCGATGGGTTTGGCGCCGCATACGATCAACGTGGTCTTGGCTTCACCCGTACCGAGGGCGTTGCGGCCGACATCGGCGCCTATGAGTTCCAGCCCCCGTCGATCACGATCGAAGCGGTCGATGCGGTCAAAGCGGAGGGCAATTCGGGGAACACGCCATTCCAATTCCGCGTCCTGCGCAATGGCGACCTGCGCGCCGAGAGTTGGGCGGCCTGGAATGTGCAGGGCATCGCGCCCAATCCGGCCGATGCCGGAGACTTCACGATGTCATCCTGGCTGGGCGGTAACATTTACTTCGCGCCCAATCAGAGCGAGGTCATGCTCGTGCTGGATGTCATCGGCGATACGACCGCCGAACCGAATGAAGACTTCAGCATCCACCTCGGCGCGTTGACCAACGGAACGCCGGGCGCGAACTTCGAGGCCACCGGCAGGATTCTCAATGACGACGCGATCTTCGCGGTCCCGAGGTTGTCGATCGCCCGGCTGGAGGGAGACGTCGCCGAGGGACAGTACTTCTACTCGACGCACCGCTTCAGGGTCACGCGCAGCCAAGTGACCAGCGGTTACTGTTCGGCCGACGTGAGGCTGAGCGGCGGCGGCTTGTTCCCGGCGGGTGACGATGACTTCTTCGATGTCGCGACCGGCGTGCTGAACCGCTATCAGATGGGGCCTGGGACCACGCACTTCGACGTCGAGATTCGGGTGGCCGGCGACGGGATGTTCGAGGCCGATGAAGGGTTCTCGGTGTCGATCGAGAATCCGGGCGCCGGCTGCTTCCTGGATGCTGGCGCGGCATCAGCCGCATCGACCATCGTCAACGATGACAGCACCATCTGGATCGAAGTCGTGACCAGCTCGGCGCCCGAGGGCACGGGCAGTCCGACCTCATTCAGTTTCATGATTCATCGCGGAATGAGTGACTTGCATGCTGTCAGCGTCCAATACTCCGTCTCCGGCGTAGGCGCGAATCCGGCATCGGCTTCCGACTTCGCCGGCGGCAGTTTCCCGAGCGGCACCGTGACCTTCGCACCGGGGCAGTCCGAGGCGCTGCTGGTGGTGTCCGTGGCTGGCGACGCAGCGTTGGAGCCGGACGAGACCTTCCGCGTGACGTTGTCGGCTCCGCAAGGTGGCGACATCTACCCGACTGGATCCGTCGATGCGACGATCCTGAACGACGACGGCACGACGGACCTGATCTTCGAGAACGGCTTCGAATGACGTTCTGCATCAATGCGCTTCGGCAACTGCATCCAGCAGTGTCCGCAGGCGCTCGGTTTCCGGGCTGTGGGCGGGAAAATGCCCGGAGATCAACGGTTGCGCGGCGCCGACTTCCACGGCGGCGGCGTCGCGCCGACCCATGACGAGGAGCCACTCCGCGCGTGTCAGACGCCAAAGCGCGTAGCGCGGATGCTCTTCGCCGAGGCTGGCCGCGAGAATGTCGCCGGCTCGTTCGAGCAGACTTCCGGCCTCGATGCCGCGGTTGAGCTGAATCAGGTTGCGGGCCTGGTTGGTCAGCGCGATGCCGAGATGCGAATGTGCGCCGCCCAGGCTCGCTTCGAGGCCGCGCACCGCCGCCGCGTGCAGCAGCTCGGCGGCGGCATGCTCGCCGACCAGACCGAGCACGTTGGCGAGGTTGTTCGCCGCCAGCGCGGTCTCCATCGAGTCATTGCCCAGCGCACGCTGAAGGATGTCGTACGCGCGCCGTCCGGAATCCACCGCTTCGCGAAGGCGTGATTCGCCGCCGCGGCGCTGGAGAATCGCGCAGAGATTGCTGAGTGCCGTGGCGAGCCCGGGACTGTCTTCGCCCCAGATGCCTTCGGTCAAGGTGACGATGGCGCGGCGCTCCTGTTCCGAGCGTTCGAGGTCGCCGGCCCGCGCCCTCGCCACCGCCAGGTCTGACAGGGTGTCGATGGTGCGCAGATCCTGCGCGCCGAAATGGCCGCGAGCGGTGTCGTGCGCGGCCGACAGGTGCGTTACCGCGGCATCGGCATCGCCGGCGGCGAGCACGACGCGGCCGAGCTGGCGTTGCAGGCGATGACGAAGTTCCGGGTCATTGGCCCGGGCAACCAGCGGATCCGCCTCGGCCAGCAACGACCGCACGCGTGCCAGATCTTCGGTGTATTCACCGATCTCGGCGCGCACCAGCAGCGCATCGGCGCGGTCGGCGACGGCGCTGACCGGCAATTTTGCGAGCGCGGCGTCGGCGAGCGCGGTCGCTGCGTCGAAGTCCTCGGCATTCATCAGGGCCTGCGCCTGTGCAGCCTGCAGGCGCGCGTGTTCGAGTGCATCAGCGGCAAGCTCGGAGGCAACGGCAAGGGATCGCGCGGACTCGGAGTACAGCTCCAGCCGCGACTGCACCTCGGCGACGGCGCTCAGGACCCGCATGCGGACCGCGGCATCGAGCGGCGTCTCGCGAAGATGCTCGGCGCTGCCTCGCAACAGATCGCGGACGCTCATGCTGCCGCCGGGATAGCGGTAAGGATCGGCCTTGCGGAACAGATCGAGCAGCAACTCGGTGACCTGGTGCGCGATATCGCGCTCGCGCCGCGTCTCCGCGAGTTGCGCGACCAGCCGCCAACCCAGCAGCCCGAGAATGAGGACGGACAGCGCGAAACTGAGACTGAATGCCGGTTGGCGACGGATGAAGCAAGCCACTCGGTACCAGTCCCCTTTCCCCATCGCCGCGACCGGCTCGTTGGCGAGCCAATGGGTCAGATCTTCGGCCAGCGCATCGGCGCTGGCATAACGACGCTCCCCGTCGGGGTCGAGCGTCTTGTGCAGGATCGCCTCGAGCTCGCGCCGACGCGCGCCCCCGAGACCACGGATCGGTTCGGCATCCAGCGGCTTCGGCAACTCCTCGGCGATCAGGCGGCGAGCCTCGTCCAATGACACCGTGGCGCCCGCCCATGAGCGATAGCGCGTCCCCGTGACCGCCTCGAACAGCAGCACACCGAGCGAAAAAACGTCGCTGCGTTGATCGATGGGCGCACCCCGGCTCTGCTCCGGACTGATGTAGCCCGGCGTTCCGGCGAGCTCACGCCCCCTTTCACCCGCAGCGCGGGCGATCCCGAAATCGATGAGCTTCACAAACGGCTGGCCATCGATCTCGGTGACCAGGAGGTTCGAAGGCTTGATGTCGCAGTGCAGAACCGCCTTGGCATGGGCGTGGGCTACCGCGCGGCAGGCGTCACGCAGCAATGCGACACGCGCATGTACCGACGGCCGACGCGACGACACCCAGCGATCGAGAGCGATCCCCTCCACATATTCCATGACGAGATACAGATGGCCTTCCAGCGTCGCACCCGCATCGTGGATCTGGGCGATCGCGGGATGCGACATCTGCGCCAGCGACTGACGTTCGAGCTCGAAGCGGAATCGGTGTTCGGGAGAGAACCGACTGGCGGTCATGAACTTGATCGCGACGCGGCGGCGAACCGGTTCGAGCTGATCCGCCAGATAGACCGCCCCCATTCCCCCCGTCGCAAGTGCCCGGACGATGCAGTATTGACCGATGCGCGTTCCCGGCGCGAGTTCGCCCCAGGCATCCGTTGCGCCATGCCCCTGCGACTCGGTCACCAGCTCGGTGAGGTCCGCATCGCTGATTCCGCGCGATCCCGAAAGCCCGCTCCAAGGCGGCGTCTGGCAGTCGTTCTCCCGAGCCAAGGCAACACCCCGATCGCTCCCGTTGGTCTCCAAAGATATCGCAATGGAGCGGGATCGCGAACTCGACCGCGACGGATGCCTCATCGCGTCCGCAAGTGCGAACGACTCGACTGTGATCCTGACCGAATCCCATTCAGAAACAGGGCACCAGGCACTTGGCATCGATCATGCTACTCATCATTTCATGGTTTCCTCCACGGATCTTCGAATGCCCCGCGTCGCCGGCGACGCATCGGGTCAATACGGCGTCCTCACCCTCGTTGCCGTCGCACGAGAGGCGCAGTCGGCATTGCCGGCGATATTGGAGGAGGCCGAAGCACACGCCCGCAGGTTGGGCAAGGTTCTGCGGCCGCCCGAGGTGACGCCGTTGCGCCTGTCGCTCGCCGTCCCCGGCGATCGACCGCCTTCGCTACAGGTGGCTTTCGAGCTGGGTCAGGGCGACTACCTGTTGGGCAGAGCCGCCGAGTGTTACCCCAGGTTCGACTGCCCGGGCGTATCCCGTCATCACGCGATACTCGAGGTGCTGCCGACGCACGGCTTCCTGCTGCGCGATCTCGGTTCCACGAACGGCACGCGCGTCGATGGGCACCGCATCCGGGAGATCGCCAGTGACAGCGAGGTGCTGGTCGATCTCGGGCCACTGCGTTTCCTGTTGCGTTGCGAGCGCTTCGATTGACATTGGACTCAATGAGGGGAGTAGGCACATGTCGAGCCCACGAGTACATCGCTACCCACGATTGCACTGGTGCATCCTTTCGATCGCCCTCTGGCTGGTTCCGCAGGCGCCCATGGCCGCGGGGATCGACTTCGAACCAGAGGTGATCGCCGGGGTCACGATGCAATTGCCCAGAGGCTGGCACCGGCAGCAGGACGAGTATGGCTTGATCCTGACCGAGCACCCCGGCGACGATGATTCGCCCGTGCTGGCCCTGATCGGCGTGCATGGCGCGAATACGACTTCGGTCACCACGAGCGGGCTGGCCGATCAAGTGCTCTCGCAACTCGACCTTCCGGCGCAAGGCATAGTTGCCGCCTTGGTCGAGGAGCGCACGCAAAACGGAGCGCTGTACCGGCTGCACCAGTTGCAGGAGGGGCGCAAGCGCGGGTACCTGGCAAGCTTCACTTACGTGACCCCAGCCAATGGCACGATCGCGCATCTCTTTCTTTCCGCGCTGGAGCACCGTTTCGTCGAGATCGGTGGCCCGATGTTGCCGCTGGTCGTGTTCGCCGGTCTGCCTCCACAGGCGCTGGCCCGACCGGGTGCGACCACGATCACCGCGCCAGGTGCGACGATGTCTGGCCACTGGCAAGGCAACACGACAGGGCGCAGTGATCCGTCGGCACTCGCGCTGGCGAGCCGGATCTCGGCGATGAGTCACGAGATCGGCATGAGGATCCTGTACAACTCCGACAACGGCTGGTGCTACCGCGGCGAATCCGATTGCGAATGAGCATGGTGCCCAACTGCGGCGGCGCTCAGCCTTTGCCTCGATCTTCGTCCTGCTCGAACCCGCAGGTGTCCTGCCGGCCAAGGCCATGCTCACGGAGCTTCTTGTAGAACGTGGTCTTGCCCACCCCCAGCGCGCGCCAGGCGGCTTCCGGGGTGTCGTGGCGTTCGAGCGCCGCGCGCAAGACCGAGGCTTCCGCATTGCGAACCGCGTCCTCGAGTGACAAATCGCTTTCCGAGCCGCGGACTGGCTCCGGGTGCACGACGGTGAGGGACTGCGCGGTCAACTCCTGCATGCGCGCCGGCAGGTGACGGCGATCGAGCGCTTCGCCCGCGTGCAGCATCACGGTGGCGGTCTCGACCACCTGCCGCAGTTCACGCACATTGCCGGGCCAGTGCCACGATTGCAGCGTCGCCAGCGCCGCCGCACTCATTCCCGGGCTGCGCAGCCGGTTCGCATCGAGTGCGCGCTGGAAAAAGTGGATCGCCAGCGGCGCAATGTCCTCGGGGCGCTCGCGCAGGGGAGTCACGCGCAGCTCGAAGCCGGCGAGGCGATGGAACAGGTCGCGCCTGAAACGACCGGCTTCCACTTCGGCAGCGAGGTCGCGGTGGGTGGCGCCGACCAGACGCACATCGATCTCGACCGGGTGCTTGCCGCCGATGCGCAGGACGCGCCCTTCCTCGACCACACGCAGCAGCCGCACCTGTGTTTCTGCGGGCATGTCGCCGAGTTCGTCGAGAAACAGGGTGCCGCCGTTCGCGCGCTCGAACATTCCGGGGCGGGCTTCGACACCGGTGGCAGCGCCGCGCTCGATGCCGAACAGTTCCGCTTCCAGCAGGTCGCGCGGCAATGCCGCGCAGTTGATCGCGACGTAAGGCCCCTTCCTGCACGGCGACATGTCGTGCACCCAGCGCGCGAGCACGTCCTTGCCGCAGCCGGTCTCGCCGTACACCAGCACGCTGACGCGGCTGCCCGCGACGCGTTGCAGGGTGCGCAGGCGTCGCACCAGTTCGTCGTTGCGACTCGGCACGCCGGGCGGATCGAACGAGGACTCCGTGACCGCGAGGGCAGGCCCGGGCTCCGGCAACAGGTCGAGCAGCGGCGGCAGGAAGGCGGCCAATGCCCGGTGCTGTCCGGCGCCAGCGGCATCGGCATCGGCATGCACGCGCCAGCCGCCGTGCTCGACCACCAGCGCGAGCTCGGTGTCGATGCCGCAGGCGGCGCGCACGTTGCCATCGCGGTCGGTGAGGCGCAGGGCTTGAAGCCCCAGCGCCTGCGCAGCGCTGGCGAGCACTCGCGGCAATGCGGCATCGACGAGACCGCGTGCGGCGTCGAATTCGCGCCACAGGGCGTCGCGCAGGCGCGTCGTCAGGGTCAAGTGCTGGGTGTCTGCAGCCGGTGCTTGCGGCGCCAGCGTGGGTTCGCTGGCGACGGTGCGGAACGCGAATCCGCTCGGCTCGTCGCCGTGTTCGACGAATCGCAGGCGGGCACTGCCGATGTCGAGCACGAAGTCGCCGCGACAGGCCATTTCAGCGAAGCGCCTGCCGTCGACACGGCTGCCATTGGTCGATCCGAGATCGCGCAGTACGCAGCCGCCATCGCCCATCACGTCGATCTCGACATGCTCGCGCGACACGCCGCGCGCATCCACTTGAACGTCGCATTCGGCACCGCGCCCGATCCGCCAGCGCCCGCAATCAAGCTGGTGCCGCGACAACGTTGCGCCGAGTGGATCCAGCAACTCAAGCGAATAGCGAATGCGTTCCATCGATGTGCCGGGAAAACCAAGTGGAACACCAACCATAACCTTGCGTGGCAATGCTCACAACTTGCGCATCAGGGCGGGCTTTCCGGGCATGGATCGCGCGCCATGCGGGCATCGCGGCAAGTGGCCCTCGGGCGCCCAACCGGGACGGCCCGGAGCGATTGCCGGGTGCAGGAATGGTCATGCTGCTGACGTGAGCTGCCGCTAGCGACTGCCGCAGCCGGGAGCGCATCGCCTTCCGCGAAGGGGCAGCGTTCAGCGGTTCGTGAGCTGGATCTCGATGCGTCGGTTCACCGCATACGCAGCTTCGCTCTCGCCCGGATCTAGCGGCTGGAATTCGCCGAAACCGTTGGCCGAGAGCCTGCGGGCGGGAATGCCGCGTGTCACCAGGTACTTCACGATGGCGATGGCGCGTGCGCTCGACAGCTCCCAGTTGGACGGGAATCGTCCGGTGGCGATCGGGCGGCGGTCGGTGTGGCCGTCGATGCGAAGCACCCAGTCGATGTCGCTGGGAATCTCGCTGGCCACCTCGTTGAGCGTGGCTGCCAGCGAGTCGAGCTGGCGCTGTGCCGGCGGCGTCAGCTCGTCGGTACCCGTGGCGAACAGCAGCTCGCTGGGAACCACGAAACGGTCGCCCACGATCTGCAGGTCGGATCGGTTGCCTAGCACCTCGCGCAGTTTGCCGAAGAAATCCGACCGGTAGCGTTGCAGCTCATTGACGCGCTGGGCGAGCGCCAGGTTCAGTTCCTTGCCCAGTTCCTCGATGCGCACATCCTTGGCCTTGCCCTGCGCGCGGGCCAGATCCAGCGAGGCGGTCAGTTCTTCCAGCTGGCTGCGCAGTGCGCCCAGCTGGCGGTTGAGCAGCTCGATCTGGGCCGCGGACTTTGCGGAAAGTTCGGTCTGAACAGCCAGCTTGTCGCGTTCGCCTTCCAGCTCGGCAAGGCGAGTTGCGGCCTCGGATTCGAGCTGGCGTTTGAGTTCTTCCAGGGCACGGATGTCCTGCGAAAGCTGCGCCATCCGAATCTGGTTTTCTTGGCTTTGCGCCTGCGCCTGGATGAGCGCGTTCCCGGTCTGATCGAGCGACAGGCGCAAGCCGTCGCGCTCGCTCGCGGTTGCTGCCAGAGAGGCGGACAGTTCCTGCGCCTGTGTGAGCGCAGCGGATTTGGCTTCCTGTTCCATCGACAGGGTGCGGGCGAGCTGGGCCAGTTCGGCGTTGAGCTGGGTGAGCGCCTTGTCGCGTCCGGAAATCGCGTCGGACAGCACGAACTGGCCGACGGTGAAGATCAGCAGCATGAATACCAGCACCATCAGCAGCGAACTGAGGGCATCGACGAATCCGGGCCAGAAATCGATGCCGCGGCGGCGGCGTGCGAGGGAGGACATGGCTCAGTGGCGGCCTTCGACCGCGGCGGCGAGGGTGCGTGACAGCAGGCGGAATTCGGCGCGTAGCTCATCGGTCAGGCGGGTGCCGCCGGCATCCTGCTGCGCCAGCGCACGCAGCGCGTTGCGCACCTCGATCTGGGTCTCGGCCAGCTCCGACAGGCCGCGCGAATCGCGCGCCAGATGTTCGGAAAGCCGTGCAAGGTGCGCGTTGAGTTCAGCCATCTGCTGCGCACCGCCGCGACGCTCGCGTTCGCTGTCCACCAGCGCCCGCTGCATCCGCTCCAGACCGTCTGCGGTCTGCTCCAGCAGCGCCTGCACATAGGCCGGCACGCTGGCTTCGCCTTCGCCCAGCGCGCCGCCGGAGGAAAGGCGGGTCATGCCCGAG
The DNA here is from genome assembly GCA_963205495.1 of Pseudomonadota bacterium. Taxonomy (GTDB): domain Bacteria; phylum Pseudomonadota; class Gammaproteobacteria; order Xanthomonadales; family Xanthomonadaceae; genus Denitratimonas. The sequence goes on from CAUJIN010000045.1 coordinate 23,043, forward strand.
AGCCAGTCTTCCACCTCGGTGTAGAAGCGATTGGCCGCGCGCGCGGCAAAAAGGTCGATCAGCCCAAGGACGAGCGAGGATGCAAGCCCGAACAGCGAGGTGGAAAAACTCGTCGCCATGCCGGAAAGCGGCTGTTGCAGGCGCGATTTGAGCGTGTCGAACATGGCCACCGCATCGCTGCCGGCGCTCAGGCCGCCGATGATTTCCCCGACCGACGCGATAGTGATGAGCAGGCCCCAGAAGGTGCCGAGCAGGCCGAGGAAAATCAGCAGTCCCACGAGGTAGCGCGACAGGTCGCGCTGTTCCTCCAGGCGCAGGTGGATCGAGTCCAGGATCGAGCGCATCGACTGGGTCGAAAGGCTCTGCGGCTTGCGCCCGGCCTGCGACAACATGCGCGCCATCGGTGCCAGCAGCACCGGCGTTTCCAGAGCGCGGTCGGGACTGGAGCGACGGTAGGTCTCGATCCAGTCGACTTCACGCTGCAAGCGCAGCACCTGCCGCAGGTTGGCCATGACGCCGATGGCAAACACGCCGAGGATCACGGCGTTGAAAACCGGCGTGGCGGAGAACGCATGCAGCAGCGGGGCGTGAAGCGCGCCGGCGGTGAGGGCGAGGAGGGCGAGGACGCCAAGCATCCAGATCAGGACGCGCTGGGGTTGGCTCATGGAGACGGCTCTGCGGGCGAGGGCACGGGGAGGATGGAGGGTTGCGGCTGAACCGCAGGACGAACGAACACGACTCTGCGGAACGACGGTTTGGACAAGCTGAACGATCTTCGGTTCCCGGCGCGCGCTGGCGACGGATTTGCGCTTCCTGGGCGTTGAACCTCGGGAATGCAGCGACACCGCGCATTCTTTTCGATACCGACCCACCAAGGAGCGTTCCCATGTCGATCCTACGCAACTGTCTCATCGCGCTGGCGCTGCCGGCGCTCGGTCTTTCCCTGCAGGCCGGCGCGCAGCAGGGACCGGCAGGTCGCGCAGAGGCGCAACAGAAGTCGCCGGTTCCCCTGAGCCAGGCGCAGCAGCAGGTGAGCGAGCGCGCTGCGGCGATGGATGCCAACGGAGATGGCGTCATTGATGCCGGCGAAGTGCTGGCAATGCGGGAAAAGGTGCGCCTGGAGCGCGCCGCGCGCCGCCTGGCGCAGCACGATGCCAATGGTGACGGCAAGGTGAGCGTCGAGGAATTCGCTGCCGCACGGCATGCGCGGCTGGCGGCGCTGGACGCCGATGGAGATGGCGTGATCAGCGCCCAGGAGTTTCGCCATGGACACGGCATGAGGGGCGAGCGCGGGCGGCATCGGCACGGACCGAAAGCCGGAAATGCGACTCCCTGACCGTTCCCGCAGGCTCTGTTACCTTCCATGAATGCAAGCCTGTCGTGGTCCCAGATGCAGGCTCCGGCGATGAGCGCATCGCCGGAGCCTGCCGCCAGTGCCGCGGATCCGGACGCCGACGTGTTGGCGCGCGTCGCGGCCGGCGATGCGCATGCCTTTTCGATCCTGGTCGATCGGCACCTGGCGCGGGTGCATCGTCTGGCCTGGCGTTCGCTCGGTTCGGATGCGGAAGCCGAGGACGTGGCGCAGGAAACTTTCCTGCGCGCCTTCACGCAGATTCCGCGCTGGCGCGCTGGCGGTGCGCGTTTTTCCACCTGGCTGCACCGCGTGGCCCTAAATCTTTGCCACGACCGTTTGCGGCGCCGGCGAGAGGAAATCGCGGTGGATGCGCTTGATTTGGTCGACGACAGCGCAGCGCCCGATCGGTTGCTGGAACACGGACAGCGCCGTCAACGGGTGGAAGACGCATTGGCACAGCTTCCGCAGCGCCAGCGCGAGGCGCTGCTGCTGTGCCATTTCGAGGGGCATTCGAACGCCGTCGCCGCGAGCGTGCTGGAGGTTTCGGTGGACGCGCTGGAGTCCCTGCTGGCGCGGGCGCGGCGCGGTTTGCGGCAGCGGCTGGAAGAAGAACGATCGAGCGCATGATGGCAACGGAACGACGCGATACGGAGACAGGACCATGAACCCACAGTCACGCGAGCAGGCCAACCATCTCCTGGAGGTGCACGGCGCCGACCCGGCGCGCTGGCCCGTACCGTCGCGCGCCTTGCTGGAACAGGCCGATCCCGGGCTGCGGACGCAGCAGCAGTCGCTGGACGCCTGGCTGGCCACCTCGGTGCCGCCGCCGGCTCCCGCACGGTTGCGCGCGGCGATCCTGCTCGCGGCGCACGAGGCGGCAGCCTCGCGGCGATCAGGCGTGCTCGAGGCGCTGCTGGCGCTTTGGCAGGATCTGGGCGGCGCGCGGTTGGCGGTGCCCGCGTTCGCGCTGGCGCTGGCGCTGGGCGTCGGCCTGGGCGCCGGGATGCTGCCCGCGCTGTCCGCGCCGTCGGACGCCGCGAACGACGACCTGCTCAGCCTGGCGATGATCGATGACGGATACGCGGTCCTGTTCACGGAAGAGGTTTCGCCATGACGCCCGCGGCGCGCTACCTGCTGCTCTTCTCGCTCGCGCTCAACCTGAGCCTGGGCGTCGCTCTGGCCTGGTTCCACTGGCACCGGCCGGCCGTGGCCGAGGCACCGCCGCCGCGCGGGGCGATGTTCCGGCACGACGCGCTGCGCGGTGCGCTTGCGCCACGGCGCGGAGGACTGGTCGATGCCGTGGCGGCCCGCCACCGCGAGACCATGCGCGTGCGCATCGAGCGCATGGACGAGGCTCGCGCGACGGTGCGCGAGGCGCTGCGCGCCGAGCCGTTCGATCGCGCCGCGCTGGATGACGCATTTGCCGGCCTGCGCGAGGCCGATTCGCGCACCGCCGCCGAGGCGCACGCGCTGATCTCCGAGGTCGCCGCGGAGGCAAACCCGTCCGAACGCGAGCGGCTTTCCCGCCTCATGGAAGGTCGCCGCCGCCGCGGCAACCACCATCCGCCGCCGCACTGATTTTTCGCGCGACACATGCGTCTCGCGCGCCTGCTTGTCTTCGAAACGCCACAGGATCCGACATGCCCATTCCCCGTCACCGTTTTTTCCTTGCCCTGCTTTGCCTGGCGCTGCTCGCCGGCCTGATGGTCTGGTGGAAAGCCGCCGGCAGGAGCACGCAGGCGGCGCCGGCCACCGCCACCGCCGCGCTGGGGGACATCGAGAACACCGTATCGGCACTGGGCAAGATCGGTCCCAAGACCTATGTCGATGTCGGCGCGCAGCTTTCCGGTCAGCTCGAGAAGCTGCACGTGGAGGTGGGCGATCGGGTGGAGCAGGGCGCACTGCTGGCCGAGATCGACCCGCGCATCTACGAAAGCCGCGTGGCCGGCGACCGCGCGAGGGTCGACAGCCTCACCGCCCAGCTTGCCGATCGCAATGCGAACCTGGAGCTCGCGCGCCTCACACACGAGCGCAACCGCTCGGTGGCCGAGCGCGGTTTGGTCGCGCGCGAAGTGCTCGACACCAGCGCCGCCCAGCTCAAGCAGGCGCAGGCCCAGATCGTCTCGCTGCGCGCCCAGCTCAAGGAGGCCCAGTCCACGCTGGAGGGCGACGTGGCCAATCTGGGCTATGCGCGCATCTACGCGCCGATGGGCGGCACCGTGGTTTCGCTCACCGCACTGGAAGGCCAGACCCTCAACGCCAACCAGATCGCGCCCAACCTCCTGCGCATCGCCGATCTCGATGCCATGACCGTGACCGCGCAGGTCGCCGAGGCCGACATCGGAAAGGTGTCGGTGGGCATGCCGGCCTGGTTCACCACGCTCGGCCAGCCGGGTCGGCGCTGGCAGGGCGCGGTGCGCCAGATCCAGCCCACGCCCGACATCGTCAACGAGGTGGTGCTCTACAAGGTGCTGATCGACGTGGAAAACGCCGACAGCGTGCTGTTGCCGGACATGACCGCGCAGGTTTTCTTCGTGGTTTCGCAGGCGCAGCAGGTGCTCACCGTGCCGGTGGCGGCGGTATTCAGCCCGCCGAACGCGCGCGGCAAGAACTTCGTGCGCGTGCCGGGGCCGGAAGGCACGCCGCCGCGGCCGGTGGAAATCGGCCTGAGCGATCGCGAAAAGGTGCAGATCGTCGCGGGCTTGAGCGCGGGCGATTCGGTGCTGCTGCCGCAGTCCGCCTCCGCGGGCCCTGCGGCAGCGGGGGGCGGCCCGCGCCCGTCGATGGGCATGTTCGGCGGGCCGCGGCGATGAATGCGCCCGAGCGCTCTGACACGGCGCGGTCTGTCGCGAGCGCGACCTTGCTGCGCCTGTCGCAGGTCTGCCGGCACTACGGCAGCGGCGAGGCGCAGGTCAAGGCGCTCGACGGCGTGGACCTGGAAATCGGGGCAGGAGAATTCGTCGCCATCGTCGGCCAGTCCGGGTCGGGCAAGAGCACCCTGATGAATCTCCTGGGCTGTCTGGATCGGCCCACGGCCGGGCGCTACGAAGTGCTCGGGCGCGACGTGGCCACGCTCTCGCCCGACGAGCTGGCCGCGCTGCGGCGCGACGCCTTCGGCTTCGTGTTCCAGCGCTACAACCTGCTGGCCGACGCCACCGCGGCGGAAAACGTGGAAATTCCCGCGGCCTACGCCGGGCTTGCGCGACACGAGCGGCGCGCGCGCGCCGAGCAGTTGCTCTCCGGGCTCGGGCTGGGCGATCGCACCGATCACCGCCCCGGCCAGCTTTCCGGCGGACAGCAGCAGCGCGTCGCCATTGCCCGCGCGCTGGTCAACGATGCGCCGGTGATCCTCGCCGACGAGCCGACCGGCGCGCTCGACAGCCAGAGCGGCCGCGACGTGCTGGCCCTGCTCAAGCGACTCAACGCGGAAGGGCGCACCGTCATCCTCATCACCCACGACCCCGGCATCGCCGCGCACGCCGACCGCACCATCGAGCTGCGCGACGGCCGGGTGGTTTCCGATGAGGCTTCCGGAACCGACCACGAACCGCGTCCGCTGCCGGCGGCGCTGGGCATCCGCCGTGCGCAGGGACTGGCTGGAGAGGTGTCCGAAGCGGTGAAGATGGCGCTGCGTTCGATGCGCAGCAATCTGTTTCGCACCGCGCTCACCCTGCTGGGCGTGGTGATCGGCGTGGCGGCCGTCATCGCCATGCTGGCGATCGGCGACGGCAGCAAGCAGGACGTGCTCGACCGCATCGCCGCCATGGGCAGCAACCAGCTCTCGGTGCGCCCGGGTTTCAGCGGCTTTCGCGGCGCCGGCGACATCGCCACGCTCACGCCGGAGGACGCCGAGGCGATCCGCGCGCTGCCCGACGTGGCCCTGGTCTCGCCCGAGCGTTCGGGCAGCTACGTGCTGCGCGCCGGCAGCCTCGACTACCGCAGCCAGGTGCAGGGCGTGTGGCCCGATTTCCAGGCGCTGCGCGACTGGCCGATGGCGCGCGGCAGCTTCATCACCCAGGACGATGTGCGCGGCTACGCGCCGGTGATCGTGCTCGGACAGACCGTGGTGCAGAACCTCTATCCTGACGGCACCGATCCCGTCGGCCAGTTCGTGCTGGTGCGCAACGTGCCCTTCGAGGTGATCGGCGTGCTGTCGGCCAAGGGCGCGTCGAGCTGGGGCATGGACCAGGACGACGTGGCGCTGATCCCGCTCTCCACCGGGTTCATGCGCCTGTTCGGGCAGAGCTTCCTGAGCGGAATCACGGTCAAGGTGGGCAGCGATGTTGCGATGGCGCGCACCGAGCAAGCCATCACCGCGCTCCTCACCGAACGCCACCGCACCGTGGATTTCCAGGTGCGCAACACCGCCTCGCTGCAGGAGGCGGTCTCCGCCACTGCCGACACCATGACCGCGCTGCTGGGCTCGGTCGCTGCCATATCGCTGATCGTGGGCGGCATCGGGGTGATGAACATCATGCTGGTCAGCGTCACCGAGCGCACCCGCGAGATCGGCATCCGCATGGCGACCGGCGCGCGGCGGCGCGACATCCTGCTGCAGTTCAACATCGAGGCCGTCGTGGTGTGCGGCATCGGCGGCCTTCTGGGCGTGGCGCTCGGTCTGGGCGTGGGAATGCTGGTGGAACGCTTCGGCATGGCGGTGGCGTTTTCCGCAGGTCCCGCGCTGCTGGCCTTCACCTGTGCTTTCCTCACCGGCGTGGTGTTCGGCTACCTGCCGGCGCGCAAGGCGGCGTACATGGACCCGGTGGCGGCGCTGGCCTACGAGTGATCGCGGTAGGATTCGCGCTCACCCGAGGATTCCATGGCCAAGCTCTATTTCTACTATTCGGCGATGAACGCCGGAAAGACCACCACGCTTCTGCAGAGCGCGCACAACTACCACGAGCGCGGGATGCGCACCCTCATCCTCACGCCGAAGCTGGACAACCGCTATGGCGAAGGCGTGGTGGCCTCGCGCATCGGGCTTTCGGCGCGCGGGCGCATCTTCGAGCGCGATGAGGTGCTCGATGCGCTGGTCGAGGCCGACATTGCGGCGCACGGCGCGCTGCACTGCGTGCTGGTGGACGAAGCCCAGTTCCTCACCCGCGCGCAGGTCTGGCAGATCACCGAGATCGTGGATCGGCTCGACGTGCCGGTGCTGGCCTACGGCCTTCGCACCGATTTTCGCGGCGAGCTGTTCGAGGGCAGCCAGTACCTTCTGGCCTGGGCCGACTCGCTCAGCGAGATCAAGACCATCTGCCACACCGGGCGCAAGGCCACGATGGTGGTGCGGGTGGACGAGCAGGGCCACGCCGTCACCGACGGGCCGCAGGTGGAGATCGGCGGCAACGACCGCTATGTCTCGGTTTCGCGGCCCGAATTCAAGAAGATCGTGGCCGGAGAAGGGCGGATCGAGCTGCAGCAGCCGCAGCTGCCCTTGCCGCGAACCCGTGCCGGCGATTGATTTAACCGATTCCTAACGCGGGATTTCCCTGCCGCTGGCTACAGTGCCTTTCCGTGCGCTTCACCGCGTCGGACTTCACGCCTGCCTTGTGGACCGCATGTACCTCGACTTCTACGGCCTGCGCGAAGCGCCTTTCTCGATCACGCCCGATCCGCGCTTCGTCTTCCTGAGCGAGCGCCACCGCGACGCGCTGGCGCACCTGCTCTACGGCATCGGCCAGGGCGGCGGCGGCGGTTTCGTGCAGCTCACCGGCGAGGTGGGCACGGGAAAGACCACGCTGTGCCGGCTGCTGCTGGAGCAGCTGCCCGACAACGTGCGCGTGGCCTTGGTGCTCAATCCGCGCCTGACTCCGATCGAGCTGCTCCAGAGCATCGCCGAGGAGCTGAAGATCGACCTTCCCGGCCGGCGCGATTCGCTCAAGGCGCTGGTCGATGCGCTCAACGCCTTCCTGATCGACGCCTACGCCCGGGGCCTGCGCGTGGTGCTGATCGTGGACGAGGCGCAGAACCTCTCCAACGAGGCGCTGGAGCAGATCCGCCTGCTCACCAATCTGGAAACCGCCACCCAGAAACTGCTGCAGATCATCCTGCTGGGCCAGCCGGAGCTGCGCGGCATCGTGGCGCAGCCCGAGCTGCGCCAGCTCTCCCAGCGCATCACCGCGCGCTATCACCTGCTGCCGCTGGATGAGGCCGAGACCGAGGCCTACCTGCGGCATCGGCTGGCGGTGGCGGGCAGCGCGAAGTTTCCCTTCACCCGGCTTGCGGTGCGGCAACTGCATCGCCATTCCGGCGGCGTGCCGCGGCTGATCAACACCATCGCCGATCGCGCCCTGATGGCCGGCTATGCCAAGGAGCAGGCGCAGGTCGGCGACTCGCTGGTGGACCTCGCGGCGCGCGAGGTGCTGGCCTCGCCGCTGCGGCGCTGGCGCGTTCCGCGTCTTGCCTGGCTGGCGCTGGTGCTGCTGGTCGCGCTGGTGGCGGCGGTGTGGCGCTGGCCGGCGCCATCCCGGGTCGTGCCACCACCTGCGGAAGTGGCGGTGGCAGCGGCGGCAGAGGACGAGCTTGCCGCCATCGAGGATCTGGCGGAACTAGACGAAGCCAGCCGCGAGCTGGCTTTCACCCGGCTGCTGGCACAGTGGAAGCTGCGCGCCGCCGAAGTCGATGTCGCCGCCGCGATGCGCTGCGCGCCGACGCTGGCGCCGGGCATTTTCTGCCTGCGCGGCAGCGGCAGCCTGTCCAAGCTCGATGCGCTGGGGCGGCCGGCGGTGCTGCGGCTGGATGCGAACGGGAATGAACGCTGGGCCGTGCTGCTGGGCGTTGGCCGCGAGCGCGTGCGTCTGGCGCTGGGCGGAAAGACGCTGGACGTGGCACGCGCCGATCTGGAGCGGCACTGGCTGGGCGAGTACTACGCGCTCTGGCGCGCGCCGGAGTTCCTGGCCGGTGTCACGCTGCGCCGCGGCGACAGCGGGCCGGGCGTGGAGTGGCTTCGCGGGCGGCTGGTCGAGGGCAAATACCTGCAGGCCGATCTCGACGGACCTGCGCTGTTCGATGTCGCGATCGAGGCCGGCGTCAGGGCGCTGCAGGGCGACACGGGACTCCTGCCCGACGGCATCGTCGGACCGGAGACACTGATGGCGGTCAGCGGCATCGGTCGCGACGCCCCGCGCCTGCGGCGCAGGCTTTGACGGCAGAGGTTGCGCACGATGTCCCTGATCCTCGAAGCCCTGAAGAAGTCCGAAGCCGAGCGCAGGCTCGGTCACGCGCCCGATCTCCTGACCCCTGCGCGCGCCGCGCCGCCGCGACGTCCGGCCTGGTTGGCGGGCTTTGCCCTTGGGCTGGCGCTGGCGCTGCTGGCCGTGGCGCTGGCGGCGTGGTGGTTCCGGCCCGCGCCGGCACCCTCGGGTGCGATCGCAGGACAGGAGGAGGCGCCCGACAGGATCGCGCCCGTGCCGGAAGGGCGCGCAGCGCAGGAGGCTCCTGTTCCGATCCGACGCAGCCCGCGCCCGCAGCGCATCGAATCCGTTCCGCCCACCGTGGCACCTGCCCCGGCCCCGCGCGAGGAAGCCTTCGCCGCCCGCGAGCGGGAGTCGATTGCGCTTCCGGCCGCTGACTCCCCCTTCACGCTGCCCTCCGAAGTGCCGCCCTCCGCGACGCCTGCCGCGAGTGCGACGCCCGCGCCCGAGCCAGCACCGGAGCCTGCGCTGGAGTCCTTGCCCACGCTGGCCTGGTTCACCGCCGCCGAGCGCGACGGGCTGCCGCCGCTGCGCCTTTCGATGCACGTCTACGACGCCAACCCGCAGGCGCGCTTCGCGCTGATCGACGGCCATCGCCTGCGTCAGGGCGATACCGTGACCGATGGTCTGCAGCTTGCGGAAATCCGCCCCGACGGCGTCGTGCTCGACTGGCGTGGCCGGCGTTTCCTTTTGCCGCGACCCTGACTCCGGAGGTTTGCCCCCATGTTCGTCCACGTTCCGTCCCGTCGCCGCGCCGCGCCGACCTGGGCCACGCCCCTGCTGGTGGTGGCCTGCATGGCGGTGTGGGTGTGGCTGGCGACCGGTGAACCGGCCGCGCGTGGGCCCTTCCTGCAGCGCTGGGGCACGGTGCCCGAAACGCTGTTTGCCGGCAGCGCGTTCCGGGACATGGTGGCCAGCGGCCGCGTGCTGACCCTGGTGTCGGCGGTCTTCGTGCATGCCGACTGGCTGCATCTGGTCGGCAACCTGCTGTTTCTGGTGATCTTCGGCGTGCCCTCGGAGCGGGCGCTGGGACCGTGGCGGCTGCTGGTGCTGTTCCTGGCCTGCGGTGCGCTGTCGAATCTGGCTGCGGCCTGGTCGCTCCAGCACACCCACGCGGCCGTGATCGTGGGCGCGAGCGGAGCGATTTCCGGGGTGATCGGTGCCTACCTGGCGCTGTTTCCGCGCGCGCACCTGGGTTTCGTCGTGCCGCTCGGATTGTTCCTGGAGTTCGTGCGCACCCCCGCGCCGCTGCTGATCGCGATCTGGGCGCTCCTGCAGCTGGGCTTCGTCTGGGTCGGGCCGGCCTTCGGCGCGGTGGCGTGGTGGGCGCACCTCACCGGCTTTGCGGTGGGCATGGTGATGGCGTTGCTGTGGCGCCCGGCGGTGGCCCGGCGGCTGCGGCGCTGAGGTTCCCGGTACGCCTGCCGATTGAGCCTCATCGGGCTGCTGCGCTAGTCTGGCGCATTGCCTTTCCGTGCCCGCGACCATGCAAGAGACGTATGACCCGAAAGCGGTGGAAGCCGCCACGCAGCGATTCTGGAACGCTACCCGCGCCTACGAGGTGAAGGAGGATACGGGCAGGCCCAAGTATTTCTGCCTCTCGATGCTGCCCTATCCCTCGGGCGCGCTGCACATGGGGCACGTGCGCAACTACACGATCGGCGACGTCATCAGCCGCTTCAAGCGCATGACCGGCCACAACGTGCTGCAGCCGATGGGCTGGGACGCCTTCGGCCTGCCGGCGGAGAACGCCGCGATCAAGAACCGCACCGCACCGGCCAAGTGGACCTACGCCAACATCGACCACATGCGCAGCCAGCTTCAGGCGCTGGGCTATGCGATCGACTGGTCGCGCGAATTCGCCACCTGCCGCCCGGACTACTACGTCCACGAGCAGCGCATGTTCACGCGGCTGTTCGAGAAGGGTCTGGTGTACCGCAAGATGAGCGTGGTCAACTGGGACCCGGTGGACCAGACCGTTCTCGCCAACGAACAGGTGGTGGACGGACGCGGCTGGCGCTCGGGCGCGCTGGTGGAAAAGCGCGAGATCCCGCAGTGGTTCCTCAAGATCACCGATTACGCCCAGGAGCTGCTCGACGGGCTCGACGCCCTGCCGGGCTGGCCGGAGGCGGTCAAGACCATGCAGCGCAACTGGATCGGGCGTTCGGAAGGTCTGGAAATCGCCTTCCGGCTGGAGGATTCGGACGAATCGCTGCGCGTCTTCACCACCCGCCCCGACACCCTGAGGGGCGTGACCTTCCTTTCCGTCGCGGCCGAACATCCGATCGCGCTGGCAGCGGCCGAAGGCTATGACGATCTGCGCCGGTTCATCGAAGAATGCCGCCGCGGCGGCACCGCCGCGGCCGATCTGGAAACCCAGGACAAGCGCGGCGTGTTCACCGGCCGCTACGCCATCCACCCGGTCACCGGCGCGCGCGTTCCGATCTGGGCCGCCAATTTCGTGCTGATGGGCTATGGCACCGGCGCGGTGATGGCGGTGCCCGGCCACGACGAGCGCGACTGGGAGTTCGCGCAGAAGTACGACCTGCCGATCCGCATGGTGATCGTGAGCGAGGCGGTGGCGCAGGCCATCGCCGAGGTGCAGCGCGACGTGCAGCACCACGAGGATCCGATGGAGGCCGCGCTGGGCGAGTCGGCGCAGGTGGATGTCTACGAGGCTTCCGAAGCGGTGCGCGTGATCGAGGAATTCGAGCGCGGAATCCTGGAGGAGGGCGCCTGCGTCGAGCGCGGCATCCTGGTCAACTCCGGGGAATACGACGGAATGGATTTCGACGCCGCGTTCGATGCGCTGGCGCAGCGTTTCGAGCGCGAGGGCACGGGCGAGCGCAAGGTCAACTTCCGCCTGCGCGACTGGGGCGTCTCGCGCCAGCGCTACTGGGGCTGCCCGATCCCGATGATCCGCTGCGAGCGCTGCGGCGATGTGCCGGTGCCCGAGGACCAGCTTCCGGTGGTGCTGCCCGAAGACGTGGCGTTTTCCGGGGTGCGTTCGCCGATCAAGGAGGATGCCGACTGGCGCAGGGTCGCCTGCCCCGGGTGCGGCGGCGCGGCCGAGCGCGAAACCGACACCTTCGACACCTTCATGGAGTCGAGCTGGTACTACGCCCGCTACACCTCGCCCGGGGCGACCGACATGGTGGACGAGCGCGCGCGCTACTGGCTACCGGTGGACCAGTACATCGGCGGCATCGAACACGCGATCATGCACCTGATGTATTTCCGCTTCTACCACAAGCTCCTGCGGGATGCGGGCATGGTGGACGGTGACGAGCCGGCGACCAACCTCCTGTGCCAGGGCATGGTGATCGCCGACACCTTCTACCGCGAGAACGCCGACGGTTCGAAGGAATGGTTCAACCCGTCCGATGTCACCGTGCAGCGCGACGAAAAGGGACGCAGCGTGGGCGCGACGCTGGATTCCGACGGCCGGCCGGTGGCGATCGGCGGCGTCGAGAAGATGTCCAAGTCCAAGAACAACGGCGTCGATCCGCAGTCGATGATCGACAAGTACGGCGCCGACACGGTGCGGCTGTTCTCGATGTTCGCCTCGCCCCCCGATCTCTCGCTGGAGTGGAACGAGGCCGGCGTGGAGGGCATGAGCCGCTTCCTGCGCCGGCTGTGGACGCAGGTGGCGCGGCACATGGCCGACGGCCCGGTCGCGGCGCTCGAAGCCGCCTCGCTCACGCCGGCGCAGAAGACCCTGCGCCGCCAGTTGCACGAAACCATCCAGAAAGTGACCGACGACTACGGCCGGCGCCTCTCGTTCAACACCGCCATCGCCGCGGTGATGGAGCTGCTCAACGCGCTGGCGAAGTTCGACGACGCTTCTCCCAACGGCCGCGCGCTGCGGCACGAGACGCTGCGCACCGTGGTCCTGCTGCTCAATCCGATCACCCCGCACGTTTCCTTCTCGCTGTGGCAGGCGCTGGGCGAGGCGCAGGCGCTGATCGATGAAGTGCCGTTCCCGCAGGCCGATCCGGCCGCGCTGGTGCGCGAGGCGCTGACCCTCGCGGTGCAGGTCAACGGCAAGCTGCGCGGCACAATCGAAGTGGCGGCCAGCGCCACCCGCGAGGAAGCGCAGGCCATCGCGCTGGCCGATCCGGGCGTGGCAGCCTTCCTTTCCGGCAAGACGATCGCCAAGGTGATCGTGGTGCCGGGCAAGATCGTCAACATCGTCGCCAACTGAGGCGGGAAACGGATGCCGACCATGCTGCCCACGCTCAGGACCGACACGCCGCTGCTGTACGTCGCGCCGCTGTCCGGCTATGCCTACAAAGTGGCGCTCGCGCTCCGCCTGCTCGGGATGCCCCACGCGCTGCGCACGGTCGATCTGTCCGTGCCGCGCGCGCAGCGCCCGCAAGCGTTCCGCACCGTGGCGCGTTTCGACGAGGTGCCGGTGCTGCTGATCGACGGGCTGGCGCTGTGCCAGTCCAACGCCATCCTGGAATACCTGGCGCGTCGCCAGAGCGCGCTGCACGAAGGCGACGAGAGCCAGCGCCTGAAGGTGCGCGAATGGCTGGCCTGGGAGGGCGAGCAGATCGGGCTCAACCTCGCCCACGCCTGTTCGGCGCGGCAGTTCGGCAGGCACCCTTCGGCCGTGGTCGAGTGGTACGACGCGCGTGTGGCCGCCAACCTCGCGCGGCTGGCCCAGGTGCTGGAGGATCGCCCCTTCCTCGTGGGCGAGCTTCCCACCGTCGCGGACGTGGCCTGCTATGCCTGGCTGCCCTACGCAAGGGCGCAGGGGCTGTTCGAGCCGCTGCCGCCGGCCGTGGCGGCGTGGGTCGCTCGCATCGCTGCGCTGCCCGGTTACTCCGATCCGGAGACGATCTTCGCCGGAGCTGCGCCATGCGCCGACTGATGCTTATCCTGCTTTTCCTGGGCGCGCTGCTGCAGGCCTCCTGCGGATTCCGGCTGCGCGGGGAGATTTCCCTGCCGCCCGAGCTGCAAAGCCTGCGGGTGCAGGTGGCCGATCCCTTCTCGCCGCTGCAGCGCAATCTCGAACAGGCGCTGGCGCGCGCCGGTGCGCGCGAACCTGTGGGCAAGGAGCGTGCCGCGCTGCTGCGCATCGGCAGCAACCGGATCACGCGCATGCCGCTGTCGGTCGGTCGGACCGGTCGCGTGCAGGAATACAGCATGCGCTACGAGGTCAGGATGGAGCTGGTCGATGCCGCTGGCCGGGTCGTGGTGCCCGAGCAGGAGGTCGCGCTGGAGCGCAGCTACCAGTTCGAGACGCTGCGCGCCCAGGGCACGCCCGGCGAGGAGGAGGTGGTGCGCGCCGAGTTGGAACGCGACATGACCCAGGCCATCCTGCGGCGCATCCGGGCCGCGTTTTCCGGCACCTGATGCCGCTCTCCCCGGCCCAGTTCGAACAGCGTCTGGCGCGCGATGCGCTGCCCGCCGTGCTGCTGCTGGCGAGCGGCGAGCCGCTGCTCCTGCTGGAGGCCGGCGACGCCGTGCGCCGGCGTGCGCGCGAAGCCGGCCATGTCGAGCGCACGGTGTTCGACGTCGATGCGAACTTTGACTGGAGCGAGCTGGACGTGGCGCTGTCCAGCCTGTCGCTGTTCGCCTCGCAGCGCCTGATCGAGGTCCGCCTTCCCACCGGCAAGCCCGGCAAGGAGGGCGGCGAGGCGCTGGCCCGGCTGGCCAGGACGCCGGCGCCGGACGTCCTGCTCCTGGTGCAGGCGGCGCAGTGGAGCCGGGCGCACGAAACCGCCTGGGTGAAGGAGATCGACCGTGCCGGCTGGTTCGTGCCGATGTGGCCGGTCAAGCCGGGTGAACTTCCCGCGTGGATCTCGCGGCGGCTTGCGGCTCGCGGGCTGCGCGCCGACGCCGGCGCGGTGGCGATCCTGGCCGAATGCTGCGAAGGCAACCTGCTCGCCGCCGCGCAGGAAATCGACAAGCTCGCCCTGCTGCATCCGGGCGGCAGCTTCGACGCCGCGGTCCTCGGCCAGCTGGTGGCCGAAAACTCCCGCCACGACGTGTTCGGTTTGGTCGATGCCGCGCTCGCCGGCGAGCTTGCGCACGCGCTGCGCATCCTGCAGGGGCTGCGCGGCGAGGGTGCGCAGGTGCCGGCGCTGCTGGCGTGGGTGGCCTCGCAGGCATCGATCCTCGCGCGCCTGGCGGGCGCGCAGGCGCGCGGCGAGAATCTTTCCGCGGCGATGCAGGCGGCCGGCCTGTGGCAGAGCAAGGAGCAGGCGTTCCGACGCGCGCTGGCGCGCGGCAAGCCTGCCGATTTCGAGCGCCTGCAGGCGACCTGCGCGCGCCTGGACCGCATCTCCAAGGGGCGCGAGATCGGCGATCCCTGGGTCGCGATGGAGCGGGTGGTGGTGGCCATCGCCGCGCCCGGCGCGCTGCCGGCGTGACGCGCGCCGTGACGCTGCACGCGATCTACGGCGGGGCCTTCGATCCGGTTCATCTGGGCCACCTTGCCGTGGCCCGCGCAGTGCGGGACGCGCTCGACGCGACCGTGGCGCTGGTGCCTACCGGCGACCCGCCGCACCGCGCGCCGGCGCGGGCGGGTGCCGGCGACCGCCTCGCCATGTGCGAGCTGGCGCTGCGCGGCGAGCGCGATCTGTGCGTGGACGCGCGTGAACTGCGCCGGCGCGGGCCGAGCTACAGCATCGACACCCTTGCCGAACTGCGCGCCGAACGCGGCGCGGACGCGGCGCTGGCGATGGTGCTCGGAGACGACGCCTTTGCCGGCCTCGCCGGCTGGGAGCGCTGGACCGGGCTGTTCGAGCTGGCGCACATCGTGGTGGCGAGCCGGCCGCAGCACGCCCGCATTCCTGCGGTGCTGGCCGAGGCGGTGGCGCCTCGCCTGACGACGAACGCTGCCGACTTGCACGAGGCGCCGGCGGGCCGGGTGCTGCGGCTGGAAATCGCGCCGCACCCGCAGTCGTCCAGCCAGATCCGGGCACGCTGCGCGGCCGGGGAAACGCTGGCGCGCTGGGTGCCCGCGGCCGTTGCGGACTACCTCGCCGCGCGCGGGCTGTACCGAGACGAGGCCACGGCGACGAACGGCGTATAATCTGCCCAATTCTTCGCGCCAAGGCCCATCGATTGTCCGCATCCTCCGCCGCTCCATCCCCCGAGCCGCTGCTGCGCGTGATCCGCGCCGCGCTGGAAAACCTCAAGGCCATCGATGTGCGGGAAATCGACGTGCGCGGCAGGAGCGGCGTCACCGATTTCATGGTGATCGCTTCGGGCACTTCCACCCGCCACGTCAAATCCATCGCCGACGAAGTCCAGCGCCGCGCCCGGCAGGATGGCTTCGCACCGATCGGTGTGGAAGGCGAGCGTGAAGCCGAATGGGTGCTGGTCGACCTGGGCGACGCGGTGGTCCACGTCATGCTGCCGCGGATGCGCGAGCTGTACCTGCTCGAACGGCTGTGGGGCGATGACCGGCGCGCGCCGTCGCAGGACGTCGCGCGCCCCGCGTCCGCCTGAACGGGTTTCGGTACAAGCATGAAGGCGCGCCTGATCGCGGTGGGTGACGCCGCCCCGGGCTGGGTTGACGAAGGCTTTTCCGAATACCGCAAGCGGCTTTCACGCTGGCTGCCGCTGGAACTGGTCGAAATCGTCCCCGGCCTGCGCGGCAAGGGGCGCGATCTGCGTCGCGCCATGCAGGAAGAAGGCGCGCGCGTGCTGGCGGCGGTTCCCAAGGGCACGCGCGCGGTGCTGCTCGACGGCTCCGGCCGCGCCTACCGGTCCGAAGACCTGGCCGCGCGCCTGGAGCACTGGCGCGCGGCGGGTCAGGACCTGGCCTTCCTCATCGGCGGGCCGGAAGGCCACGCGCCCGAGGTGCGCGCCGCGGCGTCCGAATCCTGGGCGCTGGGCCCGGCCACGCTGCCGCACATGCTGGTGCGCCTGATCGTCGCCGAGCAGCTCTATCGCGCTTCGAGCATCCTCGCCAACCACCCTTACCACCGCGCCTGATCCGCACCCGGCCGCCGCGGCGGCCAGGCGCGCAAGGCTTCAGCCCTGCGCTGCGGCCCGGGCCGGCGTGGCCGCAAACGCCCGTTCCAGTCCGCGTGCGATGTCGAACAAGAGGTCGTTGCCGGCTTCGATGCCCACCGACAGGCGCAGCAGCCCGCTGCCGATGCCGGCTGCCGCGCGCGCCTCGGCGCTCATCGCCGCGTGCGTCATCGTGGCCGGATGGGCGATGAGGCTTTCCACCCCGCCCAGCGATTCGGCCAGGGTGAAGTGCGTAAGGCCGTCGAGCAGGGCGCGCACCGCCGCCTCTCCGCCGGCCAGTTCGAAGCTGATCATGGCGCCGAATCCACGCTGCTGGCGCGAGGCCAGGGCGTGACCCGGGTGGCTGGCAAGGCCGGGATAGTGCACCGCACAGACCTCCGGGTGCGCTTCCAGCAGCTGTGCGACGGAGATCGCGTTTTCCTGGTGCACGCGCAGGCGTGCGTCCAGCGTGCGCAGGCCGCGCAGGGTCAGGAAGCTGTCGAAGGGCGAGCCGGTGAGGCCCAGCGCGTTGGCCCACCAGGCGAGCGTTTCGTGGGTTTGCGCATCGGCCGCCACGACCGCGCCGCCCACCACGTCGCTGTGGCCGTTGATGTACTTGGTGGTGGAGTGGACCACCAGATCGGCGCCCAGCGCGATCGGGTTCTGCAATGCGGGCGAGAGGAAAGTGTTGTCGGCCACCACGCGCGCCCCGGCGCGGTGCGCGGCCTCGGCCACGAAGCGGATGTCGGTCAGGCGCAGCAGCGGATTGGACGGGGTTTCGATCCACACCATCGCCGGCGCGCGCGACAGCGCCGTGCCCAGCGCGATCGGATCGCCGAAATCCACCGTGTCGAGCACGAACTGGCCCTTTCCCGCGAGCGCGTTGAACAGGCGCCAGGAGCCGCCGTAGCAGTCGTGCGGAACGATGAGGCGGTCGCCGGGGCGCAGCAGTTGCAACACCAGCGTGACCGCCGCCATGCCGGTGGAAACCACCACGCCGCCGGCACCGCCCTCCAGCTCGGCCAGCGCCTCGCCCAGGAGGTCGCGGGTCGGATTGCCGCTGCGGGTGTAGTCGTAGGTGCGCTTGTCGTTGAAGCCTGCGAAGCTGAAGTTGGTGGACAGCACGATCGGCGGCACCACCGCGCCGTGGGTCTGGTCGGTGTCGATGCCGGCGCGCACTGCGGCGGTGGCGGGCTGGCGTGCGAGGAAGGGCGAGGAGGTGTTCATGCGGTCAGGCTCCGACACAGGGCGGTTTCGAGGAGGGCCGAGATCTGCGCTTCCTCCTTGAGGAAGGCGTCGTGGCCGTAGAGGGAGGAGATGCGGTGCAGCTGGGTGCGGGCGCGGATGCCTTCGGCCAGGGTGTAGAGGTCGGCCAGCGGCACGATCCGGTCTTCCGCGACCGCGACCAGGTCGGTCGGCACGCGGATCGATTCGGGCGCGACGGACTGCAGGTCGATCGACTCGGAAAGGCGCAGGTAGGCGACCGGCGAGAAGCGCGCCACGAAGCGCGGGCCGATGGCGTCGAAGTAGTCCTCCACCGCAAAGCGCGCGGCGTCCGGGCCGACCTGCGGCGCGGTCCCGAATCGCTGCTCGAATTCGGCTTCGCTGCGGTAGCCGATCACCGCCAGCGAGCGCGCCAGCGCCAGCGCCTCGCGCACGCCCCCCTCGCTGCGGCCCAGCGCCACGATGCGGCGCTGGACCACGCGCAGCGCCGTCACCTGCGGGTGCGAACGGTGTGCGCCGCTGATGGCGACGAGGTGCTCCAGGTGTGCGCCGTGGCGGGAGGCGAACTGCAGCCCGACCATGGCGCCGTAGGACGCGCCGATGAAAGCGGCCGCCCGCGCGATGCCGAGATGGTCGATGACGGCGGCGATGGCGTCGGCCTGGTCGGCCGGATCGATGCAGGCGTCCAGGCAGCCGTCGGCGCCGACCCAGTCGATCGCCAGCACGCGATGGCGGCGGGTATCGATGGCGCGGCCGGAGCCGCACTGCGCCTCCCACCAGCCGGCCTCTCCGAAGCGCGCGCTGGAGGCGACGTGGCGATTGGCGGAAATGCCGCCCTGGACGATGACGACCGCGCCGTCCGCCGAGCCCTGCAGTTCCCAGGCGATGCGCAGCCGGCGGATGCCCGCGTGCCGCATCGCCAGCGTGGCGTCCAGAACGCCGCGTTCGGCCGTGAACGAATGCGGGATGGCTGCGTCGGCGCGGGGCGCGGGCGGGAGGGGAAGGGCGGCGCTGAGACTCATCATGGTGCTCCGGTGGTGGGCGGATCCCGTCGGAATCCTGCGGTCCGGAAGCACGATGTCGCAGCGGGTGCCCGCTCGAGGGCAATCGGTGCGACCCATCTTCCGGTCGGCGCGGTGCGCCTGCCGCAGGATTTGGCACCGAGTGGCTCGATGGCCACGGGTTGCCCCGGCTTCAAAGGGCCTGCCCCTCCGCCGGTCTTGATGGGATTTGCGCGGCATTCTACGCGGCAATCTGCTTAAGTCAATCGCTTCATGCCGATGGAGCGATGAATATTTCTCATAAGCCGGAGTTTGCCCGCGATTGCGGGGTGTGGCGCTAAGATGCGCGCTGCGGAGTCGGCCAGACAGTCGCGTGGCACTTCGGTGTCGCGAGGAAAGTCCGGGCTCCACAGGGCAGGATGCCAGGTAACGCCTGGGCGGCGCGAGCCGACGGAAAGTGCAACAGAGAGCAGACCGCCGATGGCCGCGCGTTCCGGAGACGGGGCGAGCGGATCAGGCAAGGGTGAAACGGTGCGGCAAGAGCGCACCGCGAGTCCGGCAACGGACCGGCACGGCAAACCCCATCCGGAGCAAGGCCAAATAGGGACCCCATGACGCGGCCCGCGTCGGGTCCGGGTAGGCTGCTTGAGCGCATCGGTGACGATGCGCCCAGAGGAATGACTGTCCACGACAGAACCCGGCTTATCGGCCGGCTCCGCACCTTCTTTCTTTGTCCAACCCATCCCCTCGGCGGGCGACCTGTCGGGGGTGGCCCGGCGCAGTCTTGCGCACTTGGCGTCTGTGAGCGCGGTCGCGGTTCGTTTGCGTCGATCGCAGGCGGAAATTGAAGTAATCCATCACGTTTCAGCAGTAATTTGCTGTATTTAAATATTTTTTGCTCTTGCTGCGGCGACCCCGGGAAAAAACCTTGCCGCGGCAATCGCTTGCGTGTCCGATCCCCTTCACGGGTTTCGGTTGACACCACCCCGCAGGATGCTACTGTGGAACCTTGTAGGAATTTCTGGGGTTCCGTGGGTTTTTGTGGGGAAACATGTTCCAGGGCGAAACCTCCATCACGATCGACGAGAAGGGGCGGCTGGCCATCCCGGTGGCCTACCGCGATCTGGTTGCGCGTGACTGCGGCAATCGACTGGTCGTCACCTACAACCCGTGGGAGCGCGGCTCCCTGTGGCTGTACCCGCATGCCGAGTGGGAGCGGGTGCGCGACGAGGTCAACCGTCTGCCCATGGCCAAGCCCGCGCACCGCCAGCTGCAGCTGAAGCTGGTTGGCGCTGCGACCTTCGTCGAGCTCGACGGCAGCAGTCGCATCCTCGTTCCTCCCAGCCACCGCAGCGCCAGCGGCATCGACCGCAGGGCGGTGCTGCTGGGCATGGGATCGAAGTTCGAGCTGTGGAGCGAGCAGGCCCATCTGGAACAGGTGCAGAAAACCATCGCCGAGCACGAGGTCAGCGAGGCGATGCTGGAGCTGGTGCTGTAGGGCATGGAGACCGGATCGGACTACGGCAGTCCCGTCCACGTCCCGGTGCTGTACGCGGAGGCGATCGAGGCCCTCGCGGTGCAGTCCGGGGGGCGGTATCTGGACGGCACGTTCGGGCGCGGCGGACACGCGCGCGGCGTGCTGGATCGTTTGGGCCCGGAGGGGCGTTTGCTGGTGATGGACAAGGATCCCGAAGCGGTGGCGGTGGCGAAGGCGAACTTCGGCGACGACGCGCGCGTGCGGATTTTCCACGGCAGCTTCGCGGCGCTGGCGCAGTGGGAGGAAACCCGGCCCGGACTGGACGGCGTGCTGTTCGACCTGGGCGTGTCCTCGCCGCAGATCGACCAGGCGCGGCGCGGCTTCAGCTTCCAGCAGGAGGGGCCGCTGGACATGCGCATGGACCCGGGCGCGGGCGAAAGCGCGGCCGATTTCCTCGCGCGGGCCGACGAGGCGCAGATCGCCGAGGTGATCTGGCGCTATGGCGAGGAGCGCCACAGCCGCCGCATCGCGCGCGCCATCGTCGCGCGCCGCGCACAGGCTGCGCTCGCCACGACGACGCAGTTGGCCGAACTCGTGGCCGCCACGATCGGCCGCCGCGAGCCGGGCAAGCATCCGGCCACCCGCACCTTTCAGGCACTGCGCATCCACGTCAACCGCGAGCTGGAAGACCTCGAACGGGGGCTGGATGCGGCGCTGGAGCGGCTGCGCCCTGGCGGGCGGCTGGCGGTCATCAGCTTCCACTCGCTGGAAGACCGGATCGTCAAACAGTTCATCACCAGCCGCGCCCGCCCGCCCGCCGCGAACCGGCGTCTGCCGGCGGTGGAGGGTTTTTCCGCGACGCTGCGCGCCGTGGGTTCGGCGATCCGCGCGACGGCGGAGGAGTGCGTCGACAACGTGCGCGCGCGCAGCGCGGTGCTGCGCGTGGCGGAGAAGCCGGCATGAGCGTGCGCTGGCTGCTGCTCTCGATGCTGACCCTGCTTGCGATCGCCAGCGCCATCGGCGTGGTGCAGAGCCGCCAGCAGCATCGTGACGCCTTTGCGCAGCTCTCGCGTCTGGAGAAGGCGCGCGACGAGCTCAACATCGAATTCGACCGCCTGCAGCTGGAGATCGCCACCCTGGGCGATGCCGGTCGCATCCAGGAACAGGCCGCCAATCGGTTGCAGATGCGCGCTCCCGTGGCTGCCGACGTCGTGGTGGTGGTGCCATGAGCCGGTCTCCGGGTTCGCGCTCCCGCCAGCCCGACGCGCAGCGCCTGCGGGCGCGGTCGGTCGACACCCGCGCCCGCCTGAAGCTGGTGGCGGCGCTGCTGGGGCTGGGCTGCGCTTCGCTGGTGGCGCGCGCCGTGGACCTGCAGCTTTTGCACAACGAGTTCTATCAGCGCGAAGGCAACGCGCGTTTCCAGCGCGATGTGCCGATCGCCGCTTCGCGCGGCATGATCACCGACCGCAACGGCGAGCCGCTGGCCATTTCCAGCCCGGTCGAATCGATCTGGGCCAGCCCGCGGGTGCTGCTGCAGCACCCCGAGCAGGTGCCGGTGCTGGCGCGGGCGCTGGGCGTGACGCCAGAGGCGCTCGACGCGCGCCTGCTGCCTCGCGCCGAGCGCGACTTCGTCTGGCTGCGCCGCCACCTCACTCCCGACGATGCCCAGGCCATCGAGGCGCTGAAGATTCCCGGGGTCGGTTCGCAGCGCGAGTTTCGCCGCTTCTATCCCTTGGGCGAGGCGGCCGCGCACATCCTGGGTTTCACCAACATCGACGATCGCGGCCAGGAAGGCCTGGAGCTGGCCTACGACAGCTGGCTCACGGGAACCCCGGGCGTGCGGCGCGTGATTCGCGACGCTGCGGGGCGACAGATCGCCGGCGTGGACCTGATCCGTGCGGCCGAACCGGGCCATACGCTGGCCCTGTCCATCGACCGTCGTCTGCAGCATCTGGCCTACCGCGAATTGCAGAAGGCCCTGACCGAGAATCAGGCCGATGCGGGATCGGTCGTGGTGCTGGATGTGGCCTCCGGGGAGGTGCTGGCGATGGCCAACCTGCCCAGCTACAACCCCAATGCGCGCGAAGGCTCGCGCGCCGACGAGCGCCGCAATCGCGCCGTGACCGACCTGATCGAACCCGGTTCGACCTTCAAGCCCTTCATCGTGGCCGCTGCGCTGGAAACGGGCAAGGTCACGCCGGACACGAAGATCGAGACCTGGCCCGGCACGATGCAGGTGGCCGGCCACACGGTGCGCGACGTGCGCAACTTCGGGACGCTGACGACCACGGGACTGCTGACCAAGTCGAGCAACGTGGCGGCGGTCAAGCTCGCGCTCGACATGCCGACCGAGCACATCCACGACGTGTTGCGCCGCTTCGGATTCGGACAGGCGACCGGCATCGGCTTTCCCGGCGAGGCGAGCGGCGTTCTGCGCGAGCCACGCAGCTGGGGCACGCTGCCCAAGGCCACCATCGCTTTCGGCTACGGCATTTCGGTCACGCCGCTGCAGCTGGCGCAGGCCTACGCGGCGCTGGGCAACGGGGGGCATCTGATGTCACCGAGCTTCCTCAGGGATCCCCGGACGGAAGGCCGCGATGTCATCGATCCGGGCATCGCGCGCCAGCTCACCGACATGCTGGTGACCGTCACCGGACCGGAAGGCACCGCCCGCCGCGCCGCCATCAGTGGGTATCTGGTGGCTGGAAAGAGCGGAACCTCGCGCAAGGCGGGCGCAGGTGGTTACGACCGGCGCTACGTCAGCCTGTTCGCCGGACTGGTCCCGGCCACCCAACCGCGCTTTGCCGTGGTGGTCATGGTCGATGATCCCAAGTCACGGGATGCGGCAGGCAACCTGGTCTACTACGGCGGTGCGGTGGCGGCTCCGGTGTTCCAGAGCGTCATGGGCGGCGCGATGCGCCTGCTGGACGTGGTGCCCGATGATATCCAGGCGCTGTACGCGGCAAGCGCGCCGATGCGTGCGCCGAGCACCGCGGGCACGCTGCCGCCGGAGGCCGAATCGGTGCCCGGGCTGTTCGAGGCCACGCCGTGACGCCGCGCCTGGACCAGCTCTTCGAAGACGCGCCCGGCTTGCCGCCGATGGCGCTGGCCGGAATCACCCTGGACAGCCGCCGGGTCCATTCCGGCGACCTGTTCGTGGCGCTGTCCGGATCGCGCGGGCATGGTCTGGACTTTGCGGAAGACGCGGTCCGGCGCGGCGCGGCGGCGATCGTCTACGAGCCCCCGATTCCCGACGGCGTGATTCCCGGTCCGAAGGCATTTGCAGTTCCCGCGTTGCGCGCCCGCCTGGGCGCGGTCGCGGACCGCTGGAACGAGGCGCCGTCCGCGGCGCTGCGCGTGATCGGCGTGACCGGCACCAACGGCAAGACCTCCACCGTGCAGCTCCTGGCGCAGGCGCTGACGCGGGCCGGCCGCCGCGCCGGCAGCATCGGCACGCTGGGCGCGGGGCTGCACGGGCAGTTGAAGGAAGGCGAGCGCACCACGCCCGACGTCCTCGCGGTGCACGCGACGCTGGCGCAGCTGCGGCGCGCCGGGGCCGAGGACGTGGCCATGGAGGTGTCCTCGCACGCGCTCGAACAGGGCCGCGTGGACGCGGTGCGCTTTCGCGTGGCGGTGTTCACCAACCTGACGCGCGACCACCTCGACTACCACGGCACGATGGCGGCCTATGGCGCGGCCAAGGCGCGGCTGTTCGACTGGCCCACGCTGGACGCGGCCGTGGTCAACCTCGACGGCCCGTTCGGCGCCGCGCTGTTCGCGCGCCTGCCCGCGGGGCTGCGCGCCATTGGTGTCAGTCGGCAGGGCGCATCGGGCGCGTGGCTGCGCGCCGAGTCGCTGGTGCTGGGTGCCGCCGGTCTGCAATTCGACCTGTGCGTGGACGGCGAACGCCGCCGCGTGTCCAGCCGGCTGCTGGGGCGTTTCAACGTCGACAATCTGCTGGCCGTGGCCGGCGTGCTGCTGGCCTGCGGATGGACGCTGCCGCAGATGGCCGAAACGCTGGAGCGGCTCGAATCGGTGCCCGGCCGCATGACCCGATTGGGCGGTGAGCAGGGCCGGCCGCTGGTGGTGGTGGACTACGCCCACACGCCCGATGCTCTGGAACAGGCGCTGTCCAGCCTGCGCGAGCACGCCGCCGGCCGGCTGCTGTGCGTGTTCGGCTGCGGCGGCGAGCGCGACACCGGCAAGCGGCCGCAGATGGCCGCCATCGCCGAGCGCCTGGCCGATCGCGTGATCGTGACCGACGACAACCCGCGCGGCGAAGACGGCGATGCGATCGTCGCCGGCATCCGCGCCGGCTTCGTGCGCCCGGAGGAGGTCATCGTCGAGCGCGATCGCGCGCGCGCCATCGCGCAGGCCGTCGGGATGGCCGGTCCGGGCGACGTCGTGCTGATCGCGGGCAAGGGACACGAACCGTATCAGGAAGTTTCCGGCGTGAAGCACCCCTTCGACGATCGCCGCGTCGCCTTGCAGGTGCTGGAGGCTCGTCCATGAGGCCGCTGTCGCTCTCGCAGATCGCCGGCTGGTGCCTCGCGCGTCTGGTCGGGGACGATTCGGTGGTCCACGCCGTCGGCGTGGACACACGCACGCTTGCGCCCGGTTCGCTGTATGTCGCGCTGCGCGGCGAGAACCACGACGGCCACGACTTCTGCACTCAGGCTCGCGCCGGTGGCGCACAGGCGCTGCTGGTCGAGCGCGCCGTGGACGTGCCGCTGCCGCAGCTGGTCTGCGCCGACACGCTGGTCGCGCTGGGGAAGATCGCCGCGCACCTGGCACAGGAGCGCCGCACGCGCCTGATCGCCATCACCGGCAGCAACGGCAAGACCACGACCCGCACCCTGACCCGCGCCCTGCTCGAGCAGATCGATCCGCAGGTCTGGTCCAACGCCGGCAACCGCAATAACGAAGTCGGCCTGCCGCTCGCGGTGATCGACCAGCCCGAGGACGCGCGTCTTGCGGTCTACGAGATGGGCGCCGGCGCGCCGGGCGACATCGCCTACCTCGCGGCCATCGCGCGCCCGTCCATCGCGCTGGTGACCAATGTGGCGCCGGCGCATCTGGATCGCATGGGCAGCCTGCTCGGAATCGCCGAGGCCAAGGCCGCGATCTACGACGCCTTGCCGCAGGACGGCGTTGCCGTGATCAATGCAGATGACGCGTTCGCGCCCTGGTTCGGCGAGCGCGTCGGGCGTCGCAGCGTCCTCACGTTCGGCCTGGACGCCAGCGCGCAGGTTCGCGCCACCGATCTCCTGCCGCACGAGGGCGGCACCCGTTTCACCCTGCACAGCCCCTGGGGCCGCGCCGAGGCCGAGGTGCCGCTTCCCGGTCGGCACCAGGTCGGCAATGCGCTGGCTGCGGCCAGTCTGGCGATGAGCGCCGGCGTGCCGCTCGAAGCGGTGGCGCGCGGCCTGGCCGAGGCGCGCGGCGTCCCCGGTCGCCTGCAGGCGCTGCGGCTGACGGACGGCACCGTGGTGCTGGACGACAGCTACAACGCCAATCCCGGCTCGGTGGCGGCCGCGATCGATGCACTCGTGGCGCAGGCGCGCCGCAGCGGCGCGCCTGCCTGGCTGGTGCTGGGCGACATGCGCGAGCTGGGGCCGGGGGGCGCGGTGCTGCACGCCGAAGTCGGCCAGCGCGCGCGCGAAGCCGGCGTGGCGCGGCTGCTCACCGTGGGCGAACTGAGCCGCTACGCGGCGCAGGCCTTCGGGCCGGGTGGCGAGCATTTCGCGGACCAGTCCGCGCTGCTGGAGCGCCTGAATTCCCGCGCCGACGGGCCGCTGATCCTGGTCAAGGGCTCGCGCGGCAGCCGCATGGATCGGGTCGTGGCGGCGCTGGCGGGACGGGGCGAGGAGGGCGACAACCATGCTGCTTGAGCTGACCCGCTGGCTGAGCACGCTGGACGGCCTGTTCGGCCTGTTCGGCCTGTTCGGTTACATCACCGTGCGCGGCATCCTCGCCACCCTGACCGCGCTGGCGCTGGCGCTGCTGCTCGGTCCCACGGTGATCCGCCGCCTGGCGGTACTCAAGGGCCAGCCGATCCGCAGCGACGGGCCGCAGACGCACCTGACCAAGGCCGGCACGCCGACCATGGGCGGGGCGCTGATCCTGCTTTCGGTTTCCGCAGCGACCCTGCTGTGGGGCGACTTGCGCAACCGCTACGTCTGGCTGGTGCTGGCGGTGCTGCTGGGCTTCGGCCTGATCGGCTGGCTCGACGACTGGATCAAGGTGGCGCGGCGCGACCCCAAGGGCCTGCGCTCGCGCACCAAGTACCTTTTGCAGTCGATCTTCGGTCTTGTCGCCGGCATCGCGCTGTTTGCCACCGCCGATGCGGCTTCCAACACCACCTTCTACCTGCCGCTGCTCAAGAACGTCGCGGTGCCGCTCGGCGCCGGGCTGGTGGTGATCGCCTACTTCTGGATCGTGGGCTTCTCCAACGCGGTGAACCTCACCGACGGGCTCGACGGGCTGGCGATCGTGCCCTGCGTGCTGGTGGCCGGGGGGCTGGGCATTTTCGCGTATGTCTCCGGGCACGCGCAGTTCGCCAGCTACCTGCAGATTCCGGCGGTGCCCGGCGCCGGCGAGCTGGTGATCGTCTGCGCCGCGATCGTCGGTGCGGGCCTGGGCTTCCTCTGGTTCAACACTTATCCGGCGCAGGTGTTCATGGGCGACATCGGCGCGCTGGCGCTGGGTGCCGCGCTGGGCGCGATCGCGGTGATCGTGCGTCAGGAGCTGGTGCTGGCGCTGATGGGCGGGATTTTCGTGATCGAGACGCTCTCGGTGATGGTGCAGGTCGCCAGCTTCAAGCTCACCGGCAAGCGCGTGTTCCGCATGGCGCCCATCCACCACCACTTCGAACTCAAGGGCTGGCCCGAACCGCGCGTGATCGTGCGGTTCTGGATCATCACCGTCGTCCTGGTGCTCGCCGGCCTGGCCACGCTGAAGGTGCGCTGATGATTTCCGATCGACTCCGGCAGGCATTGAGACTGGGCGACATCGAGGGCCGCTACGACGGCTGGCTGCTGGGTGCCGTGGCGGCGCTGGTGGCGATCGGCGTGGTGATGGTGGCTTCCAGCTCCATCGGCGTGGCTGCGCGCCTTGAAGTCGGGTCGTTCTACTTCCTGACCAAGCACCTGGCTTTCCTCGCCTTCGGCCTGTTCGGCGCGCTGGTGATCAGCCGGATCGAGCTGCGCGCGCTGGAGCGCCGCGGCCCGGTGCTGCTGCTGTTTGCCCTGGCGCTGCTGGTGCTGGTGCTGGTCCCGGGCATCGGCTCGGAGGTCAACGGGGCGCGCCGCTGGATCAATCTGGGCGTGGCGGGCTTCCAGGCGGTCGAGGCGGTCAAGGTGGTGTTGATCCTCTGGCTGGCCGGCTATCTGGTCAGGCACCGCGAGCAGGTGCAGAACACCTGGTGGGGGCTGATCAAGCCCAGCGTCATCGCCGGCGCGATGGTGATGCTGCTGCTGCTCCAGCCGGATTTCGGATCGGCGGCGCTGATCTGCGCGATCGTTGCGGGCATGGTGTTTCTCGGCGGGGTGCGGATCGCCAACCTGATCGCGCCCACCCTGATCGTGCTGCCCGCGATGGCGCTGCTGGCGATGAGCGAACCCTACCGCGTGCGCCGCCTGACCTCATTCCTGGATCCCTGGTCCGATCCGTTCGACAAGGGATTCCAGTTGACCCAGGCGCTGATCGCCATCGGGCGCGGCGAGTGGTTCGGCGTGGGGCTGGGCGCCAGCGTGCAGAAGCTCTCCTTCCTGCCCGAGGCCCATACCGACTTCATCTTCGCGGTGATCGCCGAGGAAACCGGCTTCATCGGCGTGCTGGTGATCATCGGCCTGTTCGCCCTGCTGGTCGGGCGCGGCTTCTGGCTCGGGCTTTCGGCGATGGAGGCCAAGCGCCCGTTCGCAGGCTACTGCGCCTTCGGCATCTCGCTGTGGATCGGCATGCAGGCCTTCGTTTCGATCGGCGTCAATCTGGGCCTGCTGCCGACCAAGGGCTTGACCCTGCCGCTGATTTCCGCGGGCGGTTCCAGCGTGCTGATGACCTGCGTGGCGGTGGGGCTGCTGCTGCGGGTGAGCTACGAGGTGGACCGCACCCATCGCCAGCTTGCGCGCATCCGCCAGAACGCCGCCGCGGTGGAGCCGCCGCGCGAGGGGCAGATCCCCGTGCCGCCAGCCGAGCGCCCGCACCCGCGTCCGGTCGAAGCGGCGCCGCGTCCGCGCCTGCTGCCCGTTCCGCCGAGCCTGGATGCCGCTTCGGCGCGAAGCGGACGCATCGAGCCCACGCTGGGAGCCATCGGATGATCGCGCCGGTCGCCATTCTCGCCGGCGGCACGGGAGGGCACATCTTCCCGGGGCTGGCCGTGGCCCGCGCGCTGCGCGAGCGCGGCGTGCCGGTGCTCTGGATCGGCGCGCGCGGCCGGATGGAAACCCGGCTGGTGCCCGAACACGGTGTGCCGATCGAGGTCATCGACATCGCCGCGCTGCGAGGCAAGGGCGCACTGGCGCTGCTGGCCGCGCCGCTGCGGCTGCTGCGCGCGGTGTGGCAGGCGCGCGCCGTGCTGCGCCGCGCCGCGCCGCGCGCGGTGGTCAGTTTCGGCGGATTCGCCGCCGGGCCGGGCGGTCTGGCGGCCTGGCTGCTGCGTCGCCCGCTGCTGGTGCACGAACAAAACAGCCGTCCGGGCATGACCAATCGCGTGCTGGCGCGACTGGCGCGCCGGGTGCTTCAAGGTTTCCCGGACAGCTTTCCCGCCGCACGCGGCGCGCAGACGGTAGGCAATCCGGTGCGCTCCGAAATCGCCGCGCTGCCGCCGCCGGCGCAGCGACTGGTCGGGCGCGAAGGCAGCATCCGACTGCTGGTGCTGGGCGGAAGCCAGGGCGCACGCGCGCTCAATCTGGGCGTGCCTGCCGCCCTGGCGCGGCTCGGGGCGGGCTTCGAGGTGCGCCACCAGTGCGGCGAGGCGCAGCGCGAGGCCACCGCGCGTGCCTACGCCGAGGCCGGCGTGGCCGGGTCGGTCGAGCCCTTCATCGCCGACATGGCCGAGGCCTACGGCTGGGCCGACCTCGTGCTCTGCCGCGCCGGCGCGCTGACGCTGGCGGAAGTCTGCGCCGCCGGCGTCGCCAGCGTGCTGGTTCCGCTGCCGACCGCCGCCGACGACCACCAGACCGGCAACGCCGAGCATCTGGTGAGCCACGGTGCGGCGGTGCGGGTGGCGGAGGGGGGTGATTTTCCCGAACGACTGTCGAAAGAACTCGATCGCCTGCGCGCCGACCCGGCGCTGCGGCTGGCGCGCGCCGAAGCCGCGCGGGCGCTGTCGTTCCCCGATGCGGCCTGCGCGGTCGCCGATGCGATTCTGGCGGAGGCCGCCGCATGAACCAGCTCTACCGGGACGCAGACTTCAGCCGCCAGTTCCGCCACGTCCATTTCGTCGGCATCGGCGGGGTGGGCATGAGCGGCATCGCCGAAGTCCTGTGCACGCTGGGCTACACCGTCAGCGGTTCGGACAGCGCCGCTTCGTTGGCGACCGAACGTCTGGTCGCCGCAGGCGCCCGCGTGCACCTGGGCCACGATGCCGCGCATGTGGCCAACGCCGATGTGGTGGTGGTGTCGAGCGCGATCCGCGCCGAGAACCCGGAAGTCCGCGCCGCGCGCGAGCGCCGCATCCCGATCGTGCCGCGTGCCGAGATGCTCGCCGAATTGATGCGTTTCCGCCGCGGCATCGCGGTGGCCGGAACCCACGGCAAGACCACCACCACCAGTCTGGTGGCGAGCGTGCTGAGCGAGGGCGGGCTGGATCCCACCTTCGTGATCGGCGGCCAGCTCCTCTCGGCCGGCGCCAACGCGCGCCTGGGAAGCGGCGACTGGCTGGTGGCCGAGGCCGATGAAAGCGACGGATCCTTCCTGCGCCTGACCCCGCTGGTGGCGGTCATCACCAACATCGATGCCGACCATCTGGAGAACTACGGCGGCGACTTCTCGCGCGTGCAGGCGGCCTTCTCCGAATTCCTGCACCGGCTGCCGTTCTACGGACTGGCGGTGCTGTGCCTGGACGACGCCAACGTGCGCGCGCTGGCGGCGGGCGTGCCGCGCCACCTGGTGACCTACGGCCACGCCGAAGACGCCGACGTGCGTGCGACCGACGTGCGGCAGGAAGGTCCCCGCACCCGCTTCACCCTGCACCTGCCCGATGCGCAGCCGTTCGCGGTCACGCTGAATCTTCCCGGCCGCCACAATGCGCAGAACGCGCTGGCGGCGGCCGCCATCGGCTGGCAGCTCGGCGTGGCCCCGGAGGCCATCGCACGCGCCCTGGACACCTTCCAGGGCATCGGCCGGCGCTTCAACCTGCTCGGCGAGCTGCAGGTGCGCGAGGGGGTGCGGGTGCAGGTGGTCGACGATTACGGCCACCATCCGCGCGAGCTGGCCGCGGTGTTCGCCGCGGCCCGCGCGGGCTGGCCGCAGCGGCGCCTGGTCGCGGCCTTCCAGCCGCACCGCTACAGCCGCACGCGCGATCTGCTCGACGACTTCGCGGCGGTGCTTTCCGAGGTCGATGCGCTGCTCCTGACCGAGGTCTATCCGGCCGGAGAAGCGCCGATTCCCGGGGCCGACGGGCGCGCGCTGGCGCGGGCGATCCGGGCGCGACGCAGGATCGATCCGGTGCTCGTTGCAGGCGCTGCCGAGCTTCCGGCCGCGCTGGAAGCCGTCGCCAGGGACGGGGACATGGTGATTTTCGCGGGCGCCGGCGACATCGGCCGGGTATCGCGCGAGCTGGCCGCGCGCATCGCGCGTCAACCCGGCGCGACGGAGGTATCGGCATGAGCCGGGCGGCATCCCGCATCTCCGATCCTTCGCGCTTCGGCCGCGTGGCCGTGCTGCTGGGCGGTACCTCCTCCGAACGCGAGGTTTCGCTCCACTCCGGCGCCAACGTGCTGGAGGCGCTGCGCGCGTGCGGCATGGACGCATTCGCGGTGGACGGCATCCCGGCGCTCATCGAGGTGCTGTCGCGGCGTGGCGCCGATCGGGTATTCAACATCCTGCACGGCAGCGCCGGAGGCGGCGAGGACGGCGTGCTGCAGGGGCTGCTGGAAGCACACGGAGTTCCCTGCACCGGCTCGAACGTGCTGGGCACGGCGCTGGCCATGGACAAGGTGCGCAGCAAGCAGGTGTGGTTGGCGCTGGGGCTTCCGACGCCGCGCTATGCGCGCCTCCCGCGCGGCGGCGACGTCCACGCGGCGGCGCGCGCGCTGGGTCTGCCCGTGATCGTCAAGCCCAGCTGCGAAGGCTCCAGCGTGGGAGTGACGCGCGTGTTCGACGAGTCCATGCTCGACGAGGCCGCGGCACTGGCCGCGCGCTATCCCGGCGAACTGCTGGTCGAGCAGCTGATCCAGGGGCAAGGCGCGGGCGCGGGCGAATACACCGTCGCCATCCTCGATGGCGTGGCGCTGCCGAGCATCCGCATCGTGCCGGCCGGCGAGTACTACGACTACCACGCCAAATACGTGGCCGAGGACACGCAGTACCTGTGCCCGGGGCTGGAAGGCGCGGCCGAGGCGGAGCTGGGCGCGCTGGCGCTGGCCGCCTTCGAGGCGCTGGGGTGCAGCGGCTGGGGACGGGTCGATGTGATGCGCGACGCGCAGGGGCGCAACTACCTGCTGGAGGTCAACACCGCGCCGGGCATGACCAGCCATTCGCTGGTGCCCAAGGCCGCGCGTCAGGTCGGCATCGATTTCCCGACATTGTGCTTGCGCATCCTCGAAACCAGTCTTGCCGGCGGGGAGGGCGCATGACGCGGCTGGCGCGAGTTCTGGCTTGGGTGCTGGCCCTGGGCGTGGTGATGGCGCCGCTGGTGGCGGTGCTCAACGGCTGGATGGCGCCGCAGCGCTGGCCCATCCGCCACCTGCAGGTTACTGCCGAATATCAGCGAGTCAGCGCCGAGGAAGTGCGCGCCACGGTGGCGCGGCACCTGGGGCAGGGCTATTTCGACACCGACCCGGGAATCGTGCGCAGCGCGCTGGCGGCCCTGCCCTGGGTTCGCCATGCGGAGGTGCGCAAGCGTTGGCCCGATCGCCTGGAAGTGCTGCTGGTCGAGCACCGTGCCCGCGCCCATTGGGGTGAGGATCGTCTGCTGTCGGACGAGGGAATCGTGTTCGCCGTGCCGGGTGCCGCCGAATTGCAGGGTCTTCCCTTCCTGGCCGGCCCCGACGAGCGCATGGACGAAGTGCTGGACTTGCACGAGCGTGCGCGGCGCCTGCTCTCCGGAGCCGGCCTGATGCTGGAAGGAACGCGTCTGTCGCGGCGCGGCA
This sequence comes from Pseudomonadota bacterium, assembly GCA_963205495.1. Classification (GTDB taxonomy): domain Bacteria; phylum Pseudomonadota; class Gammaproteobacteria; order Xanthomonadales; family Xanthomonadaceae; genus Denitratimonas. The sequence continues at coordinate 55,577 of CAUJIN010000045.1, forward strand.
GCTGGACCCTGAGCCTGCGGGGAGGAACCCGCATCGTGGCCGGGCGACAGGCCGATCCCGAAGCACGCCTGGCGCGCCTGGTCCGCGTGCTGCCCAAGGTGCTGACCGGCGAACGGCGCGCGATGCGCAGCATCGACCTGCGCTATCCCGACGGCTTTGCCGTCGCATGGGTGCAGGAGATGCCGGAGAGTCCGGCGCCGGGTGCGGCAGCGGCGACGCGCGGAGGAAGCGGCGCGCCTCCGTCGCCCGATCCGCTCGCATCCCGCACCGCTTCAACGTTTCTTGTGCCCGGCCTTGCCCGTCCCCGCACTCCCCATTCCATCTTCACGATTCCCGGCTTTTCCACATGAACCGCAAGGGCGACAAATCCCTCATCGTCGGACTCGACATCGGCACCTCGCGGGTGAAGGCCCTGGTGGGCGAATACGCACCCGGCAGCCCGCTGGAAGTCATCGGCATCGGCAGCCACGCCTGCAATGGCCTCAAGCGCGGCGTCGTGGTCGACATCGAGTCCACCGTCAACGCCATCCAGCGCGCGGTCGAGGAAGCCGAATCGCTGGCAGCCTGCGAGATCCGCAGCGTCTATGCCTCCATCTCCGGCAGCCACACCCATTGCCGCAACTCGCCCGGCATCGTGCCGATCCGGGATGGCGAGGTGTCCTGGGGCGACATGGAGCGCGTGCTGGAGGCGGCCAAGGCCGTGGCTGTGCCCTCCGACCAGCGCATCCTGCACGCCATCGCGCAGGAGTACAGCGTCGACAATTCGCAGGAAGGCATACGCAATCCGATCGGCATGTCCGGCGTGCGCCTGGAAGTGCGCGCGCATCTGGTGCTGGGCGCGCTCTCGGCGGCGCAGAACATCAGCAAGTGCGTGAACCGCTGCGGCCTGCAGGTGGACGAACTGGTGCTGGGCGCATTGGCCTCGGCGCAGTCGGTGCTCACCGAGGACGAGAAGGACCTCGGCGTCGCGCTGGTGGACATCGGCGCCGGCACCACCGACATCGCGGTCTTCGCGCAGGGGGCGATCCGCCACACCGCCTCGCTGCCGATCGCAGGCGACCAGGTGACCGGCGACATCGCGCACATGCTGCGCACCCCGACGCCGCACGCCGAGGAGATCAAGGTGCGCTACGCCTGCGCGCTGGCGCAGCTGGCCACCGCCGAGGAAAGCATCCAGGTGCCCAGCGTCGGCGATCGGCCGCCGCGCCGGCTCGCGCGCCAGTCGCTGGCCGAGGCGGTGCAGAGCCGCTACGAGGAAATCTTCGAAATGGTGCAGGCCGAGCTGGAGCGATCCGGCTACGCCCCCATGGTGCGCGCCGGCCTGGTGCTGACGGGCGGAGCGGGGAAGATGGAAGGCGTCTCCGAGCTGGCCGAGGAAATGCTGCACATGCCGGTGCGCATCGGCATTCCGCAATACGTCTCCGGCGTCGGCGAGGTGGTCGGCAATCCGGAATACGCCACCGGCGTGGGCCTCCTGCTGTGGGGCAGTCGCCTTGAACAGCAGCGCCGCCCGGTGGCGACGGCGGGTCGAAGCAATGGTTTCTGGACGCGGGTCCGCAACTGGTACCGCGGAGAGTTCTGAGGCATCGGGGCCGGAAGAGCCCCTGGGCGATTCACGAAGCAAGGTTGTGGGTTTGGGCAAATCACAGGGTCAAGGAGGAGAGCAACATGGCATTTGAACTGGTGGAAAACATGGCGCCGAACGCCGTCATCAAGGTGGTGGGCGTGGGCGGCGGCGGCGGAAACGCGGTGGCACACATGGTCAACTCCCAGCTGGAAGGAGTGGAGTTCATCTGTGCAAACACCGATTCGCAGGCGATCCGCAGCGCCGGCGCACGGCACGTGCTGCAGCTGGGTTCCAACGTCACCAAGGGGCTGGGTGCGGGCGCCAATCCGGAAGTCGGTCGCCAGGCCGCGCTGGAAGACCGCGAGCGCATCGTCGAGGCGCTGACGGGGGCCGACATGGTGTTCATCACCGCCGGCATGGGCGGCGGCACCGGCACGGGCGCCGCTCCCGTGGTGGCGCAGCTGGCCAAGGAAATGGGCATCCTGACCGTGGCCGTGGTCACCAAGCCCTTCCCGTTCGAGGGCCGCCGCCGCATGCAGGTGGCGCTCAAGGGCATCGAGGAGCTGAGCCATCACTGCGACTCGCTCATCACCATTCCCAACGAGAAGCTGATCTCGGTGCTGGGCCGCGATGTCACCATGCTGCAGGCGTTCCGTGCCGCCAACGACGTGCTGCAGGGCGCGGTGCGCGGCATCGCCGACCTGATCGTGCGCCCGGGCCTCATCAACGTGGACTTTGCCGACGTGCGCACCGTGATGAGCGAAATGGGCATGGCGATGATGGGCAGCGGCTCGGCGCGCGGCGAGGAGCGCGCGATGGAGGCCGCCGAGAAGGCGGTCAGCAACCCGCTGCTCGACGATGTCAATCTGTCGGGCGCCAACGGCATCCTGGTCAACATCACCGCCGGTCCGGACTTCGCCATGCGCGAGTTCGACGAGGTGGGCCGGACCATCGAAGCCTACGCTGCGGAAGACGCCACCGTGGTCATCGGCACGGTGCTCGACCCGGACATGCAGGACGAAGTGCGCGTCACCGTCGTGGCCACCGGGCTCAACCGCGCCGCCGCCAAGCAGCCGGTACGCGAGCCCGAGCGTGCCCCGGCGGCCGCTGCGCGGCGTCCGGTCAGCCTGGTGCGCAACGCAACCACCGGGCAGATCGAACACCCGCTGCCGGGCTTGGCCATCCCGACCGTGGCGCCCGCCGTTCCCCAGCCCCCCGCCACGCCGGCCCACGCGCGCGTCGAGGCCAGCCGGGCGGCGGTCGACTATCTGGACATCCCCAGCTTCCTGCGGCGTCAGGCGGACTGAGGTCTGCGGCCAGCGGGGATGGGAAACGGGAGGGCGCGTTGCGCCCTCCTTTTTTGCCGTGCGTCTGCCCGGCATTCAGCTGCGCTGCGCTTCAATGAAATCTTGCGCATGAAGCGCAGGCACGGATGCGGAATTGCGAACCGCATCACGAATCACGTACAAAATGTAGCTAATAAACAACAAAATGTTGGAATTTCCCCCGCCCGGGCCACTGCATGTGCCCCATCTTGTGGTATCGTCCGGCGCGTTTCCTCGCGCTCCGATCCGGAGACAGCCTTGTCCATGATCAAACAACGCACCTTGAAGAACGCGATCCGCGCCACCGGCGTGGGCCTGCACTCGGGCGAGAAGGTCTACATGACCCTGCGCCCGGCGGCCGTCGATACCGGCATCGTGTTTCGCCGCACCGACCTTCCCGAGCCGCGCGAGATCCGCGCCACGGCCGAGAACGTCGGAGACACCATGCTCTCCTCCACGCTGGTGGAAGACGGCATCCGCGTAGCCACCGTCGAACATCTCCTGTCCGCCATGGCGGGACTGGGAATCGACAACGCCTATGTGGACCTGTCCGCGCCCGAGGTGCCGATCATGGACGGATCGGCCGGCCCCTTCGTGTTCCTGCTGCAGTCGGCGGGCATCGAGGAGCAGTCCAAGGCCAAGCGCTTCATCCGCGTCAAGCGCACCGTCACCGTCAAGGACGGCGACAAGTGGGCGCGCTTCGAGCCATTCGACGGCTTCAAGGTCGGCTTTTCCATCGACTTCAAGCATCCGGCCTTCCCGCAAAGCCTGTCCAAGGCCGAGATCGACTTTTCCACCACGTCTTTCGTCAAGGAAGTCAGCCGCGCGCGCACCTTCGGTTTCATGAAGGACATCGAGATGCTGCGCGAGAAGAACCTGGCGCTGGGCGGCTCGATGGACAACGCCATCGTGCTGGACGACTACCGCGTCCTCAACGAGGACGGGCTGCGCTACGAGGACGAATTCGTCAAGCACAAGATCCTCGATGCGATCGGCGACCTCTACCTGCTGGGCCACAGCCTGGTAGGAGCCTTCTACGGCTACAAGTCCGGGCACCAGCTCAACAACAGGCTGCTGCGCGCGCTGCTGGCCGACCAGACGGCCTGGGAAGAGGCCACCTACGAAGACAATGAAACCGCACCCATTTCCTACGCCCATCCGGCGCAGGCGGTGCTCTGAGACAGACCGTGTTTCCCGCGTCGCGGTAACGGGGATGATCCCGTGCCGCGCCGTGTCGTGATGGAGATCAGCAATCGGCCATGGAGGCCAAACGCAGCAGCAGGGCGCTGAGTTCCGGGTCCCGCGTTGCTGCCGCAGCCGCCCGCAGGGAATCGCGCGCGGCAGAGGAAAGAGGTGCTGGCGGTGCCGCGTCCGGGGGGACGGGCTGCATCGTTGCCACTTTCACGGCGATGTCACCGGCGGGAATGCCGGCTGCCCGTGCCGCGTCCAACAGGGCGCCGGCATGAAGCCGCAGCCGACTTTTCCAGACGGGAGCATCGACCAGAAAGACAAGCTTGTCGTGCCGCAGGTTGCCCAGTCGAACGTGGGAGGCCAGCGGTTCCGGCAAGGACTGGCGCAGCTGCCGGTCGAGCGCCTGAAGCTGCATGGCGCGCTCGATCAGCCGCCCCGATTCGCTGGACAGTGCGGCCGACAGGGCGGCGCGGAAGGTGCGGCGGGGGGCGGGCTGCATGGGCAAACGAGAACAGGTTGAGCCGATGAACGTCATCATCGTATCGAATTTCTTCAAGACACCGCGAACGATCTGCCTGCGCGAGCCGCGCATCCTGATCGCCATGAGCCTGGTGGCCCTGCTGCTGGCCGGACTGTGCGGCGCGGGTGGTTACGGCATCGGGGCATTGGCTTCCAGCGGCGGCGCGCGAGTCGATGGTGCGCTTGCCGGTATCGAGCAGCAGCGCGCCGCGTTCGAGCAGGCCCGCAACGATTCCCAGCGCGAGCTCAACGCCATGTCGGTGAAGCTGGCCGAACTCCAGGCCCACGCCACGCGCCTCAATGCGCTCGGCGCACGACTCACCAAGATCGCCCATCTGGACGATGGCGAGTTCAATTTCGACGCCGCGCCTGCCGTGGGCGGGCCGTCGATCCGCGGCGCTGCGTCCGAATTGCCGACCGGCGCGGCGCTCGGCGAATCGATCGATGCGCTCGACCGGCAGATTTCCCTCCAGTCGCAGCAGCTGGCCCTGCTGGAAAGCGTGCTGGCCGACCGCGAGCTGGATGCCAGCATGCTGCCGACCGGCCTGCCGGTGCGTTCCGGCTACGCTTCCTCCGGCTACGGCCGTCGCTCCGATCCTTTCTCCGGCTACAACGAATTCCATCGCGGCGTGGATTTTTCCGGCCCGCGCGGTTCGGACGTGCTCACCGTGGCCGATGGCGTGGTGCAGTTTTCCGGAAGGATCAACGGCTACGGCAACGCGGTCGAAGTCGACCACGGCAACGGCTACATGACCCGTTACGCGCACAACAACGAGAACCTCGTGACGGTCGGTGACCGCGTGAAGGCGGGTCAGGTGATCGCCAGGATGGGATCCACGGGGCGCTCCACCGGCAGCCACGTCCATTTCGAAGTCTGGCTCGACGGGCGCGTGGTCAATCCCGGGCAGTACCTGCGCAACGCGCGCGGATGAGTCCCGCATCCCCAACCGCGCGATCGCGCGCTGCATGTGGCGGCTGAACGCCGGGCCTTGATTCGCGCAGCGGCGATCCCCAAGTTAAAATCCCGCTTTTGCCAAGGCCGCTGCGCGCGGCCTTTCGCGTGTGCCGCCGCTGGCGGCCTCCTCCTTTCCGGAAACTTCCATGCTCAACAAGCTACTGACCGGCATCTTTGGCAGCCGCAACGAACGACTGATCGCCCAGCTGCTCAAGAAAGCCGCGCGGATCAACGCCCTCGAGGCGCAGTACGAGGCGCTGGATGACGCGGCCCTGCAGGGCAGGACCGCCGAGTTCCGCGCGCGTCTGGAAAAAGGAGAGGCGCTGGATGCGCTGCTGCCGGAGGCATTCGCCACCATGCGCGAGGCCGCACGCCGCGTGCTGGGCATGCGCCACTACGACGTCCAGCTGATCGGCGGCATGGTGCTGCACATGGGCAAGATCGCGGAAATGCGCACCGGCGAGGGCAAGACCCTGGTCGCAACGCTTGCGGTCTACCTCAACGCGCTGCCCGGCAAGGGCGTGCACGTGGTCACCGTCAACGACTACCTCGCGCGTCGCGACGCGGCGTGGATGGGGCGTGTCTACCGCTGGCTGGGGCTTTCCGTCGGCGTGGTCTATCCGGGCATGCCGCACGGTGACAAGAAGGCCGCCTACGCGGCCGACATCACCTACGGCACCAACAACGAATTCGGCTTCGACTACCTGCGCGACAACATGTCGCTCTCGGCCGAGGATCGCTTCCAGCGCGGCCAGAACTACGCCATCGTCGACGAGGTCGATTCGATCCTGATCGACGAAGCGCGCACCCCGCTGATCATTTCCGGCCCGTCCGATGATTCGCCGGATCTCTACCTGAAGGTCGATCGGCTGGTTCCGAAGCTGATCCGCCAGGCGGACGAAAACGCCGAAGGCGACTACTGGGCCGACGAGAAGGGCAAGCAGGTCTACCTCTCCGAAACCGGCATGGAACACGCCGAGCGGCTGCTGCGCGAGGCGGGCATCCTCGGCGCCGAAGACACCCTGTATGCCGCGCAGAACCTCGCGCTGGTCCACCATCTCAACGCCGCTCTGCGCGCCCATGCGCTTTACCACCGCGATGTGGAATACCTGATCCGCGACGGCGAGGTGCTGATCGTCGACGAGTTCACCGGTCGCACCCTGCCGGGACGGCGCTGGTCCGACGGACTGCATCAGGCGGTCGAGGCCAAGGAAGGGGTGAAGGTGCAGCGCGAGAACCAGACGCTGGCCTCGATCACCTTCCAGAACTACTTCCGCATGTACGCCAAGCTCTCGGGCATGACCGGCACCGCGGACACCGAAGCCTACGAGTTCCAGCAGATCTACGGCCTGGAAGTGGTGGTGATCCCGACCCATCGCCCGATGGTGCGCAAGGACGAGCCCGACCTGGTGTTCATGAAGCGATCGGCCAAGTTCAAGGCCATCGTCGAGGACATCAAGGAGCGCCACGCCGCCGGTCAGCCGGTGCTGGTGGGCACCACGTCGATCGAGACTTCCGAGCTGCTTTCCGCCGAGCTGGCGCGCGCGAAGATCAGGCACGAGGTGCTCAACGCCAAGCAGCACGAGCGCGAGGCCCAGATCGTGGCGCAGGCCGGCCGCAGCGGATCGGTCACGATCGCCACCAACATGGCCGGTCGAGGAACCGACATCGTGCTGGGCGGCTCGCTGGAAGCCGATCTCGAGGCGCTCGGGCCGGAAGCGACCCCGGACCAGATCGCCCGCGCCAAGTCCGACTGGCAGGCGCGTCACGACGCCGTGCTCGCCGCCGGCGGCCTGCACATCATCGGCACCGAGCGGCACGAGAGCCGCCGCATCGACAACCAGCTGCGCGGCCGCTCCGGCCGCCAGGGCGACGCCGGTTCCTCGCGTTTCTACCTGTCGCTGGAAGACACCCTGATGCGCATCTTCGCCTCCGACTGGGTGCAGAAGGCGATGAAGTTCCTCGGCATGAAGGAGGACGACCGCATCGAGGACAAGATGGTCAGCCGCCAGATCGAGAAGGCGCAGCGCAAGGTCGAAGCCCACAACTTCGACATCCGCAAGCAGCTGCTCGAATACGACGACGTCGCCAACGACCAGCGCAAGGTCATCTATTCCCAGCGCGACGAGCTGCTCGAAAGCGAGTCGGTGCAGGAGGTGGTGGCCGAGATCCGTCGCGACGTGGTCGCGGGCATCATTGCGCGCTTCGTGCCGCCCGATTCCATCGACGAGCTGTGGAATCTCCCCGGGCTGGAGAAGGAGGCGCTGGCCGAGTTCGGGGTTCAGGTGGACCTGCAGAAACTGGTGCGCGAGCGGGAGGAGATCGACAGCGCCGGCATCGCCGAGCACGTGCACGAGGCCTTCGACCGCCTGTTCCGCGAGAAGGAAGCGCTGATCGGCTCGGAGATGATGCGCACGCTGGAGCGCCACGTCATGCTGACCGTGCTCGACCAGGCCTGGAAGGAACACCTCGCGCGCATGGATTTCCTGCGCCAGGGCATCCATCTGCGCGGCTATGCGCAGAAGCAGCCCAAGCAGGAATACAAGCGCGAAGCCTTCGAGATGTTCGGCCAGATGCTCGACAAGATCCGCCTCGAGGTTCTGCGCCTGCTCGCTCTGGTGCGCATCCGCAGCGAGGACGAGGTCGCGCAGATGGAAGAGGCCGAGCGCCAGCGCAGCGCGGCGCAGGCTCGCACCATGCAGTTCCAGCACGAGGACGCCGGTGGTCTCGGTGCGGAAGAAGAGGCCGCGCAGCTTGCCGGCCAGCCGCAGCCGCCGGTGCAGGTGGTGCGCGAGCATCCCAAGGTCGGACGCAACGAACCCTGCCCCTGCGGCTCGGGCAAGAAATTCAAGCATTGCCACGGGCAGCTCAGCTGATCGCCGGGATTCGGGATGGGAGATTGGAGATTCGCGAAAACGTGGATCGCCTTCCCGATCCCGACCCATGGCGCGGGCCGTGAGTCCGCGGCGGCGACCGGATGAACCATTCCCGTCCCGTGAATCCAGATTCCAGCCCGCCCCTCCACGTCGTGGCGGGGGCGTTGATCGATGCGCGCGGACGAATCCTGCTGGCGCGGCGTGAGGGCAGGCGGGAGCTGGCCGGCCTGTGGGAATTCCCGGGTGGAAAGGTCGAGCCGGGAGAGTCTGCGTCCGAGGCGCTGGTGCGCGAGCTGCGCGAGGAAATCGGAATCGAGGTCGAGCCTTCGGACTGCTCGCCGCTGATCGCCGTACCCCACCGCATGACCTGCGGCAAGCGCATCGTGCTCGATGTCCACCGCATCGTGCGCTTTCGCGGCCGCGCCCGCGGCATGGAGTCCCAGGCCATCGCCTGGGTCCGGCCCGAGCGGCTGTCGGACTATTCGATGCCGGGCGCGGATCGTCCCGTGGTGGCGGCGCTGTGCGAGCCCGAAGCCTGCCTTGTGACCGGGCCCGGGGATGCGCTGGACGAAGGCCTGCTCGCCCGGCTGGAAGCGGCGCTTGCGGCCGGGATGCGGCGCGTGGCGCTGGGCCACGGCGGCGCGTTGACCTCCGCGCGTGCGGAAGCACTGGCCGCACTGGCGCAGCGGCATGGCGCGACGATCCATCTGGACCGAGCGGTGTTCGAATCCGCAGCGATGCCCGCCGCGGGCTTCGGACTCCACCTTCGCCCGCAGGACCTCGATGACGCCGGTTCGGCAGCCCCATGCGCCGGCATACCGCTGTCCGCCGCATGCGCCGATGCGGCGCAGCTCGCGCGCGCCCAGGCGCTGGGGGCGGGCTTTGCCGTGCTGGCATCCGGGGGCGCGTGCGGCGCGGCTTCCTTGCTGGAGCACTTTGCGATCCTGCGTGAAGCGGTGACTCTGCCGATGTACGCCGCGGACGCTGCGGCCGACCTTCCGGCCCTGCGCGCCTGCGGCGCCCAGGGCATCGCGCTCACGCCGGCGGACTGGCCCGGCAGATAGTGACTGGCGAAGGGCCGCGCCGTCTGGCAGATCGCAGCGCCCGGCGTGTGCAGCACATCCCCGTCGCGCCTGCTGCGTGCTGACGGCCAGTGCACTTTCGCGTGCAGTGCCGTGGAAGATTCCTCAGGCAGTGGTTTGCTTCAGCTCGCATCACCGCGCAGTGCGCGCACCCGGGCTTCCAGCGAAGCGGCGCTGGCTTCCTGCGGCGGTACGGCGGCACCGATCGCCAGCGCCACGCGCGCGCGGAAGCGCCGCGGCAGGCGCATGCGGTGCAGGCGCGAGTCGCGCCGGCTCCACATGCTGGTCCACATGCCGCGCAGCGCCATCGGGATGACCGGCACCGGTCGCGCCTGGAGGATGCGCTCCACGCCGCGGCGGAATTCGGCGATCTCGCCGTCCTTCGTGAGCGCGCCTTCCGGGAAGATGCAGACCAGCTCGCCCTGCGCCAGCGCCGCGTCGATCTCGGAGAAGGCGCGCTCCATCAGCGCCGGGTCTTCCTGGCTGCCGGCGATCGGGATGGCGCGCGTGGCGCGGAACACGACGTTCATGCCGGGCAGATCGAAGATCTTGTAGTACATGACGAAACGCGTGGGGCGCGGCACCGCGCCCAGCACCAGCACCGCGTCCATGTAGCTGACGTGGTTGCACACGATCACCGCGGGGCCATCGTCGGGCACATGCTCCAGCCCGGTGACTTCCAGCCGGTAGAGCAGCTTGGCCAGAAGATAGGCGACGAAGCGCGCGATGAACTCGGGAACGAGGGTGAAGATGTGGATCGCCACCACCGCGTTGAGGATGGCCGTGGCCAGCAGCAGCTGCGGCACGTTGAGGCCCAGATGCAAAAGCGCGATGGCGAGAATCGCCGCGACCACCATGAAGGCGGCGTTGAGGATGTTGTTGGCGGCGATCACGCGCGACAGGCGTTCGCGCGGGGTGCGCTGCTGGATCAGCGCGAACAGCGGCACGGTGAAGAAGCCGCCCGAGACGCCGATGGCCAGCAAGTCCACGCAGATGCGCAGATTCCCCGGTGCGGCGAGGAACTGCCGCCAGTCCAGTCCCGTCACGGCGGCCATCTCCGGGCGCGCGAAGTACAGGTCGAGGCCGAACACCGTCATGCCCAGCGCGCCCAGCGGCACCAGCCCGATTTCGACCGTGCGCCGCGAGAACACCTCGCACAGCAGCGAGCCTGCGCCGATGCCCAGCGCGAACAGCATCAGCACCAGCGGAGCCACGCTCTGGTCGCCGCCCAGGTACAGGCGGGTGTAGTTGGGCAGTTGCGCCAGGAAGATCGAGCCGAAGAACCAGAACCAGCTCACCCCGAGCACCGAGTTGAGCACCGCGCGGTGGCCGCGCAGGAACATCACGCTGCGCCAGGTCTCGGTGACGGGATTCCAGTTGAGCTTGAGATCCGGCGCGGTGGCCTCGGCGCGCGGAATGCCGCGCGCGGCCAGCCATCCGGCCACGGCGATCAGAACCAGCGCCGCGCTCACCCAGCTCGTACCTGATTCCAGTCCCATCAGCGCGCCGCCGGCGAGCGTGCCCAGCAGGATCGCGAGGAAGGTGCCGGCCTCGATCAGCGCGTTGCCGCCGACCAGCTCGTTCGGGCGCAGCGCCTGCGGCAGGATGGAATACTTGAGCGGCCCGAAGGCTGCGCTCTGCGCTCCCATCAGGAACAGCACGCCCAGCAGGAAGGGCAGCGAGCCCAGCCAGAAGCCGATGCCGGCCAGCGCCATCAGGCCGATTTCGGCGAACTTGATCCAGCGGATCGAACGCGATTTCTCGTACTTCTCCGCCCACTGCCCGGCGTTGGCCGAGAGCAGGAAGAAGGGCAGGATGAACAGACCGGCTGCGAGGTTGGAGTAGAAGTCCACCTGCTCGCTGGTAAGCCCTGCGATCTGGAACGCGATCAGGATGATCAGCGCGTTCTTGAACACGTTGTCGTTGAACGCGCCGAGTGCCTGGGTGAGGAAAAAGGGCGCGAAGCGGCGCGTGCGCAGCAGCTCGAACTGGGAACCGGCCATGGAATCGGCTCGTGGAAGGACGGCGCATGATGGCGCGCCGGCGTGGGCGGATGCCAGACGTTTGTGCGGCTTGCCGCGCAGGCGCGATGGGCACCGACGGTCAAAGCGTGCGCGAGCCTGCGATAATGCGCCCCCTTCCACTTCCCGCGAGACCGCCATGAGCCAGCAGACCGTCCTCAACGCCACCCACCGCGCCGCGGGCGCGCGCATGGTCGATTTCGGCGGCTGGGACATGCCCATCCACTACGGCTCGCAGGTGGACGAACACCACCAGGTGCGCCGCGACGTGGGCATGTTCGACGTCTCGCACATGACCGTGATCGACCTGCACGGCGCACGTACCCGCGACTTCCTTCGCCGCCTGCTGGCCAATTCCGTCGACAAGCTCAAGGTGCAGGGCAAGGCGCTGTATTCGTGCATGCTCAACGAACAGGGCGGGGTGATCGACGATCTGATCGTCTATTTCCTCGGCGAGGATTTCTTCCGCATCGTTTCCAACGCCTCCACTCGCGACAAGGACATGGCGTGGATCGAGAGAGTCGCCGCCGACTTCGGCGTGCGCGTGGTCGAGCGCCCGGAGCTGGCGCTGATCGCGGTGCAGGGGCCGAACGCGCGCGCAGCGGTGCTGGCGCAGGTGGCCGAATCCGACCGCGCCGCGATCGAGGCGCTCGGCAAGTTCGTCGCGGTCGATGCCAAGGGGACGCAGGGCGAGGCGCTGTTCGTCGCGCGCACCGGCTACACCGGCGAGGATGGCTTCGAGATCGTGTTGCCGCAGGAGCACGCCGTGGCGCTGTGGAACCGCCTCACCGAAGCCGGGGTGAAGCCCGCGGGGCTGGGCGCGCGCGACACCCTGCGTCTGGAGGCCGGCATGAACCTCTACGGACAGGACATGGACGAAACGGTTTCTCCGCTGGAAGCCGCGCTGGGCTGGACGATCGGTTTCGACGAAGGACGCGACTTCATCGGCCGCGCCGCGCTGGAAGCGCAGAAGGCCGCCGGCGTGCCGCGCCGCATGGTCGGCCTGCTGCTGGAGGACAAGGGCATCCTGCGCCACGGCCAGCGCGTGGTGACGGCCGCGGGCGACGGCGAGATCCTCTCCGGCACCTTCGCGCCCACGCTCGGAAAATCCATCGCCTTCGCGCGCATTCCGGCTGGCGAGGCGGGCGAGGTCGGTGTCGATATCCGCGGCCGCATCGTGTCGGCGCGCATCGTGAAGTTCCCCTTCGTGCGCGACGGCAAGGCGGTGGAGTGATCCACTCTCCGTCGCTCCCCCGTACAATCCTTTCGCACTTTCCCTGCCGTATCCCGCGGCCCTTTCCCCACCGGAGTCTGTCATGAGTGAAATCCCCGGCGACCTGAAGTTCCAGCGTTCCCACGAGTGGGCGCGCCTTGAAGAAGGCGGTCGCGTGACCGTCGGCATTTCCCACCACGCACAGGATCAACTGGGCGACGTGGTCTACGTCGAGCTGCCGGCCGTGGGCGACCACATCGAGCAGGGCGCAAGCTGCGCCGTGGTGGAGTCGGTGAAGGCCGCATCGGACATCTACGCGCCGGTTTCCGGCACCGTGATCGCGGTCAACGAGGCGCTCGCCGACGCGCCGGAAACCATCAACGCCGATCCGTGGGGCGAGGGCTGGCTGTTCGCGCTGAAGATCGATGATGCCGCCCAGCTCGATGCGCTGCTGAGCCCCGATGACTACGCGCAGGCGGCGGAAGAAGACGCGCACTGATCGCGGCAACTCATCGAGTGGAAGCGATCGGCCGCCTTCGGGCGGCCGATCGCGTTTGGGTGGCACGACAAGCGCACGAGCGCGAAAAAAATCGCGCGCAGTTTCGCGCAGTTCGGCTTGTGCGTTGCGAAAGAATGCGTACATTCGATGCTCGTGTCGACGCGAAGTTCACACGGCTTCATCCCGTTCGTTCCGTGCGCGTAGTCGCACGCCTTCCATGCGCTTGCACGCATCAGACCGCCGCGGATGGAATTCCCTGCAAGCCGCGCCACGCAAGGCTTTGAGAGAGGTTGCGCGCAAGGGTGGAACGTCGTCTCCAGCGCATGATCGCAGCGCGCGAGTGTTCCTTGATGCGTGGGATGAAGAGGGCAATCGAGTCCTTGCCAAGCACATCGGAAGCATCGCGCGTGTGATGAAGCGTATCTTCCTGTTGACAGTGTTGCGGTTGATGCTTAGGTTTCGCCCAACCTCGCACTCCAGGCGCAGCGGTGAGTGGAACTTCGAAACAGCGGAAGCAAACACGGGCCGAACTCTTCGCGTCGCTTTCCGCGACCCTCGGCAGCTTTCCTCTCGATGCAGTCCAGTCGCGCAACGATCTCCCGGAGTCCGAAGATTCGACGCCCGCACGCTGCTTTGTGCGGGCGTCGTTGCATGCGGCCCACGCCGCTTCACCCACTGGGTAATTGACGATCCATCCACGAAGATCGATCCACTGACGAGGAGTACCTGAAGATGGCAACGAGCAAACCTGCAGCGAAGAAGGCGGCTGCCAAGAAGGCCCCGGCCAAGAAGGCCGCTCCGGCCAAGAAGGCCGCGGTGAAGAAGGCCGCTCCGGCCAAGAAGGCCGCAGTAAAGAAGGCTCCGGCCAAGAAGGCGGCGGTGAAGAAGGCTCCGGCCAAGAAGGCCGCGGTGAAGAAGGCTCCGGCCAAGAAAGCGGCGGTGAAGAAGGCTCCGGCCAAGAAAGCGGCGGTGAAGAAGGCTCCGGCCAAGAAGGCCGCTGCAAAGAAGGCTCCGGCCAAGAAGGCCGCTCCTGCCAAGAAGCCTGCAGCGAAGCCGGCGCCCGCCAAGAAGGCGGCTCCTGCCAAGAAGCCCGCAGCGAAGAAGGCTCCTGCCAAAAAGCCGTCGGGAACCCTGCCTCCGGCGCCGGTTGCGCCCGCGCTCTGATGGGTTGAACCCACGTCCTCCCAGGCCACGGATGGCCTGGTGAGGCGTCGCGGACCTGGCCCCCGAGTCGTGCAGCCCTGCCGCGTGGATGTGCTTCATGGCAAGCCGGCAGTCGCTGGTGAAGTGACTGACAGCGCGCTCCTTCAGGTGCCGGATCGCATCGACCGACTGGGGATTGCTGTGGTGCTGCAGCTCCGCGTGTTGTTCCGTGGCGGATTACGTTCGCCTTGACGGAAGCGGTGCAGACACGGGCTTGTCGACGCAAATCCTTTTCCCTTCGGGCAACGGCCAAGGATGGATTCCGAGAGGGAATGTCGTGCAGCTTTGAAGTTCGGTTCCCGAGGCTGTGGTCACGCTGTTCCTGCGGGCAGCAGGCGGCCTGATTCCATCCTGAGCACCCGATCGGCCAGCGTCAGGCTGGCAGGGCGGTGGGTGATCAGAATCACGGTGCGTTGTGCCCCGTGCGCGTGAAATTCCTGCACGAAGGCGCGCTCGGCGGCGGGGTCGAACATCGCCGTGGCTTCGTCGAGGATGAGGACTGCCGGGGCCTTGAGCAGGGCGCGCGCGAGAGAGAGGCGCTGCTGCTGTCCGCCGGACAGCTTGACGCCGCGATCCCCGATTCGCGTGGCATAACCTTCCGGCAGGGATTGGATGAATTCGTGCGCCTGCGCCAGGCGCGCTGCGGCTTCGATTTCCGGTTGGCTGGCGCCCGGGCGTCCCCAGACGATGTTCTCCCCGACGCTTGCGTCGAACAGAAGCACCGTTTGCGAGACCAGTCCGATGTGGCGCCGCAGGTTGCCGAGCTGATACTCGCGCAGGTCGCGCCCGTCCAGGAGGATGCGTCCCTCCTCGGGGTCGGAAAACCGCATCAGGAGGTGGATCAGCGTGCTCTTTCCCGATCCGTTTTCACCCGTGATTGCAACCGTCTCGCCGGCCGCCAGGGCCAAATCCAGGCGGTCGAGCACGCGCTCGCGTCCAGGATGGCGAAAACCTACCTGCTCGTAAGTGATCTCCCCGCGCACCTGTTCGGCGCTCCAGAGGCCACCATCCGGTTCCGGCGCCTGAGCAAACAGTTCCTGCAGTCTTCGGACGCTCCCCAGCGCCACATGCACCTGTCCGAAGGTGCTTGCCAATGCGCTGATCGGTTGGGTCAGCAGCAGTCCGTACAGCAGCAGGCTTACCAGCGCTTCCGCGGTAAGGGTTCCGGAGGCAACGGCGCGTCCGGCCAGCGACAGCAGGATCAGGATGGCTGCGGCCGAGACGAACCGCACCATCGGAGCGATCAGGCCGCTGTGCCGTGCCAGGGTGATCTGGACTTCGCGCAAGCTGGCACTTTCCGCGCGAAACCGGGAGGATTCGATGGGTTCGCCCGTGAAGGCCTTGATCACCGGAAGCATGGTCAGGCTCTGACCCGCGATCGCGCTTTTGGCGGCAAAGCCCTGCATCATTTTCTGCCCCAGGGGCCGCAGCCGTCGACCGGCCAGCTTCATCGCCAGATACATGCCCGGCACCAGTGCGGCCGCCGCCACCGCGAACCAGGGAGCAATCCGGAACATCATCAGCAAGGCGCCAGCGCAGATCATCAGCTGCGGCAGCAGCGGCGACAGGGTGCCCACGAGAAAATACCCCAGCCGATTGGCATCCTGGGTCAGGAGCGAGAGCACTTCGCCGTGCGGACGGTCATGGTGCCAAGCCAGCGGCAAGGACTGCAGATGGTCGAAAGCGCGCACGCCGACATCGGTCGAAAGGTCGGTCTCGGTTTCCTGCAGGCGTACTCCAGTGAACCAGGACAGCAGGCTTTGCATCCCGATCAGCACCAGCCATGACCACATGAGACTCTGGACTGGCGTCCCCGCCAGCACCGCGGCGGCAAACTTTCCCGCCAGCCAGGGATGTGCCAGGGCGATCAGGCTCTGGGAAAGGAGCAGGATCATGGTCAGTGCAAGTGCCGAGCGATGCGGGCGCAGCAAGCGCGCCATGAACGACAGCTCGCTCTGGCGCTGGGACGGATTGTCGATCGGGCGGTTTGCGGCGCTGTGGTCGGAAGTGCTCATGAAGCGCCTTCCCGAGATCTGGTCGAGTGTTCCCCTGCCCGTATCCCGCGCGCCGGTTTCCCGTGCATCACCCGCAGGAGAAGCGCCCCCATCGCGATTCCGATTGCCACTCCCAGAAGGTCGTTGAACACGTCGGCCATCCGCGCATTTCGGCCCGGCACCAGCTGCTGCAGGATTTCTCCCAGCACGCTCAAGCAGATGAGGAAAAAAATGCCGCGCCAGCGCCAGGTGCGTGTGGCCAGGATCCACCACGCCAGCACGATCCATGCGTACCAGAGGACGTGCAGGGGATTGAGCATCGGAAAGCTGGCGTTGAGTCCATCCCAGAACTGCGTCAGAAGCGGCAGCCTGGTTCGCAGCCATCCGATGGCCGATGCGGGCAGCAGCATGCCGATAAAGAAGATCAGGGTGCTGCCTGCCGGAAGCGCCATCGCGGCCAGAAATGGAAGTTTGCCCGGCAATGGCTGGCGTGGTTCGATCATGCGCGCTCCGGATTGCATCAACGTGGTTCGCATCGGGGAAACCGCAAGGAGGAATCGCATGATACCGATGCTTGAAGGCTGCTCTATGATCGGAACATGGATGCAGTCGAATCCACGCGCAGTGCAGCCTTGTTGGCCCGCCTTCTGAGTGAAACAGGGGCGGAGTTGCCGCACGGCATGGCGCCGGAGGATTTTCATTGCCTGATCGAACAGGCCCGAAGAGAGGGCGTCGAGGGACTGCTGCATGGGCGCCTGTCGATGCCTTCACTGCGGACAACGCCGTCGGTTGAAATGCTCGACGCGCTGGCGCGGGCGGCGCAGCCCGGAATCGCTCGCAGCCTTTACCTCGAAAGCCACTGCCGGAAGATTCTGCTGCGGCTGTCCGAAGCAGGGCTTCCGGTGCTCCTGCTGAAAGGTTCGGCCCTTGCCTACTGGGCCTATTCCGCGCCTTGGCAGCGAAACTGCGGCGACATCGACCTGCTGCTGCCGTCACGAGCCGAAGTGGATCGTGCCGTGAAGATCCTGTCCCGCTTCGGCTACAGGCCGGCGGTGGATGCGTTACCCGGAGATCTGGTCAGTTTCGAACTGCCTCTCGAGTATGCGGTGGAAGGATTGCCCCGCCTCGAAGTGGATCTGCACTGGCGCCTGTCCAGTACTCCGATGTTCGCCTTCCGTCTGGACTGGCGGGAGTTGGAAGCCGGTGCCATCAAGCTTCCTTCGCTTGCGGATGGTGCGCGCGGACTGGGGCCGGTGCACGCTTGGCTGCACGCCAGCATGCACCGCCTGCAAAATCGTGCCAATGGCGTTCCGGACAATCTCAAGTGGCTTTACGACCTGGATCTTCTGGCCCGCGGATTCAGTTCGTCAGACTGGAATGCGCTGGTCGATCTGGCATGTGCGCGTGGTCTGGCCGGCGCCTGCCTTGACGGTGCCGCAGCGGCGGCGGCTCGGCTGGGCGAGACGATGCCCGATGAAATCCGGAGGCGACTTGCGCAGGCAGCCGCAAATGAACGCATGGATGTCACCCGCCTGCGTTCCTGGTGGTATGTGCAGCAAATGAGTTTGGCGGCATTGCCGTCATGGAGAACGAAGCTGCGATGGCTGCGGCAGCGATTGATTCCTGATCGTGACCACCTGCGCGCGCGCTACGGCCAGGATGTCGGGATTGGGCGCGCCCTGTTCACTCGCCTGATGGCGGCGATGGAGCCGGCCTCCAGCTGGCGGATGGTCTGGCGCGACAGGCCTCAGCGCTTCGCCAGCGCCGCCTGGGTGAACCCCATCTGGGTGCGGCGCAGGTGCACGGCCTGGCCGATTTCCTGAAGTGCGTTCATGCGGAAAGGCTATGCAACGGCACTTGTGATGTCAAATATATTTGACATGAAGGCCTCACGCCTATCAGATTACCCGTAGTAAGCCCGATACCAATCCACAAACCGCGCCACTCCCTCTTCCACCGAAACCCTGGGCCGGTAGCCGGTGACGTTGATCAGTTCGGAGACATCGGCTTCGGTGTCGGGCACATCGCCGGGCTGCATCGGCAGCAGCTCCATGTTCGCCTTCTTGCCGAGGCACTGCTCCAGCACTTCGATGTAGCGCAGCAACTCGACGGTTTCTTCGTTGCCGATGTTGAAGAGGCGGTACGGGGCAACGCCGCTGGTGGCGGGGTCCGGCTGGTTGCTGTCCCAATCCGGATTCTTTGCTGGTGGGCGGTCCAGCGCGCGCACGATGCCTTCGACGATATCGTCCACAAAGGTGAAGCTGCGCTTGTGGTGGCCGTGGTTGAACACCTTGATCGGCTCGCCGGCGAGGATGGCCTTGGTGAACAGGAACAGGGCCATGTCCGGCCGCCCCCAGGGGCCGTACACGGTGAAGAAGCGCAGCCCGGTGCAGGGGATGCCGTAGAGGTGGGCGTAGCTGTGCGCCATCGCCTCGTTGGCTTTCTTGCTAGCGGCGTACAGGGTCAGCGGGTGGTCGGTGGGCTGGTGCTCGGAGAACGGCATCGCGGTGTCGGCGCCGTAGATCGAGCTGGTGGAGGCGAACACCAGGTGTTCCACGCCGTGGTGGCGGCAGCCTTCGAGGATGTGCAGGAAGCCGGTGACGTTGCTGCTGACGTACACGTGCGGGTTCTGCGCGGCGTAGCGCACGCCGGCCTGAGCGGCGAGGTTGATGGCGCGCTGCGGCCGGTGCTGGGCGAAAGCGGCTTCGATGGCCTGCCGGTCGGCCAGGTCGGCATGGATGTGGGTGTAGCGCGGGTGGTCGGCAAAGCGCGCGAGGCGGGCTTTCTTCAGTTCGACGTCGTAGTAGTCGTTGAGGTTGTCGATGCCGATGACCTCATCGCCGCGTTCCAGCAATTTGAGCGCGACGTGGGAGCCGATGAAGCCGGCGGTGCCGGTGAGGAGAACTTTCATGGGGCTTGGGTTTCTTTTTGTTCGTGGAAGTAGCCTGTATGCGCGGCGTCGCTGAGACGGGCGTCAGGACTGAACGGGTGGATTCTTCGTCATTCCGGATTCTCAAGCCCGGCTCGTTGCGCTGCTTTGGTCTTTCACTCGGCAGCCAACGCAGGCCCGGGATCAGGACGCCTTCTCCACTGCGAACACGTCAACGCCGGCGGTGTGCGCCGCATCGGCCAATGCGCGTCTTGCGTGGCGATGGGCAATTGTCGGCGCAAGGCCGGTTCGAGACAGGTGGCGTCGTGGCTGGTCACGTCGTAGCGCAGCGCCAAGGCCAGCACTTGGGCTGCATCGTGCGATTCACCATCGAATTCCAGCGGCTGCCGATCCAGCTGTTCATTGGCTGTTCGAGCGCAGCAAGCTGCGCTCTATGGGAAACCATTCGGGCGCGGCAAGCTGCGCTCTGCGGAGTCAGGTCTTGCGGTTCGCGGTTGTCCGCGCGGTCTGGGCTGCGGGCACGCTACCGCCCTTCGGTTCAACGGGGCGTTCCGGTGGCCCGTGCATGGGTTGTGGCTGTCGCCGGATTGGCCCTGGGAGGTTTATCCGGCGAGGGGTTGCAGCGCGGCCGCGGGCACCTGCACGCGGCGTTCGCTGCCCAGCAGGGTCAGCAGCACCAGGGCGCGCTGTTCCCCGCTGGGCTGGGTGTAGATGGCCGAAAGCCCGTGGAAGGGGCCTTCGATGATGCGTACCGCATCCCCGGGCCGGAACGTGATCGGCGCAGGTTCGATCACGCCATCGGGGCCGCCATCCAGACACAGGCGTTCGATGATCTGGTCGGGAACCCGGGCCGGCTGGTTGGCAAACCGCACCAGCCCGATCACGCCGCAGGTGGAGCGGATCGGTGCCAGACTTTGCCGTGACGGATCGGCGTGCACGAAGAGGTAGCGCGGAAACAGCGGTTCGATCACCGAGCTCAACCGGTGCGTGCGCGATGCCCGTGCGGGGCGCCGGATGCGCGGCAGCAGACACTCGAACTGCTGGCGCTCCAGGTGTTCCAGTGCACGGATCTCGGAGCGCGGCTTGGTCTGCACGCAGTACCAGTGGCCGGGCGAGGGGGCGGTGGCAGCTTCGGGATCGACTGCGCCGGGGAGGGAGGAAGGCATCGCCTACAGCCTTCCGTCGACGCTTTCGCGCGGCAATACGTGCTTGACGTCGAAGATGACCGCGTCGGGTTTGAGCAGGCGGCGGATTCCTTCGCTTCCCATGCGGGCGAACTGGGCGTGTCCGACCGCGAGGATGGCGGCGTCGTAGTGGCCCTGCGGCGGATTGGCGACGAGATCGAGGTCGTATTCGTGGCGGGCTTCCCCGGCGTCCACCCAGGGATCGTGAACCTCCACTTCGCAATTGAAGCCGCGCAGCGCGTGCACGATGTCCACCACGCGGGTGTTGCGCAGGTCCGGGCAGTTTTCCTTGAAGGCAAGCCCCAGCACCAGCACGCGCGCGCCGACCGGGTTGATGCGCTTTTGCAGCATCAGGCGCAGGGTTTGGTCGGCCACGAAATGGCCCATGCCGTCGTTGGTGCGCCGGCCCGCGAGGATGACCTGCGGGTGGTGGCCCACTTCCTGCGCCTTGTGGGTGAGGTAATACGGGTCCACGCCGATGCAGTGGCCGCCGACGAGGCCCGGGCGGAACGGCAGGAAGTTCCACTTGGTGCCGGCGGCTTCGAGCACGTCGAGGGTGTCGATGTCGAGCTTGTGGAACAGGATGGCGAGGTCGTTGATCAGGGCGATGTTGAGGTCGCGCTGGGTGTTCTCGATGACCTTGGCGGCCTCGGCCACCTTGATGGTGGGGGCCTTGTGGGTGCCGGCGGTGATGATGCTGGCGTAGAGGGCATCGACGAAGTCGGCGGTTTTCGGGCTGGAGCCGGAGGTCACTTTCCTGATGGTGGTGACGCGGTGGGCCTTGTCGCCGGGGTTGATGCGCTCGGGCGAGTAGCCGATGGCGAAGGTGCTGGAAGTCAGGGAAGAGCCCCCCTCACCCCGACCCCGCTTCGCGCCCGGCCCGCCGACTTGCATGTCGGCGGGCGCTCGCAGGCTCGCAGCGCCGCTGCTCGAAAGCCCTGCTTGCCCCCCGCCAGCGGGGGAGAGGGAGTTGTCTGGCGCT
Source organism: Pseudomonadota bacterium (assembly GCA_963205495.1). GTDB lineage: Bacteria > Pseudomonadota > Gammaproteobacteria > Xanthomonadales > Xanthomonadaceae > Denitratimonas. The sequence goes on from CAUJIN010000045.1 coordinate 77,078, forward strand.
GCTTCGTAGCGCAGGCCGGAGATGCGTTCGAGGACGGGCACGCAGACTTCCTCGGTGCAGCCGGGGTAGACGGTGGATTCGTAGATCACCGTGTCGCCGGGCTGGAGCACCTTGCCGATGGCTTCGCTGGCCGCGATCAGCGGGGTCAGGTCCGGGCGTTTGGCGGCGTCGATCGGGGTCGGCACGGTGACGATGTAGACGTTGCATTCGCGCAGGTCGTCCAGCGCGTCCGAGAAGCGCAGTCGGGTGGCCTGTGCCAGCAGTTCCGGTTCCACTTCCAGCGTGCTGTCGCGGCCCTCGCGCAGTTCGGCGATGCGCCGGGCGCGGATGTCGTAACCCACGGTGGCATAGCGCTTGCCGAATTCGACCGCGAGCGGCAGCCCGACGTAGCCCAGGCCGATGATGCCGATGCGGGCGTTTTCAATTTTCGGCATGCGCAGGCCCTTGCAGGATCGATGGGGAATACATGAGAGGACGGGCGCGTTTTCCGCGCAAGCCCCCGGATGGGGAGGGCGGAAACGGCGTTCGGGTTGCGCCGGATTCCGCAGCACGCGGAGGGATCGGAAAAGGGAAGGCGATCTTCACGTCAGGCGCCCGTTTCCTTGGAGTTCGCCAGTTCCACGTCGGGCGACGACATCGCGCGTCGCGGCCGCAGGCGGCGGAAGAAGGCAATCGCGCGCTCATGCCGGGACGTGAGCCAGTAGTAGCCCAGGCAGAGCAGCACGAAGGCCAGGACCAGCAGTATCTGCGGCACGTGCAGGCGCAGCGCGATCGCGGCGCACAGGCCGGTGGCGAAGCTGAATCCGGCAAGGACGATCGAGATGCCGAGTGGTCCATGGCCGGCGCTGCCCATCAAGTGGTGGATATGGCCGCGATCCGCGGCGAAAGGCGACCGGCCGGAGCGCAGGCGGCGCACCATCAGCACCAGGCAGTCCATGATGGGGAGGGGAATCAGCCAGAGCGCGAGGATCGGCCCGACCGGGTGCGCGGGGTTTTGCGTGAGGCGGAAGGTGAAACAGGCGATGACGAGGCCGAGCAAGGCGCTGCCGGCGTTTCCCATGAAGATCCGAGCCTGCGTACGGCCGGGAAAGCGCAGATTGAACACCAGAAAACCCGCCACCGCGCCGGCGACGACGGCGGCGCGCTGAAACACGGTGACATTGCCGGAATAGACCGCCGCCGCGCACAGCATGACCAGCGCCGCAAGCACCTGGGTGCCCGCCAGTCCGTCTTCTCCGTCGATCATGTTGATGGCGTTGAGGATGCCCACCGTGGCGAATACGGTGAATGGCACCGACAGCGTGCCCAGCGCGAAGGATCCGGTTCAGAAGAGGTTGCCCACTTGCTCGATGCGGATGCCACCGACGTGGATCAGGAGCAGGGCGGCGACCACCTGCACGACGATCCGGGCGCGCCAGGAAATATCGCGGCGGTCGTCGATCACCCCGGTGATGACGAGGAGGATTGCGGCCAGCCCGAAACCCAGGGTTGCGCGGCCGGGCGGGTCGAATGCGATCAGCGTGGCCGCCAAAGCCGCAAAAAGCATGGCCAGGCCGCCGATCACCGGGGTGGGGTGCAGGTGGGCTTTTCGCCCCGTCGGGTAATCGAGCAGTCCGAGGCGGGCCGCGTGCGGAATCAGTGCGTGCACCGCCAGCCAGGTCAAAGCAAAAGCCAGCGCGACTCCGCCAGCAGTTTGGCGAATATCCAAGGTTTCCCCCTTAGTTTCCGGTCTGGTCCTGTCATTTGACGCGGCCAGCGGGGCAGTCTGCTGACGCGGCGTTTCCTGATTATCGCGATGAATGCCGCGCATCGCGCCAGATTCGGAAGCAACCAATTTGCCGGAATGCTACACCAGCCATTCGTGCCTTGGGAATATCCCGAGCGCACTCGAAGAGCGCCGCGTGCCATCTGGTGTCCGCGATCGGTGAATCTCGTTTTTTCGGGGGGCGAGAAAAGTGGCTGGTCAAGTCCTTCGCAAGTTGGGTTGGCGTGCCGCAAAAAAAACGACCCGGCGACCGCCCGATGGGGTGGTGCCGGGCCGTGGTGGTGCCGGATCAGCGCGCCGCGTTGGCGTTCATCGTGGCGTTGCGCGAGGCGTTGAGGTACTGCGCCGGGTCGCGCATGCCCGAGGTGTGGCACTGGCCTTCGACGTGGCCGCGGTTGACGGCGCCGGGGAGCTGGCCGTAGACCTTTTCCGTGGTGCCGTCTTCGGGGTCGTCGAGCACAAGATCGGTGGCGGCGTTGCAGTAGTCGTTGGTGTACCAGTTGGTGAACTTGAACGAGGTCGTGTAGTAGTTCACTTTGGCGCGGTTGGCTGTGGGGATGCCCTTCAGCCAGGCCGCGGCACCGCTGTAGCTCAGGTTGGCGTTGTTGCCGCAGCCCACGCCGAACCAGCTGCCGAGCTTGGCGAGGATTCCGGCCAGGTTGGTGCCCTGGTAGGGCGTTCCGACCGACTGGATGAGGCGGCTTCCGGTGGCGTTGTCCAGACCGCTCCAGTAGTAGGTGTACAGGTGCAGCGAAGCCGCGCCGCCCTGGCTGTGCGCGACCACGCCGTAGGAGTTCCAGGTATTGCCGAAGGCCTTGATCTTCTGCGCGAAGACGTCGTGGCTGCGGTTCTGGTTCGCATCCAGGAACGTCGATGCCGTGGTGAACTGGCTGGCGGGCCAGACGCCGCCCGAGCAGTAGCCGTGCACCAGCAGCAGGCGCTTGCCCACGCCCTTGGCCTGCACGGCTTCGGCCGGACGCGGGCCCATCGTCATCATTTCGTCGATCACGATGTCGCCGGCCTTGGCGCGCACCCGCAGCGTCGGAAGGCTCAGCGCCATGCGGTCCGCGGAGGCGATCGTGACCGAGGTGTCGGGATCCTCGATGCGCAGGTTGCGCAGCTCGAACGGCGCCTGCGCGCCGGACTTGGCCACCCAGCGTTCGTCGAAGCCGAGGCCGAACTTGCCGGCATCGGGCGTCACCATGCCGCCGACCCAGGCCACGGGCACCTCGTTGCCGCGCGCATCGCGGCCCCAGACTTCCGCGTAGCTGCGGTAGTGCGAGGCGTTCTTGGGGGCGGTGACGGGGATGTGGATGGTCAGGCGCGGCGTGGCGCTCTTGGCGGCGACGGCGGTGGCGCGGCTGCCGGCGAGGGACAGTGTGGGTTGCACGAAGGGGAGGAGGTGCTCGGCGGTGCGCAGCACGCGGTTGCCGTGGCGATCGATGCCTTCGATCACGACCTGGGCCACGTAGTTGCCGGCTTCACCCGCGCTGAAAGCTGCTCCGAACAGGCCGTCCCCGGCGGCACCGTCCTCGTGCTGGCCGTCGTCGAACATGGCGTGGCTTTCGATCTTGCCCGAGGGCGTGGTGACTTCCATCGTGGCGCGCTCGATGCGGCCTGCGGCGGCGCCGGTGAGGGCCTTCTCGGAGGCGTCGATCGCGGTGAGCTGCGCGGTCAGCCCCATGCGCTGGCCGACCAGCTGGCGGGTATGGGTGGCGTAGGAGGCCAGTTCGGTGCTCGGGCTGCCTTCCAGCAGCAGATAGCCTTGCGATGCGGCTTTCGCGCTGCCGGAAAGGTCGATCTTCCAGCTGCCGGTGGCGAGATTGCCGAAGGTGTACATCCGGGCGGGAACCTGCGCATCACCCAGCCCGAAGCTGGAGTCGCGGGCGCTCTTGGCGGTGACGTCGGCGCGCAGCTTCTGGCCGGAAGGGCCGACGAGCGCCACGTCCCAGGGCGCGCCGCCCGGCGCGAGCAGGGCGAAACGCAGGACGTTGTCCTCGACCGGAAGCGCGGAGGTCCAGCCCAGACCGCCCTTCTTTTCCATCAGCGAAACCGGAAGCAGGGCGCTGTGCGAGTGGATGGTTGCCTCGACCGGATCGATCGCGCGCATGTCGGCGAAGTCGGACGGCGGGCCGGCCAGCTGCTTGGGCACGATCTGCGCGCCGGCGGTGAAGGTGACGCCCAGTGCGAGCGCGATGGACAAGCCGAGCGTGCGCCCGGCGTAGTGCGTCAGGTGCTTCTGCATGACGGATTTTTCCCCAATCCCCGAGTTTTGATGAGGCCGGCGGCCGCCGGCGTGGCATGGCCAGATCACAGTCGCCCGCGCGACCCCCCGATCCGGAGCCGTGACAGTAAATGACCATACGCCAGCGGATGCAATCCGCAGTGCAGCAAAATGCGCCGCTTCGGCGGTTTCAGGATTTCCAGCGGTAGCCGGCGCCGTGCACGGTGTCGATCTCGTCGAAGGCCGGGTCGATGGCGAGGAACTTCTTGCGCATGCGCTTGATGTGCGAGGTCACGGTGGCGTCGTCCACCACGATCTGCGCTTCGCGCATGAGCTGGTCGCGCGATTTGACGTGGCCGGGGCGGTGGGCGAGGGCGTGGACCATCCAGAACTCGGTCACGGTGAGCGGAACTTCGGTGCCGTTCCAGGTCACGCGCATGCGCTCCAGCTCCAGCCGCAGGCCGCGCTGGGAGATCACGGTTTCGCGCGCCTGCGGCGAACGCAGCGCGTCGGTGCGGCGGAACAGCGCCTGCACGCGCGCGGTGAGCTGGGGCAGGGAGATGTCCTTGGTGAGGTAGTCGTCCGCACCCAGCCGCAGGCCGGAGATCACGTCGAAATCCGAGTCGCGCGCGGTCAGGAACAGGATCGGCAGCGTGGCCGAGCGCGCGCGCAGTTCGCGGCACAGGTCGAAGCCGCCTTCCGGCTCGTCGCCCAGTCCCACGTCGATGATCACGAGGTCGGGGAGCTGCAGCGCGAAGGCCTGCTGCGCGTCGGGACGGTTGGCGAAAGCGGCGACGCGGTGGCCGTAGCGGGTCAGCGCGTCGACGTAGTTGGCGCGGATCGCAGGTTCGTCTTCGACGATGGCAATGGTGCGGGACATGCGGCAAGGCCCTGGAAGGTCGTGGCGCAAGGATAGGTGCGGCCCTGTCGTGCGGCAAAGCGCTGCCCGCGTTTTGCCACAAGCGGTCCGCGCAAGGCCCGCGCGCGGCCGCAGCGAAGGCCGCCTGAGGGGTTCAGATGGCGGCACGCGCGGCTCCCTTTCCCGCGCAGGAGATCGCCATGGATGCCTCGTACCGGATGACCCGCAAGCCAGCCCTGTTCCGTCGCCGCGCGCCGCGCGCCGGCGCCGCGCTGGCCGCCTTGTTCGCCCTGCTTGCGGCGCCGTCGCAGGGCGCAGTCGCGCAGGAGGACGCCGCGCCTGCGTCGACTCCGCCGCTGCGCGAACTGCCGATCCGATACGCGCAGCCGGTGCGCGCCGAAGCCGGTGCGCCTGCGCGCGCAGCGGGGTGGCTGGTTGCGCTGGTCCTCGTGATCCTCGCCCTGCGGCAGGGCGAGGAGGCGGGCGTGACGGAGGATGCGTGATGGACCTGTGCCTTGCCGAGGACTGGATGCGCCGCGCCGGCGGCGCGTTCCGCGATGATCTGGGGCCGCAGAGTCGCGCTGTGGCGCGGCCGAAGCACTATGTGTGCGGCGTGCGCGACTGGCGGGCGGAGGCGGTGGCGCAGCTTGCCCCGCGCCGCGCGCCTCCTGCGCTGGTGCGCTGGCATGCGCCGGAGTGGCTGCGCGGGGAAGCGCGGCAGCGGATCGGCTGAGCCGGGTCGCGGGAGGCTCAGCCGCGCGGCGCGATGCGCGCGCCGGCCAGCAGCAGGTCGGCCGCCGCGGCCACCGATTCGCGCAGCGGAAAGCTGCCGCGCTGGCGCAGCCACAGGCGCAGGAGTCCGAGCACGGTGGCGTGGGTGATCAGGGCGAGCTGGGCGGCGTCGGTTTCCGCCGCCAGTTCTCCCTTGGCCTGGGCAAGCTGGAAGAGCTGGCGGCTGCTTTCGATGAAGAAGGCCGAGCGCTGGTTTTCCAGCTCGCTCAGCGCGGCCATGTCTTCGCCCAGCTCGCAGCGGTTGACCAGGATGTCGCAGGTGTTCTGCTGCTGCTTGTCGGTTTCGATGGTGCGCATCGAATCGAGCAGGTGCGTGCGCCAGGCCCCGAGCGGATCGTCGGGCTGCGCCGCGAGGATTTGCCGGATGCGGTCGTAGAGCGGCAGCGAGACCCGCTCGCTCAGCGCGATCAGCACGTCGGTCTTGTTCCTGAAGTGCCAGTAGACCGCGCCGCGCGTGCAGTCGGCGCCGGTGGCGATGTCTTCCATGCGGGTGCGGGCCACGCCTTTTTCGCGGAACACTTCGCCGGCGGCGTCGAGGATCGCCTCGCGCGTGAGTTCGGCGTCTTCTTTCTTGCGTCTTGCCATGGGGATGCGGGTCGGGAATGGTTTGCCGTCGGGCGGCGCGATTGGACTTTACATACATTCGCACATGTATGTAAACTTTGTCCATTCAATGCCGGAGCTCCTCTGGCAATCTGTTCCTTTCCGCCTCTGCCTGGCCCTTCCCATGAACCCTGTGCGACTTCGCTCCCTGGCGGCTTTCCGGCCGCTCCCGCTGCTTCTTTCCACCGCGCTCCTGGCCGCCTGCGGACCATCGGCTCCGCCGCAGCGGGAGATGCCGCCGGCGCGGGTGGTGGTGGACGAGGTGGCGGTGCGCGACCTGCCGCTGACCTATGAATATCCGGCGCGGGTGGCTGGTTCGCGCGTGGTCGAGGTGCGCGCGCGGGTCAACGGCGTGATCACCGAGCGCGCCTATCGGGAAGGGCAGCCGGTGAAGCAGGGCGACCTCCTGTTCCGCATCGAGCCGGACAACTACAAGGCCGTCTACGATCAGGCCGCGGCGCAGGTGGCGATCCAGCAGGCCGCGATCCAGCAGGCGCAGGCGAATTACAACCGCATCAAGACCCTGGTGGACGAGGGGGCGGTGAGCCGGCGCGAGTTCGATCAGGCCGAGGCGACGCTGGCGCAGGCGCGCGCGGGTCTGGCGGCGGCGCAGGCCAACCGTACCGCGGCCGGCCTCAACCTCGAATACACCGAGGTGCGCGCTCCGGTGGACGGCATCGCCTCCAAGGAGGCGGTGACGGCCGGCAATCTGGTGAGCGGAGCGGCCGGTGCCGGTGGCGATCTGCTCACCACGATCGTGCAGGCCGATCCGGCCTACGTCGAGTTTTCCATGACCGAGCCCGAGCTGCTGCGGATGCGTGCGCTCACCCGTCAGGACGGCGGCGCCGAACTGAAGGTGCGGGTGCGGTCGGGCTCGTCCTGCGCCGGCCTCGGGCGGGTCGACTTCACCGACAGCGTGGTCAACCCCGCCACCGGGACCGCGCGCGCCCGCGCCGTATTCGGCAATGTCGACGGCTGCCTGGTTTCCGGCCAGTTCCTGGCCATCGAAGTCACCGGTCTGACGCTGCCTCAGGTCATCGCCATTCCCAAGAAGGGCGTGCAGTTCGGACAGGCCGGTGCGATGGTCTGGGTGGTGGACGGGAAGAATGTCGCGCAGCCGCGCCCGGTCACCATCCAGGAGAGCTGGAACGAGGAGTGGATCCTTTCCGGCGGGCTGGAGGCGGGCGAGCGCATCGTGGTGGACGGCATCATGAAGGTGCGGCCGGGTGCGACCCTCGCGCCGGTCACGCCGGAGGAAGATGCCGCGCAGCGCGCGCAGGCCGCTGCGCCCAAGGCCGGGGGCTGAGCCATGCACTTCTCCGAGTTTTTCATCCGTCGCCCGATCTTCGCGACGGTGCTCTCGATCCTGATCGTGCTGGTCGGCGCGGGCGCGCTGGTCGGACTGCCGGTTTCGCAGTATCCGGAAATCCTGCCGCCCCAGATCAGCATCAATGCCAGCTACACCGGCGCCAGCGCCGAAACCGTGGCCGAAACCGTGGCCGCGCCGCTGGAAAACCAGATCAACGGCGCCACCGGCATGATCTACATGAATTCCAGCAGCAGCTCGGACGGGCGCATGTCGCTGACCGTCACCTTCGAGACCGGCACCGATCCGGACGAGGCGCTGGTGGAGGTGAACAACCGCATCGCCGCGGCTTCCCCGATGCTGCCCGAGGCGGTGCGCAGGCTCGGCGTGACCGCGCGCAAGTCGATGTCGAGCATCCTGGGCGTGGCGGTCATCAAGGCGCCCGACGGGCGCTATGACGAGGTGTTCCTGTCCAACTACGCGCTGGTCAACGTGGTCGACGAGCTCAAGCGCATCCCGGGCGTGGGCAACGCCCAGCTCTTCGGCCTCAAGTACTACTCGATGCGGGTGTGGCTGGAACCGGAGCGCATGAACGCGCTGGGCATCGTGCCCTCCGACATCGCCAGCGCGCTGCGTGACCAGAACAACCAGCTGCCCGCCGGCAAGATCGGCGCCGAGCCGCTGGATTCCCCGGTCGGATTCACCTACACCATGACCACCCGGGGGCGTCTCGACACGCCCGAGGAATTTGGCCGGGTGGTGATCCGCCGCGCCGCCGATGGCAGCATCGTGCGGCTGGCGGACGTGGCGCGGGTGGAGCTGGGCGCGCAGGACTACAGCTTCGGTGCCCAGCACAACGGCATCGCCTCGGTGCCGATGGGCCTGTTCCTGCAGCCGGACGCCAACGCGCTGGAGACGATGGATCGCGTGAAGGCGCGCCTGGAGGAGCTGTCGCAGTCCTTCCCGGAAGGGCTGGAGTACGCCATCCCCTACGACACCACCAAGTTCGTGCGCATCTCCATCAGCGAGGTGGTCAAGACCCTGTTCGAGGCGATGCTGCTGGTGTTCGCCGTGGTCTACCTGTTCCTGGGCAACTGGCGCGCCACCCTGATTCCGAGCCTCGCGGTGCCGGTGTCGCTGGTCGGCACCTTCGCCGGCATGTACCTGCTCGGTTTTTCGATCAACACGCTGACCCTGTTCGGCATGGTGCTGGCGATCGGCATCGTGGTGGACGACGCCATCGTGGTGCTGGAGAACGTCGAGCGCATCATGCACGAGGAGCACCTGCCGCCGATGGAGGCCACGATCAAGGCCATGGAACAGGTGACCGGGCCGGTGATCGCGATCGTCCTGGTGCTGTGCGCGGTGTTCGTGCCGGTGGCCTTCGTGGGCGGCATGACCGGCGTCATGTACCAGCAGTTCGCCATCACCATTGCGGTCTCGGTCGCCATTTCCGGCCTGGTCGCGCTCACCCTCACCCCGGCGCTGTGCGCGCTCCTGCTCAAGCCCGAGGACAAGGCGCAGTTCGGCTGGCTGCAGGCCTTCAACCGCTGGTTCGCGCGCCTGACCGGCCGCTACACCGGGGGCGTGACCTATCTGCTGCGCCATACCGCCCTGACGGTCGCGCTGTTCCTGGTGGTGATCCTGGCAGCGGGCGGCCTGTTCCTGAAGGTGCCCGGCTCGCTCGTGCCCAACGAGGATCAGGGCACCGCCATCGTGGTCACCGCGCTGCCCGATTCGGCCTCGCTCTCGCGCACCAGCGCCGTGGTGGACCAGATCACCGCGTTCCAGCGCAGCCACCCGCTGGTCGAGAACGTGATGACCCTGACCGGACTGGACTTCTTCACCTTCTCGCTCAAGCCCAACATGGCCTCGCAGTTCGTCTCGCTCAAGGACTGGTCCGAGCGCAAGCAAAAGGACCAGAGCGTGGCGGCCTTTGCCGGAGAGATGATGGGCTACGGCATGGGCCAGGTGCGCGAGGCCTTCGTGCTGGCGATCGCGCCGCCGCCGATCCAGGGCCTGTCCACCACCGGCGGCTTCGAGTTCTACCTGGAGAGCCGCGCCAACGCCGACTACCGCGAGATCGCGCGCGTCACCGGCGAGTTCATCGACAGGGCCAACGCCGATCCGCAGCTTTCCGGCGTGAAGACCATGTTCAGCGGCAACACTCCGCAGATCGAACTTTCGATCGACCGCGACAAGGCCGCCGAGATGGGCGTGAGCCTCACCCAGCTGTTCGAGGCCACCCAGTCCACCTTCGGCTCGCTCTACGTCAACGATTTCAACCGCGACGGCCGCGCCTACCAGGTGCAGATGCAGGCCGAGGGCGCGGCGCGCTCGCGCATCGAGGACCTGCGCAACGTCTCGGTGCGCGCCGCCGGCGGCGACCTGGTGCCGCTGACCACGCTGGTCACGCCGATCCAGAAGACCGGCCCGGAGCTGGTGGAGCGTTTCAACAGCTACCCGGCGATCAAGGTGATGGGCGACCCCGCTCCGGGCGTGGCCTCGGGCCACGCCATCCAGGCCATCGAGCGCCTCGCCGCCGAGCACCTGCCTCCCGGCTACACGGTGGCCTGGGTGGGCTCGGCTTACCAGGAGAAGCAGATCGCCAGCACCTCGTACATCACCTTTCTGGGCGGCATGCTGTTCGTGTTCCTGATCCTGGCGGCGCAGTACGAGCGCTGGTCCCTGCCGGTGGCGGTGATGCTGTCGATTCCCTTCGCCCTGCTGGGCGCGGTGCTGGCGGTGCTGCTGCGCGGGCTTTCCAACGACATCTACTTCCAGGTGGGCCTCATCACCCTGATCGGCCTGTCGGCCAAGAATGCCATCCTGATCGTCGAGTTCGCGGCCGAGAACGTGCACGCCGGCATGAAGGTGGTCGATGCCGCCATCCTCGCCGCGCGCCAGCGCTTCCGCCCCATCGTGATGACTTCTCTGGCCTTCATCCTGGGTGTTCTGCCGCTGGCGATCAGCTCCGGCGCCGGAGCCAACGCGCGCCATTCGATCGGTACCGGCGTGATCGGCGGCATGCTGGCCTCCACCCTGATTGCGACCTTCTTCATTCCGGCGCTGTTCCGCTGGGTTTCGCGACGCGACGAGCGCGCCGAGCGTCGCGCCGCGCAGGAGGGCAAGGCATGAGCACGAGGAGTTTCCTGCTTCCGCTGGCGCTGTCGGCGCTGCTGGGCGCCTGCGCCGGCCTGCCCGAGCGAGCGGTGGATGCCGCGCCGGAGCTTCCCGCGCAGTTCACCGACGTGGCGCCGCTGCCGGACGGCGTGCTGGAGACGGCATGGTGGCGCGGCTTTTCCGACCCGGATCTGGACGCATTGGTGGAGCAGGGGCTGCTTCACAACAGCGATCTTCTGATCGGTGCCGCGCGCCTGCGCGAATCGGCGGCGGCGCTGCGCCAGGCGCGCAGCGCGCAGCTTCCGGACGTGGGGATATTCGCGGGTGGAACGCGCCAGCGCGCGCCTTCCGCCGCAACACCGGGCAGGACGGCGGTATCCGAAAACGGCAGCTTCGGCGCCAGCATCGGCTTCGAGGTGGACCTGTGGGGACGGCTCGCCACCCAGAGCGAGGCGGCGCGCCAGCGCTATCTCGCGCAGGGCTACACCCAGGCGGCGCTGCGCCAGGTGATCGCCGCACAGCTGGTGCGCGGCTATCTCATCGCCCAGGCCGCTGCGGCCAATCGCGTCGCGCTGGAGGAAAACCTCGCCCTGCTGAAAGAATCCCTCGCGCTGGCCGAGCGCCGCCACGCGCTGGGCGTCATTTCCGAGCTGGATCTGATCCGTTCGCGCTCGGAAGTGGAAGATTCCCGCGCCCAGCTGGCCGAGGTGAACCGAGCCTACGATGCCGCACGCCGCGCCCTGCTGGTGCTGGCCGGACAGATGCCCAGCCGCGAGGCGCTGGATGCGCTGAACGTGCGTGCGCTCAAGCGCGTGCCGGCTGAACTGCCGCAGGTGCCCGTCGGGCTTCCTTCAGAGCTTCTGGAGCGTCGCCCCGACCTGCGCGCCGCCGAGGCCCAGCTCGCCGCCGCGCACGCCGACGTGTCCGCCGCGCGCCGTGCGCTCCTGCCCCAGCTCAGCCTGACGGGAAATGCCGGGCGCGCCAGCGGCGATCTTTCCGACCTGTTCCGCGGGCCGCACCTGGACGTGTGGTCGCTCGGCGCCAACCTCGTGACCACGCTGTTCGACGGCGGACGCCGGCGCGGCGCGATCGAGGCCGCGCGGGCGCGCGAAGAACAGCTCGTGGAAAGCTATCGCGACGCGGTGCGCAACGCGCTGCGGGAAACCCTCGATGCGCTCGACGCGCGCGCCGCCGCGGCCGAGGTCCACGAAGCGCGCGTGGCCCAGGCCGAGGCGCTGGCCGCGGCCGCGACCCTCGCCGACCGGCGCTATCAGGAAGGCTACGACAGCTACCTCGACGTGATAGACGCGCGACGCTCCCTGCTGCGCGCCCGCCAGGCGGTGATCGAGGCCCGGCGCGCGGCCGGTGTGGCCTATGTCGATCTCGCGCTGGCGCTGGGAGGCGGCTGGGAGGAAGGCGCGCGTTAGCTGCGCGCCGTTCCCGCGCCGGAAGGGTCAGTCGAATCCGTCCCGGAACATTCCCGCCTTCCATGCCGGCCCGCCTTCGAACAGGATGGAATGGGCGCTGGCTGGGCGGTAGCTGCCGAACTGGCCGTTTTCGAGCGTCAGTCGCCAGCTGTCTTGCGCGATGCGCACGGCGTGCGCACTGAAGTCGTGCCATCCGATGGTTTCCGGGTCGCCGGGCGTCGATGGGCCGTAGAAACGCATCGAATCCGAGCCGCCGAACTGGCCGCCGTGGAACTTGATCGTGACGCTGGCCTTCTCGCAGTCGAGGATTTCGAACCGCGCGAGCTGGTGCGGATAGGCATGGAGGTCACCATCGCCGGCGCGATCGGCGCCGTGGTAGGCCGCATAGACCGACTGCACGTCGACCGCCTGGGAACAGGTTCCGGAAACCGGGGTGATGGCCACGGTGAAGTAGCGGGCGGAACCCGGGAGGCGCTCGGCGCCGCCGCCGGTTGCGCTGGTCAGCGATCCGACGTTGGATTCCAGATGATCGGAGAGGCCGTTGCCGTTGCCGTCTCCGGCGTTGGGGGCCGCCATCTCGATGGTGTCGGGTATGCCGTCGGCGTCGTCATCGGGAACCTGGGTCAGGCTCCACAGTCCGCTGGTCGTGCCTGCGTAGAGCACGCTGGGTTCCACCGGATCCACCAGCAGCGCAAGCGCCGCATCGGCGGGAAGGCCGACACTGATCGAATTCCAGGTCGCGCCGCTGTCGATGCTCTTGTAGATGTTGCCCGGATTGGCGTCGGTGCCGCCGCCCGAGGCATAGAGCACGCTGGGGTTGGATGCGTCGACCGCGATCGCGCGGATGTCGACCGAGGCCAGGCCGGTGCTGCTGTTCGTCCAGTTCAATCCGCCATCGACGGTGTGGTAGATGCCGCCCTGGTCGGAGTCGGTGGCAAGGTTGATGACCGAGCACCAGATTTCCAGCGGATTGACGGGATTGATGGCCAGGCTCAGGACATCGAGGACTGTGTCCGTGGAACCCGGATAGCGCGGCAGTCCGTTGCTGCGGTGGCCCCAGGTGGCCCCCCCGTCCGTGCTGCGGAATACGCCGCTGGCGATGGTCGGGGGAGTGGATAGCCCGTACCAGGACGCCAAGGCTCCGACAAAGAGTTCCTGCGGGTTCGCCGGGTTGATGACGATCGGAACGACAAGCAACTGCTGCTGGACACCGGGTCCGGAACTGACCGGCTGCGGGATGCCGGCATCCGCGCTGGTCCAGGAGTTTCCGCCATCGATGCTCTTGAGTACGCGGAATTGGATATCGTTCAGTGGCGGGATGCTGCGGCCGGTCGAGGTGGCATACAGGGTTTGCAGCGGCCCGCTGGTGCATGGACCCGAGGTGGGAGGGGATGCGCAGGAGCGTGGATCGAGCACGAGGCTTCGTACCGTGGACAGGAAAGCTTGGCCGTCGTTTGCGAGTGGCAGGCCGGAGTCGATGGAGTGCCAGGTGCTGCCGCCGTTGACGCTTCGATACAAGCCTCCGCTGCGAATGCCCGGTGTGGCCCCTGGAAATGCCGCACGTCCTGCGGCATAGATGCGAGTGGTGCCGATGCCACCGGACGTGGTGGTCGGGTCGATCGCCAGGGCGCGGATCTGGTAGGCGCGCAGGCCGTTGTTTCCCGGAGCCCAGGAGAACGGGCCGCCCGGCCCCGGGGCATTGCCGCGAAACAGCGCCGGAGAAGGCCAGGCCGGATCACCGTAGCCGGCGAACAATCGATGGGTGCTGGCGTTGTGGAACATCGCCAGCCCGCGGATGTTGGTTCCCGCCAGGCCGTCGTTGCTTGCAAACCAGTTGGCGCCCCCGTCGCTGCTGAAATACATCCCGGCCTCTTCCGTGCCGATCCAGAGGTCCGGGATCGTCGGATAGGAAGGATGCAGCCGGATCGTCCGGATGGCGGCGACGGCACCCGGGGTCACGTCCAGACCGCCGTTGATCGCTGTGGCCGAGACGCCGCCGTCGGTGGACCGTTTCATGCCGGAGTTGCCGCCGATGAGCACCGTTCCCGGGCTTCCCGGGTCCGGTTCGGCCCAGGCGATGCCGTATCCGGCGCCGTTCAGCGGGCCAGTCCAGCTGGCGCCCTTGTCGTTGCTGCGGTAGAGCAGCCCGTCGACGGCGGCGTACACCTCGTTGCCGGCGCCGAACCGGATCGAAGTGACTTCACCGTGGTATTCGCCGGGGGACGTGCCGAGGGTCAGCACTCCGGTCCACGACGTGCCCCCGTTGGTGGAAAGGAACAGGGTCTGTGGATGCGCCGGATCGAGGTCGTAGTCGATCGTTGTTCCTGCGACCAGGCGCAGCGGGTTGGTCGGATCGATGGCCAACATGCCGATCTGCTTGTTCGGGAGACCGGTCGAGGGCAGCGGGGAGAAATTGTTGCCATTGTCCGTGCTGGCCAGGATTCCGGGAGTGCCCCACGGCAGCACGTAGAGTCTGCCGGTGCTTCCCGGTGCGTCGAGCAGTCCCTTGACATTCGGGGTGGGCAGCACGGCGCCGGTCTGGGCCCAGTTTTCTCCCGAGTCGGTGCTGCGGTTGACCCGTCCGAAGGTATCCACCGCCCAGAGCGTGGAAGGGAGCTGCCTGTCCATGGCGAAGGAGTGGCGGATTTCGATGCGGCCCGTCATGCCGGCCTGCTTGCGGACCCAAGAAACTCCGCCGTCGTCGCTGCGGAAGATGCCGCCGCGGGTGCTGGCGAAGATGACGTTGGGCGAGGCCGGGTTGACCTCCAGAACATGGACGGTGCCCCCCCAAGGGCCGTCGGAAGTCCAGTTTCCGCTGCCTGCCGATGCCGCGCCGGCGGCCAGCGTGCCGACAACAACACATGCTGCCAGGGTCTTCATTTCGATTGCTCCAGGTCTGAATTGATGCAGGTGCATCCTTCGTCAGGACAGGCGCAATATCGGGAGGCGACAGGACAGGCTCGCACACGGGAGCGTCGCGGAGGCAGTGCAAGTCCAGGGTGCGACGGGAGCGGCTAGCCTGCGCTGCGTTCCAGCTGTGCGATCACCTGGCTGGTGCCCGAAGGTGCGGGCCGACCGTGGCGCAGGGCGTCCTTCCAGGCCGGGAGCAGCGCGACGGCGCTTTCGACGGACTGGAACTGGCGCGCGTTGACCATACGCCTTTCGGAGGCGCGTTGCATCGTTTGCTCGCCGGCGCGACCCAGGGCCGCCAGCGCGGGTGCGCCGACCAGCGGTGCGGAACCCTTGAGGGTGTGGAAGCAGCGTGCCAGCGTCCTGGCGCGCGCAGCGTCGGCCGGATTGTCGCGCAGCGCGGACAGGGATGCGGTCGCGCTGGCGATCATTTCCTCCAGTTCGGCGAGGAAGGCATCGCGCAGTTCGGCATCGACTTCGTCACCGCCGGAACGTGCCGAGTCCGCGCCGAACAGTGCGCGCAGCCGCAGGAGCAATCGGGAAAGCCAGGCTGGCACCTTGGGGCGGACTCCGGGAAAGCTGGGGGCATCATAGGCGGAATCGCCGGGGCACGCGATCCATTGGAAGGGATCCTCGCGGCCGCTGGAGGCGCGACGGGTGCAAACTGTGAACTTGCACACGAACCCCGGCGCGCGCGGCCCGCCGTCCGCGCCCGCAGCGGCCCGGCGCGCGGATTCAGGCGGCGTGGAAGCGGCCGTAGCCGCGCAGGCGTTCGTAGCGCCGGTCGAGCAGGGCGGGCGGTTCGATGCGTTCGAGCTGGTCGAGCTGGGCGAGCAGGGTCTGCTTCAGCCGGTTGGCCATTTCCTGCGGATCGCGGTGCGCGCCGCCCAGCGGCTCCTTCACGATCTGGTCGATGAGGCCCAGTTCCTTGAGGCGCGGCGCGGTGATGCCCAGCGCCTCGGCGGCGTCCTTGGCGCGCTCGGCGGTTTTCCACAGGATCGAGGCGCAGCCTTCGGGCGAGATCACCGAGTAGGTGCCGTATTCGAGCATCAGGGTGCAGTCCCCCACGCCGATGGCCAGCGCGCCGCCCGATCCGCCTTCGCCGATCACGGTGCACACGATGGGCACGCGCAGGCGCGCCATTTCCAGCAGGTTGCGCGCGATCGCCTCGCTCTGGCCGCGCTCCTCGGCGCCCACGCCCGGATAGGCGCCGGGCGTGTCGATGAAGGTGAGGATCGGCAGGCGGAATCGCTCGGCCATCTGCATCAGGCGCAGCGCCTTGCGGTAGCCCTCCGGGCGCGGCATGCCGAAATTGCGGCGGATCTTGCTCTTGGTATCGCGGCCCTTCTGCTGGCCGATGAGCATGACGGCGCGTCCGCCGATGCGCGCAGGACCGCCCACGATGGCGGCGTCGTCGGCATAGGCGCGGTCGCCCGCCAGTTCGTGGAACTCCTCGCACATGAGTTCGACGTAATCGAGCGTGTAGGGGCGCTGCGGGTGGCGCGCGAGCTGGGAAACCTGCCACGGTGTCAGGGTGCGGAAGATCTCGGCGGTGCGTGCGCGCAGTTTTTCCTGCAGCTTGCCGACTTCCTCCTCGATGTCGAAGGCGCTGCCCTGGCCTGCGTGCCGCAGCTCCTGGATGCGGGCTTCCAGTTCGGCGATGGGCTGTTCGAAGTCGAGGAAGTTCTGGTTCATGGACGCATGACGGAAAAGCCGGCCGGTCAGTATAGTCGTGCTCCGGCCCGGCTGCCTCGGGCGCTTTCCACGTCCGCTGCAGGTGCTTCATGCCCGATTCCGCTGCTCCGCTCATCACCAACGATGTCGTCGTGTTCGGCCTGATCGCGGCCACGCTGGCGCTGATCTTCTGGGCCGCCAGCGGCCCCACGCCCTTCCTGCAGCGATTCTTCCGTGTCGTGCCGGCGCTGCTGCTGTGCTACTTCATCCCGGCGATCTACAACACCGCGGGCGTGCTCGACGGAACCCTCACCAGGGTCTACAACCCGATCGCGCGCGACGTGCTGCTGCCCGGCGCGCTGGTGCTGCTGACCCTTTCGATCGACCTGCCGGCCATTCTCCGGCTCGGGCCGAAGCTCCTGATCATGTTCGGTGCCGCCACCTTCGGAATCATGGCCGGAGCGGTGGCGTCCTTCCTGCTGTTTTCCTGGATCCATCCGGAAACCGTGGCCGGCGACACCTGGGCCGGCATGGCGGCGCTGAGCGGAAGCTGGATCGGCGGCGGCGCCAACATGGTGGCGATCCGCGAGGTGTTCCAGGTCGATGCCACCACCTTCGGCCAGTTCGCCGTGGTGGATGTGGCGGTGGCGAGCCTGTGGATGGCGATCCTGCTGTTCCTGGCCGGGCGCGCGAAGGAAATCGACGCGCGCAGCGGTGCCGACACCCGCGCGCTGGACGAGCTCACCGCGCACGTGGCGGCGTACGAGGCCGAGCACGCGCGCATTCCCAGCCTGACCGACCTGATGCTGATCGTGGGCGTGGCCTTCGGCGTCGTCGGGCTGGCGCATGCGATCGCCGTGCCCGTGGCGGGCTGGTTCGAGGCCCATGTGCCCTGGGCGGCGCAGGTCAGCCTGACCTCGCCTTTCGTCTGGATGGTGGTGCTTTCCACCACGTTCGGACTGATGCTGAGCTTCACCCGCGCGCGGCGCCTGGAAGGGGCCGGCGCCTCGCGCGTGGGCACCCTGCTGCTGTACTTCCTCATCGCCTGCATCGGCATGCAGATGGACCTGCTCGCGCTGCTCGACCGCCCCTGGCTGTTCGCGCTGGCCGCGGTGTGGATGCTCACCCACGTGCTGATCCTGTGGATCGCGGCCCGGCTTGTCCGTGCGCCCCTGTTCTATTTCGCGATCGGTTCGCAGGGCAACATCGGCGGACCGGCGTCGGCGCCGGTGGTGGCGGCGGCCTTCCATCCTTCGCTGGCGCCGGTCGGGGTGCTGCTGGGCACGGTCGGCTACGCCACAGGGACCTATCTGGCCTACGTCACCGGCATCACGCTGCGCGCGCTGGCGGGCGGCTGAAGACGGCGCGGAACGGTTCCGCGCCGCCGGTTCAGAGCGCCTCGGAGGCGAAGTCGGCCAGGCGCGAGCGTTCGCCGCGGCGCAGGGTGACGTGGGCGCTGTGCGGCCAGTGCTTGAAGCGGTCCACCGCGTAGGTCAGGCCCGAGGTGGTCTCGGTGAGGTAGGGCGTGTCGATCTGCTCGACGTTGCCCAGGCAGACCATCTTCGTGCCCGGGCCGGCGCGGGTGAGCAGGGTCTTCATCTGCTTGGGCGAGAGGTTCTGCGCCTCGTCGATGATGACGAAGCGGTTGAGGAAGGTGCGTCCGCGCATGAAGTTCATGGCGCGGATCTTGATGCGGCTGGCGAGCAGGTCGTTGGTGGCGGCGCGGCCCCAGGCGCCGCCTTCCTGCGGGGTGTGGGTCAGCACTTCGAGGTTGTCGGTGAGCGCGCCCATCCAGGGCGTCATCTTCTCTTCCTCGGTGCCGGGCAGGAAGCCGATGTCCTCGCCGACGCTGACCGTGGCGCGGGTCATGATGATCTCGCGGTAGCGCTGCTGGTCCATGGTCTGCGCCAGGCCCGCGGCCAGTGCCAGCAGGGTCTTGCCGGTGCCGGCGGTGCCGAGCAGGGTGACGAAGTCGATATCCGGGTTCATCAGCGCGTTGAGCGCGAAGTTCTGCTCGCGGTTGCGCGCGCTGATGCCCCAGACCTGATGGCCGTGGCCGGCGTAGTCGTCGATCACCTGCAGCACGGCGCGCGATCCGTTGACCTGCGCCACGCGAAACTCCAGCTCCTCCTCGCCGGGCAGATAGAGGAACTGGTTGGGATGCCAGTCCTCCTCGGGCAGGCGTTCGACTTCGTAGAAATTGTGGCCGCGTTCGGTCCAGGATCGCAGCTCGTGCTCGTGCCGGTCCCAGAAGTCCTGCGGCAGCGCCGCCGCGCCGGTGTAGAGCAGGTTGAAGTCGTCGAGAGCGCGGTCGTTCTCGTAGTCCTCGGCGGGCAGCCCGGCGATGCGGGCCTTGATGCGCAGGTTGATGTCCTTGGACACCAGCACCACTTCGCGGTCCGGTCGCGCATCGCGCAGCGCAAGGATGGCCGAGAGGATGTGGTTGTCCGGCGCCACCTTGCCGAAGGCGTGGGTCGTCTCCGGGTTGCGGGTCTGGAACAGGAGGACGCCGGTATTGGCGGCGGTGCGAAGCTGGATGCCTTCGGGGCGGCGCAGCCTGAGGCCGGTGGCGATGCCGTTTTCCTCGCCCGCCTCGATCAGCTCGTTGATGAAGCGGCTCACCTGGCGCGCGTTGCGGCTGGATTCGGACATGCCCTTCTTGTTGGCGTCCAGTTCCTCCAGCACCGTCATCGGCAGGAACACGTCGTGCTCCTCGAACTTGAACAGCGCAGTGGGGTCGTGCATCAGCACGTTGGTGTCGAGAGCGTAGATGCGCCGCTTCGAGGTCATGGGCGTTCCCGTGGGTTGAATGTGGCGGGATGGCCGCCGTGGGGTGGAACCGCCGCAGGCGTTTCCACCATGAATTTTGCCGCAAGCACAGGGTGGGGTGTCATGGGAGGATCAAGCGGGCCGCGCGGTGAGTGCATCGAGCACCACCTGCGCGTGGCCGGGCACCTTGACCTTGCGCCAGGCCTCCGCCACCCGCTGCTGCGGATCGATCAGGAAGGTGCTGCGTTCGATGCCCATGAACCTGCGGCCGTACAGGTTCTTTTCCCGGATCACGTCGAACGCGCGGCACAGCGCCTCGTCGGCGTCGGAAACCAGCGGGAAGGGAAGGCGGTGCTTGGTGATGAAGCCCTGGTGCGATTTCACCGGGTCGCGCGAGACGCCGAGGATGGCCGCGCCGCGTGCCTCGAACCCGGAGGCGAGGTCGCGGAAATCCTGCGCCTCGGTGGTGCAGCCGGGGGTGTGGTCCTTCGGGTAGAAGTACATCACCAGCCAGCGCCCGGCGTAGTCGGAAAGGCGCGCCGGGAGGCCGTCGGAAAGAGCGATGGGCAAATCGGGAATCGCGTCGCCGGGCTGGATCATCGGGGTCAGAACTTCATCGGGTCCAGGATCGCGTCCAGGTTGAGGTGGTCGCAGAATTCCAGGAAGTCATCGCGCAGCGCGGCGATGTGCATCGAAGAAGGGATGCCCACGGTGAGTTGCGCGGAAAACATGTCGGCGCCGGTCTGCATGGCGCGGTAGCGCGAGCTGTGCAGGCTCTCGATGGTGATGCCCTGGCGGTCGAAGAAGTCGGCGAGCTGGAACAGGATGCCCGGCTTGTCGGCCGCGATCACCTCGACCAGATAGGGCAGCAGGTTGCTCTGCTGCGGCTTGGATCCGGTGCGGTACCAGATCAGCCGCAGCCCGTCTTCGCGCTCCAGCCGGCCCAGGCCCGATTCGAGCTTGGCCACCGCGTCCCAGGAACCCATCGCCAGCGCCAGTACCGACACATCGCGCCCGACGGTGGACAGGCGCGCATCGACCAGATTGCAGCCGCTGTCGGCGATGCGCCGGGACACGGCCAGCAGGGGCGAATCCGGATGCGTCGCAAAGGCGTTGATGAGCAGGTAGTTCTCGTTGGTGTTGGGGCGTTGCTGAGAGTCGGTCAAGGCGACGTTCCGACAGGGGCGCGAAAGGCGCGAGGAAGTGGGCCGGTCGCCTGTGCCGAAGGCTCGGGCAACCGCGCGGCCAGCATACTTGCCCCGGCTTTGCGCCGGCAAGTAACATCGCCGACCCCATTCAGTGGCCATGCCCTTGCAACTTTCCGGCTGCATCACCGCGCTGGCGACGCCCTTCGACGACGCGGGCGCGCTCGATTGGAATTCCTGGCTGCGCCTGATCCGGCAGCAGCTCGAAGGCGGCGTGCGCGGGCTGGTCGTGGCCGGATCCACCGGCGAGGCGGCGATGCTCACGTCCGAGGAGTTCACGGCCCTGATCCGCAGCGCCGTCGATTCGGTCGCAGGCCGCGTGCCGGTGCTGGCCGGGGCCGGCCTGTCGGGCACCGCCGCCACCCTCGAACAGTGCCGCCGCGCCCGCGGCGCCGGCGCCGACGGTCTTCTCGTGGCCACGCCGCCCTATGTCCGCCCGACCCAGGAGGGTCTGCGCCGTCACTACGAGGCCGTGGCCGAAGCACTCGACGCGCCGATCGTGCTTTACAACGTGCCGCCGCGCACCGGCGTCGATCTTCTGCCGGAAACCACGGCCGCGCTGACTGCCGATCCGCGCATCGCGGGCATCAAGGAAGCCGTTTCGGATCCCGACCGGATGGCGGCGCTTCTGGCGCTGCGTTCGGCGCGCTTTTGCGTGCTCAGCGGTGACGACGGCAGCGCCTGCGAGGCGCAGCTGGCCGGTGCCGACGGGGTGGTTTCCGTGGCCTCGAACGTGGTGCCTGCGGCCTGCGCGCGGCTTTCGGAAGCGGCACGCGCGGGCGATGCGCCGGCGGCACGCGCGCTGGATGCGGAGCTGGGACCGCTGTATCGCGCGCTTTCGCTGGAGCCCAATCCCATCCCGCTCAAGGCCATCCTGGCGGAACTGGGCGCGTGCGCGGATCGCTTGCGGCTGCCGCTGCTGTCATTATCTTCCCCGCATCGCGCCGCTGCCGCCGCCGCCGCCCGGAGCGCGCGCGCGTTCGAAGCGCGCTTTCGGTCGCAGCCGGCGGCGTGATGCGCGCCGTCCCCCATCCTTACCTGCGGAATTTCGGAGTGTCCCTTTTCATGAGCAGTCCTTCCAAGAATGCGCGCTGGCTGATCCTGGCGCTGGCCTCGACCGCGCTGCTGGCAACTTCCGGGTGCAGCCTGTTCCGCGGCAAGACCGGCTACGAGCTCAGCCCGGAGTCGCGCCCGCTGGAAATCCCGCCGGATCTGGATGCGCCGGCCAACGGCGAAGGCCTGCAGGTGCCGGCCGTGGCTTCCACGTCCGCTGCCAAGGCCGCGCCGGCACAGGCGTTCACCTTGAGCGACACCCCGGCCAGCGCGTTCGGGCGCGTGGGCATCGCGCTTGAGCGCATCGAAGGCGTTTCGATCAGCGAGCGTTCGCAGCTCCTTGGCGTGTATACGGTGGCTTACGAGGACGAGACCTTCCTCGTCCGGATCAGCCCGGAAGGACAGGGCGCACGCATTGCCGCCGCCAGCACCGACGGCCGCGAACTCGACAGCGGCGCGGGCGCCAAGCTTCTGGGCCTGCTGCGCCAGCGTCTGGGCTGAACCCGCTGCGTCACCGCTGCGGGGGCCGCAGGGAGGAACCGCCGCAGGCGATTCCGCCATCGCGCGACGCGGCGAATGCGCGCAGCGGTATCCGCCCCGCCGCTTCACGCCCCGGCGCTATCGGTAGCGGTTGATCTCGTCGCGCAGCGCGCGCGCTGCTTGCGCTGCGGCGTGGGAAAAATCCCCGCCGCGCGAGGCATAGAGGATGCCGCGCGAGGAGTTGATCATCAGCCCGGTGCCGTCCGTGGTCCGGCCATGGCGAACCACCGCGCCCACATCGCCGCCCTGGGCGCCGACGCCCGGCACCAGCAGCGGCATCTCGCCGACGATGCCGCGGATCACGCGAAGCTCCTCAGGGAAGGTCGCGCCCAGCACCAGCGCGCAGTTTCCGCTGTCGTTCCATTCCGAGGCGATGGTGCGCGCCACGCGCTGGTAGAGCGGCTCGCCGTCCACGACCAGTTCCTGGAAATCGCGCGCGCCGGGGTTGGAGGTGTGGCACAGGAAGATGCAGCCGCGCTTTGCATGCGCAAGGAAAGGCGCGGCCGAATCGCGCCCCATGTAGGGGTTGAGCGTGACCGCATCGGCGTTGAAGCGCACGAAGGCTTCGGCCACATACTGCTCGGCGGTGCTGCCGATGTCGCCGCGCTTGGCGTCGAGGATCACCGGAATGCGGGGATGGTGCTCGTGTATGTGCGCGATCAGCCGCGCCAGCGCATCCTCGCCGCCCGCGTGCGCGGCGAAGTAGGCGATCTGCGGCTTGAAGGCACAGGCGAACTGCGCCGTCGCATCGGCGATCTCGCGGCAGAAGCGGAACAGCCGGTCGGGATCTTCCGCAAGATGCGCCGGAAACTTCGCGGGGTCCGGGTCCAGCCCGACGCAGAGCAGGGTGTCGGCGTCGCGCCAGCGTGTACGGAGTTTTTCGATGAAGCTGCTCATGATGGCGCATTGTCTCCCAGGCGCACCAGAAAATCCGCAGGCGTGAGGATCTCGAATCGGGTTTTCCCGGCCAGTGCCAGCAGGTCGCGGTCGCCGCTGACCAGCATCTGCGCGTGACCGGTGGTGGCCAGCAACAGGAAGGGCTGGTCGTGCGGGTCGCGGCATACGGGCACATCGGCTGGTGCGCGCCTGACGCGCACGCAGCTGGTATGGGGCAGATAGTCGGCCAGCAGTTCTTCCTGTTCGCTGACCGATAGACGGAATTTCGGATAAGCCAGCACACGCAGCAGTTCTCGCGTGGTGTCCGTACTGGCCAATGGCACGAACGTGCCGCTCTGCCAGGCATGGCGCAGTCCGTTGGCGGATGCGCTGCGGAACACCAGCGCCGAGAGCACGACGTTGGTGTCCAGCACCACGCGTGGACGTTGCTTCACGGTTTGCGTTTGGCGGGTTTGAGGGCCTTTGCCGCAGGCTTGGCGTGATAGTCGGCATCTGGCTCGGCCACGCGTTGGCGCGCCCATTGCACCGCATCGCGGATGTCGTCCTCGTCCAACGCAAGTTCGGCCAGCTTGGCCCGCACCGCATCGGCACGCTGGATGCGCACCGGGGTCAGGATGATGACGCCATCGCGGGTTTGCACGTCGAAATACTCTGCGGCCTCGACCGCGGCGGTCGCGGCCTTGGGCAGCGTGAGCTGGTTCTTGCTGGTGAGTTTGGCGAGCATGTGGGGATCGTAAGGTAAGGAATCCTTGCTTTCAATCCTCACGGGAACGCATGCAGGTCGGCCCCGCGTGATCGACGGACGGAAACGTCTGGGCCGCAGTCTCGACCTGCGAGATTCGATTCTCTATTCCCTATTCCCCATTCCCGCCCTTACTTCAACGCCTTGAACCGCAGGCGCTTGGGTCCGGCGTCGTCGCCCAGGCGGCGCTTCTTGTCTTCTTCGTACTCGCGGTAGTTGCCCTGGAAGAATTCGACGTGCGAGTCGCCCTCAAAGGCGAGGATGTGGGTGGCGATGCGGTCCAGGAACCAGCGGTCGTGGCTGATGACGAAGACGTTGCCGGGGAACTCCAGCAGGGCGTCTTCCAGCGCGCGCAGGGTTTCCACGTCGAGGTCGTTGGAGGGCTCGTCGAGCAGCAGCACGTTGCCGCCCTGCAGCAGCGTTTTCGCCAGGTGCAGGCGGCCGCGTTCGCCGCCCGAGAGCGAGCTGACGATCTTCTGCTGGTCCTGGCCCTTGAAGTTGAAGCGGCCGATGTAGGCGCGCGACTGGATTTCCACGCCGTTGATGTTGAGGATGTCCGAGCCGCCGGAGATTTCCTGGAACACGTTGTGGTTGCCTTCCAGCGCGTCGCGGCTCTGGTCGACGTAGGCCAGCTTCACCGTGGGGCCGGTTTCGATGCTGCCCGAGTCCGGCGTTTCCTTGCCGATGATCATCTTGAACAGGGTGGACTTGCCGGCGCCGTTGGGGCCGATGATGCCGACGATGGCGCCGGGCGGCACCGAGAAGGAGAGGTCGTCGATCAGCAGGCGGTCGCCGAAGCTCTTGGTGACGTTCCTGAACTCGATCACCTTGTTGCCCAGGCGCTCGCCGGGCGGGATGAAGATTTCATTGGTCTCGTTGCGCTTCTGGTAGTCGACCGACTGCAGCTCCTCGATGCGGGCCAGGCGCGCCTTGCCCTTGGAGCGGCCGCCCTTGGCGTTCTGCCGCGCCCATTCCAGCTCCTTCTGGATGGCTTTCTGACGCGCCTTTTCCTGGTTCTCCTCCTGCTTGAGGCGCTCGTCCTTCTGCACCAGCCAGTCGGTGTAGTTGCCCTTCCAGGGGATGCCGCGGCCGCGGTCGAGTTCGAGGATCCACTCGGCGGCGTTGTCGAGGAAGTAGCGGTCGTGGGTGACGGCCACGACGGTGCCCGGATAGCGGTGCAGGAACTGCTCCAGCCATTCCACCGACTCGGCGTCGAGGTGGTTGGTGGGCTCGTCGAGCAGCAGCATGTCGGGCTTTTGCAGCAGCAGCCGGCATAGCGCCACGCGGCGCTTCTCGCCGCCGGAGAGCTTGCCGATGATCGCGTCCCATGGCGGCAGCCGCAGGGCGTCGGCGGCCACTTCGAGCTGCTGTTCCAGCGTGTTCGCGTCGCCCGAGGCCAGGATGGCTTCGAGGCGCTCCTGCTCCTTGGCGAGCGCGTCGAAATCAGCGCCTTCCTCGGCGTAGGCGGCGTACACGGCTTCAAGCGCGGCCTGGGCCTGGAGCACTTCGCCCACGCCTTCTTCCACCGCCTGGCGCACGGTCTGCTCGGGGTCGAGCTGGGGTTCCTGCGGCAGGTAGCCGACCTTGATGCCCGGCTGCGGACGGGCCTCGCCCTCGAAATCGGTGTCCACGCCGGCCATGATGCGCAGCACGGTGGACTTGCCCGCGCCATTGAGGCCCAGGAGGCCGATTTTGGCGCCGGGGAAGAAGCTGAGCGAGATGTCCTTGATGATCTGCCGCTTGGGCGGGACCACCTTGGACACGCGGTTCATGGTGTAGATGTATTGCGACATGGGAGTTCCTGCAGAAGGCTGCGGCACCCGCTTGCGCAGGCACCGTGGACGATGAGTCGGAAGCCGCCAAGTATAGCGGCTCACGCGAGAGGGAAGGCCGCCGTGGCGCGCGGGCGTTGGGCGCAGGTTCGGACGGAGGCGGAGGAAAACGATGGATGAGGGGTCGCGCAGGTTCGACATCCTGGAGGCGCTGCTGGCCGAGCTTGCGGCTGCGCGCGGGCGCGGTGAAACCTGCACCTATCGCCAGATGATCGAGCGGCTGGCCTTGCCCGGTCCGGCGATGCGCACGCTCACCGCCGCGCTCGAATACCTGATCGCGCTGGACGCGCGCGCCGGGCGGCCGCTTCTCGCCGCGCTGGTGGTCAGCCAGGCCGGCAGCGGCCTGCCGCGCGCCGGGTTCTTCGAATGTGCCGCGGCGCTGGGCGCGTGCCCTGCGGGCATGGATGAAGAAGCGGCGCGGCGCTGGCATGCCGCCGAGCTGGCGCGCGTTCTGGCCTGCGGCAAGGCGTGCGGCTGAGGGTATCTGCCCGCGATCGCCCCGCCGCGCGCCGCGTCCTGCCCGCAAATTGCCCGACCGCCGGGTTCAGATGGCGCCCGTCTCCACCACCGAGCGGGTTTGCATGCGCGCTTTCCTCAAACTTCTCCTCATCGGGGCGGTCCTGATCGGCCTCCTGATTCCCATCTTCCTGCTCAAGGGGCTGGTGTACGAGCGCCAGGAACGAGGGCGCGAGGTGGCCGAGGAAATCGCGCGAGCCAGCAGCCGCGCACAGGACCTGGTCGGCCCGCTGCTGGTGGTGTCGTGGGAGGAAACCCTGCGACGCGAGCGGCGCGTGCGCCAGAACGGCAAGGAGGAGGAAGTGCGGCAGGAGCTGACGCGCGTCCGGGTCCGCCGCCTGTTCGCGCCCGAGACGCTGGAAATCGACAATCGCCTGTCCACCCGCGAGCGCCATCGCGGCCTGTTCGGTGCGCTGGTCTACACCGATCAGCTGGGCATGAAGGCGCGCTTCGCTTTGCCCGATCTTCCGCCCGTCGAGGGCGAGCGCATCGCCTCGCGCTGGCTGTCGGCGGCGCTGGTGCTGGGTGTGGGCGATGCGCGCGGCATCCAGCGCATCGGCGTGCGGGTGGATGGCAATGAGCAGCGCGTGGAGCCGGGGTCGACCCTGGGCTTCGTCGCCGAGGGCGTGAATGTGCCGGTTTCCACGGCGGGCTGGATTTCCGGCGGCGCGCTCGCGCTGGAGCTGGACGCCCAGCTGCAGGGCACCCAGTCGCTGCAATGGTCGCCGCTGGCCGGCGAGGCGCGCGTGTCGGTCGAGGCCGACTGGCCGCACCCGAGCTTCCAGGGCGAACGCCTGCCGGACGATCCGAAGGTGACGGAGGCGGGTTTTTCCGCGCAGTGGAGCCTGACGCGGCTGTCGAGCCAGTCGTTCCAGACGCTGTCGCGCTGCGATCCGGACGCGAACTACTGCGAGGGGTTGAACGCGTTCGGCTTCGGCGTGCGCCTGATGGATCCGGTGGACCGCTACGTCAAGACCGACCGTGCGATGAAGTACGCCCTCTTGCTGCTCGTGCTGGTGTTCGGCGCGGTGTTCTTCACCGAAGTGCTGCGTTCGGTCGAGGTGCATCCGTTGCAATACGGGCTGGTCGGCGCGGCGCTGGCGATCTTCTTCCTCTTGCTGCTTTCGCTTTCCGAACACCTCGGCTTCGGCTGGGCCTACCTGCTGGCGGCAGCGGTGTGCTCGGCCCTGATCGGCAGCTACATGGCCCCGGCGCTGGGCGGAAGGCGACGCGGTGCGCAGTTCGGTGCGCTGGTCGCCTTGCTCTACGCGGTGCTCTACGGCCTGCTGCAGTCGGAGGACTATGCGCTGCTGATGGGATCGGTGCTGCTCTTCGCGCTCCTTGCCGGCGTGATGCTGGCCACGCGACGGGTGGACTGGGGCCGGGTGGGGCGCGACTCCCGATAGGCAAAGGCCGGGCGACCCGGAGCGGCGCTGCACGCCGTTCCGGGCGCGCCTTCGGAGTCCGACGCGGCTATCATTGCGCTCTTGCCCCGGAGGTTTGCCCATGTTTGACAAGACCAGCACCATCGCCGCATTCGATCCCGAACTGGCGCAGGCCATCGCCGCCGAATCGCAGCGTCAGGAAGACCACGTCGAGCTGATCGCGAGCGAGAACTACGCAAGCCCCAGGGTGATGGAGGCGCAGGGTTCCAAGCTCACCAACAAGTACGCCGAGGGCTATCCCGGCAAGCGCTACTACGGCGGCTGCGAATACGTGGACGTGGCCGAGGCGCTGGCAATCGATCGGCTCAAGACGCTGTTCGGCGCCGACTACGCCAACGTGCAGCCGCACTCGGGCTCACAGGCAAATCAGGCGGTCTACTTTGCGCTGCTTTCGCCCGGCGACACGATCCTGGGCATGTCGCTCGCGCACGGCGGGCACCTGACCCATGGCGCCAAGGTCAACGCCTCGGGCAAGCTGTTCCACGCCGTGCAGTACGGCGTGAACGACCAGGGCCTGATCGACTATGACGAGGTCGAGCGCCTCGCGCTGGAGCACAAGCCGAAGATGGTGGTGGCCGGCTTCTCCGCCTATTCGCAGGTGATCGACTGGGCACGCTTTCGCGCCATCGCCGACAGGGTGGGCGCGTACCTGTTCGTGGACATGGCCCACGTCGCCGGCCTGATCGCCGCAGGCGTCTATCCCAGCCCGCTGTCGCACGCCCACGTCGTCACCTCCACCACCCACAAGACCCTGCGCGGCCCGCGCGGCGGCATCATCGTCGCCAGTCGCGCCGCGATGGGCGACGCCGCGGAAGAGATCGAAAAGAAGCTCCAGTCCATCGTCTTCCCCGGCATCCAGGGCGGCCCGCTGATGCACGTCATCGCGGCCAAGGCGGTGGCCTTCAAGGAGGCGCTGGATCCCTCGTTCAAGGCCTACCAGCAGCAGGTGGTGAAGAACGCCCAGGCCATGGCCAGCACCCTGATCGCGCGCGGCTACCGGATCGTGTCCGGCGGGACGCAGAACCACCTGATGCTGGTGGACATGATCGGCAAGGAAGTCTCGGGCAAGGATGCGGAGGCTGCACTCGGCCGCGCCCACATCACAGTCAACAAGAACTCGGTGCCCAACGACCCGCGCTCGCCCTTCGTCACCTCCGGCTTGCGCCTGGGCACCCCCGCCGTCACCACCCGCGGCTACGGCGAGCAGGACTGCGTGGACCTCGCCAACTGGATCGCCGACGTGCTGGATGCGCCGAACGACGAGGCCGTCATCGCCCGCGTGCGCGACGCCGTCACTGCGCAGTGCCGGAAGTATCCGGTGTACTGAGAGCGTGGAATCGGGAATCGAGAATCGGGAATAGCCGGTTCTCGATGCCCCGAGCACTCGCCCTCTCCCATTCCCCATTCCCCATTCCCCATTCCCGGCCGAATGCACTGCCCCTTCTGCCAGCACGAGGACACCCGCGTCATCGACTCGCGCGTGAGCGAGGATGGCGGGTCGATCCGGCGCCGGCGCGAGTGCGCCAGGTGCGAGGGGCGCTTCAACACGGTGGAGACGGCGGAGCTGAAGCTGCCCACCGTGGTGAAGGGCGACGGGCGGCGCGAACCGTTCGACATCGACAAGCTGCGCCGCTCGATGGAACGCGCCCTGCACAAGCGTCCGGTGCCGCAGGAGCAGATCGACGCCGCGGTGCGCGCGGTAGTCCGGCAGGCGCGCGCCATCGGCGAGCGCGAGCTGGCCTCGCGCCGGCTGGGTGACTTCGTGATGGAGCAGATGCGCGGGCTCGACCATGTCGGCTACGTTCGCTTTGCCTCGGTCTACCGCGCCTTCGAGGACGTGGCCGATTTCCGCGAGGAAATCGAGATGCTGGAACGCGGCCTGCCGACCGACGGCGAGCAGCTTCCGCTCCTGACCGGGGAACTGCCGCTGCCCGGCAAGGGCAGCGTCCGCAAGCGCTGACGGCGGAGCGCGCGCCTTGGCGAATCCCGAATCTCGAATCCCGAACCCCGGTTTTTCCGCCCTCGACCACGCCCACATGGCCCGCGCCCTGCACCTGGCCGAGCGCGGCGCGTACACGACGCGGCCCAATCCGATGGTCGGCTGCGTGATCGCGCACGGCGCGGAAGTCGTCGGCGAAGGCTGGCACCAGCGCGCGGGTGAACCGCACGCCGAGGTGTTCGCGCTGCGCGCGGCGGGCGACCGCGCGCGCGGGGCGACGGCCTACGTCACGCTGGAGCCCTGCGCCCACCACGGCCGCACCCCGCCCTGCGCCGAGGCGCTGATCGAAGCGGGCGTCGCGCGCGTGGTGGCGGCGATGCGCGATCCCTTTCCCCGGGTCGACGGCCAGGGACTGGAACGCCTGCGCGCGGCCGGCATCGCGGTTGCGTCGGGGCTGATGGAAGCCCAGGCGCGCGAGCTCAACCGCGCCTTCCTGTCGCAGGTGGAGCGCGGCCGCCCGTGGCTGCGGCTGAAGCTGGCGATGAGCCTGGACGGGCGCACCGCGCTGGCCAATGGCGATTCCAAATGGATCACCGGCGAGGCCGCGCGCGCCGACGTGCAGCGCTGGCGCGCGCGCGCCGGGGCCCTCCTCACCGGCAGCGGCACCGCGCTGGCCGACGATCCGCGCCTGACCGCGCGCGTGCCGCAGGCGCAGGTCCAACCGCCGCTGCGCGTGGTGCTCGATCGCGCTCTGCGCATGCCCGCGGGCGCAAACCTCCTGGACGGCAGCGTGCCGACCCTGGTTTTTCACGCCGCGGGCGTGGAGCCGGACGCGCGCTACTCGCGGGTCGAATGCGTGAAGCTGCCGGAGGGCGAGGGCGGCCTGTCGCTCGTCAGCGCGCTGGATGCGCTTGCGGCGCGCGGCGTCGGCGAGGTACAGGTGGAGGCCGGGCCGGTGCTGGCCGGCGCGCTGTTTTCGCAGGGGCTGGTGGACGAGCTGCTGCTGTACGTCGCGCCGCTGCTGCTGGGCGATGGCGCGCGCGGGCTGCTGGCGCTGCCGCCGCTGGCCGAGATGGCGCAGCGCTGGAAGCTGCGCGCGGTGGAGGAACGCAAGGTGGGCGAGGACTGGCGCCTGCGCCTGCTGCGCGGCTGAAGCGGCGCGCGGCGAGTGCGCCGCGCGCATGGCTCAAGGTGCGGCGAGCGCCTTGCGAACGGCGGCGACGAATTCCGCGTCCGGCGCGCCGCTCAGGCGCGAGGTGCGCGCCAGCACGCGGCCCTGGGCGTCGATCAGGCTGATCACGCTGGAGTGGTTGAACTCGCCGTCGTCGAGCTTCCTGTACTGCACGTCGAGCGCCGCGGCCAGCTTGCGCAGGTCGTCGTTTGCCGGACGCGCGAGGGTCCAGCGCGCGGCATCGACCTTGCGCCTGGCGGCCAGCGCGGCCAGCACCTCGGGCGTGTCGCGTTCGGGATCGATGCTGATCATCAGCACCCGCAGGCACGCGCGCTCGGCGTCGTCGAGGCTGGATTCGACGCGGCGGACCTGCTCGATCAGCATCGGGCAGACGTAGCCGCAGTTGGCGTAGAACATGGAGACCAGCCGCACCTGGCCTGCGGCCTCGGC
The DNA here is from genome assembly GCA_963205495.1 of Pseudomonadota bacterium. Lineage (GTDB taxonomy): Bacteria > Pseudomonadota > Gammaproteobacteria > Xanthomonadales > Xanthomonadaceae > Denitratimonas. The sequence continues at coordinate 108,320 of CAUJIN010000045.1, forward strand.
GAAGTGGAACTCCCTGCCGGTGGAATCGGTGAGCCGGGCCGGGATGCGGTAGACCGAATCGCCGGGAAGCTCCTCGGCCGGCGCGCGCGGGGCGGCCAGCAGCGCCAGGAGCGCGAGTGCGGTGGCGAGCAGCGTGGCGAGAAAACGGTTCATGGGGATGCGGCTCCCGGATCGCGGGCGCAACGGAAACCGAGGTTGCGCGTGGTGGCATTGGCGCGCAGCGCGCTGAGCATCGCGGTGCGCATCAGGATGGCGTAGTTGTCGCGGTCGGAGGCGGATAGCGAGCCTGCGCCGCAGAAGCGCAGCAGGTCGGGGTCGCCCTGCTCGCGGTTGTCGGCCGAGATCATCAGCGCGTTGAAGTCCTCGACCCACTCCCACACCAGCCCGTGCACGTCCTGCACGCCGTAGATGTTTTCCGGGGTTTGCCCGACTTCAGGCAGGGCGCTGCCGCCGGTGCGGCTGTACCAGCCGAGGATGCGTTCGCGCCAGGCGGGATCCTGACGCGCGTCGCGGCGGGTTTCATCGGAAGCGGCGACGTATTCCCACTCCAGCCAGGTCGGCAGGCGGCCGCCCTGCGCCTCGCAGTAGGCGCTGGCGGCAAACCAGCTCACCCGCGTGACCGGGGCGTTCGCGCCGGCCTCGCCGAGATCGAGCGGCTGCGTCCAGTGCGAGAGGTATTGACCGTCGGCAAACACCTCGGGCGTCGCGCCGCGCTGCCAGTCGGGGTGCGTGCGCACGAATTCGAGGAATTGGGCGTTGCTGACCGGTCGACGCATCAGCGCAAAGGCTTCCACCCGGCTTTCCACCCCGGGCTGGCCGAGCGCCAGCACCGAGGAGAAACCGCCGCCGGGCACCTCGGCCCAGATCGCGTCCCGCCCCGCCGCCGGCGCGATGCCGGCAGCGAGGACGAGCAGCAGGGCAAGACCGCGGGACACGGCGGCCGGCTCAGTGCGCCGCGCCGTCGCCTCGCGGCGTGCTGGCGCGCACCTTGGCCACGTCCTTCTTGTTCACCGACGAGGCGCCCGAATTCATTTCCTGGCGCACGAAGGTGAGGATGTTGGCCACTTCGTCGTCGGTGAGCTGGCTCATCGGCGGCATCACCGAGTTGTAGTCCTCGCCGTTCACCTTGACCGGGCCGCTCAGGCCATTGAGCACGACGGCGATCATCTCCTCGGCGCTGTGGCCGGCGATCCAGTCCGAACCGGCCAGCGGCGGGAACACGCCCGGCAGGCCCTGGCCGTTGTCCTGATGGCAGACCGAGCAGGTGCCGTTGTAGAGCGTCTTGCCGGCGGCGACCTGCTGCGCGGGCGTCAGCTTGCCGCTGGCCGCGGCCGCAGCGGCTTCGCGCACCGGCTTCTGGCTGACCGCCTTGTCGCCCAGGTAGACCGAATCCACTTCCTTGCCCGAATAGATCGCCTTGTCCTCTTCGCCTGCCACCTGCAAGATGCCCAGCGCGCCCTTGTTGAAGGCGCGGAAGATCGAGTGGTCCACCAGCACGTAGCTGCCCGGGATCTCCAGATGGAAGTCGGCGATCATCGCGCCGCCGGCGGGAATGATCGTGGTCTGCACGTTTTCCTGATAGCGCGTGCCGCCCTCGTACCAGACCTTGTCGAAGATTTCGCCGATCAGGTGGAAGCTCGACACCAGATTCGGACCGCCGTTGCCGACGAACAGGCGGACGTGTTCGCCTACATTCGCCTTGATGGCGTTGTCGCCGACCAGCGCGCCTTCCGCGCCGTTGAACAGCACGTAGGAAGCGTTTTCGTCGATGGCCTTCTGCATGTCGAAGCCCTGGTGGCCCTTCTCGCGGTACTTGCCGACCGTGTAGAAGTCGCCCTGCATCACGTAGAACTCCTTGTCCACCGGCGGCAGGCCTTCCGGCGGCTCGACCAGGATCAGTCCGTACATGCCGTTGGCGATGTGCATGCCGACCGGCGCGGTGGCGCAGTGGTAGACGAACAGGCCCTGGTTGAGCGCCTTGAAGGTGAACTGGGAGGTGTGGCCCGGCGCGGTGAAGGTGGAGGAGGCGCCGCCGCCCGGCCCGGTGACGCCGTGCAGGTCGATGTTGTGCGGCATCTTGGAGTCGGGGTGGTTGTGCAGGCGGAATTCGACCGTGTCGCCCTGGCGCACGCGGATGAAGCTGCCCGGCACGGTGCCGCCGAAGGTCCAGAAGGTGTAGGTCACGCCCTCGGCGATTTCCATGTCGAGCTCGCGCACCTCCAGATCGACGATCACCTTGGCCGGATGATCGCGGTTGGTCGCGGGTGGAACGTGCGGCGGGCTGGTCAGAACGGCCTGGATCGGTTCGCCCTGCGGCGGGCCGAAATCGCCCTTGAGCGAGCCGCCGGTATCGACCGGAACGGCCGCCTGGGCTTGCGAGGGAGCATTGTCCTGACAGCCGGAAAGGCCGACTGCCAGAGCAAGGCAAGCCGTAGCGAGGAAGGGGGCGAACAAAGCTCGTTGCATGGTGGACTCGACTTCAAGAGATGCCCGGAGGGCAGGATGGGCGAATTATGGCGCAGTGCACCATGACGAGGGATGATCCAGGTCAGGAGGTTCGACGGTCGGGAATGGTTCACCTTTGCGGAGCCGATCTGCCGATGGAAATGTGCTGATAGGCTGGACATCCGTCACGAGACATGCCCCACTCCCGTTGCATCACCTGCGCTGTGCTTTTCCTGCCGGCATGATCCCGATGGCCACGAGGCTTCCGATCGCGCACTGGGTGAAACCACGGCACCCAACCCACCATCCGGACTTCTTCCATGCTTCTCGCCGCGCAAATCCTCACCGCTCTGGTCGCGCTCCTGCACCTGTGGTTCCTGGTGCTGGAAATGTTCCTGTGGACCCGTCCCCTCGGCCGGCGCAGCTTCGGCCTGACGCCCGAGTTCGCGCAGCAGAGCCGCGTGCTGGCAGCCAACCAGGGGCTTTACAACGGTTTTCTTGCCGCCGGCCTGGCGTGGGCGCTGTGGCTGGGGGCGCCGGGACGGGCGATCGGCCTGTTCTTCCTCGGCTGCGTGGTCGTGGCCGGCGTCTTCGGCGCTGCCACCGCCAGCCGCAGGATCCTGTTCGTGCAGGCGCTTCCCGCCGCGCTGGCGATGCTTGCGACCTGGCTTGCGCGGTGATCCGGATACCAGCAAGCGCGGTGATTCGGTCGCCCGCCGCGACTGCGGGTGGAAGTGCGGGGGCCATGTCTCGTCTCATCCGGTGAGACGAGGCCCTGCTGCAATCAGGCTCCCGTCCCGCCGGAGCCCGACATGGATGAACTTTCGCTGGAAGCGGACCGCCGCGCGGAGGCCCGCCGTGAGCCGCCGCCCGCGCCGACGCGGGCGGACGCCGCCGCGCTGGCACAGCGGCTGGCGCGGCGCTACCGCGATCGGGTGAGCGCGCATTTCACCCTGCCGGGGCGCAGGGGCGAATACGCGCCGATTCCCTTCGATGTTCCCGCACGCCTGCGCGCGGCGCTGGCGGCGCGCGGGATCGAGCGGCTGTACGCGCACCAGGCGCAGGCTTGGGAGGCCTGCGCGCGCGGCGAGCACCTGGTCATCGCCACGCCCACCGCGTCGGGGAAATCGCTGTGCTACGCCCTGCCGGTGCTGAGTGCCGCGATGGGCGGGGATGCGCGCGCGCTGTTCCTGTTTCCGACCAAGGCGCTGGCGCAGGACCAGGTGGCCGAGCTGCTGGAACTGAACCGCGCCGGCGGGCTGGGCGTGCGCGCTTTCACCTTCGACGGAGATACGCCGGGCGACGCGCGCCAGGCGGTGCGGCTGCACGGCGACATCGTCGTGAGCAACCCGGACATGCTGCACCAGGGCATCCTGCCGCACCACACCAAGTGGGCGCAGTTCTTCGAGAACCTGCGCTACGTGGTGATCGACGAGGTGCACGGCTATCGCGGCGTGTTCGGCAGCCACGTCGCCAACGTCCTGCGCCGGCTGCGGCGGGTGTGCGCGTTCTACGGCGCGAAGCCGCAGTTCATCCTGTGCTCGGCCACCATCGGCAACCCGAAGGACCACGCCGAGGCGCTGCTCGAGGCGCCGGTAACCGCGATCACCGAGTCGGGCGCACCGTCCGGCGAGAAGCACGTGCTGCTGTGGAACCCGCCGGTGATCAATCCCGACCTCGGGCTGCGCGCCTCGGCGCGTTCGCAGTCCAACCGCATCGCGCGCGCCGCCATCCGCAGCCGGCTCAAGACCCTGGTGTTCGCGCAGAGCCGGCTGATGGTGGAGGTGCTGACCAAGTACCTGAAGGATGTCTTCGACCACGATCCACGCAAGCCCGCGCGCATCCGCGCCTATCGCGGCGGCTATCTGCCGACCGAGCGGCGCGAGGCCGAGCGCGCGATGCGCGCCGGCAGCGTGGACGGCATCGTCAGCACCTCGGCGCTGGAGCTGGGCGTGGACATCGGCGCGCTCGACGTGGTGGTGCTCAACGGCTATCCCGGTTCGATTTCCGCCACCTGGCAGCGGCTCGGCCGCGCCGGCCGCCGCAAGCGCCCGGCGCTGGGCGTGCTGGTGGCCAGCTCGCAGCCGCTCGACCAGTACGTCGTGCGCCACCCGGACTTCTTCACCGCCGCCTCGCCCGAGCACGCGCGCATCGCGCCCGACCAGCCGCTGATCCTGTTCGACCACATCCGCTGCGCCGCCTTCGAGCTGCCCTTCGTCGAAGGCGAGCGCTTCGGCACGGTCGAACCGGGGGCGTATCTGGAAGCCCTCGCGGAAACCGGCGTGGTGCACCGCGAAGGCCCGCGCTGGGAGTGGATCGCCGACAGCTACCCGGCCAACGCGGTCAGCCTGCGCTCGGTGGCCGACGGCAATTTCGTCGTGGTCGATCGCACGGACGGGCGCCAGCAGATCCTCGCCGAGGTGGACTACTCCTCGGCGGCGCTGACGCTCTACGAGGGCGCGATCCACATGGTGCAGTCGGTCCCCTATCAGGTCGAACGCCTCGACTGGGAAGGACGCAAGGCCTTCGTCACCCGCACCCGCGCCGACTACTACACCGACGCCATCGACTACACCAGGCTCAAGGTGCTGGAGCGTTTCGACGGCTGCGTGGCGGGCGCGGGCGAGTGCCGCCACGGCGAGGTGCACGTCGTTCGACGCGTGTCCGGCTACAAGAAAATCCGCTACTACACCCACGAGAACATCGGCTACGGCCCGGTGAGCCTGCCCGACCAGGAGCTGCACACCACGGCGCTGTGGTGGCAGCTCGCACAGGAAATCCTGCTGCGCGAGTTCGGCAGCCGTCAGGACGCGCTGGACGGCTTTCTCGGCGCCGCGCACGCCCTGCATCTGGTGGCGACCGTGGCGGTGATGGCCGAGGCGCGGGATTTGCAGAAGGCGGTGGGCGACGGCGACGGCGCGTGGTTCGCCGTCGCGGACGCGAACGGCCGCGGCGAACTGCGCGGCGCGGCCGGCGATGTCGGCATCGAGGCGCAGCAAAGCTTCCGGCCCACGGTCTACCTCTACGACCACTTCCCGGGCGGCGTGGGCCTGAGCGAGCCGCTGTGGCGACGCCAGGCCGAGCTGGTGGAGCGCGCCCGTTCGCTGGTGGATCGCTGCGACTGCCGCGCCGGCTGCCCGGCCTGCGTCGGGCCGGTGCTGGCGGCGAGCGAATCGGACGAACCATACCGCGCGCCCAGGGCGCTGGCGCAGCGCGTGCTGGCGCTTTTGGGAACGCCCGCAGCGGTGGCGAAGTGAGCGTGTCCGTGGAAAAACTCCGTGCGCTGCGCCGACAGGCGGGAAGCGTGGATGGAACTGCCCGGCACGGTGCGGATCAGGATGCCGCGCTGCTTCGGGGTCGGGAAATCCTCAGCCAGCCCTCGCCCGAGGCCGCGGCGCTGCGGCGCCTGCTTCAGGCGCGCGACAGGCGCCTGCCGGAGGTGCCGGGCCTGCGCCCTTGTTCGGCCCGCCTGCAGGATCGCCAGCTCCCGGGCGCGGAAATCGCCCCGGGTCTGTGGCGTTCGGATTCCTTCCTGCCGCAGCCGATCCCCGCCGCGCCCCTGCCGCTGGGCTTCGACCGCCGCCCGCACGAGTCCGTCGATCCGCGCGACCTGCTGTTCTTCGACACCGAGACCACCGGCCTGGCCGGCGGCGCAGGCACCCGCGCCTTCCTGATCGGCGCCGCCGACTGGCACATCGATGCGCAGGGCCGCGAGGGCCTGCGCGTGCGCCAGCTGCTGACCGCAACGCTGGGTGCGGAAGTCGCCATGCTGCGGGAGTTTTCCCGCTGGATCGGCCCGCGCACCGTGCTGTCGAGTTTCAACGGTCGCTGCTACGACGCGCCCCTGCTCAAGGCTCGCTACCGCCTCGCGCGTCTGCCCGAGCCGCTGTCCGCGGGCGACCACCTGGACCTGCTGTTCCCCGCGCGCCGGTTCTGGCGCGGGCGCTGGGAAAACTGCCGCCTCGCCACCATCGAGCGCCGCGCGCTGTGCATCCTGCGCGAGGACGACCTGCCCGGCAGCGAAGCGCCGTCGGCCTGGCTCTCGTTCCTGCGCGGTGGCGACAGCGTGAACCTGCGCCGCGTCGCGCAGCACAATCACCAGGACGTGGTGACGCTTGCGGCGCTGTTCCTGCGGCTGGCCCGCGGCGGACCCGATGGCGGAATCGCCTGCGGCGGTTCCGCCCTGTAAAAAGCACGCACGCAGGGCGGAACCCGCGCAGCGGTTTCCGCCGATCCTGCGGCGCCCTCAGTGGCCGCCGCGGGAGAGCACCGCCCGGTGGGCGAAGCGTTCGCGTGGATGCAGGCTGGTGGCCACCATCAGCAGGCGCCCGGCGTTGTCGACGTACCGGCGCTGCGCGCGCAGCGCCGGATCGCGCGGGGCCACGTCGAGGTGGCGGGCCTGGATGGCGCTGAACACGTCCACGTCGAAGGTCTGCTCCACGATGGAAAGGCGCGCCATGTCGAGCAGTCGCGTCATCGCCGCGGAGGCGCGCGCCGGATCGAGCAGCTCATCGACCGGCGTGTCCGGATACACCGGCAGCAGCATGTCGGTCAGGGCCACCGGGTTGCCTCCGGCACGGTTCAGCCGCACCCCGAGCAGGTGGAGATGATCGGTGCCCTGCGCCATGCCCAGCAGCTCGGCCGCCGATGCGCCCGCAGCGCGGCGTCGTGCGCTCAGCAGCTCCAGATGGCTGGTCTTGCCGTACTGCAGGAGCTGCTCGATCGAATTGGCCTCGCAGGCGCAGTGCATCGCCGCGCGGCGCGCCACCACGCGCGTTCCCGCACCGGGGCGGCGCAGGACCATCCCCGCATCGCTCAGTCGCGCCAGTGCGGCGCGCGCGGTGTGGCGGCTGATGTCGTACTGCCTGCAGAGCTCCAGCTCGGTGGGAAGCAGGCTGCCGAGCGGGTAGTGGCCCTGCTCGATGGCAAGCTGCAGTTCCTCTCCGATCTGCTGATAGCGGGATTTGCGTCGTTCTTTCATGCGGCTTGGAGTGTCGGTGCGGGCGCTCGTTGCATCGTGACCGTGGGGAGGACGCTGCGGCCGGCCCCGGGGCGACCGTCCGGGCGTGAACCAGACGCGGTTCGGGCACACGGACGCAGCATCGAGACTACGCCGGTGGCCCGCCCCGCTCCTTGATCCAGAGCAAACGGGCGGCGATTTCCCGACCCTGCCCGCCGCGACGCGCGCCTGCCACAATGCCGGCGCTCCGGCGTCGGATGGCGGGCCGGAAAGGAAACCCGGGAGGCTGGAATGGGTCCGCTGGAAGGCGTGCGGGTGCTGGATCTGTCCCGGATTCTTGCCGGCCCGTGGGCCAGCCAGACCCTGGCCGACCTCGGCGCCGAAGTCATCAAGATCGAGCGCCCCGGCGCGGGCGACGACACCCGCAGCTGGGGGCCGCCGTGGCTTGGCCAGGGGCAGGGCGCCTCCACCGGCCCGTCCGCCTATTTCCTGTGCGCCAACCGCGGCAAGCGTTCGCTGGCGCTGGATTTCACCACCGACGAAGGCCGACGCCTGGTGCGCGAACTGGCCGCGCGCAGCCACGTCGTGCTGGAGAACTACCGCGTCGGCGCGCTGGAAAAATACGGGCTGGACTACGCCAGCCTGCGCGCGCTCAACCCGAAGCTGGTGTACTGCTCGATCACCGGCTTCGGCCAGACCGGCCCCTGCGCGCATCGCGCCGGCTACGACGCCGCGATCCAGGCCGCAGGCGGCCTGATGAGCATCACCGGCGCGCCGGACGGTCCGCCGCAGAAGGTCGGCGTGGCCGTGGTGGACCTGATGACCGCGATGTACGCCACCACCGGCATCCTCGCCGCCCTGCGCCACGCCGAGCGCACCGGAGAGGGGCAGCACATCGACCTGGCCCTGCTCGACGTGCAGGTCGCCTTCCTCGCCAACCAGGCCGCCAACTGGCTCGTCGGCGGGCAGGTGCCGCAGCGGCTCGGCTCCGCGCACCCCAACATCGTGCCCTACCAGCCGGTGCCCGCCGCCGACGGCCACTTCATGCTGGCGGTGGGCAACGACGCCCAGTTCGCGCGGCTGTGCGAAGTCATCGCGTGCGCCGAGCTCGCGCGGGACCCGCGCTACGCCACCAACGCCGCGCGCGTGGCGCATCGAATGGAGCTGGTGCCGCTGCTGGAAGATCGCCTCCGCCAGCAGCCGCGCGCCTTCTGGCTGGAACGGCTGGAAGCCGTCGGCGTGCCCTGCGCGCCGGTCAACCGCATCGACGAAGTATTCGCCGACCCGCAGGTCATCGCGCGCGGCCTGGCGATATCCCTCGATCACCCGCAGCACGGCGCAGTGCCCGGCGTCGCCAGCCCGCTGCGCCTCTCGCAGACCCCCGTGGACTACGCCGCCGCCCCGCCCGCGCTGGGCGAGCACAGCGCGCAGGTGCTGGCCGAGGTGCTGGGGCTGGATGCCAATAAAATCGCCGCGCTGGAAGCGGCGGGCGTGATCGCCTGCGGCGCGCGGAATGATCGTTCGGGCACCTAGCCCCGATCCGGCAGCGTGACGCCGGTCGACCCTGCGCGACCAGCGCGGAGCGCGCGACTGGGCCGGGCCGGCGGTGCGACCTCCAGCGCCGTGGCGCGCTGCGCCAGCGCGGGCGTCAGCCAGCCGTGCGAGCCGATCTGGACGAAGCCGGCCTGCGCGAAGCGTTCGCGGTAGAACGAGGCGGGGCGGCGATGGAAGCCTTCGTCGTCGCCTTCGGCCCGGTCCTCGCGGGTAAAGCACTCCAGGAACGCCACGCCGCCGCACAGCGCCGCCAGCCCGGGCAGGCCGCGGTCGATTTCGCGCGCGCCGAGGTAGTGCAGCACGTCGCTGCACACCAGCAGATCCACCGGCGGGCAGGGGCGCAGCGCCTCGAAGTCGGAAAAACGCGCCAGATGAAGGTTGCGGCGCGCGCCGTAGCGGCGCACCGCGTACTGGCTGGAGTCGAAGCCGAGGTAGGAAGCCTGCGGGCGCAGCTTCGACAGCGGCGCGCGCCAGGCGCCCTCGCCGCAGCCCACGTCCAGCACGCTGCGGATCGGGCGCTCCAGGTGGTATTCGGCCAGGGCGACCGCCAGCGCCACCTTGCGAGTCAGGCGCGAGCGCGAGAGGGCGGGGTTTTTCCGATACCAGCGGTCGAAATAGTCGCGGTCGTAGAGCTTGGCCATCGGCGCATCCTAGCCGAGCAGGATGCGGTTTGGCTGGGTGCGCGTGCCGCGATGGCGCCGCTCTATTCGGAAAGGATCAGCTTCACGCCCGGCTTGATGCCCGCGACCCAGCCTGCGTCCTGCGCGATCGCCCGCACCGCGAACCGGTGGCCCTTGAGGTGGCAGCGCGGGTGCTCGATGAAGTAGCTCCCGGCAGGCTCGTAGTGCCAGCCCGCGCAGCTCGACTCGGCTTCGCACAGGGCGCGGCAGTCGGCGGCGGTCTGGTCGGTGCGGAAATCGAAGTTGCCGGCGGACTCCTCGCCGTCGGGGTCCATGTAGAGGCTCACTTCGGATTCGAGCGAGTAGCCTTCCATCCAGTCGCTCCCCTCGCGCGCGACGGCGCTGGCGTTGGCCTGTTCGGCGACGCTGCCCAGCGCCCGGCCCAGTTCGCCGGCGCTGCCCGCCAGCATGTAGCTTCCGCCGGTGGACTCGGCCAGGCAGCGCAGCTGCGCGTCGGCGGTGCTGCCGGCGGAAATGTCGAAGCCGATGACGTGCGCGGTGAAGTCGATGCCGAGCCGCTCCAGCTCCGCACCGAGCGCGCAGGGATCGGCGTTGCAGGTTTCCTCGCCGTCGCTGACCAGGATCACGGTGGCCTTCTGTTCGGTGTAGCGCAGGCGCTCGGCCGCCTGCCGCACCGAAGCGGAGATGGGGGTCATGCCGACGGGGTTCAGGGATTGAACCTGCTGCCGGATCGCCTCGGTCTGCGCCGCGCCCGGTTCGATCAGCAGCTCGATGTCGGCGCAATCGCCCTTGCGGTGATGGCCGTAGGCCAGCAGCCCCAGTTCGCCGCCCTGCCAGCCGTCGAGCATCGTGTCCACCGCTTCGCGGGCGATGTCGATCTTGGTCCGTCCATCGATCTGCCCCCACATCGAGCCGGAGGCGTCGAGCACGAGGATGGCCTGCTGCGGATCGGCGGCGAGCGCGGCGCCGCAGGAAAGGGCCAGAAAAAGTGCGGCAGAAAGCGCGCGTGCGTTTGCGGTTTGCATGGCGTGGCTCCAGGCGGAAAGGCAGACAAGGATCGGATTCGCGCTGTGTTACCGGAAAAGTCGCGAAGGGAGGACACGGGGCGTGTGGCTGCCGTTTCGCAAGCCGTTTCATGGCCGGACAAACGCGGGTTGCACGGAGATGGAAATGGCGAGACCATGGCTTGCCTTTGGGGTAATAGGCCCTGTCGCTGCGCGTTTGTCCGGCGATGGGAATGGGGATTCAACGGAAGGAGTGTGCCAATGCCCAGAACTTTCGCGCTGGCCCGGTCGCTGGCGTTTGTCTTTTTCGTATCGGCAATGCTGCCGGCCTCGGTTCGAGGGCAGGATATTTCTCTTGCCAAGACGGTCGGCACCGTGCCGGCTACCTGTGCTGCAACCACCAGCATCGCCGTGCCTGTCGGAACCACGGTGTACTACTGCTATCGGGTCACGAACAGCGGTTCGACCGTCTTCAATTTCCACGATCTGGTGGACAGCGATCTGGGAACGCTGCTGACTGACCACCCGGAAGTGCTCGGGGCCGGTGCATCGGTCGAGTTCATCCAATCCGCGGTTCCGGCCGCGACGGTGACCAACACCGCCACCTGGACGGCCAAGACGGCGCTGGGCAGCTACGCCTATGACGACACGGTGCCCTTCAGCTACGTGTCGATCAATGGATCGGGGGCGCCGCTCGGCCTCGCCGATGACGGCGAGGCCAACATCGTCTCGCCCTTTCCCATCACCTTCTATGGCGTCACCTCCACCGACCTTCGGATCGGCAACAACGGCGGCATCCTCTTCAACGCCACCAGCGGCGACGTGGGCTTCGCCAATCAGGCGCTGCCCAGTGCAGCGCATCCCCTGGCCATCCTTCCCTTCTGGGACGACATGGGCGCGGGCGGCAACGTCTACTGGGAGGTGCAGGGCGCCGCCCCCAACCGCACGCTGATCGTGGAGTGGTACGAGAAACCGCACTACAGCAATGTGGGCGCTTCGACCTTCGAGGTCATCTTCCACGAAGGCAGTAGCGACATCGTTTTCCAGTACCAGGACGTCGATTTCGGAAATGCGAGCTATGACGGCGGCGCCTCCGCCACCATCGGCCTGAACCAGGACGGCACCACCGCGCTCCAGTACTCGTTCAATACTGCGAGCGTCAGTGCAGGCAAGGCGATCCGTTTCCATCAGGTGGTACCCACCAGCCAGACCGCCACGGCCAGCGCCACGGTCACGGTGCAGGCGCCCGACATCGACGTCAGCCCCGCCTCGCTGGCCGGCACCCAGGCCACCAACACCACGACCACGCAGACCCTGACCCTCGCCAACAACGGCACGGCGGGCCTGAACTGGACGATCGACGAGGAAAATCTCCCGCGCTTCCCGACCATTCCTGCAGCGCCTCTCGTGGCGCAGCCGGCCGCGGAAACCGTGGACGCGCAGGCTCCGGCGGCGGCGCCCGCGGCAGTGCCAGGAGGGGGCAGGACCTGGCTGGCGCCTGCGGCCGTGCTGTACGACAACGGCGCGTTCGTTACGCATCCCGGGGGGGGTGCCGGCGGTGCGGACCTCAGCATGCTCGATACTTCCCTTGGTGGAAGCACTTACGGCTTCGGGCATGCGGTTTCCTCCGGGTTCCGCATCGCGGATGATTTCACCGTTCCGGCCGGTGGCTGGACGATCAGCCAGATCACTTTCTTCGCGTACCAGACCGGCTCGACCACGACCTCGACGATGAACGCGCTCAACCTGCGCATCTGGGACGGTGTGCCCGGTGCGGCGGGCAGCAACATCGTCTTCGGGGATACCACCACCAACCGGATGACGGCGACGGCGTTCAGCGGAGCGTATCGCGCGACCGATACGGACATGACCAATGGCCAGCGCCCGATCATGGCGACCACGGCGGCCGTGGGAACGTATCTTCCGGCGGGCACCTACTGGGTGGACTGGCAGACCGGCGGAACCTTGGCCTCGGGCCCCTGGTCGATCCCGGTGACGATCGCAGGGCAGACGCAGAAGCCCGGTTCCAATGCCGTGCAGTGGGATCCTTCCGCAAGCACGTGGAACCCGGTCATGGATACCGGGAACAACACCCAGCAGGACCAGGCCTTCGTGATCGAAGGCACGGCAGGAGCGCCGGCGTGTTTCACGCCGGTCGATGCCACTTGGCTCTCGGTCAGCCCGGCCAGCGGACTGACGGCTGCCGGCAACAGCGCGCCGGTCACGGTGACCTTCGATTCCACGGGTCTGGCGCTGGGCACCTACACGGCCAACCTCTGCGTGAGCAGCGACGATCCGGATGCAGGTCCGGGCAACGGCACGGATCTGGTCGTGGTGCCGGTTTCGCTCACCGTCACCGCGCCGGTCACCCACACCGTGACCTCCAGCGTCGGCACGCCGGCGGGCACGATCGCCCCGCTGGGCGTGCAGACGGTGACGGCAGGCTCCACCGCCACCTTCACCCTGACGCCGAACGCCGGCCACCACATCG
>CAUJIN010000046.1 GCA_963205495.1 Pseudomonadota bacterium
GCTACAGCCAGCCCTTCTGCCGCGCCAGTCGGTAGGCCTCGATGCGGTTGCCGACGCCGAGCTTGCCGATGCACTCGGAAAGATAGTTGCGCACGGTGCCCTGGGAGAGGTTCATGCGCGCAGCGATGTCGCCCGAAGACATTCCCTCGCCGGCCAGTCGCAGCACCTCGCGCTCGCGCTCGCTCAAGGGGTCGGATTCAGTCCAGGCTTCCAGCGCCAGCTGCGGGTCGATGGCGCGGCCGCCACGGTGCACCTGACGCAGGGCGTCTGCAAGCTGCTCGGCCGGGGCGTCTTTCAGGAGGTATCCGGCCACGCCCGAATCCAGTGCGCGGCGCAGGAAGCCGGCGCGGGCGAACGTGGTGACGATGACCACCCTCACCGGCAACCCGTGGTGCTGCACCCGGCGCGCCAGCTCCAGGCCGCTGGCGCCCGGCATCTCGATATCGGTGACAAGAATATCGGGCGTGAGACGGCGCAGCTCGTTCCAGGCGGTGTCGCCGTCGGCCGCCGCGCCGACGATCTTGATGTCCGATTCCATGCCCAGCAGCGCCGCCAGCGCGCCGCGCACCATGGCCTGGTCCTCGGCCAGCAGGACGCGGATCATGGAGCCAAAGCCCCCCTCACCCCGGCCCGCTCCCCCGCCAGCAGGGGAGCGAGCGCGTCGGATTTCCGCGCCAGCGGTATGCGGGCCTCGATGCGGGTTCCCGCACCGGGGCGGCTGTCGATGCGCAGGGTGCCGCCGACGGCCTCAAGGCGCTCGCGCATTCCAGCCAGGCCGTTGCCGGAGCGCAGCGCGCCGCCGCGTCCGTCGTCGATCACGCGCAGCACGGCAACTTCTCCATCGACGCCGAGGTGCACCTCCACCTGTCGCGCATGCGCGTGGCGCTGGATATTGGTGGCGGCCTCGCGCACGGTCATCGCCAGCGCGCTCTCCACGTCCGCCGGCAGCCCGACCCCGGAGAATGCCGCGTCGAGGCGGTAGTCGAAGGCGACGCCGTCGGTTTCCAGCAGCAGGCGAGCGGAGGCCAGCTCGGCGGCGATGCCCGCCGCGCGGATGCCGCTGACCGCCTGGCGTACCTGGACCAGCGCGTCGCGCGCGATGCCGCTCACCTCGGCGATCTCGCCGCGCGCGGCCGCCGGATCGCGCTCCACCAGCCGCGCCGCAAGATCGGACTTGAGCGCCACCATCGAAAGCGTGTGACCGAGCAGGTCGTGCAGGTCGCGCCCGATGCGCTCGCGCTCGGCCGTCGCGGCGAGGCGGCGCACTTCCTCGTGCGAAAGCTTGAGCGCCGCGTCGCGCTCGTGGTTGGCGCGCTCGACCATGACGATGACGCCGATGATTGCCGTGACCGTGGGGATCCACACCAGTGCCTGCCACACATAGCCGATCTGTGCGGCCCAGACCACCAGCGTCACATTGAGGACGGCCAGCAGCGCCAGATAGCGATACAGTCCGCCGCTGCGGCGCGGCTGCAGCATCACGCAGCCGAACACGAAGTAGGACAGCCCGGAGGGATACCAGGGCAGGAGCGCGAAGCACATCGCCACCAGCGCCAGCGCGCAGGCGTAGGCCGCGCGCGGCGCTGCGAACACCGTGGCGAGATAGAGCAGGAGAAACAGCGGATAGGACAGCGCCGTCAGCGCGAACCAGAGCGGCGTGTAGCCGTATTCGCGGCCGGAAAACAGCGGCGTCAGGAACACCCAGACCGACCAGACCAGGTGGATCATCGACAGCCAGGGCGAGCGCCCGAGGCGCAGCTCCTGATCGGCGATCGATCCGGGCGCGGGGGCGAGGATCCAGCGCCGGGCGCCGGGTGCGGGCAGCAGGCGGCTCATCGGGTGGGAGAAATCGGCAGCGGCATGGTGCATCCATGGTACGCCGCGCGCCGGCCGCGGCGCGCACTCATCGCGCCAGCCTCCGCAGCGCCAGGAAGAAGAACGCCGCGGTCACCGCTGCCAGCACCGCGATGTGCAGCGCCGGGGCCATGCCGGCATCGGCGCCGATCAGCTTCAGCGAGAGCTGGCTCAGGTGCCAGGCCGGCCAGAGCGGCGCGAGCGTGGTGAATATCCCGGGCAGCATCGACAGCGGCATCCACAGGCCGGAAAGCAGGGCCATCGGCAGGTACACCATGTTGATGACCCCGACCGAGGCGGCGCCGGAGAAGTGCGTTCCCAGCCACATGCCGAGCGCGGCGAAGGGCAGCACGCCGGCCACGTTCACCGAGAACAGGCCGAGCCACTGCCACGGCGCGAGCGCCACGCCGCCCAGCGTCGCCGCCAGCGCCATCAGCAGGAGCGAGACGATGGCGGCGAACAGCACCGCCATCGCCATCTTGGCGAACAGGTAGGCGCCGCGCGGCATCGGCATGGCGCGCTTGAGCGTGAGCAGGCCCTGTTCGCGGTCTTCCGCCACCACCACGCCGAAGCCGAACAGCGCCACACCCATCACCCCGAACACGCCGTAGGTGGCGAGCAGGAAGGTGGCCGCATCGCGGCTGCCGCGGCTGAGCAGCACGCCGAACAGGACGTAGAACATGGCCGGAAACAGCAGAACGGGCAGCGAAAACGCCGGAGTGCGCCAGAGCCGGAGGGATTCGAAACGCGCTTCGGTGAGGTATGCGCGCCAGGCGCTCGCGGGACCGGGGTGGGTCGTGGTGTCCATCAGGCGGCCTCCGGGACATCGTGGTGCGGCTGCGGCGCGCTGCCGGTGAGCTGCAGGAAGGCCTCGGCCAGCCCAGCGCGTTCGACCTCCAGGTCGCACAGCGCCGGGTCTTCGGCCAGCAGCCGGCGCAGCACCGCTTCGGTCGCGTCGGTGAGGAGCTCCAGGCGCACGCCGTCGCGGCGCGCGGCGGTCACGTCGGGCCAGGTCGCCAGGCGTTCGGCAGCGATCGCGCTGGTGCAGCGGATGCGGCGCTGCCCGATGCGCGCGCAGACCTGCGCCACGCTGCCTTCGGCGAGGATGCGGCCTGCGCCCAGCACGGCCACGCGGTCGGCCAGCGCCTCGGCTTCCTCCAGATAGTGCGTCGTCAAAAGCACCGCGCCGCCGCCAGCGACGTGAGCGCGGATCGCGGCCCAGATGGCGCGGCGGGCGTCGATGTCCAGCCCGGTGGTGGGCTCGTCCAGGAACAGCAGCGCCGGCCTGCCGCAGATGGCGAGGGCGAACTGCACGCGGCGCTGCTGCCCGCCGGACAGGCGTCCGTAGCGCCGCTCCATCAGGTCGGCAACGCCGGCGATGCGCGCGCAGTCTTCGATCGGGTGCGGATTCGGGTAGTAGCTGCGCGCCAGCTCGATCAGCTCGCGCACCTTCAGCGTGGCCTGCAACGTGGCTTGTTGCAGCATCACGCCGATGCGCTGGCGCGTGGCGACGCGGCGTGGATCGGCCCGGAACAGCGTCACCTCGCCGGCGTCCGGGGCCAGCAGGCCCAGCAGCAGCGAGATTGCCGTGCTCTTGCCCGCGCCGTTGGGGCCGAGCAGGGCCAGCACCTGGCCAGCGGATACGGAAAGATCGATGCCGGCCAGCGCGGGCAGCTCGCCGTAGCGCTTGTGTACGCCGCGCAGGCGCGCCAGCGGTGCGGGAGGAGATTTCATGGCGGTTTCCTCGGTTGCGGTGGGCCCATGCTGTGGCGCGCGGGCCGCCTGCCCCAGTGCGTGCCTTCACGCGATGTGGATGACGGTTGTCACTTGGTGCATCCCGCGTCGTCCTCCATCCTGTGCACGGCAGCGGTCAATGAAGGTTCCGGTTTTTCCCGTTTCCGTCACACTGCACGCTCCATTCACTCGACTGTTTCCCATGAACGCCTCCGCCGAACTCCTGAAAGAACTTCGCATCGAGCGCAACGCCCCGCCGCCGCCGCCTTCCCGCGGGAAATGGTGGGTGCTGGCACTGCTTGCCCTGGCCATCCTTGCCGCGGCCGCAGGGATGCTGGGCGGGCGCGATCATGCGCTCGAAGTGCGCACCGCGCCGGCCGTCGCCATCGGCAACACCGCCGCCAGCGCCTCGGTGCTGGATGCCAGCGGCTACGTGGTGGCACGGCGCATGGCGACGGTATCGGCCAAGATCACCGGCAAGGTGCGCGAAGTGCTGATTGAGGAAGGCATGCGGGTGGAGGAAGGGCAGGTGATGGCCACGCTCGATCCGGTCGATGCCGATGCACAGTTCGCGCTCGCCAGTGCGCAGCTTGCGGCGGCACGCAGTGGCGTGGCTTCCGTGCAGGCGCAACTCACGCAGGCCGAAGCCGAAGCGGTGCGCGTGGCGGCACTGGTCGAACGCGGGTTGGTATCGCGTTCCCAATACGATGCCGCCGTGGCGCAACGCGATGCCCTGCGCGCGCAGCGCGTCACCGCGCAGCGCAACGTGCAGGTGGCTTCGGATTCGCTGGAAATCGCACGCAATGGCGTGGACAACACCATCGTGCGTGCGCCGTTCGCCGGTGTGGTGATCGCCAAGGCGGCGCAGCCGGGCGAGATCGTTTCCCCGCTCGCCACCGGCGGCTACACCCGCACCGGCATCGGCACCATCGTGGACATGGATTCGCTGGAAGTGGAGGTGGAAGTGGGCGAGTCTTACATCGGCCGGGTGCGGCCCGGGATGCGGGTGGAGGCGGTGCTCAATGCCTACCAGGACTGGAAGATCCCGGCCGAAGTCATCGCGATCATCCCGGCCGCCGACCGCGGCAAGGCCACGGTGAAGGTGCGCGTGGCGCTCAGGGAAAAGGACGCGCGCATCGTGCCGGACATGGGCGTGCGGGTGAGCTTCCTGGAGGCCGAACGCGCGGACGAACCCGAGCAGCCGCGCGGCGTGCGGGTGCCGCAGGGCGCCATCGTGTCGCGCGATGGCGCAAGCCGGGTGTTCGTGCTGCAGGACGACAAGGTGGCCTTGCGTACGGTGGAGACCGGCATCGCGCTGGGCGATGGGCGGCAGGTGCTGTCGGGCCTCAGCGCCGGGCAGGTCGTGGTGCTCGACCCGCCGGCGGAGTTGAAGGATGGCGACGCGGTGCGCGTGGCTGCGCCGCGTTGAGATGAATGATTCCCTCTCCCCCATCGCCGATGGGGGAGAGGGCGAGGGTGAGGGGGGGCTTTTGTAGGAGCGAGCTTGCTCGCGACCGCTTTTCCATTCTTTGGAAAAAACTCCCCCTCACCCCAACCCTCTCCCCCGCAAGCGGAGGAGAGGGAGCAAGAAGCCCAACATCAGACACAAAGGAACCCCCATGTCAGCCCTGGTCAGTATCCGCAACCTTACCAAGACCTACACCCGCGGCCCGGAGAAGGTGGCCGTGCTGCACGGCATTGATCTGGACATCGAGCGCGGCGATTTCGTCGCGCTGATGGGGCCGTCCGGTTCGGGCAAGACCACCCTGCTCAACCTGATCGGCGGGCTGGATTCGCCCAGCGGCGGCGAGATCACGATCGAGGGCGAGCGCATCGACACCCTGCGCGCCGGGCAGCTCGCGGCGTGGCGCAGCCGCCACGTCGGCTTCGTGTTCCAGTTCTACAACCTGATGCCCACGCTCAGCGCGCAGAAGAACGTCGAGCTGCCGCTGCTGCTGACCTCGCTAAACGCGAAGGAGCGCGCGCGGCGGGCGCAGATTGCGCTCACTCTCGTGGGCCTGGCGGATCGGCGCAGCCACAAGCCGAACGAGCTTTCCGGCGGTCAGCAGCAGCGCGTCGCCATCGCGCGCGCCATCGTGTCCGATCCCACCTTCCTGATCTGCGACGAACCCACCGGCGACCTCGATCGCCAGTCCGCGGAAGAGGTGCTGGGGCTCTTGCAGCTGCTCAACCGCGAACACGGCAAGACCATCGTGATGGTCACCCACGATCCCAAGGCCGCCGAACACGCGCGCCACACCATCCACCTCGACAAGGGCGAGCTGGTCGACGCGCCCGCCGCGCACTGAGTCGGAGGTTGCCGTGAAGTTTTTCCACCTGATCTGGGCGCAGCTGTTCCGCAGCCGCACCCGCACCGCGCTGACCCTGCTGTCGGTCGTCACCGCCTTCCTCCTGTTCGGCCTGCTCGACTCGGTGCGCGTGGCGTTCAACTCCGGCGGCAGCGTGGACGGCGCGAACCGCCTGATCGTCTCCTCGCGCCTGTCGATCACCCAGACCCTGCCGATCCGGCTGTTGCAGCAGATCGAGGGCATTCCCGGCGTGCAGAAATCCACCTATGCGATGTGGTTCGGCGGCATCTACCAGGACATGCGCAACTTCTTTCCGAACTTCTCGGTGGCGCCCAACTACTTCGAGGTCTACACCGAGTTCGAGGCGCCGCCCGAGCAGGTGGAGGCGTTCAAGGCCACCCGCACCGCGGCAGCCGTGGGCGAGGCACTGGCGCTCAAGCACGGCTGGAAGATCGGTGACACCATCCCGATGCAGGCCACGATCTTTCCGCGCAATGGCAGCAACGACTGGCCGCTGCAGCTGACCACGATCTTCCGCGCGAAGGACCGCTCGCAGGTGGGGCAGGAAAATCAGCTCGTGATGAACTGGGCCTACTTCGACGAGGCCAACGACTACATCAAGAACCAGGTGAGCTGGTTCACCGTGGTGCTGGACGACCCGGCGCGCGCCTCGCAGGTGGCGCAGGCCATCGACGCGTTGTCGGCCAACTCCGACCACGAGACCAAGACCCAGACCGAATCGGCCTTCCAGCAGGCCTTCGCCAAGCAGTTCGCCGACATCGGCCTGATCGTCACCGCGATCATGGGCGCGGTGTTCTTCACCCTGATCCTGCTGACCGGCAACACCATGGCCCAGGCGGTGCGCGAGCGCATCCCGGAACTGGCCACGCTCAAGACGCTGGGCTTCACCGATGCCACGGTGCTGGGGCTGGTGCTGGCCGAATCGATGCTGCTGGTGGTACTGGGCGGCGCGTTGGGCCTGGGGCTGGCCTCGGCGATCGTGCCCGGACTGGCCAAGGCCAGCGGCGGCATCGTGGCCTTGCAGGGCGTGCCGGGCGAGACCTGGGCCATGGGCCTGGCGCTGATGGCGGCCATCGGCGTGGCGGTAGGGCTCCTGCCCGCGCTGCGCGCACGCGGGCTGAAGATCGTCGATGCGCTGGCTGGACGCTGAGGACACGGACATGAAGAACACCCTGAAGAATTTCGCCGTATTGCTCCTGCTTTTTCTCGCGCTCGGCGTCTGGACCGCGCTGCCCTGGCAAGGCGTGCTCGCCGTGGCCGTGCTCGTTGCGCTGTGGCTGGCGCTCTCGCGCGGCGGACGCCTCGCGCTGGCCGCTGCGCGCATCGGCATCGCCAGCCTGCCGCAGCGCTGGGGCGCCTCCTCGGTGATCGTGGTGGGCATCGCCGGCGTGGTTGGCGTGCTGGTGGCGATGCTGGCGATGGGCGAGGGCTTCCAGGCCACGCTCGATGCCGCCGGCAACGACGAGACCGCGATCGTGCTGCGCGGCGGCTCGCAGGCCGAAACCAACTCGGTCATCACCCGCAGCCAGGTGCCGCTGATCGCCAGCCTGCCGGGCATCGAACAGGACGCCGAGGGGCGGCCGCTGGTTTCCGCCGAGCTGTCCCAGGTGGTGAACCTGCCGTCGAAGGCCGACGGCAGCGACACCAACGTGCAGTTCCGTGGCATCGGCGAGGCCGCCTTCCGCGTGCGCGAGGGGGTGCGCATCGTCGAGGGTCGCGCGCCTTCGGCGGGCCTGCGCGAGATCGCGGTCGGGCGCGGCGCGCAGGCGCAGTTCCGCGGGCTCGAAGTCGGCGCCACGCTGATGCTGGGCAGCCAGCAGTGGACCGTGGTGGGCGCGTTCGAGTCCGGCGATGCCTACGAATCGGAGCTGTGGGGCGACGCCCAGACGGTGGCCACCACGTACAACCGCGGTGCCTACCAGTCGGTGCTGGTGCGCACCGGAAAGTCAGGTTTCGAGACCTTCAAGGCGGCGGTGGAAGCCGATCCGCAGCTCAAGCTCGACGTCAGCACCACGCGGGCCTATTTCGCGGCCCAGTCCGGCGGGCTCAAGACCCTGCTGCAGGTCCTGGGCACGGTCATCGGCGGCATCATGGCGGTGGGTGCGGTGTTCGGTGCGCTCAACACCATGTACGCCGCCGTCGCCGCCCGCGCCCGCGAGATCGCCACCATGCGTGCCATAGGATTCCGCGGCACCCCGGTCGTGACCGCAGTAATGCTCGAGACCCTGCTGCTGGCCCTGCTCGGCGGCGTCCTCGGCGGCCTGGTCGCCTGGCTTGCGTTCAACAACTTCAGCGCCTCCACCCTGGGCGCCAACTTCAGCCAGGTGGTGTTCCAGTTCCGCGTGACGCCGGAGCTTCTGTGGACCGGCTTCAAGTGGGCGCTGGGCATCGGCCTGGTCGGTGGCCTGTTCCCGGCCCTGCGCGCGGCGCGGTTGCCGATCACCGAGGCGCTGCGGGAAGTGTGAGAGGGCGGGTCGATCCAGCGCAGCAAGCTGCGCTCTGCGGGGCGCTGCGGGAGGTGCGAGTGATCGGAGCCGGTCCTGGTGCGGGACGGGCTTCGCCGTGGCGGGAAAGCGGGAGACAATGCCGTGAATCCGGCAACGGGAGGGAAGCTCAGACCATGAATCGAAGGTTCGGCCGCATGGCCTTGGGCGCGCTCGCCGCGCTGTTGATCTGCCTTGCGCCGGCGGCCCATGCCGACGCCTCGACCGACGGCCCCTACGTGGCGCCCGCGCCGAAGGGAGGCTGGGTGGCGCGCTGGAGCGACGGCGAGGGGGAAGACGCCAAGGCGCGGTCCCTCGCTATCGCGCCGGGCGAACGGCTGCGCGTGGAATCCGTGGGTGCGGTGCCGGCTTTCGAGGTGACGCTGCGACCGCCGGCGCAGACCGCGCCCGATGCGATCCATCTGGAATCGGACGCGCCGCTTTTCGTCGTCGCCGACATCCATGGCGAGTACGACATCCTGGTCGAGCTGCTGCGGAACCAGAAGATCGTCGACGCGCGGCTCCGCTGGGCCTTCGGCCGCGGACAGGTGGTGTTTCTGGGTGACGTGTTCGACCGTGGCGCGCACCAGCTGGAGGTGCTCTGGCTGATCTACCAGCTGCAGGGCGAAGCCGCGGCGGCGGGAGGCGACGTCGAATTCCTGCTCGGCAACCACGAGCTGATGGCGCTGCGCGGCGACGCGCGCTACCTCCATCCGTGCCATGCGGCAACGGTGAAGGCGCTGGGCGCGAAGTCCTACGCCGACCTGTTCGATGGCCGCAGCGTGCTGGGCCAGTGGCTGCGCACCCGCGCCAGCGTGCTGCGCGTGGGCGATGCGCTGTTCCTGCACGGCGGCATTTCGCCCGAGGCGGTCGAGCGTGGGTTCATGCCGGCACGCCTGAGCCGCGCGATCCGCGAGGTGCTGGCCGGAAGCGCCGATCCGGCGCAGTCGCAGTTTCACGAGTTTGCGATCCGGTCGTACGGGCCGCTGTGGTATCGCGGCTATTTTTCCCGCGACGGCGCGCCGCCCGAGGCGAGTGAGGAAGCGGTCGATGCGCTGCGTCGCGCCCTGGGGGTGCGCGCCATCTTCGTTGGCCACACCGCGCTGTCGCAGGTGACGCCGCTGTTCGATGGCCGGGTGATCGCCGTGCAGATCTACCCCGAACGCGATGCGGAAACGGGCGTGGCGGTGATGGGCGCGGTGCGCCGTGAACAGGGGCGCTGGTATCGCGCCGGCGTGGATGGCAGCCGCGTGCCGATGCAGGTCGCGCCGCGCGCCGACGGCACCTGAGGTTCAGCCGCGCCGGGGTAAGGTGCCGCGCGTCCGGATCGCAGTCGATCTGGACTCAATTTCCGCACTCGCCAAGGACGATCACGAATGACCCGATACGCTTCGAAGTGGCTCCCTCTGGCCTCCGCCTGCCTGCTGCTCGCGGCCTGCCAGAATCCGCAGGCTCCGGCGGGCACCTCTGTGCCGTCTCCCGTCGCGCCGGTGGAAGATTCCCCGGGTGCCGGCACGCCGGCCGAAGCGGCGCCCGCCCCGGAGCTGACTGCGGCGCCTGCGCAGCCGGCTGCTCCGGTTGCACCACCCGCGCCACCCGCACCACCGGCGCCATCTCCATCGGCGGCCCCGGAGCCGCAGGCTCCGCCATCGGCACCCAGGCCTCCGGCCGCCACCGGACCGCAGTACGCACAGGTCGTCAGCGTCACGCCGGTGCGCCAGTCCATCGACAACCCTCAGGAAGTCTGCCGGGATGTCGAGGTGGTCCATCAGGTCGCGCCCCGTGACGAGAACAAGATCGCCGGCACCGCCATCGGTGCCATCGTGGGCGGGGCCATCGGCAACCAGATCGGCGACGGGCACGGCCGTGACGCGGCGCGCATCGCCGGCGCGGTGGGCGGTGCGATCGCCGGACGCAAGATCCAGGAAGCCCGGCAGGAGAAGAAGACTGAGACCCGCATCGAGCGCCAGTGCGAGACGGTCGCGGATCCGCAGACCCGGGTGATCGCCTACGACATCGTCTACAGCTACGGCGGGGAAACCCGCAGCGCGCGCGTGGCCGAGGACCCGGGCGAGAAGATCCGCCTGCCGGTGCGCGGCATCGATCCCTGAGCGCGTCGCGCGGTTTCTTTCTCGCGAAACGAAGAAGGCCCGGGATTCCCGGGCCTTCTCTTTGGTGCATTCGCGGATCGGAACCTCAGTCCAGATTGCGCCCGTGGAACAGTTCCTCGACCTCCTGGCGCAGCTGCATCTCGATGCGCTGGCGTTCCTTGAAGGAGAGGTTCTTGGCCTTCTCCTCGAACAGGTAGGTGTCCAGGTCGAAATCCTTCACGTGCATCTTGGTGTGGAAGATGTTTTCCTGGTAGACGTTCACGTCGAACATCTCGTAGCGGCTCTTGATGCCCTTGGCGAGGAAGTCCTGGATCGAGTTGATGCGGTGGTCGATGAAGTGCTTCTTGCCCTTCACGTCGCGGGTGAAGCCGCGCACGCGGTAGTCGGCGATGACGATGTCCGACTCGAAGCTCTCGATCAGGTAGTTGAGCGCCTTGAGCGGTGAAATCACCCCGCAGGTGGCCACGTCGATGTCGGCGCGGAAGGTGGCGATGCCGTTCTGCGGATGGGTTTCCGGGTAGGTGTGGACGGTGATGTGGCTCTTGTCCAGGTGCGCGACCACGCTGGCGTCGAGGTGATCGGCGTCCTTGTGCTCGCGCATGGCTCCGGCCAGCACTTCCTTGCCGGCCTGCTTCTTGTCGATGACCGGCTCCTCGGAAATGAGGATCGTCACCGACGCGCCCTGCGGATCGTAGTCCTGACGCGCGATGTTGAGGATGTTGGCGCCGATGATCTCGGCGACATCGGTGAGGATCTGAGTGAGGCGCTCGGCGTTGTAGGCTTCATCGATGTATTCGATGTAGCGCTGGCGCTGCTCTTCGGTGATCGCGTAGCAGATGTCGTAGATGTTGAAGCTCAGGGCCTTGGTGAGATTGTTGAATCCCTGGAGCTTCAGGCGCGGCAGCGGCTTGACCAACGCGGGTGTCCTCTGGAAGACGGCGGAAGGGGTGAATTATCGGACAAATCGCGCGCGGAATGAAATCCGGCGCCGAAATCGTGCACGCCGGTTCGCGGGAAAGCGCGCATCGGTGCCTGTCCCGCGCTAAGCTGGACAGTGAATCCGGTCACGGTGCTCTTCATGCCAAACGGTCATTTTCCCCTTCAGGACACGCTCCGCCGCCCGCAGCGGCCCGAGTCGCTCGCGCCCACCGAACAGACCATCCAGCGGTTCCTGGCGCACTGCCACCGGCGACGCTATGCCTCGCGCACCGACGTGTTCCGTCCGGGCGATCCGGCGACCACGCTCTACTACGTCATCAGCGGCTCGCTCAGCGTGATCAGCGAGGAAGAGGATGGCCGCGAGCTGGTGCTCAGCTACATCAATCCGGGCGAGTTCGTCGGCGAAACCGGCGTGTTCATCAGCGCGCCGCAGCGCGAAGTGGTGCTGCGCACTCGCAGCGCCTGCGAACTGGCCGAGATCAGCCACGAGCGCCTCGGCGCCCTGTTCGGCGGGTTGTTGCGCGAGGAATGCCCGCGCCTGCTGTTCGCTATCGGCAGCCAGCTCACCCGCCGCCTGCTGCACACCGGCCGCAAGGCCAGCCGTCTGGCCTTCATGGATGTTTCCAACCGCATCGCCAACACCATCCTGGATCTGTGCCAGGAGCCGGATGCGATGAGCCATCCGGAGGGCACCCAGATCCGCGTGTCGCGGCAGGAACTGGCGCGCATCGTCGGCTGCTCGCGCGAGATGGCCGGGCGGGTGCTCAAGCAGCTGGAAGAGCGCGGCATGCTGCGCGCGCGCGGCAAGACCATCGTGGTGCTGATGGATCGTCCTCCCGCGCCCTGAAGCGGTTCCTCATCCCGCATCGGCCACGACCCGGTTGCGGCCGCGCTGCTTGGCCAGGTAAAGCCGCCGATCGGCTTGGGCCACCAGCCGGTTGGATGTCATGCCGGGCTGCCACTGCGCCACGCCGATGCTGACCGAGCACGACAGTCTGCGCCCGTCGCTCAGGGTCATGGCGCTGGTTGCCACCGCATCGCCCAGCGCGCGCAGGCGGTCGGCGGCCGCATCGAGATCCAGGCGCGGCAGGATCAGCAGGAACTCCTCGCCGCCGTGCCGGGCCACGTCCTCGGGGCGCACGAATCCCGATCCGGACAGCAGCGCGCCGAGGTGGCGCAGCATGGCGTCGCCGGCTTCGTGGCCGTGGCTGTCGTTGATCTGCTTGAAATAGTCGATGTCCATCAGCGCCACGCACAGCGCCGTGCCGTTCTGGTCGGCGCTCTGGATGCTCGAGGCAAGACGCGCTTCTCCGGCACGGCGGTTGGGCAGGCCGGTCAGGGCGTCGTGGGTGGCCTGGTAGGCGAGCTGGCGCAGCAGCGATTCGCGCTCCCGGTCGGCTTCCTCAAGGGCATGGTTCTTGCTGCTCAGCTCCTGGGTGCGCGCATCGATGATGCTCCGCAGGCGTGCCTGCTGCATCCGGAAGGACGCCAGCCGCCAGGCGATCCCGCCCGCGATCAGGGCCGCCAGCGCGAGCAGGGCCAGCGCGATGAACCAGGGGCGCAGCCAGATCGGAGGCCGCTGCTCGATGTCGAGCCTGGCGGTGGGGAGCACGCCGAGCGAGCGCCAGTCGGCCGGCGCCATCGTGGCCTGCACCTCGAAGCGCAGCATCCCGGCCGGCAGGTTGGTGTAGATCGCCTCGATGTCGCTTCCGGCCTCGATCCAGTCCTGGTCGAAGCCGATCATGCGGTAGCGGTAGCGCACGTCCTGCGGTGCGCGCAGATGCAGGCCGACGTAGCGCAGCACCACGCGCCTGGCGTCTGCGTCCAGCACCAGCCGCCCGCTCGCAGGTTGGATCTGTCCATCCACGCGCACCTCTTCGATGCGGGCCTGCACCCGCACGCCACGGCGCGCGATCACCGCCACCGGGTCGATCACGGCAATGCCCGCAGCGGTGGGAAACCAGGGTTCGCCGGCGTCGGACAGGTCGCCGGCCGGCCCGCTGCCGCCGTTGCACTGGCTGCTCGGCATGCCGCTCGACCGGTCCACGCTGTCGACCGATACGCGGTCGCGCAGTCCGGCGTCCATTTCCTCGAACTGTTCGGGGCTGATGCGGAAGGCGCCGCGGTTGCTGCACAGCCACAGTGCCCCGGAGCGGTCGCGCAGCACGCGGAAGATCGTTTCGTTGGGGATGCCGGCCGCGCGGTCGAACACCGTGAAGCTTCCCTCGCGCAGCCGCAGCAGGCCGCGATCGCTGCCGATGAAGACGCTGCCGCGCGCGGTTTCCAGCGCATCGAAACTGCCCGAGCCGGGATAGCCGTTCGCGGCGGACCAGCGGTCGATCCGCTCGTCGGGATGCCAGCGCAACAGGCCTTCGTCCAGACTGATCCAGAGGCCGCCGTCGCGCGCCGGGGACAGGCCGCGGATGAAAGAGTCCGAATGCCCGCCTGTGCCCTCGATCATCACGATGCGCCCGTCCGTGCGGCGCCGCAGCAGGCCGGCGGTGGTGCCGATCCACAGGCTGCCATCGTCGGTTTCGCGCAGCGCCCGCACGTGGCGGATCGGCAGGCCATCGTGGTCAACGAAGGCGGTGATGGCCTTGTGGTCGCCGCCGCCGGACAGGTGCAGCACGCCGCGGTCGTAGGTGCCGATCCACAGTCCGCCGTCGCGGGCCGGGGCCAGCGCCAGCACCGAGGTTTCCGCGACGCCCAGCGGTACCGGTTCGAATCGCTCGCCCGCCCAGCGGTCCAGCCCGCGCGCGTGGCCGACGTAGAGCGTGCCGTCGGGATGACGCAGGACGGTGCGCGGGTAGGCATCGCCCAGGCCGCGCGAGGTGCCCAGACCGTAGGCGGGCGCATCGGCGATGCGGAACAGGCCGTTGGTCGTTCCCACCCAGATCAGCCCCTCCCGATCCTCCATCAGCGCCTGGCTGGCGCGGCCGCGCAGGCCGAGGCGCTCGTCGATCGTTTCAATCCTTCCGTCGAGGTAGCGCAGCAGCCCGCCGGAGGTGGCGCTGAGCCAGAGCGTGCCGTCGCGGTCTTCGAGCATGGCTTCGATCTCGCGGCCGGTGATTTCCTCCTTGCGGCCATCGGGCCAGAACAGGAAGGCGCCGGTGCTTCCGGCAACCGCCAGGCTTCCGTCGGCACGCTGCAGCAGCGCGCGCACCGGAGCCTCGCCCAGGCCGCGCGGGCCACCCCATTCTTCCAGCCGATCGTCGCGCCAGAGGAAGACGCCGCGCTCGGATGCGACCAGAAGGCCTTTGTCGCTGAGCGACAGGAAGCGGTACACCGGCCCCAGCGGGCGGCCGCCGATGCCACCCAGGTTCTGCAGTTCGCCATCTTCCGCCATCCGCCACAGCCCTGCGTCGGTCCCGATCCACAGCGCGCCGTGCTCGTCGCGCAGCAGGGACAGGGCGCGCAGGCGCTGCGCGGCGGTGGCTTCCAGGGTGGACCATTGGCCGTGGGAAAGGCGTACCACGCCCTGCTGCGAGGTGCCGAACAGCAGGGCGCCGTCGCGGTCGCGCAGGATCACCCGCACGCCGGAAAGCGCGATGCCCGGTACCGTGCGCGATCCGAAGGGAGTGAACTCGCGGCCGTTGAAGCGCGCGGCGCCTTCCCAGGAGCCTGCCCACAGATAGCCGTCGGAATCCTGTTCCAGGGCGTGGACGAGGTTGTGGGGCAGGCCGTCTTCCATGCTCCAGGAAGTGACCGTGTACTCGCTGACGCGGTGCGAAGGGTCCAGCGCATGCGCCGCGCCTGCCGCCAGCAGCAGGCACGCCAGGAGGAAACCGCCAATCGTGCGTCCGGATGGCTCCAGCGTCCTGCCTCCCCCGACAGTCGACTGAAGTATGCCGCGCGCGGCCCGGGTTTGCGACTTGCGGACCCGAGGGTCAGCGGGCGAACAGCTGCGCCAGCGCCGCTCCGGGGTCTGCCGCGCGCATGAAGGCTTCGCCGACGAGGAAGGCGTGCACACCGGCATCGCGCATTTTCCGCACGTCTTCCGGGGCGTGGATCCCGCTTTCGGTCACCAGCCAGCGGTCCGCCGGCAGCCGCGCCTTGAGCAAGACCGTGGTGTCGAGCGAAACCTCGAAGCTGCGCAGGTTGCGGTTGTTCACGCCAAGGATCAGCCCCGCATCGGACGGCAGCGCAAGCGCGCGATCCAGTTCGGCCTCGTCGTGGACTTCCACCAGCACGTCCAGCCCGATCGAACGGGCCAGCGAGGCCAGTTCGCGCAGCGGCGCGTCCTCCAGCGCCGCGGCGATCAGCAGGATGCAGTCGGCTCCCAGCGCGCGCGCCTCGTACACCTGATAGGCGTCGAGGAGGAAGTCCTTGCGCAGCACCGGCAGCGAGCAGGCCGAGCGGGCGGACTGCAGGTAGGCGTCGGCGCCCTGGAAGAAATCCACGTCGGTCAGCACGGAAAGGCAGGCCGCGCCGCCCGTCTCGTAGCTTTTCGCGATCTGCGCGGGGTCGAAGTCGGATCGGATCAGTCCTTTCGAGGGACTGGCCTTCTTCACCTCGGCGATCACCGCGGCGCGACCGGCGGCGACACGGCGTTCGAGCGCGGCGGCGAAGCCCCGCGTCGGGCCGGTGTCGCGGCAGCGCGCGGCGAGTTCGGCCTGCGGCACGCGGGTGCGGCGCTCGGCCACTTCCTCGGCCTTGCGCGCGAGGATCTTCTGCAGGATGTCGCTCATGCGTTCTGCTCCTTCAGTCGCCGCGTGGCGGCGACGAATTGATCCAGCCGATCCCGCGCCGCGCCGCTGGCCAGCACCTGCCGCGCCTGCGCGATGCCCTCGGCGATCGAGGGCGCGCGGCCGGCGGCGTACAGCGCCGCGCCGGCGTTGAGCGAGACGATCTCGCGCGGCAGTCCGTCGCGGTTTTCCAGCGCCTCCAGCAGCATCGCGCGGGACTCCTCGGCGTTTTCCACCCGCAGGTTGCGGCTCGCCGCCATGGCGATGCCGAAATCCTCGGGATGGATCTCGTATTCGCGCACCTTGCCCTCGCGCAGTTCGCCCACCAGCGTGGCGGAACCCAGGGAAATCTCGTCCATGCCGTCGCGGCCCCACACCACCAGCGCACGCTGCGCGCCTAGTCGTTCGAGCACGCGCACCTGGATGCCGACCAGATCGGGATGGAACACGCCCATCAGGATGTTGGGCGCGCCGGCCGGGTTGGTCAGCGGACCCAGGATGTTGAACAGGGTCCGCACGCCCATCTCGCGCCGCACCGGCGCCACGTTCTTCATCGCCGGGTGGTGGATCGGCGCGAACATGAAGCCGATGCCGGTTTCCGCGATGCACTGCGCCACCTGTGCCGGTTGCAGATCGATCACCGCGCCAAGGGATTCCAGCACATCGGCGCTGCCGGATTTCGACGACACGCTGCGGTTGCCGTGCTTGGCCACCCTGGCACCGGCCGCCGCCACCACGAAGATGCTGGCGGTGGAAATGTTGAAGGTGTGGGCACCGTC
This sequence comes from Pseudomonadota bacterium, assembly GCA_963205495.1. Lineage (GTDB taxonomy): Bacteria > Pseudomonadota > Gammaproteobacteria > Xanthomonadales > Xanthomonadaceae > Denitratimonas. The sequence goes on from CAUJIN010000046.1 coordinate 16,916, forward strand.
GCCGCCGGTGCCCACCACGTCGATGAGGTGCGACGAATCAGGAGCCTCGACCTTCGTGGCGAACTCGCGCATCACCTGCGCGGCGCCGGCGATCTCGCCTACGGTTTCCTTCTTCACGCGCAGTCCCGACAGGATCGCGGCGGTCATCACCGGCGAAACCTCGCCGCGCATGATCTGGCGCATCAGTCCGACCATTTCGTCGTGGAAGATTTCGCGGTGCTCGATGGTGCGCTGGAGCGCTTCCTGCGGGGTGATGGTCATGGAAAGGAACGAAAGCACGGTCGGGAGCCGCGCATTGTAGGCGCTTGCGACCGGGAAGCCCCAGTCGCGCGAGCTGCCGCTGCGCCAGCGCCATCACCGGCACCGCAGCGGCCCAGAACGGCAGCCAGCCGATCCACGCGCTGTGCCACTGCGCCGGCGGGATCAGGAACAGCGCCAGCGCGCCGATCGCCAGCCAGTGCAGCAGCAGCGCGTCGGCGAGGGGAACGCCGGGGGACGGGTGGTGTGAGCGGGACATGGCGGGCTCCTCGTGACGGGAGCCTTCAGGCTGGCAGAGGCGCGTCTCATGCGATGAGACGCGCCCCGTGGAGCCACGCGCCGGGCCACCGATTCCACGGCAGGTGCCCGCGCGCAGGCGGGCTCTTACACCCGGGCGAACACCAGGCTGGCGTTGGTGCCGCCGAAGCCGAAGCTGTTGGACATGACGGCGTTGAGGCGGGCCTCGCGGGCTTCGCGCAGGATGGGCACGTCGCGTGCGCCTTCGTCGAGCTCGTCGATGTTGGCCGAGCCGGCCATGAAGCCCTCGTTGAGCATGATCAGGCTGTAGATCGCCTCGTGCACGCTGGCGGCGCCCAGCGAGTGGCCGCTGAGCGCCTTGGTGGACGAAAGCGGCGGCAGGTTGCCGTCGAATGCGGTGCGCACGGCCTCCAGTTCGACCAGATCACCCAGCGGGGTGGAGGTGCCGTGGGTGTTGAGGTAGTCGATCGGCAGGCGCGCCTGGGCCAGCGCCATCTGCATGCAGCGCACCGCGCCCTCGCCGGACGGGGCCACCATGTCGGCGCCGTCCGAGGTGACTCCGTAGCCGACCAGTTCGGCGTGGATGCGCGCGCCGCGCGCCCTGGCGTGCTCGTAGTCCTCCAGCACCAGCATGCCGCCGCCGCCGGCGATGACGAAGCCGTCGCGCGAGGCGTCGTAGGGGCGCGAGGCGGTTTCGGGCGAGTCGTTGCGCGCCGTGGACAGCGCGCCCATGGCGTCGAACTGCGAGGTCATGCCCCAGTGCAACTCCTCGGCGCCGCCGGCGAACACGATGTCCTGCGCGCCGTGGCGGATGAGGTCGGCGCCGGCGCCGATGCAGTGCGCCGAGGTGGCGCAGGCGGCGGCGATGGAATAGCTCAGGCCGAGGATGCCGAAGGCGGTGGCGAGCGAGGCGGATACGGTGGAGCACATCGT
>CAUJIN010000047.1 GCA_963205495.1 Pseudomonadota bacterium
AGCGCCACAATCTGGCGGCCTACGCCGGTCTGGAAGCGGACTTGAGCGAGAAGTTCTCGGCCGGCTTCGCCGGTCGCTACGAGGACTATTCCGACTTCGGCAGCGAGTTCTCCGGCAAGCTTTCGGGCCGCTATGCCTTCACCGACGTCGCGGCGTTGCGCGCCACGGTGGCCAGCGGCTTCCGCGCGCCCTCGCTGGCGCAGCAGAACTATCAGGCCGTCACCACCAACATCACCAACGGCGTGGCCTTCGAGGCCGGCACCTTCCCGGCCACCGGCGCCGCCGCGCAGGCGCTGGGCGCCGATCCGCTGCAGGCGGAAACCTCGCTATCCTGGAGCACGGGCCTTGTGCTGCAACCCGCCAACGGCGTGTACCTGACCGTGGACGCCTACCAGATCGAGATCGACGACCGCATCGTGCTGTCTTCCAACATCCCGCTGGCCGGCAACCAGGCGGCGCAGGCCCTGCTCGCCGGCCTCGGCATCACCGGCGTCACCAGCGCGCGCTACTTCAACAACGCCATCGACACCCGCACCCGCGGCATCGACGTGGTGGGCACCTGGACGATCCCGCTGTCCGCCAGCAGCCTCGACCTGACCGCCAGCTACAACCGCAACAAGACCGAAGTCACCCGCATCGCGGCCAATCCGGCCGAACTCGAAGCGCTCGGAACCAATCTCGAGCGCATGGGCCGCGACGAGCGCGGCCGCATCGAGGAAGGCTTCCCGCGCGACAAGTTCGGCCTCGGGGCCAACTGGAAGCTGGATCAGTGGGATTTCAACCTCGCATCGACCCGCTATGGCCAGTTCACCACGCGCCACGCCAGCGATCCGGCGCGCGACCAGGAGTTCGGCGCAAAGTGGGTGTTCGATCTCGCCGCCAGCTACCGCCCGACCGAGAACTGGTCCTTCACCCTGGGTGCCGACAACGTGACCGACGCCTATCCGGACAAGCAGATCGACATCAACTCGACCTTCGGCCTGATCCCCTACAGCCTGCAGTCGCCGTTCGGATTCAACGGGCGCTATTACTACGCGCGCGCCGGCTACAGCTGGTAACGTCGGATCGGTATGGCGGAAACGAGAACGCCCCGGCCATGCCGGGGCGTTCTGCATTGCGCCTGCCGAACTCGCCGCCGGGCGCAGGCGGGCCTGCGCCCGGCGGCGACGTCAGGGCGTGACAGGCTCTTCGAAACCGTCCGCGAAAATCGCGTCGGGCAGCGGTACGCCGTCGAACACCACATCGATGGTGCAGTTGCGCACGATCGGAAGGGTGGTGAACGTGTTGCCGGCGAGCGTGCCTTCGCAGCCCGTGGCCGAGGCGATCGTGCCGCCCGCGGCCGGCGTGAGGGTGAAGCCCAGGACGTCCTCGTAGGCCGCGCTGACCGGCGAGCCGGCCGGATTCACCGTGCCCGCACCGGTCACGTTCACCTGCACCTGGAAGCTCTGGCATTCGGCCGGAACGGTGAAGTCCGGGGTCTGGTCGGTGCGGCTGTTGACGCTGCCGCTGCTGGCGGCATTGCCCAGGCCGCGACGCGCAAAGGCGTGCCAGAGGATGCACTTGTTCGAAAGATGGGCCGGATCGGCCGCCACCATCGCGGCGTCCGCCGCCAGGATGCCGTTGCGAGCCATCACGAAGGTCGGGCCACAGCCCTGCAGCTTGAGGCCATCGGTCACCAGCTGCATCGCCAGGCCGTTGCCGCCGTCGCCGCTGTAGACATCCGCTTCGTAGCCGTAACGATCCATCAGCTTGCAGCTCATGTCCCAGAGCATGGTGGCCCAGACCGAGCCGACGCCGTGCGGCACCGTCTGCGCGGTGTTGGAGACATCCGCGAAGGTGAAGGGGTTGACGTCCATGTCCGGCGTGTAGGGATAGCGCCGGATGCCGCGTCCGTCGGGCGCCTCGAAGGAGGGATAGGTTCCCACGCCACGCGGAACCGAGCAGACGGCGGGCGTCATGGAGAGCATCAGGCCGTAGAAATCGCTCCAGCCCTCGCCGGCCTGCTCGTCACCGAACAGGCAGCCGGTGGCTGTGCCGCCGGTGAGGCGGTTCGAAACGCCGTGGCCGTATTCATGCGTCATGATGCCGACGTCGAAATCGCTGTCGCGGTCGGGATAGAGCTTGGAGGCCATGGTGACCGAAACCGTCCCCCCGGCCGCCGCAGTCGCGAGCGCATCGCCATCCTGATTGCCCAGAAGTCCCATCACCGGAATGGTGACGCTGCCGCCGCTGCTGCCGGCGGACATGCCTGCGCCCGCATTGGTGCCGTCGTTGTTGTAGATGATGACGCCGATGGCGCCGTTCTGCTGCGCCGTCAGTGCCTTGAGGCCGAATTCGCAGGAACCGCGCTTGACCAGCGCGATCTTGCCGCTGACCGCGGCGGCATTGGCATAGGGACCTTCGCAACCGAGCGGGCCGGTGGTCGGGCCTTGCACCGGCACCACATCGCCGCTGAGCGAGGTGAAGCTTCCACCCCAGTCGCCCGGAACCGGGGACTGGTAGGTGGCGACGTAGGGCGATGCAACCTGGAGGCCGCCGGGCGAGGTCCAGCGGAACATCTGCATCCGGCCGGGGCTGCCGTCGCCCGGGGTGGAGAAGTTGGCGTTGTTGGTGCCCGAGCCATCGAGCGCGTCGGCACGCACGGCGTCGTTGCCCGCCCCGCCGCGGCCGAAATTGTTCTGCTGGAAGTTGCCGGAAGGCTCATCGAAGCCGTACTGCCAGAGCACGTCGTGGATGATGTTGTTCCAGTAGAAGAGATTGACCGCCGAGGCCACGCGGTTGGTCGCGGTGGCCGGCTCCTCGCTCTCGACCCAGGGGAAATCGAAGCGCAGCGTCTGGCTGCCGGCATCCCAGACGCCGAGCGGGCGGTTGGCATCTGCGTCGGTATTGCTGCCCGACAGATCCCACTGCGCGCGCACGTTGTTGCCGCGGGTGTGCAGCGCCTCGGGCGCGCCGGCGGGCGGGTTGCTGCGGGTATCGTTCCAACCCGAGGGCGAGGCGTTGGCTTCGGCAGGATTGGTTGCGAGATCATGCGAGGCCCCCGGATGCCCGGGGCTTTCCACACCCAGGCCGAAGACGCGGTATTCGGCGCTGTAGGACGCCGCCGTTGCGGCAGACGATGCCGCGTCCGGCTCGTCCAGGTCGTTGACCCAGTTGTCCTGCGCCAGCAGATCGCCGGTCAGCGCGTCGAAGCGCAGGTCGAGGTGTTCCTGATGGCTGCGGTAGCGGTCCACCACCACTCGCCAGGCCAGGCGCAGCTCGGCGCCGACAGGTTCATAGACCAGCGACATGTCGATCGGGGACTCGGACAGCAGGCCGCCCGGATAGCGCACGCTCTGCTGGCGACCGGTCGGCGCACTTTCCGGCAGCGGCACGTTGAAGCGGTCGATGCCGAAGTGCGCCGCGACCCGCACAAGCATCTGCGCGGAGGAGAGCGCCGGCTCCTGCGCCGAGGCGCGCGCCTGCGCATTGGCATGGAAGGCGTTGGTCGCGCTCAGCACGCGCCCGTCGGGCAGCACGTTGACCTGCGCGATGGCGCGGGTGACCGGAAGGCCGTCGACCTGCTGCTGGAAGAACTGGTGCGAAACCCCGTTGTGCCGGGTGACGTAGCTGCTGTCCTGGTGGGCATACTCCAGATCGGCGATGGCGAGGCCGCGCGCCGCCGCCGACTGGCGCAGATAGTCCTCGGCGATCACCTCCGGCGCCGCATCGCGTGCCGGCGTGAGCATCAGCAAAGGGGCCTGCGCAATTGCTGCGCTGCAGGCAAGAGCGGTCGCAAGGCCAAGCGCCAGGCGCGCCACCGGAAGGGAAACTTGCATCGACATGGATACCCCGTGGAAGTGCAGGACCGCGGCCGCAGCGATCGTTCGAAATGCAAGCGCACCCTCGGCCCCGGTGCGGCACGGAACGCATGCGCCAAATGAATCCGCTGCCGGCGACCTTTCGATCGCAGGACTTGTGCGGCACGCATTTTCCGCCCTGCTGCCCCTCGTGCAGCGGGCGAGTCTGTCAGCGCCGCTCCGGGTATGCAAATGCGCGCCGCGTGCAGGCGCTTGCGCCATACTCATGCCCCCGGGCGATGCGGCCGCCCGTCTCTTTCGGGTGTGCAATGCATTGGATCCTGGCGCTGGCTGGCGCGGTGGTGGGTGCGATGGCCGGGAGCGCAAGCGCGGCGTTCCTGGGACTGACCGCCGGCACGCTGCTGGGCTGGCAGTGGGGCCGCATCCGCACGCTGGGCCGGCACCTGGAAGAAGTGGAAGCGCGGGTTCGCGTGCTGCAGTCGATCCAGAGTGCCGGTACCAAGGCGACGCCGCCGGCAGCGGTGCAGGAGGTGGTGGCGCCAAGCCCCGATGCAGGTGAGCCTGCGCCGCAGCGATCCGTGGATATCGCACAGCCTGCGGCTGCCGAAACGCCGCCCGCAGCGGCACCAGTGCACACGCTGGCTGTCGGGAGCGGCCCGGAGCCGCCAACGCCGTCCATCGTTGCAGGCGACGATGATCCCGATTCTTCCGGTGCATCCATGGGTGGACGACACACCGCGCCCGCAGCGGATGCCGGCGTGGGTGCGACCAGAACGCCGCCGCAGATCGTTTCCAACGAGTATTTCCAGACCACGATCCCGCACGGATCCTCGCCGTTGGAGCGCGGCATACGGCGCGTGCGCGAGTGGTTCTTCGGCGGCAACGTGCCGGTGAAGGTCGGCATGCTGGTACTGCTGTTCGGCGTGGCGGCGGCGCTGAAGTATTCGATCGACGCCGGCTGGGTGCAGGTCAGCCTGCCGCTGCGCCTGTCGATGCTGGCGGCCGGCGGGTTGGCGGCGGTGATCTGGGGCTGGCGCAACCGCGAGGTTCGACCGGCGTTCGGCCTGAGCCTGCAGGGTGGAGGCATCGGCATCCTGCTGCTGACCACCTTCGCGGCGTATCGCCTATACGCCCTCGTGCCCTCGGGCATGGCGATGGGTCTGGTGCTTGCGCTGGTCGCCGGCGCGGCGCTGCTGGCGGTGCTGCAGGACGCGGTGGCGCTGGCGGTGCTGGGATTCCTCGGCGGCTATCTCGCCCCGGTGCTGCTGTCGACCGGCGGCGGCAGCCACGTCGCGCTGTTTTCCTACTACGCGGTGCTCAACCTCGCGGTGTTCGCGATCGCCTGGGTGCGCCACTGGCGCGCGCTCAACCTGATCGGATTCACCTTCACCTTCCTGATCGGGCTGGGCTGGGGCGCGCGCTACTACCGGCCCGAGCACTTCGCCACGGTCGAACCCTTCCTGATCCTGTTCTTCGGCTTCTACGTCGGCATCGCGGTGCTGCACGCGCTGCGCGCGCCGGGGCGGCTGCGCGGCCTGGTGGACGGGCCGATCCTGTTCGGCACGCCGCTGGTCGCCTTCGGCCTGCAGGCGGCGATGCTGCACGATGCGCCGATGGCGCTGGCCTGGAGCGCGATGGCGGTGGCCGCACTCTACGCCGCGCTGGCATTCTGGCTGATCCGAAGGCCGGGACTGCTCCTGCTGGGGCAATCCTTCGCCGCGCTGGCGGCCGGGTTTGCCACGCTCGCGGTGCCGCTGGCGCTCTCCGCGCGCTCGACTGCCATCACCTGGGCGCTGGAAGGCGTGGCGCTGGTCTGGCTCGGGCTGCGGCAGCAGCGCGTTCTGCCGCAGATCTCCGGTCTGGCGCTGCAGGCGCTGGCCGCGCTGGCGTATTTTGCCGGCCTGTTCGACTCGGGCTGGGATGCGGCTGCCGGCGAATGGCCCTGGCTCAACGGCCATGCGCTGGTCGTCCTGCTGCTGTGCGCCTCGGCCCTTGCAACCAGCCGGCTGTACGAACGCGCCGGTGCCGGGCGCCTTCTCGTCTGGCCGGGGACACTGATTGGCACGGCCTGGTGGTATCTGGCCGGGCTGCGCGAACTCAACCAGCACAGCCACCGTTGGGGCGAGCTGACGCTGGGCATGGAGCAACCGATGTCCTGGATCGGCTTTGCCGCGTTCACCCTGCTGGTGATGTCGGTACTGCGCCGGGCGCTGCGCTGGCCGCGACTGGGCTGGCAGGTGCCGTTGGCGCTGGGCCTGAGCCTGGTGGCGGTGCTGTGCGATCTGTCGGATGCGCAGCAGGCGCTGCGCTGGCCGCGGGCCGGAATCTGGCTGGCCTGGACCGCCGCGGCGCTGACCGCGCTGGCGCTGCTGCGCGCGCCGCGACAGCGCGGACTGGGCGCATCGCACCTGCTGCTGCTGGGGCTCCTCGCTCTGGTCTTCGGCGTGGCGCTGGTGCAGGAGGCGCGCCACGCGCTGCTAGGCGAGGACTGGGTGTTCGCACTCGGGCTGGCGCCGCTGCTGTTTCTTGCCGCGACCACCTGGCGCCTGCCGGCGCTGGGCGCGTTTCCGCTGGCGCGCGAATTTCCCGCCTACGCGCCGTTCTGGTTCGCCCTTGCGGGGGTGGCGCTCGCCGCCGCCTGGGTCCAGTCGCTGGCGCTTTCCGGCGACACCCGTCCGCTGCCCTACCTGCCCCTGCTCAATCCGGCCGAACTGCTGCAGCTGCTCGGTGTGGCGCTGGCCACGCGGCTGGCGCTGCGGCGGAAGTTCAAACCCGCCCCGGCGCTGGCGGCCGGCGCGATGTTCGTGGTCCTGAGCCTGGCGGGCCTGCGCGCGGTGCACATCTATTCCGGCCTGCCGTGGAACCCGTGGATCCTCGACCACGGTGTCGCGCAGACCACGCTGACCGTGCTCTGGAGCCTCCTCGGCGTCGCCGCCTGGGTGCTGGGCTCGCGACGCCGGCACTGGAGCCTGTGGCTGACCGGCGCGATCGGCATGGGCGTGGTGCTGCTCAAGCTGGTGGCGGTGGACCGGCAGTACGTCGGCAACCTCACCGGCATCGTCTCGTTCATGGCGGTGGGCCTGCTTCTGGTGCTGGTCGGGCGCATCGCGCCCACTCCGCCGCGCAATATCTCCCGGCAGGAGGCCGACCGATGACCGCACGCTGCTTTTTCCTCGCATTCCTGCTTGCCTCCCTGCCCGGCGCGGCGCAGGAGCTGCGCCACCTGCCGCCTTCACCGCCGGATTTTTCCTGGCAGTGGCCGCTGACCGTGGCCCCGCACGAGGACCTGGTGCAGGTCGAACTCACGCCCGAGGTCTACGCCCGGCTCTGGCGCGACGACCTGGCGGATCTTCTGGTGTTCAATACGCGCGACGAGGCCGTGCCCACCGCGCTGCTGTCCGAGGTGCTGGCCCATGCCGGGCAGGCGAAACCCACGCCGGCCGCGCCGATCGAGGTGGCGATCTTCCGCATCCCGGATGACCGCGGCCGCCAGCCCTCCGAGCGCCTGCGCCTGCTGGTATCGCAGCGCACTGACGGCCGTCTGGAGCGGCTGGAAGCCGAGATCGAGGCGGCCGACGCGGACGCGCCGTCGAGCGAGTTCCTGCTCGACCTCTCGGCCCTGAAGACGCGCAGCCGCGCCCTCGTGGTCGAATTCGAGCCGGCCACCGAGGGCCTGATCGCGCGGGTGGACGTCTTCGGCAGCCGCGACCTTTCCTCCTGGACCCGGCTGGCGTCCGGGCAGTCGCTGGTGGCGCTGAACGACAACGGGCTGCGGCTGGAGCGCCGGCGCATCGAGTTCACCGACACCAACCTGCCCTATCTGCGCCTGGTGCGTACCGATGCGCGCGGCACGCTGCCGATCCAGCGCGTGTGGGCGGTCAGTCAGCAGGCGCCCGATCCGGTGCGGCGCGAACTGAGCCAAGCCGATTTGGCCGGGCGCGCGGAAGCGAAACTGGCCGGTTTCCTCTACCAGAGCACCGGCCCGCTGCCGGTCGAGCGGCTCACCGTCACTCTGGGCGAGCGCAATGCCGCCGCCAATCTCATCATCGAGAGCCGCGCCCGCAGCGACCTGCCGTGGCGCGAACGTGCGCGCGGCGCGGTGTTCAGGCTCGAGGGCAAGGACGGCGCGGTCGAATCGGCGCCGTTCGAGATCGCGCCGATGCGCGACCGCCAGTGGCGCATCCGGACCGATCCGGTGCAGGTTCGCCCGCCCACGCTGACCCTGTCCTGGCGACCGGACCGCATCGCCTTTCTCACTCAGGGCGAAGCCCCTTTCCGGCTCGCGGCCGGCAGCGCGCGCGCCGAGCGCGGCGTCTTTCCGCTCGATGCGGTGCTGCTCCAGGCGCGCAAGGCGCGCGGTGCCGACTGGATGCCGACCCAGGCCCGGCTGGGTCGCGGCGCGGAGCTGGGCGGAGGAGCCGCGCTGGCGCCGCGACCGGACGCCTCCGGCTCGCCCACTGCATGGCAGTGGATGCTCTGGGCGCTGCTCCTGGTCGGCGCGTTCAGCGTGGTGACGATGGTGCTGCGGCTGCTGCGCCAGTCCGGCGCCTGAACCCGATCGGACGCATTCTCACTCGGCGTGCGCGCCGCGGATCAGCTGCATGAATTCGGCCCGGGTGCGCGCGTCCTCGCGGAAATCGCCGAGCATCTGGCTGGTGATCATGGCCACGCCGCGCTTGTGCACTCCGCGCGTGGTCATGCATTCGTGCGAAGCCTCGATCACCACGCCCACGCCGCGCGGCTGGAGCACCTCCTGGATGCAGTGCGCGATCTGCGCGGTGAGCTTTTCCTGCACCTGGAAGCGCCGCGCGTAGGCTTCCACCACTCGCGCCAGCTTGCTGATGCCCACCACCTTTCCGTTGGGCAGATAGCCGACGTGGGCGTGGCCGATGATCGGCGCCATGTGGTGCTCGCAGTGGCTCTCGAAGTGGATGTTGCGCAGCACCACCATGGCGTCGTAGCCAGCCACCTCCTCGAAGGTGCGGTGCAGGTATTCGGCCGGGTCGATGCCATAGCCGGAAAACCAGTCGCGGTAGGCCTTGACCACGCGCTTGGGCGTATCGAGCAGGCCCTCGCGCGCGGGGTCGTCCCCGGCCCAGCGCAGCAGGGTGCGTACCGCCTGTTCGGCCTGATCCTGGGTTACCGGCGCGTCTTCGTGCTGGCTCATGGGAAAACCTCCGTCGGGTGCGGAACCGATGCTTCAGTTCCGCAGTGATTCAAAATCCGGAATCTCGAACTCGTAGTCCGGCAGCAGGTAATCGGGCATCTCGCCGCTGCAGTCGACGATCTGGCAGCGGCGGCGCTGCAGATAGGCGTCGCGGATCAGCAGGTAGCGGTCGGCCGCACCCTCCAGCATCGACTCCATCGGCAGCACCGAGGCGCGCGCATCGACACCATACAGCAGGCTGATACCGGCGCCTTCCCGCCGCGCCAGCCAGGTGACCGGGCTGACGGTGGCATTGACGCCCTTGCCGATGCCGTCGCGCAGCGTGCTCGGCCCGAACAGCGGCAGCACCAGATAGCGCGAGTCCATCCAGCCCCACTGCGCCAGCGTCTGGCCGAAACCGCGATCGCGCAGCGGGATGCCGACGTCCGTGGCCGGATCGAGGAACCCTCCCAGACCAAGGAATGCGTTCAGCGCAAACCGTCCCAGCGCGCTGCCGGCCTGCCCGGGGTGGCCCTGCAGCAACAGGTTGATGCCGGTGATTGGCTGCTGCAGATTGGTGAAGAAGTTGGCGATGCCGGTGCGCAGCGGACGCGGCGTCACGGTAGCGTATCCCTTGGCGACCGGCCGCAGCGCGATGCGGTCGATGGCGTCGTTTACGGCGAACATGCTGCGGTTGAACGGCTCCCACGGATCCTGCGGCGAGCGCGCCCGCGGCGCCGCTTCGGGCGTCTCGACCGCGGGCGGCGCCGCATCGGCAGGGGTTCCGGGCCGGTGCGGACCGTTCGCGGCGCAGGCCGCCAGCGCCAGCAGCAGGGGAACGAGCAGCGCGGATCGAAGGACGATCACGGGGACTCTCCGGCCATGTCGTCCAGGCGATGCGCGCGGCACAGCGCCCGGTAGCGCCCCGCCGCGTCGGCGCGAATCTCCGAGGGCACGCAACCGAGCGCTCGCTGGCGCTCGCGCAGCCAGTGCAGCAGCGCCACGCCGGCGCTGTCGATCTGGCGAACCGCACCCAGATCGAGCGCGCCCACGTCCGCCTCCTTGCCCAGCCAGCGCGCATGGAGCGCGCCCACCGTGTCCAGGGCAAGCCGCTCGGGCAGCGGGCATGGAGTGGCCGGGCGCGCGTCCATGCTCAGTCCTTCAGCTCGATCTGGCCGCTGCGCACGTCGGCGATCACCGCATCGAGACTGCGCGTGCGCAGCAGCTCGTCGAACTGGTTGCGGTAGGTCTGCACGTAGGAAATGCCCTCGACGATCACGTCGAACACCAGCCAATCCTCGCCCTTGCGGCGGAACATGTAGTCCACCTGGATCGGCTCGCCGGCGCGGCGCACGATGCGGCTGGCGACGCGCATCATCTGCCCGTCGCGCAGCGGCGTGGTGGCGGCGATCTTCACTTCGGTGCCGGGATCCACATCGAGCAGTGCGTCGGCGTAGCGGCGCAGGAGGCTGTCGGTGAGCGCTTCGGCGAAGTCCTGGATCTGCTGCACGCTGGCACCGCGCGCGTGGCGCGCCAGCACCAGCTGGGCGGCGTAGGGGCGATCCATCACGTCGTTGAGCTGTGACTTCACGAATCCGCGCAGCGCGGCCGGATCGGCGCGGAACTCCTCGCGCCGCGTGGCGATGGCGTCGAGCACCGCGCGGGTGCGTTCGACCACCAGGTCGGCCGGCTCGACGGCCTGCGCCGCAGGGGCCGCGATGGCGAGCAGCAGAAGGGAAAGCAGCAGTCGCACGATCATGGGAACACTCGCAAGGGGGAAGGTCAGCGCGCGGGCGCGGGAGTGGAAGCATCGCCGCCGCGCGCGGAATCGGCGTTGAACAGGAACTTGCCGATGAGCTGCTCCAGCACCACCGCCGGCTGGGTCAGCAGGATCTCGTCGCCGTCGCGCAGCGGCTCGGGATCGCCGCCCGGAGACAGGCCCACATAGCGTTCCCCCAGCAGGCCGCTGGTGAAGATCGCAGCGCCGGTATCGGCCGGCAGTTCGCCGATCTCGCGCGACAGGCGCAGGGTGACTCTGGCGTCGAAGTTGGGGTCGAGCGCGATGGATTCGATCTCGCCCACCTTCACGCCGGCGATCTTCACCGGCGCGCGCGCCTTGAGGTCGCCGGCGTTGGTGAAGTTCGCCGTCACCCGATAGCTCGCCCCGCCCATGCGCTCGGCGGAATTGGTCGCGGCGAACGCGAGCACCAGGGCGCAGGCGAAGCCCATCAGGATGAAGGCGCCTACGCTCCACTCGGTCTTGGGACTGGCCATGCATATTCTCCGTGGATCGCTCAGTACAGCGTCGCGCTGAGCAGGAAGTCGAGGAACAGCACCATCAGCGAGCCGTATACCACCGCCTGGGTGGTGGCGACCGAGGTGCCTTCCGGGGTCGGTTTGGCGTGGAAGCCGACGTGGGTGGCGATCAGCGCGCAGAACGCGCCGAACACCGTGGCCTTCACGAAGGCCTGGCCGTAGTCCTCCCTCAGGTCCACGCTGGACTGCAGCGAGGCCCAGAAGTAGCCCGGATCCACGCCCAGGAGGTATTCGGCCTGGAACCAGCCTGCCACGATCGAAAAACAGATGAACACCGCGGTGAGCAGCGGCACGCTGACGAGAGTGGCGAGGAAGCGCGGCACCACCACCTTGCCGACCGGGTCGATCGCCATCATCGACAGCGAGGTGATCTGGTCGGTGGCGCGCATCAGCCCCAGCTCGGCCGCCATCGCCGAACCGGCGCGGCCGCAGAAGAGGATCGCGGTGAGCACCGGACCCAGCTCGCGGAACACGGTGAGCGAGAGCATCGTGCCTAGCGCGTTGCCGGCACCGAAGGTGACCAGGGTGCGGTAGCCCTGCAGGGTCATCACCAGCCCCACGAAAGCGCCGCCCACCGCGATGATCGGCACCGAACGCGCGCCGATCACGTAGACTTGGCGGATGGTGTCGCGCCACTGCGAGCGGCTCGGGCGGATTGCCCCGAGGATGCGCAGGAAGAACAGGCCGAAGCGCCCCAGTGCAGCCAGAGATTCACGCATCGGCGGCAACCCTCTTCGTGGCGCGGTAATCGAAGCCGATCGGCCCGTCCGGCAGACCATCCATGAACTGGCGCACCAGCGGGTCGCGGGTCTGCGCCAGCTCCTGCGGCGTGCCCGCGAACACGATGCCGCGGTTGGCCACGATCAGCACCTGATCGGCGATCGCCACCATCTCGTGGATGTGGTGCGAAATCACCAGGCTGGTCATGCCCAGCGCGTCGTTGAGCCCGCGGATCAGATCCACGATCACGCCGCAGGCGATGGGATCCAGGCCGGTCAGCGGTTCGTCGTAGAACATCAGCGGCGGATCCATCACCACCGCACGCGCCAGCGCCACGCGCCTGGCCATGCCGCCGGACAGCTCGCTGGTTTCCAGCGCGCCGGCCTCGGCCAGCCCGACCGCCGCCAGCTTCATCCGCACCAGCTCGCCGATCAGCGCCTCGGGGAGGTCGGTGTGGGTGCGCAGCGGCAGCGCCACGTTCTCGAACACGTCGAGGTCGCTCAGAAGGCCGTTGCCCTGCAGCATCACGCCCATGTGGCGGCGCAGCGCGAACAGGCTGCGCACGGAAGGGCGCGGCAGGGCCTGCCCCAGCACGGTGATGCGCCCGGAAACCGGGTCCAGTTCGCCCACCGCGGCGCGCAGCAGGGTGGACTTGCCCGCGCCCGACGGCCCCAGCACCGCGGTGATGCTGCCGCGCGGCATCGCCATGTCCACGCTCGACAGGATCGTGCGCGGACCGTAGGCCAGCGTGACCCTGTCGAAAACGACGGCGGCATCTTCAGGTGGGGTCATGGATCTCGGAACGCCTCGCAGAACGGCCCGCAGCACCCCGCCGCACCTGTCGTGCGCGTACCGGGCGATTGCATGAAAGGACTGGAGATTATCGTTCGCCGGCGTTCTCCACGCCAGCGGACAGGCTCAGGCGCAATTCATGTGCGCGCCGTCACTCACGCACCGCATGGGCACCGTCGGCCGACGATCCCGGACGCCGCGCGGCCGGTGGTTCAACAGCAGCCGCCTCATCATGCTGCGGGCGCGGATCGGCCCGGCTCAGGCGCTGGATGTCCTGCTCCAATCGCAGCTGCCGCCGGAACGACAGCTCCCGATCCAGCTCCTCGACGAATTTTCGCGCCATCGCCCGGCTGTCGCGCGGCACCTTCAGCGCAAGCTTGCCCGAATAGCCCGCCGGCACGCTGCTGACCAGCTTGAAGTCGGAAAACTCCAGCTCGATCTTCGGGCTCATCCAGAGAAACCCGGACCGGTAGCGCACGCTCGCCACCGCATCCAAGCCAGCCACCAGCTCCTTGCTGGCCGACCGCAGCAGGCCCAGCACGGCGTCGCCGGTCTGGTACTCCAGCCGCAGCCGGCCCTCCTCCAGATGCACGACGCCGTGCAGCATGCCCCAGCCACCGTGGGCATCGCAGTGAACCGGAATGCTGTACATGACTTCTCGTTTCCCCGGAGCATGTGGAACCTGTCGATGCGCGCGACCATGAGGCCTTCGGCGCGGCACCGACGCGACATTATCACCGCGCCGGCGCCCGCGGTGGCGCGAACCGGACCGACGCCGCCGGTTACACTGATTCGCGATACGGCAAGCCACTGACCAGAAAAGGAACCGACTGTGACCGACTTCGACGGCATCGAACGCCAGACCGGCCCCGCACCGGCGTGGGCAGTGATCTGGCTGCACGGCCTGGGGGCCGACGGCCACGACTTCGAACCCATCGTGCCGGAACTCGTGCAGCGCGACTGGCCCGCCATCCGCTTCGTCTTCCCGCACGCGCCGGTGCAGCCGGTCACGATCAACGGCGGCGCCCGGATGCGCTCCTGGTACGACATCCTTGGCGTGGACCTCGATGTACGGCAGGACGAGGCAGGCATCCGCGCCTCGGCGGCCTTTGTCGACCGCCTGGTGGAACGCGAGATTGCGCGCGGCATCGCCGCCGGGCGCATCCTCCTGGCCGGGTTTTCGCAGGGCGGCGCCATCGTGCTCACCGCCGGCCTGCGCCAGAGCAACGCGCTGGGCGGCGTGATCGCCCTGTCCACCTACCTGCCTTTGGCCTGGACGCTGGAAGCCGAGGCCGCTCCGGCCAACCGCAAGACCCCGATCTTCATGGCGCACGGCGCCATGGACCCGGTGATCCCGATGCCGCGCGCCCTCGCCAGCCGCGATGCCCTGACCGCGCGCGGCTACGCGGTGGAATGGCACGCCTACCCGATGCCGCACTCGGTCTGCACCGAGGAAATCCGCGACCTCGCCAACTGGATGCAGGCGCGATTTTCTCCTGCGGCGGAGTGAAGCACGCGGCAAAAATCGGCACCCCGGTCGAACTTGGCCGCGCTCCCTGGCCTCACTCGTCCCGCGTCACCCGCAGCACTTCATCAGCGCTGGTGATGCCGGCGATGACCTTGTTCCAGCCGTCCTCCAGCATCGCGGGGCTGGTCTTGCGGGCGTGGTGCAATAGATCGGCCTCGGACGCGCCTTCGTGGATCAGGCGGCGCAGGGTTTCGTCGATGACGATCAGTTCGTAGAGGCCGGTGCGGCCCCTGTAGCCCGCATTGCGCCCCGCCGCTTCCGGGCCGGGGCGATGGAAACGCAATGACGGATCGAAGGGCTTGCCGAAGGCGGCGCATTCGGCTTCGCTGGGCGTGTAGCTTTCGCGCGTGGCCGGGTCGAGCACGCGCACCAGACGCTGGGCGAGCACGCCCAGCAAGGAGGAGCTGAGCAGGAAAGGTTCGATGCCCATATCCGCCAGACGCGTGACCGCGCCGACGGCGCTGTTGGTGTGCAGGGTGGAGAGCACCAGATGACCG
>CAUJIN010000048.1 GCA_963205495.1 Pseudomonadota bacterium
CCTGGGCCGCCCCTACCGGGAAACCGACGCCAGCGGCGGCACCGTGGAGCGCGCCTGGAACGTGCGCGGCCATGCCTATCGCATGAACAACGCCGCCGCGCCTTCGGAGGTCTACCAGCAGGTCACCGGCCAGAACGCCCGTGGCCAGGTCACCGAGGAGCTGCGCGGCGCGGCCACCCTCAGCCGCAGCTTCCACGCCCAGCGCGGCTGGCTCACCGGCATCAGCACCACGGCCGCCACCACGCTCCAGAACCTCACCTACGACCACGACCTGCTGGGCAACCTCACCCAGCGCAGGGATCTTCGCGCCAATCAGGTCGAGGACTTCACGTATGACGGCCTCAACCGCCTCACCGCCGCCACGGTGATGGTGGGCGCCGCGCCCGCCGTCACAGCCCTGAGCCTGAGCTATGACCTGCTCGGCAACCTCTGCAGCAAGAACGGCCATAGGAGCGACCCTGGCCGCGATGGGGGCTCGGCAAACGGTGGCGCTCGGCGATGCGTCCGACGCGTTGATCACGAGCAAGCTCGCTCCTACAAGAAAACGCGGTCAGACCGCCACCGCCAGGATCACGTGCGAGGACTTGATCAGCGCCAGCATCGGCACGCCCTCGCGGATGTCCAGCTCCCTCGCGCTTTCGTTGGTGACCGTGGCCACCACGCGCCGGCCGCCGGCCAGCTGAAGCTCGACCTCGGCGTTGACCGCGCCTTCGCGCCAGGACGACACCACGCCCGCCAGCGCGTTGCGCGCGCTGGTGCGCACGCCCGGCGGTGCCAGCACCACGAACGAGGACTTCACCAGCGCGATCGCGCTGCCGCCCTCGCGCAGGCCCAGCGCATCGACGCTGGCGTGGGTGATGACCGCGGTGAGGCGGTCGCCGCCGCCGAGATCGAGCACCACTTCGTCGTTCACCGCGCCGCGGTGGATGGCCTGCACGGTGCCTTCGAACTGGTTGCGGGCACTGGTCTTGAGCATGAGGTTCCCCAGTCGTTGCAGAAAATGGTCCAGATCGCCGGTCTCGCCGTGGCCCGCCAGCAGGCGCGCCTGCAGCGCGGTCAGCGCCTGGTGGAAGGCCAGCACGCGCCGGCCCGTGTCGGTCAGGCGCGCGCCGCCACCGCCGCTGCCTCCGGTTTCCGCATCCACCAGCGGCTCACCGACGAAGCGGTTGAGCGCGTCGATGGCCATCCACGCGCCCTTGTAGCTCATCCCCACCGCACGCGCCGCCGCGCTGATCGAGCCGTGCGCCTCCAGCGCCACCAGCAGCGCGGCCCGCTGCGGCGTCAGGCTGGTGCCGGCACCGCGCAGGTCGATCAGGGGCTGGAGGGAAAGACGGGACATGCGGTGACTTCCGGAAAGGAACAGCCCCAGGTTCGACTCCGGCAAAACTGGAGATCTGCGGTACCTGCCGTTTCATTCCCACGCCTTCCGCCACGCGAAAGTGGCGGAAGGCGGGACAGGATGACATCACTTCGACCGAACGCGCTCGACGTCGTACAGCAGACCCTTGCGGCGCGTGTAGGCCCACCAGGTCAGACCGATGCAGGTCAGGTAGAAGACGAAGAAGCCCCACAGCGCAAGGTCGGCGCTGCCGGTGGCGGCGATCGAGGTGCCGTAGCTCTTCGGAATGAAGAAGCCGCCGTAGGCCGCGATGGCCGAGCTGAAGCCGATGATCGCGGCACCCTCCTTCTCCGCCTGGCGGGTACGCGCGACGTCATCCAGCGACGGCATGAGGCGCGCGATTTCCTTGCGCATGATGGCCGGGATCATCTGGAAGGTGGAGGCATTGCCCACGCCGCTGACGAAGAACAGGAACAGGAAGACGGCGAAGAAGCCGGCGAAGTTTTTCTCGTGCAGGAAGTACATCACTCCGAACACGCCGATCGCCATGCCCACGAACACCCAGAAGGTCACCCGTCCACCGCCCCAACGGTCGGAGATCCAGCCGGTGAACGAGCGGCTGAGCGCGCCGACCAGCGGGCCCAGGAAAGCCAGCTTGAGGATCGGCACATGGGGGAACTCGATCTTGGCCAGCAGCGGGAAGGCCGCCGAGTAGCCGATGAAGGATCCGAAGGTGCCCAGGTACAGCCAGCACATGATCCAGGTCTGGCTGCGGCGGAAAATGATCGACTGCTCGGCGAACGAGGCCTTGGCCGTGGTCAGGTCGTTCATGCCGAACCATGCGGCGATCGCCGAGGCGGCAATGAAGGGCACCCAGATGAAGCCGGCATTCTGCAACCACAGCGGCTGGTGATCGTTGACCCCATCCGAGGACATCAGCGGATCGCCGCCAAAGGCCCCGAACACACCTGCCGTGATGACCAGCGGCACCACGAACTGCACCGCGCTGACGCCGAGATTTCCGAGGCCGGCGTTGAGCGCCAGCGCGTGGCCCTTCTCCGCCTTGGGATAGAAGAACGAGATGTTGGACATCGAGGAAGCGAAGTTGCCGCCGCCGAATCCGCACAGCAGCGCCAGCGCCAAAAGGATCCAGTACGGCGTGTCCGGATTCTGCACCGCGAACCCGATGCCCAGCGCCGGGATCATCAGCGACCAGGTCGCCAGCGTGGTCCAGAAGCGCCCGCCGAAGATCGGCACCACGAAGGAATAGAAGATGCGCAGGGTCGCGCCCGACAGCGCCGGCAGCGCCGCCAGCCAGAAAAGCTGGTCGGTGGTGAACTTGAATCCCACCGCGGGCAGCTTGGCCACCACCACCGACCACACCATCCAGATCGCGAAGGAAAGCAGCAGCGAGGGGATCGACAGCCACAGGTTGCGCCTGGCGATGCGCCGGCCGGTCTTTTCCCAGAACTCCGGTTCCTCCGGTCGCCAGTCCTCCAGCAGGTGGCTGCCGAGCACGCCCTCGTGCTCGGGCTTGTGGATGGGCTGCATTTCCGGAAGTTCCGGCAGCTTGCGCAGCTCCTTCTCGGCCACCCCGCGTTCCATGGCGCGGATCGAGACGTGCATCCACACGTGCGACACGACCACGACCACGAACAGCAACGCAAAGCAGCTCTGCCAGACACCCACCAGATCGTTCATCGCACCGAAGGCGATCGGCAGCAGGAAGCCGCCCAGGCCACCGACCAGCCCGACGATGCCGCCCACCGCGCCGACGTGCTTGGGGTAGTAGACCGGGATGTGCTTGTACACCGCCGCCTTGCCCAGGCTCATGAAGAATCCGAGCACGAACACCAGCACCACGAAGCCCGTCACACCGGTCTTGAGGGTGAAACGGATCGGGCCTTCGATGCCGTGCACGACGTAGTCGGTCGGCGGATAGGCCAGGAGAAAACAGCAGGCGATGGAGACCGAGAAGGTCCAGTACATGACCCGCCGCGCGCCGAACTTGTCCGACAGCACGCCGCCGTACACCCGGAACAGGCTGGCCGGAATCGAGTAGGCCGCCGCCACCATGCCGGCGGTGCGGATGTCCATGCCGTAGACGCCGATGAGGTAGCGCGGCAGCCACAGCGACAGCGCAACGAAGCCGCCGAACACGAAGAAGTAGTACAGCGAGAAGCGCCACACCTGCACGCTCTTGAGCGGTTCGAGCATGCTGGCGAGCGACTGCGGCTTGATGCCTTCGCGACGCCGCTTTTCGTGCTCGGGGTCATCGGCGGTGGTGAGCCAGAAAATCACCGCCATCACCGCCAGGCCAATGGCCCAGTACTGCGCCACCGCCTTCCAGCCCAGCGCCACCATCACCATCGGGGCAAAGAGCTTGGTTACCGCCGCACCCACGTTGCCGGCACCGAAGATGCCCAGCGCCAGCCCCTGGCGGCCCATCGGAAACCAGCGCGATACATAGGCCACGCCGACCGAGAACGCACCGCCGGCGATGCCCACGCCCACGGCCGCCAGCAGGAAGGTGGCGTAGCTGTCGGCATAGGTGAGCATCCAGGTGGCCACCGAAGCCGCCAGCATCACCAGCACCTGCACCAGCCGTCCGCCGTGCTGGTCGGCCCAGATGCCAAGGATCAGGCGGATCAGGCTGCCGGTCAGGATCGGCATGCCGATCAGCAGGCCGAACTGGGTTTCGCTCAGGCCCAGCTGGCGCTGCACCTCGATGCCGATGATCGAGAAGATCGTCCACACCGCAAAACATGCGGTGAACGCGGTCGTGGACATCCAGAGCGCCCGCTGCTGGCGGCCGCGGTCGATGGGTACTGTGTCCTGCATGGAACGCCTCGGAACGGTAGTTGGGAAAACCGGTTTCAGCGAGGCCGGGGCGGGCGTCAGCCCGCGGCAGCCTCGATTGCCTCCAGCCCGCGCACGGAGTAGCGGTGCTGGAGTTCAAGCAGGTAGTGCTGCAGCGCCTGCTGGCGCACCTGCAGCTCGAGGTAGTCGGAGATGCGCTGGCGCACGTCCGCGAAGGCGAGCGCCTCGCCCGCGGCGATCTCGTCCACGCACACCACGTGGTAGCCCCAGCGAGATTCGACCGGGAACGGGGCCAGGCCCTGGCGCAGGCGGAACACCTGCCGATCGAACTCGGGCGTGGTCTGGCCGCGCTCCAGCCAGCCCAGCTCGCCGCCCTCGTTCTTCGATGGGCAGTCGGAATGGCGCAGGACGAAGTCCGCGAACAGATGCGGCTGCTCCTTGAGTTCGGCGATCAGCGCTTCGGCGCGGGTGCGCGCATTGAAGCGGCCATGGACGTCCTCGGGCGAGGCGCCCAGCAGGAGGTGGCGCACGCGGATGCGGTCCGGGGCATGGAAGCGCTCCGGGTTCTGCGCGTAGTAGCGCAGGCAGTCTTCCTCACTCGGCACGCGATGCTCCACGTGCTGCTCCAGCAGTTCGCGGATGCAGGCCTCCTCGGCCGGCTCACCGGGATGGGCCTGCACGCTCTGGGCCAGTTCGAGCCGATCCACCTCGCACCGCAGCAGTTCGCGCACCACCAGCGCGCGCGCCGCCTCGGCGCGCGACTGCTCGGGCTTCATCGCGCGATGGAACTGCATCTCCTGCGCGATCTGCGCCTCGCTGATCGGCGTCTGCCCGACGAACAGGAAGGCCGGTGCCGGCCGCCCCAGGCTGCGCGGGCCTTCGCTGGCCTCGCGCGCGCGATCGTCGTGCGCGTCTTTGCCGACGGAAGCCTGCGAGTCGATCAGGGTGATGGCGAGCTTGCGGGTGCGCGGTTCGGCCATGCTCAGGCCCTCGGCCCGTAGCGCAGCGCCGGCTGGCGGCGGCGCACCACCTGATAGGGGCGCCACAGGTAGCTGATCGGGATGCTCCAGACGTGCACCAGGCGGGTGAAGGGCGTCAGCAGGAACAGGGTCATGCCGAGGAAGATGTGCGCCTTGTATACCCAGCCGACCGGCGCCACGAGCTCGGCCGCGCCGCCCCGGAAGGTGACGATGCGCTGCGCCCATTCGGCCAGCATCATCATCACGCCGCCGTCCATGTGGTGGGTGGACTCGACGATGGAATACAGGCCCAGCAGCAGCTGCACGAACAGCAGCAGCAGGATCGCGGTATCCCCGAAGGTGCCGGTGGCCTTCACCCGCGGGTTGAACAGGCGGCGCACGGTCAGGATGCTGATTCCGACCAGGCAGACCACGCCGAACACCCCTCCGGCCACCATCGCCAGGAGCTGCTTCTGCGGTGCGGTGAGGAAGGGCTCGTACAGCGCGTGCGGGGTCAGCAGGCCGACCAGATGGCCGCCGAGGATGGCCAGCACGCCGATGTGGAAGAGGTTGCTGCCCCAGCGCATGCCCTTGTCGGAAAGGAGCTGGCTGGAGCCGGTGCGCCAGGTGAACATGGCGCGATCGAAGCGCAGCCAGCTGCCGATGAAGAAGACGGCCAGCGCGATGTAGGGATAGATCTGGAAGGCAAAGGTATCCATGTAGCTCATGGCTGCACCTGCGGGTTGGCTTGGCTGGAGACGGCTGCGACGCGCGGCGTGCGGTGGGCGGGAGGCGCGCAGTCCTGCGACGGGGCTTCGGCGCCGAAGCGCACCGCCTCTTCCTCCCAGAGCTGGTCCATGATCTCGGTGGTGTCGTCGCGCGGTTCCTGGCTGGCGCGGCGACGCAGCGCGGCCAGGTCGACCGTGCCCTTGGCGAATTCGATGAGGATTTCCAGCAGGACCGCGTAGGCGCTGCCGCGCTCCCCGGCGCGGGCGGCGAGCAGGCCGACGATATGGCTGACGTGCCCGAGCCAGTCGCGCGCTTCTTCCGGCGGACGCTGGCCGAGGTACTCCAGCAGCAGCGGCAGGTAGTCCGGCAGCTCCTTGGCGGAAAGCTCGAAGCCGTTCTTGCGGTAGGCCTCGATCAGATCGACCATGGCCTGACCACGGTCACGCGATTCGCCGTGGATGTGCTCGAACAGCAGCAGGCTCATGGAGCGACCGCGGTCGAACAGCGCGAGCCAGCGCTCCTGGGCATCGAGCGGGTCGGAGGCGAGCAGCTCGCGCACGAAGCGCGCCAGCGCCTCGCGCCGCGCCGTCGGCAGGGCGTCGTCCTGCGCCGCGGCGAGGAGCTCCTCGCCGTGCTCCCACAATTCATCCTGCGGGTAGTCCAGCAGCACGCCAACGAGTTTGAGCAGGCTCATTGGCTCACCTCGAACTTCTCCTGCCGGTTCGGATGCACCGCGTAGGCGGTGGTCTTGCGCTGGGTGAACAAGTCCGCCGGGGAGTCCCCGCTGCATCCGTTGCCCCAGGAGAAACCGCAGCCGCCGCGCTCGCCGAAGGCGTCGTTGGCGTATTCGCGGTGCGCCGTCGGGATCACGAAGCGATCCTCGTAGTTGGCGATGGCGAGGTAGCGGTACATGTCTTCGGCCTGCTCGACCGTGAGTCCGGCCTGTTCCAGTACCTTCGTGTCCTCGACGCCCTCGACGTTGCGGGCGCGGCGCCAGGCGCGCATCGCCATCATGCGCTCCAGCGCGCGGATCACCGGGGCCTCGTCGCCGGCGGTCAGCAGGTTGGCGAGGTAGCGCACCGGGATGCGCAGCGAGGCGACGTCGGGCAGTTCGCCGTTCATGCCCACCCGGCCGCGCTCGGCCGCGGACTGGATCGGCGAGAGCGGCGGCACGTACCACACCATCGGCAGGGTGCGGTATTCGGGGTGCAGCGGCAGCGCCAGCTTCCAGTCGATGGCGAGCTTGTAGGTCGGCGAGTTCTTCGCCGCCTCCAGCCAGTTGTCCGGGATGCCCTCCTTGCGCGCCGCCTCGATCACCTCGGGATCGAAGGGGTCGAGGAAGATGTCCAGATGCGCCTGA
The DNA here is from genome assembly GCA_963205495.1 of Pseudomonadota bacterium. Classification (GTDB taxonomy): domain Bacteria; phylum Pseudomonadota; class Gammaproteobacteria; order Xanthomonadales; family Xanthomonadaceae; genus Denitratimonas. The sequence continues at coordinate 7,208 of CAUJIN010000048.1, forward strand.
TACAGGTCCTTTTCCGCCGGCACGCTGGCGGCTTCCTGGATGCGGTCGGCGTCGTACAGCAGCACGCCGAGGTAGCGGATGCGGCCGACGCAGGTTTCCGAGCAGATCGTCGGCTCGCCCATCTCGATGCGCGGGAAGCAGAAGATGCACTTCTCGGATTTGCCGGTCTTCCAGTTGTAGTAGATCTTCTTGTACGGGCAGGCCGAGACGCACATGCGCCAGCCGCGGCACTTGTCCTGGTCGATGAGGACGATGCCGTCCTCCTCGCGCTTGTAGATCGCGCCCGACGGGCAGGCCGAGACGCACGCCGGGTTGAGGCAGTGCTCGCACAACCGCGGCAGGTACATCATGAAAGTCTTCTCGAAGGCGCCGTAGATCTCCTTCTGGACGCCGTCGAAATTGCGGTCGACCGAGCGCTTGGCGAACTCGGTGCCGAGGATCTCCTCCCAGTTCGGCCCCCACTGGATCTTCTGCATGCGCTCGCCGCTGATCAGCGAACGCGGCCGCGCCGTCGGCTGGTGCGCGCTGTCCGGCGCCTGGTGCAGGTGCTGGTAGTCGAAGGTGAACGGCTCGTAGTAGTCGTCGATCTGCGGCAGGTCGGGATTGGCGAAGATCTTCGACAGCACGCGCCAGCGCCCGCCCGAACGCGGCACCAGCTTGCCGGCGCGCGTGCGCACCCAGCCGCCGTTCCACTTGTCCTGGTTCTCCCACTCCTTCGGGTAGCCGATGCCGGGCTTGGTCTCGACGTTGTTGAACCAGGCGTACTCGACGCCCTCGCGCGAGGTCCAGACGTTCTTGCAGGTGATCGAGCAGGTGTGGCAGCCGATGCACTTGTCGAGGTTCAGCACCATCGCGATCTGCGCGCGCACTTTCATCGCACTTCCTCCGCGGCCGCCGCCGCCGTGGGCTCGCCGTCGAGCCAGTCGACCTTGCCCATCTTGCGCACGATCACGAACTCGTCGCGGTTGGTGCCGGTTGTGCCGTAGTAGTTGAAGCCATAGGCGAGCTGCGCATAGCCGCCGATCATGTGGGTGGGCTTGACGACGACGCGGGTCACGGAGTTGTGGATGCCGCCGCGCGTGCCGGTGATCTCGGATCCCGGCACGTTCACGATGCGCTCCTGCGCGTGGTACATCATCGCCATGCCATTCATCACGCGCTGGCTGACGACCGCGCGCGCGGCGATCGCACCGTTCACGTTGAACAGCTCGATCCAGTCGTTGTCCTCGATGCCGGCCTCGCGCGCATCCGCCTCGCTGATCCACACGAGCGGCCCGCCGCGCGACAGGGTCTGCATGATCAGGTTGTCGCTGTAGGTGCTGTGGATGCCCCACTTCTGGTGTGGCGTGATCCAGTTGAGCACGATCTCGCGATTGCCGTTGCCGCGCTTGCCGAGCAGTGGCTTGATGGTGCGCGTG
>CAUJIN010000049.1 GCA_963205495.1 Pseudomonadota bacterium
CGATGTGGTGGCCGGCGTTCGGCGTCAGGGTGAAGGTGGCGGTGGAGCCTGCCGTCACCGTCTGCACGCCCAGCGGGGCGATCGTGCCCGCCGGCGTGCCGACGCTGGAGGTCACGGTGTGGGTGACCGGCGCGGTGACGGCGAGCGAAACCGGCACCACGACCAGATCCGTGCCGTTGCCCGGACCTGCATCCGGATCGTCGCTGTTCACGCAGAGGTTGGCCGTGTAGGTGCCCACCGCCAGACCCGTGGAATCGAAGGTCACCGTGACCGGCGCGCTGTTGCCGGCAGCCGTCAGTCCGCTGGCCGGGCTGACCGAGAGCCAAGGCACGCTGGCGGGCGAAGAACACGCGGGATCCGCTCCCGTGCCGTAGCCGCGGATCATCCAGTTGCCGGGGAATCCAGCGCTGTCGATGAGCGTCCAGGTGTCATCCGGCGGCAGGGTGGGAGGCGTCGGCGCGGCAGGCGTGTTCCACCAGCCGGCCCAGGAACGCTGCTGGCTGGCGGTTTCGTCGATGGCCGCCGGCCAGTAGCCGGCATTGGGAAGCTCTTGCGCAACGACTCCGATCAGGATGTCCCCCGGGCCGTTGAAGGTCACGGGCGAAGGCAAGGTATAGCTGTTCCACGCATCCAGGGTTGCCACCGTCACGGGGACGCTGGCCAGCAGGTTGGAGCCGGTGGCCGGATCGGTGTTGCCGCTGGTGTTCTCGTAGAGCACCAGCAGCATCTGGTGTCCCACCTGCACCATGTCCGGTGTGGCGAAATAGACCTGAACCTCATTCAGCGTGATCGGGAAGTTGCCGCCCGGGGGAGTGAACCGGTTCAGGAAAACGAATTGCGATGCGCCACCGATGCCAATACCGTTCTCGCGCACTCCGTCGTCCAGCTCGAGCGCGATGGCCGCCGTGACGGACTCCGGCCCGTTGCTTCCCGGCAGCGCCAGGGTCACCGGGTTGCGCGGCACGGGCTCCTCGTCGATCGACCAGTTCAGATCCGCCGTGCCGTTGTTGGCGAGGGTCAGGGTCTGCGTGGTCGTGGTGTTGGTGGCCTGGGTGCTGGCCAGCGCGGCCGGACTCACGTCGATGTTCGGCGTGGGCGGCGGCAGGCCGCAGTCGACGGCAGAGAACGTGCCGCTGGCACTGTGCGGGGCCGCACCCCAGCCATCGCCGATGATGTTCCAGGGAATGTCCCAGGGCGCGCCGGTGCAGTCCGGCGCGGTGACTACGACGCAGAAATTGAAATTCGCGCCCGCGGCACTGCCGTTCCAGGCCCCGCAGCCGGTGGGCAAGGTTCCCGCAGACTGCCAGAACACCACGTTGCCCGAGGCGGTGCCCGAAACGGGCGGCAGGGCGGTGGAGCATCCATTGGCCACGGGCGTGCTGTTGGCGGATACCGTGCCGATCGTCCAGCCGTCCGGCAGGTCGAGGTCGAGCCGTTCGGTGTATTCCTGATCCGGCGAGTTGATGTTCGCGGTGAAGCAGAGCGTGGTGCTGACGCCGGGATTGAGCAGGGTCGGCGCGGCGGCCGTGATGGCCGAGGTGCCCACGTTCTGAGGCGTCAGGTGGCTCGCGCTGAATTCGGGCGCGGCCAAGGCGGAACCCGCCAGGCCCAGCGACATCATGCCCAGTGCCAGCAGCGCCATTCGCACAGGTGATATGGATTCCGTGTGGTGTTCCGCTCTCATGCCAACTGCTCCCCTTGGGTGGACGATCAAATGAAAGTGCGCGCGCTGCCGATGGCAGCGACAGGCGATGACCCGCTGGCCCTCGCCTTCGCACGCACCGCCAGCGACGCCGCGAATCGCGGTGCGCAGGGCAGAATCATGAGCATAGCATGAACAAAAAAACCTGTTCCCGATCGCAAAACGACACCCCGCGCCCGGGAATCCCGCCTTCAGATCAGCTTGAGCTCGAACGCCTTGAGCACCGCGCGGGTGCGGTCGCGCACGCCGAGCTTGGAGAGGATGTTGGAGACGTGGTTCTTGACCGTGCCTTCCGCCACGCCGAGCGATTCGGCGACTTCCCGGTTGGAATAGCCGCCCGACATCAGCCGCAGGATTTCGGTTTCCCGCTCGGTCAGCGGGTCGGGCTGATCGAGGCTGACGAAATCGGTGCGCAGGGTCTCCAGGCCCGAGAGCAGCCGCTGGGTCACGGCCGGTTGCACCAGCGAGCCGCCTTCGGCCACGGTGTGGATCGCGGCAACGAGCTGTTCGAGCGAAACATCCTTGAGCAGGTAGCCGCGCGCACCGGCCTTGATGCCGGCCAGCACCAGTTCGTCATCGTCGAAGGTGGTGAGGATGATGGTGGGCGGCAGCCGGTGGTCGGCAGCCAGCGCCTGCAGCGTTTCCAGCCCGCTCATCACCGGCATGCGCATGTCCATCAGCACCACGTCGGGCGCGACCTGCGGGATGACGGCCAGCGCCTGGCGACCATCGCCGGCCTCGGCCACCACGCGGATGTCCTCGGACAGGTCCAGCAGGGAACGGACGCCCTGGCGCACCAGGGTCTGGTCGTCGACCAAACAGACTCGGATCATGGATTTCCCTCCAGGGGCAGGAATGCATCCAGGGCAAAACCGCGCGGGCCGGAGGCCGCGATCGAAAGACGGCCGTCGTATTCGGCCAGGCGCTCGCGCATGCCGCGCAGGCCGTTGCCGGCGACCGCGCCCTCGGCTCCGCGCCCATCATCGCGGGCGTTCAGGGCGATGCCGCCGTCGCGATGGATCAGGCGGATCCAGAGGTTGTCGGCACCGGCGTGGCGCACGGCGTTGGTGATGACCTCCTGCACGCAGCGCAGGATGACCTGGGCGCGCAGCGGATCGTTGAGCGAAAGGCGCTCGGGCAGGTCCAGATGAACGGCCAGCGAAGGCACGCCCTTCGCCAGCGCCGCGAGCGCCTCGTGCAGGTCGATCGCCCCGCCGTCGCGAAGCTGGCTGACCGCTTCGCGCACGTCGGTCAGAAGGAGCTTGGCCAGAAGATGCGCCTGCTGGACATGCTCGCGCGCGCGCCCTTCGCTCAGGTGCGTGGCCACCTCGAGGTTGAGGCTCAGCGCCGTCAGGTGGTGCCCGAGCAGGTCGTGCAGCTCGCGCGAGATGCGGATGCGCTCGTTGAGGCGGCTGGACTCGGCCAGCAGCGCGCGGGTGGCGTGCAGCTCGGCGATGAGCCGGCGCTGTTCCTCGCGCGCCTGGGTCTGCTGGCGCGCCACCAGGCCGGTGACGAAGGCGACGGTGGAATAGCCGACGTAGAACAGCGCCTGCAGCAGCGCCTCGATGACGCTGAATTCGGGGCGTCCGGCAAACACCGGAACCAGTGCGATGTGCTGAAGCACCAGCCAGGCCAGGCCCACGCGCAGCCCCAGCACCCAGGGCAGGATTCCGGCGATGACCAGCAGGAGCCCGCCGCCCAGGCCGCTGTTGGAGAAGTGGCTCACCGCGATCGCGCAGGCGGTGATGACGGTCAGGAGGACGATCTCGACCAGCCGCGCGCGGATGCGCCCGAGCCGGATCGTCAATATCCAGTAGCCGATACCGAAGCTGAAGTAGGCCACCCGCCAGGCGATCAGGTCGGCGCGGGAAAGCCCTTCGTGGAAGTACCAGCTGTTGAGCACCAGCGGAATGCCGACGCAGGCCCAGGTGAAGAGGCCTGCGTAGCGCAGCAACTGGGTGTGGCTGAGGCGCGCGAGCATGTCGCCATCATAGGCGCGGATCGCGGGCTGCGACCCTGCCGCAGGTCATGGCCCGCCGGGGGCTGGGGATCAGTTCAGCCGCGAAGGATCCCCGTGACACTTCTTGAATTTCCGCCCCGAGCCGCAGGGACAGGGATCGTTGCGCCCCGGCGCAGGCACCGCGCGCCGAGGGATCCTCGGGGTGCTTTCCTCGATCCTGCACAGGTGGAAGGCGTGCAGCATTTCGGGGATGCTGGCGATGATGTCGAGCCGCTCGTCCGGACTCAGCGGCGCATCCTCGTCCTCGAGGTCGTCTTCGTCCTCGTCCGGATCGAAGTCGAATTCCCGGAAATCCTCCTCATCGTCGAGGAAATCCGGGTCTTCTTCTCCGTCCGGCGCATCCTCGCCCGCTTCCGCGCCATCGTCTTCGTCCTCTGCCAGCCAGTCGGGCGGGATCAGGTCGAAGATGTCCATCACCGCCATCCACAAGTCCTGATCGTCCTCGATGCGCGCCTCCCACGCTTCCGCCCGAAGCCGGTAGGCGAAGCTGAAGCCCAGCGCCCAGGCCGCGCCGGCAAGAAAGACGAACGGATTCTCGTCTTCCGCATCGGCGGACTGCGGCGAATCCACTGCCGCCTCGCCTGGAGCGTCCTCTTCGTCCGGCAGGAGGATGAGCGGCATGTTCTGTTCGGGGTCGAGGGTCGGTGAGCGCACGATGCGCGCGAGCGCGAACTCCCAGAGGCGTTCGAGCAGCCCGGTCAGCTCTTCCGATGCAACCGCATCGAGCGAGCCGAGCACCAGAGGAAGCAGTTCCTCCAGCGGGATCGGCTCGCCGGGCGAAACCAGCGCACCGCAGAGCAGTCCATCGACCGCTTCCAACGGCATGCCGCCGCGCTGTTCGCACTCCTCGGCCAGCAGCGTGGCCAGTCGATCGATGGCGTCCAGATCGAATCGGGGCCGCGAGGAAGGAGGGAGGATGGCAGGCATGGCAGGCTCAGTAGGCAAACTGGGTGAAAATCGGGTCGACGCTACCGCCCCAGACCCCGCGAAACAAGTCCAGTTTGCGTTCGGCCGGGGTCTGGTTGGAGTGGGCGATCTCGAACAGCGGATCAAGGAAATGGCCCTCGTCCTCGCCCTTGCCGTTGAGGCGCGCACGGCGCGCCAGACCGGCACGGGAAATCTCCAGCGCCGCGAGCGCCAGTTCGCGCACGCTGGCACCGCGAAACGGCAGCCGCAGGCCGTGGCGCGGCACACCGTCGCGCAGCGCATGGCGCTCGGCACGGGTGAAGTCGCGCACCAGTGCCCAGGCCGCGTCGAGCGCGTCGGCGTCGTACAGCAGACCGACCCAGAACGCCGGCAGCGCGCACAGCCGTTTCCACGGACCGCCGTCCGCGCCGCGCATTTCCAAAAACGTCTTGAGCCGCACTTCCGGAAAGGCCGTTGTCATGTGGTCGGACCAGTCGCGCAGCGTCGGCAGCTCGCCCGGGCGCGCCGGCAGGCGGCCGGCGAGGAAGTCGCGGAAGCTCTGCCCGGCCGCGTCGAGGTATTCGCCGTCGCGATGCACGAAATACATCGGCACATCGAGCAGATAATCGACGTAGCGCTCGAAGCCGAAGCCGTCTTCGAACACGAAATCGAGCATGCCGGTGCGGTCCTTGTCGGTGTCGGTCCAGATGTGCGAGCGGTACGACAGGAAACCGTTGGGCTTGCCCTCGGTGAAGGGCGAATCGGCGAACAGTGCGGTGGCCACCGGCTGCAGCGCCAGCGAGGTGCGGAACTTCTTCACCATGTCCGCTTCGCTGGAAAAATCGAGGTTCACCTGCACCGTGCAGGTGCGGGTCATCATGTCCAGGCCCAGTTTGCCGACCCGGGGCATGTACTCGCGCATGATCCGGTAGCGGCCCTTGGGCATCCAGGGCATGTCGCCGCGCGCCCACTTGGGCTGGAATCCCATGCCGAGGAAGCCGATGCCGAGCGGATCGGCAACTTCGCGCACTTCGTTCAGATGGCGCGTGGTTTCGCAGCAGGTCTGGTGGATGGTTTCCAGCGGCGCGCCGGACAGTTCGAGCTGGCCGGCCGGCTCCAGCGTGACCGAGGCGCCGTCGCGCGAAAGCGCGATCAGCCGTCCGTGTTCTTCGATGCGGTTCCAGCCCAGCGCGGCGATGCCTTCGAGCAGCGCGCCGATGCCGTGCTCACCCTCATAGGGCGGCGGGCGCAGCGCAAGGGCCGGATCGCCGGCGCGATCGGGCAGGTAGAAGCCGAACTTTTCGTGCTCGGTGCCGATGCGCCACTCCGACACGGGCTTGCAGCCGCCCTCCAGCGTGGCCGCCAGCAGGCGGTGGTCGTGGATCGGCGTTTCCTTGGCGTGGCTGGGTCCGGACATGGGACACCTCATTGATCGGGAGCGAAGCATGGCGGCGCGCGGGCGCACCCGCAAGACGGGGAATCAGCCCGATTCGAGTCTGGCCAGCAGCGGCGCGACCAGTTCCATGCCGCGCAATGCCTGGCACCAGCGCGCCGGGATTCCGTCCACGCCGTATTCCAGGCCGGCGATGCCGCCGGCCACGCACGCGCTGGTGTCGGTGTCATGGCCAAAGGCGACGGCGCGGCGCACGCAGTCGGCATAGCTCGCGGTCGTCTCGACGGCGGCGCGCGCCGTCCACAGGGTATCGAGCACGTAGCCGCTGCCGCCGGGCGTGCGCGGCTGCAGGATGAGATCGAGTTCGGCCGGATCGACCGCCTCGGCCAACAGCCTGCGCAGCGCCGCTTCGGCCCGCTGCCAGGGCTGCTCGGCGCGATCGAGCACCCTGCGCGCCCACAGGCAATACATCGCACAGCACAGCTGCGATCGCAGGTGGCCATGGGTCGGCAAGCCCTGACGCATGGCCAACTGCACCAGCTCCGCATCGTCACCGCGGTGCCAGAGCACCAGCGGCAACGCCCGCATCAGCGCGCCGTTGCCGTTTTCGCGCTCCCGCGCAGGGCCGGAACGCTCCGGCGACACGCCGTCTCGCAGGTGCCGTAGCGCGGTGCTGGTCTGGATTCCGACATCGAATACCACGCCGTCCACCGCATAGAAGCCGTCGTGCAGCCAGCGCGTCAGGCCGTCGGCGAAATGGCGCAGATCCAGGCCGTCGCAGGCCAGCAGGCTGTCGAGCAGCACCAGCGCCTGGGCCCCGTCATCACTCCAGGTACCGGGCGGCACGCCCGCGTGCGCGCGCGGGAAGCCCGCGGGCGGCTGCATGTCGATCGCTCCGGCCGGCGGCAGGCGCTGAGGCGGGAAGAACTCGTAGGGAACGCCCAACGCATCCCCGACGAGAAGGCCCAGGAGGCCGCCTTCGATCCGCTCGCGTCTGGAGGCTTCCATGTTGCCGCTCCTCTCCGGGCTGGCGCTCCCGGGTTCAAGGAAAAGGATACCGCCGCCGGGATGACGGGCTCAGGGCCCGTGCCCGGATGGCGCACCGCGCCGCGGCTGCCTGAACCCGAGGCCACGGCCGGCCGGATTCGACTTGTCCCACCCGTGCCGGAGCCTTATCGTCGCCAGCCATGAGTACGCACGCCGCCTCGTTCCGCGAAGAAGTCGCCAACGCGCTGACCCACGGCCTGGGCGCCGCGCTGGCGCTCGCCGGCGGCGCCGTCCTGATCACCCTCTCGGCCCAGCACGGCGACGGCTGGCAGCTGGCCAGCGCGATCGTGTTCTGCACCACGCTGCTGCTGCTCTACGTGGCCTCCACGCTCTACCACGCCATTCCCCACCCGGTGGCGAAGGCGCGGCTCAAGGTCTTCGACCACTGCGCGATCTACGTGCTGATCGCCGGCACCTACACGCCCTTCACCCTGATCGGCCTGCGCGGTGCCTGGGGCTGGAGCCTGTTCGCGGTGATCTGGTCGCTGGCGGTGGCCGGGGTGGTCTTCAAGCTGTTCTTCACCGGACGCTTCAAACTGGTTTCCACCCTGGTCTACATCGCGATGGGCTGGCTGGTGCTGGTGGCCATCGTGCCGATGACCCGCGCCCTGGACGCCTGGGCGCTGGGCTGGCTGTTCGGAGGCGGCATCGCCTACACCGCCGGCACGATCTTCTACATGAGCCGGCGCATCCGCTACGCGCACTCGATCTGGCACGGCTTCGTGCTGGGCGGCAGCGCCTGCCACTTCGTCGCGGTGGCAAGCCAGGTGCTGGGCTGATCGGTCACTCGCCCCTGAATGCACAACGCCCCGGCATGGCCGGGGCGCTGCAAGGCTAATGCGGTCAGGTCGCGCTTCAGGAGTCGAAATTGCCATTGAAGATGCCCGCCTTCGGAGCCGCGGTGGCGCGACCTTCGTCCACAGGTTCGAAGGACATCGACATGATCACGCTGTCTTGTTCCTGCACCGGCGCCGCTGGTGCACCGGGCGCATGGCCCGGACGCGGCATGAGAGCGAACAGCACGGCAAAGGCACCCACGCCCGCCGCCAGCGCAAAACCGCGCCGCACTGCGGTGCGCAATCGATTGACCTGCGGCATGCGCTGCGAACGGAGCTGGCCGGCCAGCGCCTCGATCTCCGGTTCCAGCGCGGCGACGCTGCGCGCGATGTCGCAGGCCAGCGCGCTGGCCGCCACGCGATCCAGCGCAGTCGCCTCGTCCGCCGGCGCGCCGTGGCGAGACAGCATCTCGATGAGATCCTCGGCATCCGGCTGCGCGCCGTTTGCCTCGGTGTGGCGTCGATACAGTGCCTTGATTCGCGCCTCGTCCATGCTCAGTCCTCCAGTCCTTCCTCGCGCAACCGGGCTTTGACTTCATCCAGCCCGCGATAGATCAGTTTGCGGGCCGCATCCAGCGTCAACCCGCTCATGTCCGCCACTTCCTGCAGGCCGAAACCCTGCAGATAGAGCTGCAGCGGGCGTCGCCGGCGTACCGGCAGGGCCTCGATGCAGCGCGCGACGGCCTCTACCTTCAGCGTCTCTGCGGCAGCAAGCTCCGGCCCGGGGCCGCTGGCTGCCAGTTCCGCTCCGCTTTCGCCTTCCGGCAGCGGCTCGGCGGCACGCACCTGGGCGCGCCGTACCGCATCGACGATGGTCGTGACCACCACTCGCTGGATGTAAGACGCAGGAAACTCCGCGTTTGGGTCACGCTCGATCGCCTTCCACAGCCGGATGCGCACCTCCTGCTCCACGTCATCCGGATCAATCCCGTGGATATTCAGTGCGTTGGATGCAATATGGGCGCGCACCCGGGAAGCGAACCGGGTGAGCAGTTCGTTCAGCTTCGCTTCCAGACTCACGCCTTTTGCCCCGCATCACGCGACATTTCCGCCAACCCGCCGACCCGCGCCTGCCAGGGCGTGGCAGCCTCGGCAAAGGTTCCCGTGCGCGCCGGATGGAAGGCATCGAGCAGGTACAGCGGGCGCGCCTTGGTTTCGACGTAGAGCCGCCCGAGGTACTCGCCGATGATCCCCAGCGCCATCAGCTGCACGCCGCCGAGGAACAGGATCACCGCCATCAGCGAGGGATAGCCTGCCACCGGATTGCCCCATAGCACGGTCTTGGCCACGATCCACAGGCCGTAGGCGAAGGCGAGCAGCGCGGTGGCGAGTCCCGCGTAGGTGGCCACGCGCAGCGGCGCGGTGGAAAAGGAGGTGATGCCCTCCAGCGCGAAGTTCCACAGCTTCCAGTAGTTGAACTTGCTGGCGCCCGCGTGGCGCGGGTCGCGGCGGTAGGGCAGCGCGCATTGGCGGAATCCGACCCAGGCGAAGATGCCTTTCATGAAGCGCTGGCGTTCGCGCAGGCCGCGCAAGGCCTCGAGCGCGCGCCGCGTCATCAGGCGGAAGTCGCCGGTGTCGGGCGGGATCGGCGTCGACGAAAGGCGCTGCATCACCCGGTAGAAGGCCGCCGCGGTGGCGCGCTTGAGCCAGCTCTCGCCATCGCGTGCAAGGCGCTGGCCGTAGACCACATCGAAACCTTCACGCCACTTCGCAAGAAACTCGGGAATGAGCTCGGGCGGATCCTGCAGGTCGGCGTCGATGACCAGCGCCAGGTCGGCGTCGATCTGGTCCAGGCCCGCGGTCAGCGCGGCTTCCTTGCCGAAGTTGCGCGCCAGGCGCAGCGCCGCCACGCGCGGGTCACGTTCGGCGAGGTTGCAGATCACCTGCCAGGTGGCGTCGCAGCTGCCGTCGTCGACGTAGAGGACGCTGCCCTCGGCATCCAGCGCGTCGAACACGGCCGCCAGTCGCGCGTGGAACTGCGCGAGCACCGCCGCCTCGTTGTAGGCCGGCACCACGACGGCGAGCGTCGGGCGCGCGGGTTGTGAATGATCCATCAGCAAACTCCCGCAAGACCGCGCATGCTACTGCGCCGGCACGCTCTTGCCACAGCACTCCTCCAGCCAGGACGCGCCGCCGAGCTGGCGCACCTGCCGCGCGATCCAGGCTCGTCGGCGCAGCAGGTAGGCCGAGGGAGCCTCGACGCGCAGCCTGCGCGGATTGGGCAACACCGCGGCCAGCAGCGCTGCCTGCTGCGGATCGAGCTGCGCCGCATCGCGCCCGAAGTAGTGGCGCGATGCGGCCTGGACGCCGTAGATGCCGTCGCCGAATTCGGCGAGGTTGGCATAGACCTCCAGGATCCGCCGCTTGGGCCACAGCAGCTCGATGGCCAGGGTGTAGTAAGCCTCGACGCCCTTGCGCAGCCAGCTTCGCCCGCTCCAGAGAAATAAATTCTTGGCTGCCTGCTGGCTGATCGTGCTGGCACCGCGCAGGTACGCGCGCTGGCCGCGCGCGGCCACGACGCCGGAAATCGCATCGACATCGAAACCGTGATGCTGCGGAAACTTCTGGTCCTCGGCCGCCACCAGCGCGATCGGCACGGCCGGCGACATGGCGTCCAGGTCGATCCATTCATGGCGCAGCCGGAAGCCCGGTTCGGCGCGCATTTCCCACTGGCGCGCCAGCATGAAGGCGCTGGTGGGCGGATCCACGAAGCGCAGCAGCAGCACCGGTGCAAGGCTGGCCAGCACCAGCAGCACGAGCGCCCACGCCGCACGCCGCCACCCGCGTCGCCGCGTGCCATCCGGCTTGAAGCTGCTGCGGCGCGTCACCATAGTTCCCGATCCGTCGAACGAGCCATCGCCATGTCCTCTCCCTCCCGCGTCCACGAGGACGTCCTGCACCGGTTCCTGATCGAACGCGCCAACGTGCGCGGCGTGCTGGTGCGCCTGCACGAAAGCTGGGAGGCGGTTCGCGCCAGCGGCGACTATCCCGCCGAGGTGGCGCGCGTGCTCGGCGAATCGCTGGCGGCCACCGCGCTCTTCGGCGGCCACCTCAAGGTGGACGGCCGGATTTCGCTCCAGCTCAAGGGCCCGGCCTCGCTGCGCACCGTGTTCGCAGAGTACCGCGATCCGGGCCTGCTGCGCGGCCTTGCACGCTGGGTCGAACCGGTGCCTGCGCCGCTGACGCCGCGCCAGTTCGGCGCAGATGCCCTGCTCGCGCTCACGGTCGAAACCCGCCTGCCCAGGCAGCGCGATCCGGTGCGCTACCAGGGCCTGGTGGGGCTGGATGCCGACAGCCTCGCCGCCGCCTGCGAACGCTATTTCTCCCAGTCCGAGCAGCTGCCGACGCGCCTGCTCCTGATCCAGGACGGGGACCGGGCCGCAGGCCTTCTGCTCCAGCCGCTTCCCGGCGAGGACGGGGATGCGGACGGCTGGACGCGCGTGCAGGCGCTTTTGGAAACACTCACGCCGCAGGAGCTGCTCGGGCTTCCCGCCGAGACCCTGCTCTACCGACTGTTCCACGAGGACGGCGTGCGGCTCCTTTCCGAGCAGGCGCTCGCCTTCGGCTGCACCTGCTCGCGCGAGCGCGTGGGCCAGATGCTGCAGGGCCTGGGCGAGGCGGAAGCGACGGCGGCGATCGAAGGCGACCAGGCCACCGTCACCTGCGAATTCTGCGGCCGCAGCTACGGCTTCGACCGGATCGACATCGCCGGCCTGTTCGCCCTGCCCTCGGCGCCCGGCCCGAGCACGCCACAGTAGCGCGCTCAGCGCCCCGCCAGCCCCTCGCCGAGCAGATCGTGCAGGGAAGCGGGCCGCGCCAGCAAGAACCCCTGCCCGCAGGTGCTGCGTCCGAGGTTCTTGATCAGGCGCAGCTGCTCCTGGGTTTCGATGCCCTCGGCGATGATCTCCAGCCCCAGCTCGGTGCCCAGCGCGTGGATTGCGCGCAGCACCGTGGGCGAATTTCCGGGATCGGCGCTGTCGAGCGGGCTGATGAACGAGCGGTCGATCTTGAGCGCCTGCAGCGGAAACTGGTGCAGGTAGCTCAGCGAGGAATAGCCGGTGCCGAAATCATCCAGCGCCACCGTGACGCCGTAGCTGCGCAGCCGGTCCATCAGCGCCCTGCTGTGCTGGGGATCCTCCAGCAGCACCCGTTCGGTGATCTCGATGCGCAGCTGCGCCGGATTGAACCCGACCGCGTCCATGCGGTACAGCAGCGCCTCGACGAACTGTGGCGCGCGGAAATGGCGCGCACCGACGTTGATCCCGAGGTACGCATCACGACCCAGCAGCGCCTCGGCCTTCGCGAAGGCGGTGTCGAACACCTGCCAGTCGATTTCTTCCGACAGGCCGGACTCCTCGGCCTGGGCCAGAAAGGCGCCGGGCGCAAGCAGCCCGTGCTGCGGATGCCGCCAGCGCAGCAGGGCCTCGTAGCCCGCGATCCGCCCGTCGTCGAGATGGAAAATCGGCTGGAACACCGGCTCGAATTCGCGCCGGCTGATCGCGCGCCGCAGGTTGCCCTCCAGCTCCATCTGCATCAGCACCTGGCCGCGCAGGGTTTCGTCGAAGATCTCGAAACGACGCCGGCCGTTCGCCTTGGCGCGGTACAGCGCCACATCGGCATCGCGCAGCAGCTCCTCGGCGGTTCGGTAGTGCGGCTGGGCGAAGGTGATGCCGATGCTGGAGGAGCTGTAGATTTCCTTGCCTGCGATGTGGAGCGGCTCCTCGAGCGCGCGGATGATCCGCCGCGCGGTGTCCTGTGCCTCCTGTGCCGCATCGCGCGCCTCCAGCAGGATCGCGAACTCGTCGCCACCCAGGCGGGCGATCATCGCCCCTTCCGGCAGCCGGGTCCGGATGCGCGCCCCCGCGGCCTTCAGCAGCTCGTCGCCCACCAGGTGCCCCACCGAGTCGTTCACCACCTTGAAGCGGTCCAGGTCGAGGAACAGCACGGCAAAGGCACACGCCACCGGATCGCGGCGGTAACGCTCCAGCGCGCGGGTCATGCGGTCGAGCAACAGGGCGCGATTGGGCAGCCCGGTCAGCGTGTCGTGCAGCGCGGTATGGCGCAGGCGGCGTTCGGCGCGCTCGCGCTCGGCGATCTGTTCGCGCAAGGTGGCGTTGGTGGCCGCGAGCGCCTCGGTGCGCTCGCGCACGCGCTCTTCCAGCGCCACGTTGGCCTCGCGCAGGGAATCGGCCTGGCGCTTGCGCTGCAGGGCGTTGGCGATGTGATAGGAAACGAAGGTGAGGATATCCTGCTCGCGCTTGCCGTAGCTGTGCTCGTGGTCGTAGCTCTGCGTAACCATCACGCCCACGGTGCGCTCGTCGTAGATCAGGGGAACGCCGAGCCAGATCAAGGCCGTCGCGCCGTAGGAGCGCGCCTCGCCCCGGTCCTCGAGCGACTGGATCAGGGCGCGATCGGCCAGCAGCGGCTGGCCGGTGCGCAGCACGTACTCGGTCAAGCCTTGCCCGAGCGTGCGCGACTGGCGCACCAGATCGCGTGCATCGACCGAATAGGGGAAGTCCAGCCGCTCGCCATCTTCGGACCGCAGCGCGATGTAGAAATTCTGCGCATGGATCAGCTCGCCGATGACTGCGTGCAGAGAGGCGTAGAACACATCCAGGCTGCTGCTGGCGGAGCCCAGTTCGGCAATGCGGAACAGCGCCGCCTGAAGTTTCTCGGCGCGCTCGCGCTCCTGCACCTGGCGCAGCAGCGCCTGGTTGGCGGCCTTGAGATCTTCGGTGCGTTCGCGCACGCGCAGCTCGAGATTCTCGTGCGAGCGCACCCGGTCGAGCGCGGTGGCGACGTGCTGGGCCACGAAGTTGAGCAGGGCGCGGTCCTTCTCGCCGTAGCGCCGCCGCCGGTCATAGCTTTGCACCACCAGCACGCCGATGACCTCGACGCCGCGTTGCATCGGAACGCCCAGCCAGGCCTCGCTGCGCGGTCCGAAACCCTCCGGCTTGAGCCCGTGCTCGGCCAGCAGCGCGTCCGACGGCCCCATCATGGCCTTGCCGGTACGCAGCGCGTGAAGCGTCAGCGAGCCTTCCCACTGGCTCGCGGGAAATTCCCCGGAACTGGGCGGGTCGGGATCGACGCGGTCGCGGAAATAGGGCAGCGAAAGCATCTGTCGCTGCCCGTCGTAAAGCGCGATGTAGAAGTTTTCCGCATACATGAGCCCGGCAACGATGCCGTGCAGTTCGGCCAGCACCACGCCCATCTCGCGCTCGCCGCTGGCGAGATCGGCGATGCGGTAGAGCGCGTACTGGAGCCGCTCGGCCTCGGCCAGCTTCTCCATGGCCTGGCTCAGGCGCTCCAGCTCCAGCGCCCCGGGCAGGCGCTGGGCGAGGATGCGCGCCGCGGCCTCCAGCGCCTCGCGCCGCTCCGCATCCAGCTCCCCGCGGAAACGCGTGACGAGCACTCCCGGCCGATTCTCGCGATCCCCCAGCGCCAGCACGAGCCAGCCCGCCGGCGCTGGCGCCTCCGGATCGCGCCAGAAGGCCAATGCCAGCGGATCGGCCACTTCCCGGTCCATGTTTCCCGCACCGGCACACCATTCAAGCGCCCCTGCGGCATCGCGTACATACAGGCCGTGCGCGCTGCCGTCCATGCGCGAACGCGACCACGCCAGCAACGAGTCGAGCAGCGACTTGACCCGATTGCCGGAAAGCACCAGCTCGGAGCGTGCGACTTCCGCGCCCTTCGCGGTCGCCGCCTCCTCCACCGGTTGTGCATTGCCGTGTTGCATTGTCCCCCGGTCCGCATGGCAGTCGCGCAAGCGACATTTCCTATGCCGAACGCGCCCCCACCTGCCGTCCGGCGCTGGATGTTGCAGCCGGCACTGTACCGGCCTTCCTAGTGTCACGTCTGGCTGCGGCCGTGTCCATGACCGGATCGCCGAGGCGTGCGCTGCCGCGCAGCACGCGATTCTGTTCCCGCCCGCTGGCCGCAGGAGCACGGCGATGCGGCGTTTCAATTGTTAAACACGCATGAAAACACTAGAATCGCTGCACTGCCGCATTCGTGTGCCGAAGGGAACTTCGGCACGGCTCAGGAAGTCCCACGCCGCCCCATGCACGCGCTTCCACACCATCGTCCCGCCCCGCTCGCGCGCCTGATCCTGGCCGCGATCTGCGCGTGGGCGACTGCGGCGGGTGCGGCCGACTCCCTGGCTGGCCCATCCGGGCACGAGGGCGACGCCAAGGTACTGCCCGTGCTCAACGCACAGAGCGGCCGGGTCGAGGCGCTGCTGCTGCTGGAACCGGACGGCAGCGGCATGGCTCCGCTCGATCGCATGTTCCCGGGGTCTTCCGTGCTGCCCGGCCTCGGCGTCCGGATCGGCACACCCGACGGCGGACGCCTCCACGCCAGCCTGCAGCCGGACCACAACGCGGGCCTGGCCCTGCTCTGCAACCAGGGTGTGCAGGTCGCCGCAACGCTCGGACCGCTGAGCCAGCAGTGCCTGCTGGCCCGGATCGGCGCACCGGACGATCCGCTGGCGGGCGCTGTTCCGCGTCCCGGCCTTGCGCTGGATGCCGGTTGGCGATCCCCCGGCGGCGCGATGGACATGAGTTTCGGGCTGTCCTGGCTCGACGGCCCACTGCGTGGAGCCGCAGGCTCTCTCCTGCCCGCGCCCGGCGAACTGGCGCAGCCACTGTCTCCACTTCCGCCGCTGGCACCGCTGACCCTGGGCGATATGCGGATGAAATCGGCCTACTGGACCGGACGCTTCGACCTCGGCTCCCAGAGCGCGATCCACGCCGGAGCGAGCCTGGGTTCGCAGGAAATGAACCTGCTGTTCGGCGGGCCGCTGCGCTGGGATACCACAACCGTCACCTTCGGCGTCGATTTCCGCGGCCTCAGCGGGCGTCTGACGGGCCGCCTGATCGAACTGCCGCAAGGCCAGGGAAGCTTTCGCGGCCTGGATCTCGGCTTCTCCTGGCGCACGCCCTGGCAGGGAGAGCTGAGCTTCGGCGCCCGGAATCTCCTCGACCAGACGCCAGACACCAGCAAGTGGCCGCTGTCGGAACTGCCGGCACTGGAAGCGCCCGGCGGACGCACGCCCTACGTTCGCTACAAGCAGGACCTGTGATTCTCCGCCCCGGAACACCGTCGGGGGCGTAGCACCGACCTGCGAATTCAGTCCTGCTCCACCGCCGGCGCCGCCTCGCGCGCCATCCCCGGAGTGATTTTCAGGATCGAATGGCGCAGCTCGCGCGAGAGGATCAGCTTGGAATCCTTGGCCCAGGCTTCCAGCGGCTCGCCGAACGCCAGTTTGCCGGCCTCATCCACCCGCGCCAGCCCCAGCTCGCGCAGGGTGGCGATGAAGCCGCGGAACAGTGCGCGGTCGAAGAACTCCGGCGCGCTGGGCGCATACAGCAGCGAGAGACGCTGCGCGGTCAGATGGCACAGATTCTCCAGCTCGGCCGAGGAAATCGTGCCCGAACCGTTCTTCACCAGCACCGCCATGCCGATGTAGTAGCGCTCGAAGGCCTGCATCACCGAATTGGCGACCACGCGCAGGCGGAACACCTCGTCGGTCTGGCCCGGCCCGCGGTGCAGCTGGCCGGATTCCGCGTCGAAGGAAAGCAGCCCGAGTTCCACCAGCGCATCGATCGTGGACTCGAGCTGGGCGGCAAATCCGTCTTCGTTCCAGGGCAGGAACAGCTCGCGGCGCAGGAACGGATAGACCAGCTGCCCCAGCCGGACCACCGCCGTGCGGCGCATTCTGCGCGCATTCTGGAAGCAACTGGCCACCCAGGCCGCGCAGACGAACAGGTGCTGCACGTTGTTGCGGAAATAGCTCTGCAGCACCGCCTGCTCGCCCTCGAAGGACAGCACATCGCCCAGCGGATGGCGGGTGCGGACCAGCACGCCGGAGTTTTCTCCATAGGCGACGACCTGCGCGGCATCGAGTTCGGTGACGGTGACGCGATCCGAGTAGGGCGCCGCGCGCAGCAGCGCCTTGCACAGATCGAGCTGGGCCAGAAGATCCGCCTCGCTCATCGCGTATTTGGGCGTGGCCAGGAGGACCACCGACAGCAGGTTGATCGGGTTGACGTCGGCGGCGCGGTTGATGTTCGACTGGATGCGCTGGGCCAGCACATCGACCACCCCGTTCATCCAGTCCTGCCGTCCGCCTTCGGCAGCGCGCTCGCGCCAGTCGGGCGCGTGCGCGGCGAGCACTTCGTCGAGCATCACCGGCTCGGCATAGTTGACCGCAACCTGCCCGTAGGTGCGACGCAGGATGCCGCTGGCCGCGCGCAGCAGCGCCCAGATCGTTTCCTTCTGCTTGGGCCGCCCGGAAAGTTCGTCCAGATAGCTCTTGCCCTCGATCAGCTGCTCGTAGCCGATGTACACCGGCTGGAACAGCACCGGCCGTCGCGACTGGCGCACGAAGGCGCGCAGGGTCATCACCAGCATCCCGGCCTTGGGCTGGAGCAGGCGGCCGGTGCGCGAGCGCCCGCCCTCGATGAAATACTCGATCGAGTCGCCGCGCGCGATGAGCGTGGCGACGTATTCGCTGAACACGGCGGAGTAGAGCGGATTGGCCTTGAAGCTGCGGCGCAGGAAGAAGGCCCCGGCGCGGCGCAGAACCGGCCCGATCAACGGCAGGTTGAGGTTCACCCCCGCAGCGATGTGCGGCGGCACCACGCCGTTGACGTAGAGCAGGTAGGAAAGCAGCAGGTAGTCGATGTGGCTGCGGTGGCTGGGCACATAGATCACCTCGTGTCCCGGCGCGATCTGCTTGAGCTGCTCGAAGTGGTGCATCGCCACGCCGCGGTAGATCTTGTTCCAGAACGGCGTGAGCATGAAGGAAAGCGAGCGGATCACCGTGTTGGAGTAATCCGCCGCGATCTCGCGCGCATAGCCGTGCGCGCGCCGCCATGCTGCCGCCTGGCTGATGCTGTCGCGCTTGGCCTGGTCGGCGATGGCCTGGCGCACCGGATCAGACGCCAGCACGCCGTCCACCAGGGTGCGGCGATGGGAAAGGTCTGGTCCGATGACGGCGGTTCGGATGCGCCGGAAGTGCGCGCGCAGCACGCGCGACACCTTGCGCACCGTCGTTTCCGGCGTGGCGCCTTCGGCCAGCACCGCGCGCAGCGATACCGGCGCGGAAAACCGCACGATGGTGTCGCGCCCGTTGAGCAGCACCGCCAGCAGGCGGCGGAAGCGGCCGACCACCCCCCAGTTTTCCGCGAACAGCACGCGGAACCAGCCCGATTCGCGGTCCGGAGCGCGTCCCACGAAGATCGAGACGGGCACGATTTGCACGTCCAGCGCCGGATCCCTGCCGAGCGCAGCCACCAGGTTGGCCAATCCTTCGGAATGGGTGCGGTTGCGCGGGCGGCCGAACCAGAAGCCCTGGCGGCGCGACAGCGCGACCACCGCACGCCCCTGCCCCGCCATGTCGGAAGGCATCTGCACCAGCGGCGAGGGCAGGCCCGCTTCGCGGCAGGCCTGCTCGAGGATCAGGACGTTGGACAGCCCGTAGCCTTCGATCGCGTAGCACACCGGCAAACCCGGCAGCACCAGCGGCACATCGGCTGCGACCGGCTCGCGGCGGATCGCCACCCACGGGGCGATGATCCAGCCCAGCAGGCGGAACAGCAAGGAAGGAGCGACGCGTTCAGCGCCTGGACAAGGGTCACTCATGGCACGAAATCGCACGGCGCGGCGACACCGGAATACCGGCGCGCCGCGCTTCTGCGCAAAGGGCGCGGAGCGGTGCGTGGATCAGTCGACGGCTTCCTCTTCCGGCACGGCTTCCTCACCCGATTCTTCCTGGAGGCTGTCGACTTCCTCGGAAACCGCTTCCTCCTCGGCCTCCGTCAGCCCCTTCATCAACTGCTCGACGGAATCCTTGCCATACCAGCGCCCGTCCTTCTCGACCATCTCGGCCTCACCGGTGAGATTCTGTCCCAGGAAGCTGTAGCTGAAGCCGACCTTGGCCAGATCGCCTTCGCGCGACACGAGGTTGGCCTTGACGCTGGCGAAGCTCTGATTGAGATCGAAGCCATACAGCGCAAAGATGTCCTTGAGGCCGCCGAAGACGATTCCGAACTTGCCCATGGCCTGGTCGAAATCCAGCGCGCGCACGTCGTCCAGCGCCTTGAGATCGAGCTTGCGCGCGGTCGCGACGACGACGGCGACGCCCTTCTTCGCAAGCTCCCGGTCGGTCAGCTTGGCGGTCTGCAGCCAGGTGCCAAGCGCATTCACCATATCGACGCTCTGCTTCTTCTGCGCTTCGGTCATCTCGGTGTTGGCCTGGATGCCCTGCATCAGGAAGCCCTGACCCATGCCGATCATCATCGGCATCTGCGCTGCCATCTCGGATTCGAACTTGACCAGCGCCGGCTCCAGCTCGGCATACAGCACCTGCTCGGCGTCCGACGCGGTCAGCTTGGTCATCATGGCGGCGAACTCGGCGCGATCCTCTTCGCTCGGTACCTCATCGCCCATCTTCTTCTTCCATTCCGCGCGCAGTTCACCCATGCGCTCGGCGGGCACCATGAGCTGCACGGCACCCAGGATGTCGTTTTCCTTGAGCCTGCCGGCCACCGCTTCGAAAGCGCGCGCCGGGTCGGCGGTCTGCTGCGCGACCTTGGCTTCGGACATCGGCTCGCCGGCGTCCTTGCCTCCACACGCCACCAGACCAAGGGAAAGCAGGCCGGCGCCAGCCAGCAGTGCAACTCGTTTCATCGCAGACTCCAGGGTTGTCGGGGGAAAAGTGGCGAGCGGCCCATGATGCCGAAACCCGCGCCGGAAAAAAACAAGGGAAGCCCTCGGGCTTCCCTGGAGTTCCAGCATCCTGCCGGATCGGATCTTGTGGTTGTGGGCGCTATGGTAATCGCCGTCTTCTGCGGCATGACTACATGGCACTTAGGCTAGCAAGCTAATGCGATACATGCAAGTGATATTGCATGTCATTGTTTTTATTCTAATCAATACTTGTAATGCAGCGCCGAATGCAGGCAGGCGCGCGGGTTTGTGTCCTTGGCGCAGCCGCGCAGCACGGCATTGGGCCAGGAACCGTAGCTGGGATTGGGCAACATGAACCAACGCTCACCCCACCACTTTTCATAAGGGGCCATCAATCGCTCGCGCGTGGCCACATCGGCATTTGCTCCGTCCAGGAAGTCGGACAGGTTGTCGCCCAGCAGCAGCAGCACGCGGTAGCTGCGGTCGATCAGGCGGCGGCGCGCGCCCTTGTCGCGGTCCGGCGCGCGCGCATCGCCGCGCAGCAGCACGTTGCTGCCGTCGGCGGCGATCGGAAAGCCGAGCTGGCGCAGGTTGTCCACCGTGGCCTCGACCTCGTCGGGCGCATCGCGGTTGGTGATGAAGAAGATGGTCACGCCGCGCCGATGCACATAGTCGGCGAATTCGACGGCGCCCGGCAGCGCCGCCGCCTTGCGCGCATTGACCCATTCCAGCCAGCGTTCGCGGCTGTAGCCGGCATCTTCGATCACGGCACGCGCCTGGAAGGCGCTGTTGTCGATCATGGTCTCGTCGGCATCGACCACGATCGCCGGCGGCTTGGCCTCGAAGCCGGTCTGGAACTCGCCGGCCGGCAGCGCGTTCCAGTTCGGATCGTCCAGCGCGCGGTCAAGCGAGTGCCGCGCCGCGGCGTAGATGCCGCGTACCGTGGCCTTGTATTCGGCTGCGGACTGCATCCACAGCGTGGCATTGAGGTTGTCGTGCGCAGGCGGCGTGGTCTGGTCCGCGGAAACTGCCGGAGCCGCAGCCTGCGGGCGACTGGGCGCCGTGGTGCAAGCGGCAAGTGCAACGAAGGTCAGGGCCGCGAGGCCCGCGCGCAGGAGATTCATCGGTCATCGCTCGACAAGTGTGGTGGGGCAAGTGTAGCCGGCCCAGGCCGGCGCATTGCCTCACCCCTCGCAATCACTTGGAAAACAGCGCCTGCAGTCGCGCGATCGCCGCGCCCGCGTGCTCTGCGGTGCGTTCGGCGTCCTGTCCGGAGTCACGTCCCACGATGTGCAGTTCGGAAGCAGGAATTTCTCCAAGGAAGCGGCTCGGAACCACGCGCTGCAGCTCGCCGAAGCGGCGCGCGTGGCGCGGGTAGCTCAGGTGCAAGAGGCGCTTGGCGCGGGTGATGCCGACGTACATCAGGCGGCGCTCCTCCTCGATCCGCCCTTCCTCGATCGAGGATTCGTGCGGCAGCAGCCCTTCTTCCACGCCGGCGATGAAGACGAAATCGAACTCCAGCCCCTTGGAGGCGTGCAGGGTCATCACGCGCACCGCGTTGCCCGGCTCGTCGCGGTCGGAAGCGGTGAGCAGCGCGAGCTGGGCCACCAGCTCCCCCGCACCGCCACGGCCCGCCGCGTCGAACCACTGCGCCAGCTCCTCGACGTTGCCGCGGCGGCGGTCGAACAGCGCGTCGTCCTTGCACTCGGCGCGGATCGCGGCGAGCTGGCCGCTTTCTTCGACCAGTCGCCGGCACAGGTCGCCGGGCGCAAGGGCCTGTGCGGCGCGGCGCAGGCCCGCCACGCACTGCATGAAGCCGTCCAGCGCCCGCGCCGCGCGCGGCGCGAGCTGGCCGAGCACGTCCTCGCGCGAAGCCGCTCGCGCCAGCCCCAGATGCAGGCCGTTGGCCAGTTCGCCCAGGCGCGCCAGCGTGGTCGCGCCGATCTCGCGGCGCGGCGCGGCCACCGCGCGCAGGAAGGCGGTGTCGTCGTCCGGGTTGGCGATGAGGCGCAGCCAGGCCAGCGCGTCCTTCACCTCGGCGCGCTCCAGGAACGCGGTGCCGCCGGACAGGTGGTAGGGAATGCGCTGCAGCTGCAGCGCCTTTTCCAGCGCGCGCGACTGGTGGTTGCCGCGGATCAGGATCGCGAAGTCGCCCCAGGCCGCCTTGTGCTTGTGCGCGAGAAAGGCGATTTCCGACGCGATGCGCTCGGCTTCGTGCTCGTTGTCGCGGCACTCGAACACGCGGATCGGCTCGCCGTCGGCCGCATCGCTCCACAGCTTCTTCGGGTGCAGGTGCGGGTTGTTGGCGATCAGCGCGTTGGCCGCGCGCAGGATGCGGCGCGCGCAGCGGTAGTTCTGTTCGAGCTTGATGATGCCGAGCTTCGGGTAATCGCGACCGAGACGTTCGATGTTTTCGGTGTCGGCGCCGCGCCAGGCGTAGATCGACTGGTCGTCGTCGCCCACGCAGGTGAAGGCGCCGCGCGGGCCGGCGAGATGCTTGAGCAGCGCGTACTGGCCGGCGTTGGTGTCCTGGTATTCGTCCACCAGCAGGTAGCGCAGGCGTTCGCGCCAGGCTTCGCGCAGCGGATCGTGCTCGTCCAGCAGCGCGACCGGCAGGCGGATCAGGTCGTCGAAATCCACCGCATTGAACGCCGCCAGGCGCTTCTGGTACTGGCCGTAGAGGTCCGCCGCCTCGCGTTCGCGCGGACTTTTTGCAAGCTCGGCGGCGCGCTCGGGCGAAAGCCCGTCGGACTTGGCACGCGAGATCAGGGATCGCATCGCGGCCAGGGCCTGGGCGTTGGCGCCGCGCGGCATGAGGTCCTTGATCAGCGCGCCGCCGTCGTCGGAATCGAAAATCGAAAAGCCGCGCCGCAGCCCGGCGGCTTCGTGCTCGATCTGCAGGAACTTCAGCCCCAGCGAATGGAAGGTGCAGACCGTCAGGCCCTCGCTGTCCACCCCGCGCAGCAGCGCCCCGGCGCGCTCGCGCATCTCGCGCGCCGCCTTGTTGGTGAAGGTGATCGCCGCGATCTTGCCCGGCACCATGCCGCGCCGCACGATCAGGTGGTGGATCTTCTGCGTGATGACGCGGGTCTTGCCCGAACCTGCACCGGCGAGCACCAGCAGCGGCGTATCGCAGTGTTCGACGGCGGCGCGCTGGGCGGGATTGAGACTCATGGCAAAAGCAAGACGACGCGATCGGGGGCCGGCATTGTGCCAGCCCCACCCGCCCGCTGCCGGATCGCGCTCAGCGCGATGGTGCGCCGGTCTCGATGCGCCAGTTGGGCACCGCGTCCCAGGCGCGCGCCTGCCAGGCCCAGTAGCTGGGCAGATCCCAGTAGATGTCCTGGTAGAACTCCTCGCCGCGCACGGTGATGCTGCCGGCGGTGGTGGGAAGCACGACGTCGAGCTGGCTGGACGTCCCCAGGCGGCCGCCCGTCATCGCGCGCCGACCGTGCTCCAGCACGCGCGCGAGCCGCGGGCCGGTAACCTCGTCACCGTAGCGCGCATAGACCTCCGGGCCGAGTTCCAGCACGCGCGCACGCTGCGATTCGTCGAGCTGTTCCCAGTAGCGCTCGCGCTCCGCCACCATCCGCGCCTCCCCGCGCTCGGCGGCCAGGTCCATCCAGATATAGCCGCGCACCGGGTCGCGCGGCACGCCGCGCCCGAGGAAGTGCATCTGCGCGATCATCGCCTGCGAAGGCTTGTCGGCCCACTGCGCCGCGATCAGGAACCGGCCCATGGCGCGCCGGTAATCGCCGCGCTCGTACTCGCGCAACCCCTGGAAGCGGTAGCGCAGATCGGGATGGTGCTTGAGGAAGGCATGGGACGAAACAATGGCGCGCTGGCTGACCGTGGTTTCGGCCAGCGCCGGCTGGAACGCAAGGCCTCCGGCAATCAGGACAAGCAGCAGCAAAAGTCGACGTGGCATGGGGCACCTCCGGGTACGCACCGTCACCACCGGCCCGGGCGGACCGGGATGTCCATCATGACACAGCCACGCCGCACTGGAATCGAAATCATCCCGCCCTCGGGTGCCGTCGGCGGTAAGCTCCGGGCATCTTGTACCGGACGATCTTCGTGCCCCCCAGCCGCCCCGCCTCCCTGCTGACCCTTTTCGGTGCCACCGGCGATCTTGCGCGCAGGATGCTGCTGCCTTCGCTCTACGACCTTGAGGCCGACGGCCTGCTGCCGGCGGGGATGCGCATCCTCGGCACCGCCCGCAGCGAATTGGATCGGGAAGGTTTCATCAACCTCGTCACCGCCAGCCTCAAAGATGTGCTAAACGACGATGCCGCCCTGCGCGGGCTGATCGAGCGGCTCGACTACCGCGCCGCCGGCATCGACGATGCCGCCTCGATGCAGGCCCTGGCCGAAGCGATCACCGCGCTGCGCAGCGGCGATGTGCTCTATCACCTCAGCACGGCACCGAAGTTCTACGGCGCGGCCTGTCAGGCGCTCGCGGCGCACGGAGTGAATGGCGAGGGCACCCGGGTGATGCTGGAAAAACCCATCGGCAGCGACCTCGCCAGCTCCAACGCGATCAATGACGCCGTGGCCGGGGTGTTCGATGAGGACTGCATCTACCGGGTCGATCATTACCTCGGCAAGGAGGGCGTGCAGAACCTGATCGCGCTGCGCTTCGGCAATTCGATGTTCGAGCCGCTCTGGAACGCACGCCATATCGAACAGGTGCAGATCACCGTGGGCGAAACCGTCGGCGTGGAGGGGCGCGGCGACTATTACGATGAGTCGGGCGCGCTGCGCGACATGATCCAGAACCACATGCTGCAGCTCCTGTGCCTGGTGGCGATGGAGCCGCCGGCGCGCTTCGATCCGGCGGCGGTGCGCAACGAGAAGATCAAGGTGCTGCGCTCGCTGCGCCCCATCGGGCGCGACGAGGTGGCCGCCGAAAGCGTGATCGGCCAGTACAGCGCCGGTGCCGTCGGCGGCGTTGCGGTGCCCGGCTACGTCGAAGAGGTCGGGCGGCCGAGCGGCACCGAAACCTTCGTGGCGCTGCGCGCACACGTGGACAACTGGCGCTGGTCGGGCGTGCCCTTCTACCTGCGCACCGGCAAACGCATGCCGGCGCGCAGCACCGAGATCTACATCCAGTTCCGCAAGGTGCCCTATTCCATTTTCGGCGGCGCGGCCGCGGCCGACATGCAGCCCAACGGCCTGCTGATCCGGCTGCAGCCCGAGGAGCGCATCGGCCTCACCCTCATGAGCAAGACGCCGGGCCTTGATCGAAACGGTCTGCGGCTCTCGCAGGTTGTGCTCGACCTCGACTTCCACCAGGAGTTCGCCAGCACCCGCAAGCGCGTGGCCTACGAGCGCCTGTATCTGGATGCGATCGAAGGCAACGGCACCCTGTTCGTGCGACGCGACGAAACCGAGGCGGCCTGGGCCTGGATCGATGCGATCGCCGCCGGCTGGCGCGCGACCGGCATGACGCCGCGCCCCTATCAGGCCGGAACCTGCGGACCGGCCGCGGCGGTCACGCTGCCCGACCGCCGCGGCCACGCCTGGCGCGAGTGAGGACAGCGCAGTGTCGCCGAACGAGCACGCCCGCAGCTACGCCGATGCCGCACGCCTGGTCGAAGCGGTCGGCGACGCGCTGGAACAGGCCTGCCGCAGCGCGATCCGCGCGCGCGGCGCGGCCTGGCTGGCCCTCGCCGGCGGGCGCACGCCGCTGCCGGTATACGCCCGGCTCGCGCGCACCGCGTTCGACGGGCGGATCGACGCGCTGCCGACCGACGAGCGCTGCGTGCCGCACGATCACCCCGCCTGCAACCTGCGCCAGCTGCGCACCGCCTTCGGCGACAGCCCGGCCATGAGGCTGCACCCGATTACCCGCGCCGATGGCGATGTGGCAGCCTCGCTGGCGCTGGCGCAGGCGACGCTCGCCGAACGCCCCGGCGACTTCGACGCGGTGCTGCTTGGCATGGGTGCCGATGGCCACATCGCCTCGCTGTTCCCGGGCGCGGCGAATCTCGCCCAGGGCATGGCCCCGGGCAGCGGCATCGATGCCCTGGCCACGGTGCCCGATCCGCTGCCACCCGAGGCACCGTTCGCGCGGATCAGCCTGACCCTGCCGCGCCTCTTGCGGGCGCGGGAAATCCACCTGATCGTGACCGGCGAGGAAAAGCGCGCGGTACTGCAGCGCGCCCTGCGCGAACCGCAGGGCGGGCTGCCGGTCTGCGGCCTGCTGCACGCGCCTTCGCCGCCACCCATCCGTATCCACTGGAGTCCGTAATGTCTGCCGTCCTGCATCCCGCCATCGCGCGTGTCACCGCACGCATCGCCGAGCGCAGCCGGACCACGCGCGACGATTACCTCGCCCGCATGAGCGCCGCGCGCGACGCCGGTCCGTACCGCTACCGCCTTTCCTGCAGCAACCAGGCGCACGGCTTCGCCGCCTCCGGGCAGGACAAGGAGGCGCTGCGCCGCGGCCGCGGCGGCAACCTCGGCATCGTCACCGCCTACAACGACATGCTCAGCGCGCACCAGCCGATGGAGCACTACCCCAGCCTGATCCGCATGGCGGCGCGCAACGCCGGCGGCAGCGCGCAGGTCGCCGGCGGCGTGCCGGCGATGTGCGACGGCATCACCCAGGGCCGCGCCGGCATGGAGCTGTCGCTGTTCTCGCGCGACGTGATCGCGATGGCGACGGCGGTCTCGCTCTCGCACGATTGCTACGACGCCGCGCTGATGCTGGGCGTGTGCGACAAGATCGTGCCCGGGCTCCTGATCGGCGCGCTCGGCTTCGGCCACCTGCCGGTGGTGTTCGTGCCGGCCGGGCCGATGCCCTCGGGCATCCCCAACCCGGAGAAGGCGAAGGTGCGCCAGCGCTTCGCGCTCGGGGAAGCCGGCCGCGACGAGCTGATGGATGCGGAAGCCGCGTCCTACCACGCGCCGGGCACCTGCACCTTCTACGGCACCGCCAATTCCAACCAGATGCTGATGGAAGTGATGGGCCTGCACCTGCCGGGCACCGCCTTCGTGCCGCCCGGCACGCCGCTGCGCGATGCACTCACCGTGGCCGCCGCCGAACAGGCGCTGCGCATCACGGCGCTGGGCGACGACTGTCGGCCGCTCGCGCACACGATCGACGAGAAGGCCATCGTCAACGCCCTGGTCGGACTGGCGGCCACCGGCGGCTCGACCAACCACACCCTGCACCTGGTCGCGGTGGCGCGCGCCGCCGGCATCCTCATCGACTGGAACGACTTCGACGAGCTCTCGCGCGCCACCCCGCTGCTGGCGCGGGTCTATCCCAACGGCCCGGCCGACGTGAACCACTTCGAAGCCGCCGGCGGCATGGGTTTCATCATCACCCAGCTGCTCGATGCCGGACTGCTGCACGAGGACATCGCCTGCGTGCACGGCGGCAACCTGCGCCAGCAGGCAAGACAGCCCTTCCTGGACGGAACGCGGCTGGACTGGCGCGATCCGCCCGCGCAGTCGCGCAATACCGGCATCGTGCGCCCGGCATCCGCGCCGTTCGATGCCGAAGGCGGCCTGCGCGTGCTGCACGGCAACCTCGGACGCGCGGTGGTGAAGGTTTCGGCGGTCGCGCCGCAGTACCGCCAACACGAGGCACCGGCAAAAATCTTCGCCTCGCAGGAAGCCCTGCTGGCCGCGTTCAAGGCCGGCGCGCTGGGCGGCGACTTCACCGCGGTGGTGCGCGGCCAGGGCCCGCGCGCCAACGGCATGCCCGAACTGCACAAGCTCACCCCCACGCTGGCCGCCCTGCAGGACCGCGGCCAGCGCGTGGCCCTGGTCACCGACGGGCGCATGTCGGGTGCCTCGGGCAAGGTGCTGGCCGCGATCCACGTGACGCCGGAGGCCGCCGATGGTGGCGCGCTGGCGAAGCTGCGCGACGGCGACCTGATCCGCATCGATGCCGAGGCCGGCACAATGGACGTGATGCTGGACCAAGCGCAATGGCAGGCCCGCGAAGCACAGCCACTGGACCTGGCCGGCAACCAGTCCGGCATGGGCCGCGAGCTGTTCGGCCTGATGCGCAACCGCGTCGGCCCGGCCGAGCGGGGTGCCTGCGCGCTGTTCGCGGACGACGCATGAACCGGTCCGAGTTGGCCCTGGTCGGGGATATCGGCGGCACCAACGCGCGCTTCGCGCTGGTCAACCCGTCGTCGCCCGAACCGGCGCTGCTTGCCTCGCGCGCGCTGGCCAACGCCGACTTCGCCAGCGTGCAGCACGCGATCGAACACTACCTGGCGCAGGTCGACGCGCAGCCCGCGCGCGCCGCGCTGGCGGTGGCCTGCCCGGTCGGCAGCGACGAGATCCGCCTCACCAACCGCGCCTGGTCGTTCAGCCGCAGCGAACTGCAGAACACGCTCGGCCTGGACGAACTGCGCATGCTCAACGATTTCGGCGCGCTGGCCTGGGCGATACCGGCGCTGCCGCGCGAATCCCTCCTCACCCTGCACGGCGATCCCGAGGCCGCGCTGCGCGGGCCGGTCAGCGTGCTGGGGCCGGGCACGGGACTGGGCGTGGCGCTGCTGGTCGGGTCGCATTCGCACGGCTGGCACACGGTCGAAACCGAGGGCGGCCACGTCGGCTTTGCGCCGATCGGGGACGAAGAGCGCAGCATCAACACCTGGCTGACAGCCCAGCACGGACGCACCTCGACCGAGCGCCTGCTATGCGGCAAGGGTCTGTCGGAAATCGACGCGGTGCTGCGCGGCGTTGCCGCCGATGCCGCCAGCCATCCGCTGCTGCGCGATCCCGCCGAGATCGTCGCCGCCGCGCTGGATGGCCACGACCTGTCGGCGCGGCGCGCGCTGGCGCGCTTCTGCGCGGTGCTGGGCAGCGTGGCCGGCGACTGCGCCCTGATCCACGGTGCGCGCAGCGTGGTGATCGCCGGCGGCATCGTGCCCCGCTTCATCCCGTTCCTGCGCGCCAGCGCCTTCCGCGAACGCTTCCTCGCCAAGGGCCGCATGGCGGCGCTGCTGGAATCGGTCCCGATCCACGTCATCACCCACCCCCACCCCGGCCTTCTGGGTGCCGCCTGCGCCCTGCGCGCTCCGGAGCTTTGAACCATGATCGACAGCCACTCCCTCGCACAGCGCGTCGATGCGGTGTTTGCGCGCGCGCCGGTCATCCCCGTCATCACCATCGAACGCATCGAGGACGCGCTGCCGCTGTGCCGCGCGCTGGCCGACAACGGCCTGCCGGTGCTGGAAGTGACCCTGCGCAGTGCCTGCGCGCTGAACGCCATCACCCTCATCGCACGCGAGCTTCCGGAAGCCTGCGTCGGCGCGGGCACCGTGCTTTCGGCGCGCGATCTGGACGCGGCGGCGCGGGCCGGCGCGCAATTCGCCATCTCGCCCGGTGCCACCGAGGCGCTTTACGCCGCGGCGGCGGAGGCCGCGATCCCGCTGATTCCCGGCATCGCGACGGCAGGCGAACTGATGCGCGGACTTGAGCTGGGCTGGCAACGCTTCAAGTTTTTCCCGGCCGAAGCCAGCGGCGGCGTGGCCGCGCTCAAGGGCTTTGCCGGGCCGCTGCCGCAGGCGCGCTTCTGTCCGACCGGCGGCATCGACGCCGCCAGGGCACCCGCCTACCTCGCCCTGCCCAACGTCGCCTGCGTCGGCGGCTCCTGGATGCTGCCGCCGCAAGCGGTGCGCGCCGGCGACTGGGCGCGCATCGCGCAGCTGGCGCAGGCTGCGGCGCAGCTTGCACCCTGATCAGGACGCCGGCTCGGCTTCCGCTTGTGGCGCGCGCACCCAGCGGCCCAGGCCGATCGCCACCGCCACCGTCGCCACGAAAGTGATGAACATCAGATGCAGGTAGTGCAGCGGGGTCCAGGCGAAGGTGAACACGGCGTACAACACCACCCCGAACACCAGCGCGATCCGGATCGCCGTCGCGTTGGCACCGCGCACAAAGATCGCCACGAAGAAGGCCGCCAGCACCGGCATCGAATACAGCCCGTTCAGCTGCTGCAGCGTGGCGATGATGCTTTCGACGTTCTCGTACAGCGGCACCAGCGCCAGCGACACCAGCATGGCGATCCATTGCACGATCTGTCCGACGCGCTTGCCGTCGGCGCGCGGGTTGAACAACGGCAGGTGCAGATCCACGGTATACAGCGCCGCGGCCGAGTTGAGGCCGGCGTTGTAGCTGGACAGCACCGCGCCGGTGATGGCGGCGGCGAATGCGCCCGCAAGCCAGGGCGGCAGCACGTCGCCAACCAGCCGCCCGTAGGCATCGTCGCCGATATCACCGTAGAGCTTGAACGCGATGATGCCCGGCAGCACCACGATCAGCGGGGTCACGAGTTTGAACAGCGCCGCGGCGTAGATGCCCTTCTGCGCCTCGCGGATGTCGCGCGCCGCCAGGGCGCGCTGCGCGATCAGCATGTTGGTGCCCCAGTAGAAAACGTGCGCGAGCACCATGCCGGTCAACAGGGTCGGCCACGGGATGTCCGAATCGGGCCTGCCGAACGGAGTCAGGCGCTCGGCCGGGATGCCGGAGAAATCCCAGCCGATCCGGTCCAGCGCGAAGCCGGTCACCAGCGCGCCCATCACCAGCAGCACCACGCCCATGTAGGTGTCGGAAATCGCGATCGCACGCAGCCCGCCGAGCGCCGCGTAGGCCAGGCCGGCGCACGCGAACAGCGCGGCGATGGCCAGGATCGGCAGGTCCAGCTGGAACATCGACTGCATGAAGCGCGCGCCGGTGTAGAGCACCATCGGCAGCAGGATGAAGAGATAGCCCAGGAGGAACAGCACCGACACCGTGCGCCGCAGGCTGGCGCCGTTGGGCAGGCGACGCTCGAGCAGTTCGGTGGTGGTGGTGCAGCCGTGGCGGTAGTACAGCGGGATCAGCACCTTGGCCAGCACCAGCAGGCCGGCGATGGCGCCCAGTTCCCACCAGATCTGGAGCATGTTCTGGGCCCCGTTCATGCCCACGATCTGCTCGGCGCTGATGTTGGTCAGCAGCAGGCTACCGGCAATGAAGGGCCAGCCCAGGCGGCGGCCGGCGAGAAAGAAATCCTGTGCGCTGTCGGCCGCCCGCCCTTCCTTGCGGTAGCGCCACCAGGTGGCCAGCGCGACCAGGGCGGTGAGCCCGAGGAACACCGCCAACTGCACTGCATTTCCCTGCATCAGGTCCTCCCCCCGATCTCGCAGACGCCCCTGCCCGTCACAGGCGGGCAGGGGCGCTCATGCAACGTCCCGACGCGGCTCAGAACTTGTAGCTGGCCCCGATCAACAGGGTGCGTCCCCACTTGATGTACTCGAGCGGGCGGTCCTTGCTGCCGGCATAGGTGCGGTAGGCCTCATCGGTCAGGTTGCTGGCCTGCAGCAGCAGGCTCAGACCCTCCAGCCCGCTGCCGGCGGCGAAGCTGTAGCTGACCTGGGCATCGGTGATGTTCTCGCCGACCACATAGCGCAGGGTGCGGTTGCCATCGAAGTTCCCGATCTCGCCGATGAAGTCGGAACGGCGCCGGTTGTTGACGCGGAACTCGAAGCCGTTGCGCTCGTAGTACACGGTGAAGTTGTAGACGCGCTTGGACAGCCCCGGCAGGTCGATGGGGCCCGAGCCCACGCTGCTTGCGCTCTCGGGATCGAGCACTTCGATGCTGCTGTCGTTGAAGCTGGCGCTCGCCACCACGCCGAAGCCTTCCAGCACCGGGGTGAACAGATCCAGCGGCAGCGAGCCGGTCAGCTCGATGCCCTTGAGCGTGCCGCCGCCACCGTTGAACGGCGCGGTCATGGTGCCGGTGCTCAGCACCGGTGCCGATCCCGGCGGCGGCACATAGCCGACCAGAAGGTCGGTGAAGTCATAGCCGTCGCGGGTCTGGGTGAAGATGTAGCTGCGCAGGTCCTTGTAGAAGAACGCCGCAGCGACGTAGGCGCGCGACCCGAAATACTTTTCCCAGGACAGGTCGAAGGCATTGGCACGCCACGGATCGAGCTGCGGATTGCCGCCGCCCGCGCCGGGCTTGCCGGTGGCCGGATCGACGCCGAACTCGACCGAGGAACGCAGCTGATCGACCCGTGCCCGCGCCACCTGCCGCGCCAGCGCCAGGCGCAGGGTCTGGTCCTCGCCCAGCGAGAACGCCAGGTTGAGGCTCGGCAGCACGTCGGTATAGCTCTTGCCGTTGCCGTAGGGGCGGATTTCCTGACCGGCGGGCTGCGAGCTGTCCCACACCCGCGAATGCGAGGACTGGTCGGTGTGCTGGATCTGCACGCCGACGTTGCCGCGCACCGGCACCGAACCCCAGCGGGAGTCGATGTTGGCCTGCACGAAGGCGGTGTCGATGGTTTCCTCGACCGTCCACGCCTTCGGGATGAGGTAGGCCGCCGAGCTGTCGCTCGGGTTGAAACGCATGTACTGGCCCACGGCACCGGGCACGTTCCATGAGGGGATCATGCCGATGCCGGCGAAGCCCAGGTCGACCAGGCCGTACTGGAACTCGGAACCGACCGGGGTGATGCCCTGCGCGCCCAGCTCGATCGCGCCTTCCGGCTGGCTCTTGTCCTTGCTGCGGTCGGCGCGGTTGAGGCCGAAGGAAATGTCGGACAGGGCGTTGCTCATCGCCTGCGGTGCCGGCACGGTCGCCACCAGCTTGGCACCCTTGAGCTCGTCCTCCACGCGCGGCACCTTGCCGTAGCCCGAGCCGTAGATGGTGTTGGCGAGGAACAGGGTCGAAGGATCCGAATAATCGCGTCCGGGCACCAGCTGCGAGAAGCCGTTGGAGCGCAGCGCCAGGTTGATCGAATCGAGCTGCGGCGACGGCATCAGCTGGGTGTTGTTCTCCAGGTTCAGCTCGTCGCGGTCGGCGCGCGACCAGTTCAGGTCGAACATCAGGTCCGCCATGCCGATCACGAACTCGTTGCGCCAGCCCAGCGCGCGGATCGTGTCCTCGCGGTCGTTGTACATGCCGCGCACCAGCGGATAGACGTTGCCGGCGGTGCCGCCGGTGAAGGTGCCGTTGCCGTTGACCTGCGCGCCGTCCACCACGAGACGGTCGAAGCCGCCGTTGTAGTCGCCGATGTGGACTTCGAACTGGTTGGCGGTGTTTTCCTGGTGCGCCTTGGAATAGAACAAGTCGAAGGTGCTGATCCAGGAGCCGGCGTTGCGGAACTCCAGGGTGCCCATCACGCCGTCGCGCTTGGTGTAGCCGGTGCGGCGCAGCGCCTTGATGCCGTCCGAGTAGTAGGTGCCGGCGGCCACGCCCGGACGCCAGTTGTCGCCGATCGCCTGCCAGGGCTCGTAGAGGCCGACCTGTTCTTCCTGGATCGGCGTATCCGAGTGCGAGTAGCCGATCGAGAAACCGACATTGCCGCCGGCGTTCTGGCCGATGTAGCTGGCGTTGAAGCGGTTTCCGTTGCCGTCGGCATTCGCGGCCGAGCCGAGCGAGTTGCGCTGCCAGCGCCCGCTCACCGCGAAGACGGGCTCGCTGTAATCCAGCGGCCGCACGGTGCGCATGTCCATCGTGCCCGACAGGCCCTGCCCGACCAGCGCGGCATCAGGCGTCTTGTAGACCGTGACGCCGGCCATCAGCTCGGAGGGATACTGGTCGAACTCGACGCTGCGGTTGTCGCCGGTGCTGACCAGCTCGCGCCCGTTGAGGAGGGTCGTGGCGAAGTCCGGCGACAGGCCGCGCACGCTGATCACCTGCGCGCGGCCGGCGACGCGCTGCGCGGCCAGTCCGGGCAGGCGCGCGATCGACTCGGCGATGGAGACGTCCGGCAGCTTGCCGATGTCCTCCGCCGAGATCGCCTCGACGATGGAGGTGGATTCCCTCTTGATGTCGATGGCGCGCTCGATGCCGCCGCGGATACCGACCACCACGACCTTGTCGAGCTCCTTGGCGTTCTCGCCCTTGCGGTTCTTCGCGGCCTCCTGCCCGGACGATGCCTCGTCCTGGGCGTGCACCGGCACGCACATGCCCAGCACCGCCGCGGCCAGCGCCACGCTCAACAGGTTCCTCTTCATCTGCAGCATGATCCCCTCCAGTGGTTTTGCGATCCCCGGGCGATCCATGGCCGCCCCGTCGTGTTACGTGCCGATGACCAATTCGCAAGGCTGTGACGATGGTAAGCACGCCGCCGGCAAGCGAAAGGGGCTGCATACGTATTCATCCCGCGCCCGGTCGAAAACCTTCGGAGCGGCGCGCCGCAACGGTTTGCGCACGCGCACGCGCGCCCGCGCGGCGCATTCGCATGCACCCTTGGCCAAGCCCGCGGACCGTTGCTCGCGGGCCCGCGCGATCACTCCGGCTCGCGCGAAAAGCGCACCGCCGCGCCGCCGCCTGCGGCCAGCCGCAGCGTCATGACGTCATCGCGCGTCACGATCTTCTCCTCGCGCACGAAGCGGAAGCGTTCCGGACCGCGCCAGCCGGCGCGCTTGCCGTCGCGATAAACTCGCGCGCGGTAGCGCACGCCGGACTCGAGGAAATCCAGCTTCAATGCCAAGGTCCGCGCGCTGCGGTCGTTGATCGCGCCCAGAAACCAATCGGAGGCATCGCGCTGCTTGCGCGCGATCGCCACGTACTCGCCCACCTCGCCGGCCAGCACGCGACTTTCGTCCCAGTCGACCGCGACCTCGCGGATGAACTCGAAGGCTTCGGCGTGCTGCGCATAGTGTTGGGGCAGGTCCGCCACCATCTGGATCGGGCTGTATAGCGCGACGTAAAGCGCCAGCTGGCGCGCCAGCGTGCCGGGGATCTCCTGCCCGTTGCGCCCGGTCAGGCTGAGAACGCCGGGCGTGTAATCCATCGGTCCGGCCAGCATCCGGGTGAACACCAGGGTGGGTTCGTGCTCGGGCGGGTTGGGCGGATTGGCCCAGGCGTTGTACTCCATGCCGCGCGCGCCCTCGCGCGAAACCCAGTTGGGCCAGGTACGGCGCAGGCCGGTGTCCTTGATCGGTTCGTGCGGGTTGAGCGCGATGCGCTGGCGCGCGGCCGCCTGCACCACGCGCAAGTGGTGGTTGCTCATCCACTGGCCTTCGTGCCACTCGCGCCGCACCGGCACACCGGTTTCATCCTGGCGTTCGATCTGGCCGGCGTCGCAGACATAGCCGGTCTTGACCACATCCACGCCGTGGCGCGCGTACAGCGCAAACGCCGCGTCCATCTGGCGCTCGTAGTGGCTGACCGCGCAGCCGGTTTCGTGGTGGCCGACCAGGTGCACGCCCTTGCCGGCAGCGTAGCGCGCCAGTGCTTCCAGATCGAAGTCGGGCGTGGGGCGGGTGAAGTCGAAGCCCCAGCCGTTGGCGAACCAGTCGCCGTCCCAGCCCGGATTCCAGCCTTCGACCAGCACCCCGCGAAAGCCGTTGGCGGCGGCGAAGTCGATGTAGCGCTTGGTGTTTCCGGTCGTGGCACCGTGCTTTGGGCCGGTGGCCCAGCTCTCGGTGTCCAGATGCAGCGACCACCATACCCCGACGTATTTGGCCGGCGTGAACCAGCTCACGTCGCCGATCGCATTGGGTTCGTTGAGGTTGAGGATCAGGCTGGATTCGACCAGCCCGCCGGCGCGCGGGCTGATGGTGATCGTGCGCCACGGCGTTGCGAAGGGCGTGGCGCGCACCACCGGCGCGCCGTCGGCGGCCGGCGTGAGCGCCGCGCGCAGGTCGCCGCTGCCGGCATGCATCAGGTTCATGCCGGCGTAGTCGACCAGCGCGGCTTCGTGGATGCTCAGGTGCAGGCCATCGTCGGTGCGCAGCGTCAGCGGCGTCTGCGCGATGCCGACTTCCGTCAGCGCGGTGCGGCGGTACAAGTATTCCTCGCGGTTCCATTCCAGCGCCGGGATCCACCACGCCGTCGCCGGGCGCGCGAGCGCGAACCCGGTCAGCTCCTGCACGATGCGGGCCTCGGTCAGGTGCGGCTGCGCCGGCAGCTCGTAGCGAAAGCCCACGCCGTCGTCGAACACCCGGAACACGAGGTCGACGCGGCGCGGATCGGGCGCATCCTCGGTCAGGCGCACGCGCAGCTCGTTGTGCTGGTCGCGCACCAGGCGGCGCTCGCCCCAGGGCTGTTCCCAGGTGATGTCGTGGTGGCTTTCCGATGCGGACTCCAGCCGCAGGCGGCGCAGCAGCTGGCGGCCGTTGGCGAAGATGAAACCCAGGCGCGAGTCGCCCAGCAGCGCGCGCCCGTCGTGTTTCACGCGATAGCTCGGCCGCCCGTCGCCATCGAGCGCCAGACTCACCGTGATGCGCCCGTCCGGCGAGGCAACCGTCGCCACCGTGCCGGCCCGGGCATGGCCCGACACGGCCAGAACGAGGAGCCACGCGATCCAGGCCGCCATCCGCATCGCGCGCATCTCCTCAGCCCGCCAGCGCAAACGCCGCGCCGTGGCGCGGCAGGACCAGCGTGGTGCCATCCAGGACGCCCGGAGCGGGACCCGGCACATCCAGCAGCGCCGCTGCGCCGAAATCGCGCCATTCGACCACCGCATCCGATAGATTGAAGACCACCCGCAGGCGCTGGCCGGCGGCTTCGCGCTCGAAGGCGAGCACGCCTTCGGGCACATCAATGAAGCGGATCGAGCCGTGCACCAGCGCCGGCTGCGCCTTGCGCCAGCGCAGGAAGGCGCGGATGGCGTTGAGCACCGACGCCGGATCGGGGTCCTGCGTCGCCACGCTGCGCTGCCGGTGCGTCTGCGGCACCGGCAGCCAGGGCGGTACCGTGCTGAAGCCGGCATCGGCGTCGGCCGTCCAGGGCATCGGCGTGCGGCAGCCGTCGCGGCCCTTGAAGTTGGGCCAGAAAGCCTTGCCGTAGGGATCGCACAGCGCCTCGAACGGCACTTCGGCCTCGGGCAGGCCCAGCTCCTCGCCCTGGTAGAGGCAGACCGAGCCGCGCAGCGAACACACCAGGGCCACCAGCTGGCGCGCCAGCGCGTCGTCGTCCGCAGCTTCGCCGCGCCAGCGCGTGACCGCGCGCGGCACGTCGTGGTTGGAAATGGCCCAGCACGGCCAGCCCCGGGGCATCTTCGCCTCCAGCGCCTCGACCGTCTGGCGGATATAGGCCGCACTGCGCTCGTCGGTGAGGAGCTCGAAGCTGTAGCCCATGTGCAGCCGCTGATCGGTGACGTATTCGGCCGTGGTGGCGAGCGAGTCTTCCGAGGAAATCTCGCCCAGCGAGGTGGCCTGCGGATAGCGGTCGAGCAGGGCGCGCACGTCTTCCAGCAGGCCGAGGTTTTCCGGCCGGGTGTTGTTGTAGATGTGGTACTGGAAGGCGTAGGGATTGTCGGGGCTGAACCCGCGTCCGGTGCGCAGTTCGGCGGGCTTGGGCGGGTTGTCGCGCAAGAGCGCGTCGTGGTAAGGGAAGTTGATCGAGTCCAGGCGGAAGCCGTCGACGCCGCGATCCAGCCAGAACTTCAGGTTGTCCAGCTGCACCGCGTATACGTCCGGGTTGTGGAAGTTGAGCTCGGGCTGCGATGACAGGAAGTTGTGCAGGTAGTACTGGCCGCGCCGCGGCTCCCAGGTCCAGGCCACGCCGCCGAAGATGGAAAGCCAGTTGTTGGGCGGCGTGCCGTCCGGCTTCGCGTCGGCCCAGACGAACCAGTCGGCCTTCGGGTTGTCGCGGCTCTGCCGGCTTTCGCGGAACCACGGGTGCTCGATCGAGCAGTGCCCGAGCACCTGGTCGATGATCACCTTCAGCCCCAGCGCGTGCGCCTTTTCCAGCACGCGGTCGAAGTCGGCAAGCGTGCCGAACAGGGGATCGACGTCGCGGAAATCCGCGATGTCGTAGCCGAAGTCGGCCATAGGCGAGGTGAAAAACGGCGCGATCCAGATCGCATCCACGCCCAGCGCGGCCACGTAGTCCAGGCGCGCAAGGATGCCGGGCAGATCGCCCACGCCGTTGCCATCGGTATCGAGGAAGCTGCGCGGGTAGATCTGGTAGATCACCGCGCCGCGCCACCAATGCTGTTCTCTCATTCCGCCCCCGCCCGCAGTCGTCGTGGGCGACTATGCCGCCTGCGCGCCCGCCGCGAGAACCACTGCGCGGTGAATACGTTTACAGGGGCCGATGGGCGCAACCTGCGCTATACGGTGTCGTCAGGCATCCGGCACAGACCGGCACAAGGGAAGAGGGAGGCATGAACGTATCCGTCATGGCGGAAAGACCGCGCCTGTCGTTCTGGCAGATCTGGAACATGTGCTTCGGTTTCCTCGGCATCCAGTTCGGCTTTGCCCTGCAGAACGCCAACGTCAGCCGCATCTTCCAGACGCTCGGCGCGGACATGGACGCCATCCCGCTGTTGTGGGTGGCGGCACCGCTGACCGGCCTCCTGGTGCAGCCGGTCGTCGGCTATCTCTCCGACCGCACCTGGACCGGCCTGGGACGACGCCGACCCTACTTCCTCGTCGGCGCGGTGATGGCTTCGCTCGCGCTGTTCGCCTTTCCCAACGCCCCCGCGCTCTGGGTCGCCGCCGGCATGCTGTGGGTGCTGGATGCATCGATCAACATTTCGATGGAGCCGTTTCGCGCCTTCGTCGGCGACCAGCTGCCGCCGTCGCAGCGCCCGGCCGGTTTTGCGATGCAAGGTTTCTTCATCGGCACGGGCTCGGTCGTGGCCAGCCTGCTGCCCTTCCTGCTGGAAAAGGCCGGCGTGGCGAACACCGCGCCGGAAGGGCAGATTCCCGACACCGTGCGCTACGCCTTCTACGCCGGCGGCGCGGTGCTGCTGGGCGCGATCGGCTGGACCGTCCTGCGCACGCGCGAGTACCCGCCCGAGGCAATGGCACGCTGGGACGCCTCGCCCGCGCCGCCGCGGCGCGCCGGCAATCCCGGCCTCGTGCGCCGCCTCGCCGCTGCCGCCGTGCTGGCCGGCGTGCTGCTGGCCGTCGTCGTGGCCACGCGCGACCTCGATCCGGCGCTCCACATCCTTGCGGGCCTCCTGGCGGGAGTTGGACTGGCCTTCCTGCTTCGCACTTGTCTTTCCTGCGACAACGCCTTCACCCGCATCCTGGACGACGTGCGCGACATGCCGCCGACGATGGCACAGCTCGCCCCGGTGCAGTTCTTTTCATGGTTCGCGCTGTTCGCGATGTGGATCTACACCACGGCGGCGGTCACCGAAGTGCACTTCAACAGCACCGATCCGGCCTCGGCGGCGTACAACAGCGGTGCCAACTGGGTCGGCGTGCTGTTCGCGGCCTACAACGGCTTCGCCGCGCTGGCCGCCATCGCCATTCCCGCGATGGTGCGTCACCTCGGGCTGTGCGGCAGCCATCTGGTCAACACCGCGCTCGGCGGGCTGGGCCTCCTGTCGATCGGCTGGATCGAGGATCCGCGCTGGCTGCTGCTGTCGATGGTCGGAGTCGGCATCGCGTGGGCCTCGATCCTGTCCCTGCCCTACGCCATGCTGGCCAATGCGGTACCGGCGGTGAAGATGGGCACCTACATGGGCATCTTCAATTTCTTCATCGTGATTCCGCAGCTGGTGGCCGCCAGCCTGCTCGGCTTCCTGCTGAAAAACTTCCTGGGCGGCAGTCCGATCAACGCACTGGCGGCTGGCGGCATCAGCCTGATCCTGGCCGGCCTGTGCGTGTTGCTGGTGCGCCTGCCCGACACACGCGAATGAGGTCGTGATGTTCCACTTTCCCCGCATCCTGTCCGCATTGGCCTGTGCCGTGGCTCTGGCGGCCTGCGCCCCGCAGGCACCCGATGCGTCCGCGACATCCGCGGCGGTGGCGTCGTATTACGGCACCCTGGAGCCGTTCGCACGCGAAGCGGTGTACTTCGTGATGACCGACCGCTTCGTCAACGGCGATCCGGCCAACGACCAGCGCGATCAGGGCACCTTCGACATCCCGCTGGTGTCCTGCAGCGGCGTGGCCGGCAACATCGGCTACCTGGGCGGGGATTTCCGCGGGCTGGCCGACCATCTCGACTACATCGCCGAAATGGGCTTTACCGCGGTGTGGATCACGCCGGTGGTGGACAACCCGGACGAGCCCTTCAGCGGCGGCACCGCGCCGACCTGCGGCGGAAGCCTCGCCGACCGCGGCAAAACCGGCTACCACGGCTACTGGGGCGTGGACTTCAATACGCTCGATGAGCACCTGCCCAGCCCGGGCATGGGCTTTCGCGAGTTGGCCGATGCCCTGCACGCGCACGGCATGAAGCTGGTGCTGGATATCGTGGGCAACCACGGCTCCCCGGCCTGGGGCATGGAGCACGACCAGCCCAAGTTCGGAAAGATCTTCGACCGCGACGGCACGCTGCTCGCCGACCACCAGAACCTTGATCCGACCCGGCTCGATCCCGCCGGCAACCCGCTGCACCGTTTCTACAGCGCGCGCGGCCCGGTGGAAGGCGAGGGTTTCCTGGAGGGAAACCTGGCGCAGCTTTCCGATTTCGATCCGGACAACCCGGCCGTGCTCGATTACCTGGTCGATGCCTACTCCGGCTGGATCGAACAGGGTGCCGACGCCTTCCGCATCGACACCATCGCCTGGATGCCGGATGCGTTCTGGCAGGCGTTCACGCAGCGCATCCGCGCCAAACGCCCAGGCTTCTTCATGTTCGGCGAGGCCTTCAACTACGACGCCGAAGTCATCGCCCGCCACACCCTGCCCGGCCAGGGTGAAACCAGCGTGCTGGACTTCCCGATGAAAGAGGCGATGGAGGCGGCCTTCGGCCACGCGCAGGCCGGCTTCGCGCGCCTCGCGCCGGCCCTGTACCTCACCGACGGGCCGTATGCGAATCCCTACGACCTGGCCACTTTCTACGACAACCACGACATGCCGCGCCTGGACGCCAGCGATGCCGGCTTCATCGACGCGCATCACTGGCTGTTCACCGCACGCGGCATTCCGGTGGTCTATTACGGCTCGGAAATGGGCTTCATGCGCGGGCGGCCGGAGCACGGCGGCAACCGCAACTATTTCGGCGTCGAGGGCATCGAAGCGGCCAGAACCAGTCCGATCCGCGCGGCGCTCATCCGCATCGCGCGGGCGCGCGCCGCTTCGCCAGCGCTGCAGCGCGGCCTGCAGGTCAATCTCGAACTCAACGGCACGCGCGCGGCGTTCTATCGCGTCTACCAGCATCAGGGCGAACATCAGATCGCGCTGGTGCTGCTCAACAAGGGCGATACGGCGGCGCGTTTCGCGGTTGATTCGATGCTGCAGGCGGGGCGCTGGACCTCGGCGCTGGATGGCGGCGTGGTCGAGGTCGCTGCAGGCGGCAAGCTTGAAGCCAGCGTTCCGGCACATGGCGTGCAGGTCTACCTGCTGGATGCCGCCGTCACCGAACCGACGCTCGTCACGACGCTGGATGCGGCGATGGCGAGAGCGCGGCCGCAGCGATAAGGCATCCGCAGCCGGGCAAGCTCGGCTCTGCGAGAGCCATCTCGTCGCTGCCGTAGAGCGGAGCTTGCTCCGCTGCCACATCCAGGTTCAGGCAATGCTGGAGGCGCGCACGTCCAGGGTCGGCTGCAGCATCAGGCTGACGGCGTCCTCGCCGCGCACCTGCGCCAGCAGCGCCTGCACCAGGAGCTCGCCCGCCGTGGTGGTGTCCTGCACCACGGTGGTGAGCGGTGGATTGCAGAAGCGCGCCATCGGCGTGCCGTCGAAACCGACCACCGCCACATCCGCCGGCACCCGCAGGCCGGCGTCCTGCAGCGCGCGCATCGCCCCGATGGCGATCAGGTCGCTGGCGGCGAACACCGCATCGAACGACCGCCCGTGCGCCAGCAGCGCCCGCGCCGCCTCGTAGCCGGCCTGTTCGGTGCTGTCGGCATTCACCTGAAGCTCGGCAGCCAGACTGAGGCCCGCTTCCGCCAGCGCCTGCGCACAGCCGCGGTGGCGGGCCTGGAACTCCGGGAACCCGTCGCTGGCGTTCCCGAGGAAGGCGATGCGCCGCCGCCCCAGCTGCAGCAGGTGGCGGCCGGCGAGCCGCCCGCCGTTGGCGTTGTCGCAGCCGATCGTCACCCCGGGCTGGTCGGGCCAGACGTGTCCCCAGCGCACGAAATGCGTGCCCTGCGCGACCAGCTGCGCCAGCGTGCTCTCGTAGGCCAGGTAGTCGCCATAGCCCAGCAGGATCAGCCCGTCGGCCTTCATGCTGTCGTCGTAGTCGGCGTGCCAGTCGTCGGAAAGCTGCTGGAACGATACCAGGAGATCGTGCCCGTGCCGGGCGCAGGCGCGCGTGATCGAGCCCAGCATCGCGAGGAAGAACGGATTGATGTGCGAGTCGTCCGCGGTCGGGTCCTCGAACAGCAGCAGCGCCAGGGTGCCGGCACGCTGGGTGCGCAGGCTGGAGGCGTGGCGATCGACCTTGTAGTTGAGCTCGCGCACCGCCTCCTCGACGCGGCAGCGGGTGTCGGCGTTGACCAGCGGGCTGCCGCGCAGCACGCGCGACACCGTTGCCTGCGATACCCCGGCACGATGCGCGATGTCGAGCGAGGTGACGCGGGTCTTCTTGCTGGAGCGGCGCGCCTGGACCATGGCGCGAGTGTAGCAAACGCCGCGCGCGGCGGTTGCTCAGCGCGTCCCGATGGTCTGCGGGTCGTAGCCGCCGACCTCGAACTCCATCGTCACCGGGCCGGCTTCCTTGAGCGTGGTCTCGATGCGGACGACCTGCGCACCCGGCAGGTTGGCGGCGAAATGCGGGAAATCCTTGACGAAGATGGCGTGTTCGCCGGTCTCGGGGATCTCGCCATCCACCTCGCGCGGCGCGGCACCATCGAAATGCACCACCAGCCGGCAGGGCGAAGTGCAGGTGAAGGGGCCGCGCTCGGACAGCAGGTACACGTCGTCGCCCCACTGCGGGTGGCGGCGCAGCACCAGCCGGCCGCGCGGTGCCGGCTCGCCGTTCTTGGCCGGGCCCAGCGCCTCCTTGGCGAAGATATAGGCGCTGCGCACGCGGCCGCCGGCCTCGGCGTCATGTTCGTCGTGGTAAACCCACAGCCCCTTTAGGCGCTGCATCTTGCGCTCCTCGCCCACCTGCGCGCGCAGCGCCTCCACGTCGGGCTTGAGTTCGGCAGCGGCGCGGGTCTGCGGGAAGTTCTTGAGCACGTGGTCGGCGATGTTGAGCGCCAGATCCGCTCGCCCGGTGGCCTTGAGCTGGTGGTAGTTCTCCAGCTGCTTCTGCGCGGCCGCTTCGACGCGAGCCTGCTGCACGGACTGTTTCTCTGCCTCGGTGGGAACGCCGTCGCAGGCGGCAAGGCCGAGCGCCACGACCAGGGTCAACGCGGTGGAAAAGAGGGCTTTGCGGCTCATTGCAGGAACTCCCGGAGTGCTGCCGCCGTGGCGGCTGTCTGTTCCATCATCGGCATGTGCGAGGTGCCATCCAGCAGCACCGTGCGGCTGTCGGGAAGGATTTGAGCATAAATCGAGGCGGCGCTGGCATCGACGATGCGATCGCCCGCAGTCCAAAGCAGCAGGGTCGGGGCGCGGATCGAGCCGGCCTCGCGCTGCGGAAGGAAGGCGCCCTCGCCCAGGCCGATGCTGGCCAGCACGTCGCGCTCGAATCCGGCATCGGCCACGCGCCGCTTCACCAGCCAGCGCGCCACGGTACGCGGCACCCACGGCGGGCGCTCGAACACCAGCGCGAGGTAGCGGCGCAAGCCGGCGACATCCTCCACCGCGAATGGATTGGTTCCATCCAGCACCGCCTGGCCGAAGGCGTTGTCCTCGAAGCGCACGCCCGCCGCATTCATCAGCACCAGCCGGCGCACCTTGTCCGGATGCCGCGCAGCCAGCACGGCCGCGATGCCGCCGCCCATGGAGTGGCCCACCATATCCACCGGTTCACCGATCACCGTGTCGATGAAGGCGGCCAATCGGTCGGCCTGCGCGGCGTAGCCGGGATCCTCGCCTTCGCGGCGCTCGCTCTCGCCCCAGCCGGGAAGATCGGGTGCG
Source organism: Pseudomonadota bacterium (assembly GCA_963205495.1). GTDB lineage: Bacteria > Pseudomonadota > Gammaproteobacteria > Xanthomonadales > Xanthomonadaceae > Denitratimonas. Next base: position 43,440 of record CAUJIN010000049.1, read on the forward strand.
TACTGGCGCCGTTCCGCCCCCAGCGCGGCCATCATCGGCAGCCAGTTCTCCTTCATGCCGGTGAAGCCGTGGACGTGCAGGATCGGCGTACCGGTCGCGCGGCCGCTTTGCAGATAGGCGACCTCGCCCGCGGGCAAGGCCACCCGAGCCACCCGCGCGCCGGCGCGGCGGCGCTGGCGCGCGAACTCGAAACCCACCAGCCGCTGCGGTCGCGTCAGCCAGAGCCCAGCCGCGCCAAGCGCCAGACCCGCGAGCACGAGCGTGAAGGACTTGTCCATCCGCGTCGCGCGCCACGCCGGAGGCGATCAACGCTTCCTGTCGGCCAGAATGGCCTCGACCGAAGCGGTGGTGATCGGGTGGTAACCCGGCCGCGCGCGCTCGAACACCTGCTGGGCGAACTCGCGCCCTTCGCGGCTGGCGACCAGCGCCGAGTAGATCGGCAGGATCAGCTTGCGCCGCCCCACCCGCTGCAGGAACTCGGCTATCGCCGGGCGCGCCTCGAAGTAGCCGCTGCGCACCGTCAGCGGGAACCAGCGCATCAGGATTTCCCCGTTCTGCGAGGCGGTGAATCCGAAGGCCGCGTCCAGCTCAACCAGTTTCTCGTTCGACAGCTTGGCCGGCATG
>CAUJIN010000050.1 GCA_963205495.1 Pseudomonadota bacterium
CTTCGTGATGGAAGAGGAGGCCGGCATCAACGCTTTCGCCGCCGGCTACGCGCCCAGCGATGCGGCCATCGCGGTCACGCGCGGCGCGCTGGATCGGCTCAACCGCGACGAATTGCAGGGCGTGATCGCGCACGAGTTCAGCCACATCCTCAACGGCGACATGCGGCTCAACATCCGCCTGATGGGCGTGCTGTTCGGGATCATGGTGGTGAGCATCATCGGCCGGCGCATCCTGATGCACGTTCGCGGCGGGCGCGATTCGCGCGGGGTGGCGGCGGTGCTGATGATCGGCGCGGCGCTGGCGCTGGCCGGCTACGTCGGCCTGTTCTTCGGGCGCCTGATCAAGGCCGGCGTGTCGCGTTCGCGCGAAACCCTGGCCGACGCCTCGGCAGTGCAGTTCACCCGCCAGACCAGCGGCCTGGCCGGCGCGCTGAAGAAGATCGCCGGCCTCACCGACGGCTCGCGCCTGGGCAGCGCCGGTACCGAGGAAGTCAGCCACATGCTGTTTGGCGAAGGCTTGGGCTTTTCTTCCTGGTTCGCCACCCATCCGCCGATCCTGGAGCGGATCCGCGCGATCGATCCTTCGTTCGACCCCAGGGAATTCGAAACCCAGCGGGCGCGCTGGATGCTGGCGCCGCCCAGCGCCGCGGAGGAAGACCTCGCGCTCGGCTTCGCCCCAGACGGTTCGCGCCTTGCCTCGATCGCATCCCTGCCCGACGGGGCGTCGCAGGTTGCGGTTCGGCCGGCAGCGGTCGCAGCGCAAGTGGGAGCGCCCGGCTCGGACGATTTTCGCCGCGCCGAGGCGATTTCGGGCGCGATTCCCGACGATCTGCGCGATCTGGCAGGGCGGCAGGATGGCGCCGTGCCGCTGGTGCTGGCGCTGCTGCTGGATGCCGACGCCGACCTGCGCCAGCGCCAGCTGGCCGAGGTGGCGCAGGGCCTGGACACGCCGACCGCGCAGCGGGCGCATGCGCTGTACCCCGAAGTTTCCTCGCTGCACCCGATGCTGCGCCTGCCGCTGGCTTCGTTGGCCTTTCCGATGCTGCGCCGGCGCCCGCGCCCCGAGCTGGCGCGCTTCCTGGCCTGCTGCGAGAAGCTGATCGGGCTGGATGGCCGCGTTTCGCTGTCGGAATACTGCCTCGGGCGCCTGTTGCGATGCCAGGTGGTCGAATCGCTCGACCCTTCGCGCCATGCTTCTGCGGGACGCCGCAAGCTGGTGACGCAGCAGGCCGAGATCGAAGCCCTGCTGGCGGTCGTGGCCCAGCAGGGCCACGCGAGCGCGCTGGAAGCCAAGCGCGCCTTCCTCGCAGGCATGGCCATCGCGCTTCCGGGCGTGACCGCGCGCTACGCGCCGCCACCGGATTTCGTCGCGGCGCTGGAAGGCGCGCTGGGCCTGCTCGATCAGGTCGAGCTGCGCGGCAAGGCGCTGCTGGTCGAAGGGCTGGTGGCCACCATCGGGCACGATGGCGCCGTCTGCGTGGCCGAGGCCGAACTGCTGCGCACCCTTTGCGCGGTGTTGCACTGCCCGCTGCCGCCACTGCTGGAGCGCTGAACCGCCGCCGCGACGTGCCGCCTGTTCGTTGATCCGGGATTGGGGCGGCGCGGTGTAGGCTTGCGCCATGTTTTTGCCCGGAACCCCATCGCCATGAGCGACCCTGCGACGACGATGCGCGCCGCGCGCGCGGTGTTCCTGGACACAGCTTCGCTGGGCGCAGACCTCGATCTGGCGCCGCTGGCCGCGGCGTCCGACGTCTTCCGCGCCCACCCGGCCAGCCGCGCCGAGGAGGTGGTGGCGCGGCTGGCGCACGCCAACGTCGCGATCTGCAACAAGGCTCCGATCGACGAGGCCGCCTTCGCCGCGCTGCCGGCACTGGAGCTGGTGCTGGTCACGGCCACCGGGGTCAACAACATCGACCTCACCGCCGCGGCGATGCGAGGAGTGCTCGTCTGCAACGGGCGCGACTACGGTACCGGCGCGGTCGCCCAGCACACTCTGATGCTGCTCCTGGCCCTGCACACGCACTTTCTCGACTACCGCGACAAGGTGCGCGCCGGCGACTGGCAGCGCGCCGAGGGGTTCTGCCTGATGGATCTCCCGATCCTGGAGCTGGGCGGACGCACCCTGGGCGTGGTCGGGCAGGGCGCGATCGGTTCGGAAGTGGCGCGGCTGGCGCGCGCCTTCGGCATGGACGTGGTGTTCGCGCAGATTCCCGGGCGCCCCGCGCGCGCCGGCGCCCTGCCCTGGCGCGATTTCCTCGCCGTGGCCGATGCCATCAGCCTGCACTGCCCGCTGACCGAGTCCACGCGCGGCCTGATCGACGCCGCCGCGCTGGCGCTCATGAAGCCCGGCGCGTTCCTGGTGAACTGTTCGCGCGCCGGGCTGGTCGAAGCCGGCGCGCTGATCGAGGCGCTGCGCGCAGGGCGCCTTGCCGGCGCGGCGCTCGACGGACTGGACGTGGAGCCGCCGCGCGCAGGCCACGCGCTGCTCGCGCCGGACATTCCCAACCTGATCGTCACGCCGCACAACGCCTGGGCCAGCCGCCAGGCGCGCCAGCGGCTGCTCGACCAGACCATCGAGAACCTTGTCGCGTGGCGGCGCGGCGAGGTGCTGCGCGCCGTCTGAAGCGGCATTCGCGCAGATCGGATTTCCGCCTCATCGGACAAGGAGAGCTGAGGATGAACATGAATCGAGGGCCGTGGATTCTCGCCGGGGCGCTGCTGCTGGCGTTTGCGATCCCGCCCGCCGCGCGGGCGCAGGAAGCGGCGACCGGCGCGCAGGCCGCGCCGGCCAGCGTCGAGCTGGGCGCGCTCGACCAGATGACCGAGGTCAGGCGCCTGCGCGGCCCCGCCCGTCGCACCACCGAACAGCAGCTCCACGCGCTGGCTTCCTGGCTGGCGGATCAGGCCGCGCCGCGAGTGCCGGCCGGCGAAACCCTGCGCATCGTGCTGAAGGATGTGGATCTGGCCGGCGACTACGAGCCGGGGCGCATGGGCAGCCTGCAGGATGTGCGCGTGGTGAAGGACCTCTATCCGCCGCGCATCGACCTTGCCTGGGAGTTCGTCGGTGCGGACGGGGAGGTGCTGCGCGAAGGCGAGGGCACGCTGCGCGACCTGAATTTCCTGACCGGCTCCGGGCTGCTCGACGGCGATCCGCTGCGTTACGAGAAGCGCATGCTGCGCGACTGGCTGCGCCGCGTCCTTCCGGTGGACAAGTAGGCCCGCCGAATGGCATTCGCGGCGCGGCCCCGATAGGCTCGTGCCGCGCGAAGTTCGGACAGGCGAGGAAGCAATCTTGGACACGGTTTTCATCGAACAGCTCGAAATCGAGGCGCTGATCGGCATCTACGACTGGGAGCGCCGCATCCGCCAGCCGCTGTGGTTCGACATCGAGATGGATTTCGACAACCGCGTGCCGGCGGCGAGCGACGACATCGCCCACACGCTGGATTACAAGGCCGTTTCCAAGCGGGTGATGGCCTACGTCGGGGCCAGCAGCTTCGGGCTGGTGGAAACCCTGGCCGAACGCGTGGCCGAGCTGGTGCTTTCCGAGTTTCCGGTCAGCCGGGTGCGGCTCAAACTCAGCAAGCCGGGCGCGGTGCGCGGCGCGCGCGCGGTCGGCGTGCGGATCGAACGATGGCGGGAGGCGCGGGCGTGATCGGCTGGATCGCGCCGCTGCAGGAGGCGCTGGCACCGCATCCGAAGACCTACGTCGTGCTGGTCGTCGCGCTGCTGTGTGCGGCGGCCTGGCTGGCCAACTTCATCACCAGGAAAGTCCTGTTGCGCGCCTTGCGCAGCGCGCTGCCCGGTCTGCTGCGCAGCGGTGGAGCGAAGAACGATCCGCGCTACCAGCTCGGCGTCATCTCTCGCCTGTCCAACGTGGTACCGGCGCTGGTGCTGATGGCCGGGGTGGTGGTGATTCCCGGCCTGCCGGAAAACATCGTCGCGCTGGTGCGCAAATTCGGCGCTGCCTTCATCGTGCTCACGGTGGCGCTGGCGATAGGCAAGGCGCTGGACCTGGCCAACAGCCTTCACGAGCGCCGCGGTCTGGCAACCACCCGGCCGGTCAAGAGCTACCTCCAGTTGGTCAAGATCATCGCCTTCTGCGTGGCAGCGGTGCTGATGATCGCGGTGCTGATCGACCGCTCGCCGCTGGTCCTGCTCTCGGGCATGGGCGCGATCATGGCGGTGCTGATCCTGGTCTTCCAGGACACCCTGCTGTCGATGGTGGCCGGCGTCACGGTCAGCTCCAACGACATGATTCGCCTGGGCGACTGGATCGAGATGCCCTCGGCCCATGCCGATGGCGATGTGATCGACATCAACCTGCACACGGTCAAGGTGCAGAACTTCGACAAGACCATCACCGCGATCCCGATCAAGCGATTCCTGTCGGAATCGTTCAAGAACTGGCGCGGGATGCAGGAGTCGGGCGGGCGGCGCATCAAGCGCGCGCTGTATCTGGACCAGACTTCGGTGCGGTTCCTGTGCGACGAGCAGGCCGTCCGCCTGCGGCGTCTTCGCCTGCTCGACGACTACCTGGAAAACAAGGCGCACGAGCTGGCTGACTGGAACCGCACGCTGGGCGAGTGGGGCGAGCGCGACGTGCTCAACCGCCGCCGCCTGACCAATCTCGGCACCTTTCGCGCCTATGTCGAGCAGTACCTTCATGCCCACCCCGGGGTACACCCGGAGATGACCGTCATGGTGCGTCAGCTCCAGCCCGGAGCCACCGGCCTGCCGCTGGAAATCTACTGCTTCAGCGTCGACACCCGCTGGACGGTCTACGAGGGCGTGCAGTCGGACATCTTCGACCATCTGCTCGCGGTGCTGCCCGAGTTCGGCCTGGGCGTGTTCCAGACCCCGAGCGGGCAGGATTTGCGCGAAGGCGTGGCCCGCTTGCGGCAGGCGAACGCCTAGCGCGTGCCGCCGCACGCCCAAGTCCCGCAACGCCCAGGTTGCAGGACTTGGGCCATGTGCGGGTTCACTTCGCCGGCGCGGCACCGCCGACTTCGATGCGGTCGCGGTTCTTTTCCACCGTGGCCGGGCCGATGCCCTTGACCTGCGCGAGCTGGTCGGCGCTCTTGAACGGACCGTTGGCCTGGCGGTACTCGACGATGGCCTGCGCCTTGGCCGGGCCGACTCCGACGAGGGCCGTATCCAGCGCGTTGGCATCGGCGGTGTTGATGTTCACGCCGCCGGCGGCGAGGGCCGAGGCGCTCAGCGCGAGGGACAGGAGCAGGGACTTGAGGACGAGGGCGAAGCGGTTCATGGCGTATCTCCGTAGGTTGGAAAGGTCCGTCGGGGTCATCCCGGCCGGTGGAGACAGTGTGTCGATCGCGCTGAAGGCGACCCATCGGCGCGGCGCGCAATGGCACCTGCGAATCGGCATTGCTGCGGGATAGGAAAACCACCCGCGCGGACGCGGGTCGCGGAGCGCAACGCCCGGCCCGGTCCCGGCTACCATTTGCAGCCTCCCGCGCAGCGCCACGTTACGGAGCAATCATGGCCCTGGCCCTGCTGAGCCTCGGCAGCAACCTCGACCCCGAAGCGAACCTTCGCAGCGCCGCGCGCGCGCTGCGCGAGGCGTTCGCCGATGCGGCCTTTTCGCCGGTGCTGCGCTATCGCGCGGTGGGGTTCGAAGGGCCGGATTTCCTCAACGCCGCCGCGGCGTTCGCTACCGATCTGGCACCCGCCCGGCTCCACGACATGTTCCACGCGCTGGAGGATGCCCACGGTCGGCGTCGCGACGTGCCGCGATTTTCCTCGCGCACCCTGGACATCGATCTGGTGTTCTACGGCAGCCTGGTGTGCGACGGTACGGAAGGGCCGAGGCTGCCGCGCCCGGAGCTGAAGCACGCCTTCGTGCTCGAACCGCTCGCGCTGCTGGCGCCGGAGTTCGTCGATCCGGTTTCCGGAGAATCGCTTGTGGCGCTGTGGAGGGCGCATCCCGACTATCGCCCGCGGCCGGCTGGCGAGGGCCTGACGCTGTGACCTTCGCGCCAGTCGGGGCGCAGTCGGCGCGGTATTTCCACATGGATCGCAAAGGAATCGCACTATGAACCTTCGATACGCTGGATCGGTTCTTGCGCTGGCGATTGCCGTTGCGCCGGCGGCGCGCGCGGCCACGCTGCAGGTCGGCCCGGGGCGGCCCTACGCCAAGCCCTGCGCCGCCATCGCGGCCGCCGGCCACGGCGACACCATCGAGGTCGATGCGGCCGGGAATTACGACGGTGACGTCTGCACCTGGACGAAGAACGGCCTGACCCTGCGCGGGGTCAACGGCCGCCCGCACATCCGGGCCGCCGGCCAGCACGCCCAGGGCAAGGCGATCTGGGTGATCGCGGGCAACGACACCACGATCGAGAACGTGGAGATGTCCGGTTGCAGCGTGCCCGACGGCAACGGTGCGGCGATCCGCCAGGAGGGCACCAACCTCACCCTGCGGCACGTCTACTTCCACCACAACGAGAACGGCATTCTCACCAGTGCCAATGCCGCCAGCACGATCGCCATCGAATACAGCGAATTCGCCAACAACGGCGCGGGCGACGGCTATACCCACAACCTCTACATCGGCCGCATCGGGCGGCTGGTGTTCCGGCACAGCTGGTCGCACCACGCCGTGGTCGGCCACTTGCTGAAGTCGCGTGCGGTCCGCAACGACATCCTCTACAGCCGGCTCACCGGAGAAACCGGCGCCAGCGCCAGCTACGAGCTGTCCTTCCCCAACGGGGGACTGGTCTTCGTGATCGGCAACCTGATCCAGCAGCCATCCACCAGCCAGAACGGGACGATGCTCGACTATCTCAGCGAGGGCGCGGGAGCCAACACCGACCACCGGCTGTTCGTGGTCAACAACACCTTCGTCAACCAGCGCAGCGCAGGCACCTTCCTGAGCATCCATCCCGGCACCACGCAGGCGCCGCTGGCACGCAACAACCTCTTCCACGGCGCCGGCACGGTGACCTCGCACGCCGGCACCGTGCTCGACCACAATCACGCCGGCAGCGCCGCGCTGTTCGTGGATCCGTCGCTGTACGACTACCGTCTGCTGCCCACCGCCGGCGCGGTGATCGATGCCGGCGTGGCGCCCGGAAGCGGCGCGGGAGAGTCGCTCCAGCCGCTGTACGAATACGTCCATCCGGTCGGCCGCGCACCGCGTGCGCAGGCGGGAGCGATCGACATCGGCGCCTACGAATTCGGCGATTCGCAGGTGTTCCGGGACGGTTTCGAGGACTGAACCTTCAGATCGACAGCCAGCGCCCGCCGTCCACGCGCAGCACCTGGCCGGTGGTGTATCCGGCGGAGTCGAGCAGGAAGATCGCGGCTTCGGCGATCTCGGCGGGGGTGCCGGTGCGGCCGAGTGCGGTGCGGTCGAGCAGGGCCTGACGCGCGGCGTGGCTTGCGTCTGATTCTGGCCAGAGGATCGCGCCGGGTGCGATGGCGTTGACGCGGACCTCGGGCGCCAGTTCGCGCGCCAGCGCGAGAGTCATCATCGACAGCGCCGCCTTGCTCATGCTGTAGACCGCGTGGCGCTCGCAGGGGCGCTCGGCGTAGATGTCCGAAAGATTCAGGATCGCGCCGTGCGACTGGCGCAGGTGGAAGGCGGCGGCCTGCGACAGGAAGAACGGCGCCTTGGCGTTGGCGCCCATCAGCGCATCCCACATCGCCTCGGTGGTTTCACCCACGGGCGTGGGAAAGAACGCCGAGGCGTTGTTGACCAGCGCATCGATGCGGCCGAAGCGCACCACGGTGCGCTCCACCAGCGAGGGCAGGCGCGCGATGTCGGAGAGGTCGGCCTGCAGCAGCGCGGTGCTGTGCCGGCGCCGTGTTTCCAGCGCATCCTGCAGCGCCGAGGCTTCCTGCGCGCTGCGGTGGAAGTGCAGGGCGAGGTCGTAGCCGGCCCCGTGCAGAGCCGTGGCGATGGCGGCACCGATGCGGCGGGCGCTGCCTGTGACGAGGGCGACGGGGCGGGGCGTGCTCATGGCGCCACCTTATCCTTTTCCCGGCCTGCGAATCCATTGCGCAGGTCACGCCGGGCCACGGTCGCGGCCGGCGGCGTACCATGTGCGGCCCACCGGACGGAGCCATCGCGTGCCCATCGACCTGCCCGAACCCGACGAAGCCGCCCGCGCGCACAGCGCCGAACTGGTTGCCCGGATCGCCGAGACGATCCGGGCCGAGGGCGGCGCGATCCCGTTTTCGCGCTACATGGAGCTGGCGCTGTACGCGCCCGGTCTGGGCTACTACAGCGCCGGTGCGCAGAAGTTCGGTCGCGCCGGCGATTTCGTCACCGCGCCGGAGCTGGGGCCGCTGTTCGCGCAGTGCGTGGCCGAGGCGGTGGCGCCGCTGCTGGGCGCGATGCCGGGCGCGCAGTTCCTGGAGCTGGGCGGCGGCAGCGGCGCGTTCGCTCAGGATGCGCTGGTGCATCTGGCGCTGCTGGATGCGCTGCCGGCGCGCTACGCGATCCTGGAGCCTTCCGCCGATCTGCGTGGCCGCCAGCGCGAGCGGCTGGAGGCGATGCTGCCGGCGGCCCTGTTCGAGCGCGTGGCCTGGCTCGACGGCCCGCCGCAGGAGGACTGGCGCGGGGTGCTGTTCGCCAACGAGGTGCTCGACGCCCTGCCGGCGACGCGCTTTGCGGTGCGCGGAGGGGCGCTGTTCGAGGAGTTCGTCGCGCGCGATGGCGGCGGCAACTTCCTGCGCGTGGACCAGCCGGCCGACGCCTTCCTCGACGCGGCGGTGCGCCATATCGAACGCTATCTGGGCGCGCCGTTGCCCGATGGCCTGCGCTCGGAGGTGCTGCCGCAGCTGCCGTACTGGATCCAGGCGGTGGGCGGGCTGCTGCGCGAAGGCGCGATGCTGTTTGCCGACTACGGGCAGCCGCGGCGCGACTACTACGCGCCCGAGCGATCGCAGGGCACGCTGCGCGGTTTCTACCGCCAGCGCCTGATCGAGGATCCCTTCCTGTGGACCGGGCTGGCCGACCTGACCGCCTCGGTGGATTTCACCGCGCTGGCCGAGGCCGGCGTGGGCGCGGGCTTCGAGCTGGCCGGTTACAGCACGCAGGCCGGCTTCCTGCTGGGCAACGGACTGGCCGAATGCTTCCAGCGCCTGCACGACCTGGCTCCCGACGAGGCGAGCCGCTACGCCCTTTCCCAGCAGGCCAAGCAGCTCACCCTGCCGGGGGCGATGGGCGAGGCCTTCCAGGTGATGGGCTTCGAACGCGGGGTGTGCCTGGGACACGCCTTTTCCCGCGGCGACCTGCGCTGGCGGCTGTGATGCGCCCGCTGCGCTGGCCGCGCCTGTGGCTGGGACTGTGGGGCGCCGCGATCTTCGCGGTGGTCGCACTGTCGCTGGCGACTCCTCCGCAGAGCGCGCTGGAGTTTCCGCAAGGGTCGGACAAGCTGCTGCATTTCACCGCCTATTTTTCGCTCTCGTTCTCGGCGATTCAGCTTTTTTCCTCGGCTCGCGGCCAGATGCTCGCCGCGCTGGGCCTGATCGCCCTGGGCGGGGTGCTGGAATGGGCGCAGGGCGCTCTGGTGCCCGAGGCGCGCAGCGCCGACCTCCTGGATGGGGCCGCCAATGCCGCCGGCGTGCTGATGGGCATGGCCTGGCGCGGCACTCGTGCAGCGATCTGGCTGCAGCGCCTGGAGGCGCGCCTGGCGCCGCTGCGTCCCTGAAGCCTGCTCACCCGGCCGAGCCTGCGTCGCGCGCGCTGCCGGCCGGTATCGAGCAGCAGCACCAGCGCGAGCAGGGTCGAAACCAGCCAGATCCAGGGCCGCTGGTACCACGGTGCCGGATGAGAAATCGGCAGATCTGCCCACTGTTCGGGCCAGCCTTCGCCCTCGCGCCGCGCCTGCACCTGAAAGAGATAATCGCCCCAGGGCAGGTTCGGATAGACAATGCTGCGGCTGCCGTCCGCAGCGGTCCACGCTTCGCTCAGGCCGGAGAGGCGGATGCGGATGCGGTTGAGCCCGCCGCCATAGGTACCGATCCAGAGGGTGCCGTCCGCGGATTCATGCAGCGCCCGCGCAAAGCGGCTGGAAAGCCCCTGCTCCTGCGTCCAGCGCTCCTGCACCACCTCGTCCTTGATCCGCAGCGCGCCGTGGTCGCCGACGAACCACAGCCCGCCGCGCCGCGAGGGCACGATCTGCCGCACGATCAGGCCATCCAGCGCCGGAAGGGTGGTGTCATTGGCCGAACCATCCGCGCGGAACGCGAGGCGATGGGTTTCCCTCCGCACCGCCACCAGGAGGCTGCCGTCGGAATTCTCGTGGATGGCGTGGACGGGCAGTTGTCCGCGCCAGCGATCGATCTCTCGCGGCATTGCGCCGGTGGCCGCATCCATGCGCATCACGCCGCCGCCGGAGCTGCCCAGCCAAAGCGTTCCCCGGGGGCCGAGGTGCAGGGTTTCCACGCAGTGCCAGTTGGGCGAAAGTTGATCGCTCCAGTCTTCCAGCGTGCCATCGGCGCGCCAGTGCCGCAGCCCGTCGCAGTTGAAGGCGAACCAGTAGCCGCCGTTTCCGTCGGGCACGATCGCCCGCCCCGGTGCGGCCATGCGCCATTCCGGGTCGTTGAGGGTGCCGATCCACGGCTGGCGCAGCCGGAACAGTCCTTCGGCTGCGGTGGTGATCCAGAGGCTTGCATCGCGATCGCGCAGGATATTGAACGGGCGCATCAGCTCCAGGTTCGTCACCAGTGCGGGATCTTCGGCGCGGGAGAGTTGGAGTATCCGGCCATCGCGCAGGCTGGCCAGCGAGTGCCCGTCGGCGATCGGGCTGAGGCGCTGGACCGGCCCGATGTTCCAGCGGCGCCAGGTGGCCGTGTCGAGGCGATAGCCGAACAGGTCGACGCCCGAGGCGATGAGCAGTTCATCTCCCTCCACGGACACCTGATTGATGTCCCTGAGCTCCGGCGGCTGTTCGGCCCACTCGTAGCGCCCGTCGTCCGCCCGAGCCAGCCAGCTTTCCGCAGCGGCCCAGACCGAGCCCCGCGCGTCGATGGCCAGCGCGGTCAGCGTCGCGGATTCGCTGCCCACGAGGCGGCTTTCGAATGAGCTTGTGTCCACCTGCCACAGCCCCATGTCCGTGGCAGCCCACATGCGATCGCCGTGTTCGACGAGCTGGTTGACCTGGCACGCCCGCCGGCAGGCGTCCAGGTGCAGGAATCGACCTTTGGACAGGATTCCGATGCCGCTGTCCTCGGTGCCGATCCAGAGCCTTCCGCGCGAGTCCTCGAGCAGTACCGTGGTGCGATTGCTGGGTGGCCCCTGGGCCGGTGCGGCACCACCGGACGGCGACGGCAGAGGCTAGGCGGCGGGGAACAGGGTGAATCGCAAGCCGTCGAAGCGCGCCAGCCCGCCGAAGGTGGCAACCCACAGGTAGCCGTCGCGTGTTTGCGCCACGTCGTTCACGCCGTCCAGCGGCAGCCCCTGCGCCGTGGTGAACCGGGTCAGCACCGGCGCGTGCGAGGGAACCATCGTTGCCGGGCGCGCCAGAACGCCGCCGGACAGGACGAAGGCCAGCAGCATCAGCAACAGTCCGGGATGACAGGAGGGTGAGCGCGGGTGCATCGGCACAGTATGCCCGCGCCGGCCCTTGAACTGGCGGTGCGCGCCCCCATCTGCCTGTCATCCGCTTCCTCGGCGGTTTTTGTTTCGGCTAGAATTGGCACTCATCACCTGCGAGTGCTGACAATGCGCCGGTGTATTCCATCAATCAGTCACTTACAAAGAGGTTGTCATGAAACTCACCCCGCTCCACGACCGCGTGATCATCAAGCGCCTGGAAGAAGAGAAGGTCTCCGCCGGCGGCATCGTGATCCCCGACAGCGCCACCGAGAAGCCGATCCGCGGCGAAGTCATCGCCGTGGGCGAAGGCAAGCCGCTCGACAACGGCACCGTGCGCAAGCTTCAGGTCAAGGCCGGCGACAAGGTCCTGTTCGGCAAGTACTCGGGCACCGAGGTCAAGGTCGACGGCACCGAATACCTCGTGGTGCGCGAAGACGACCTGTTCGCGATCATCGGCTGATGCCGATGCGTGATTCGTGATGGGTGATTGGTGATTCGTCGAAGCGATCCCGCTTCCGAACCCGCCCCATCCGGACCACGCACCCCCGCTTTTTCGAATCACGAATCACGAATTCACGAATCACGGAGTTATACCCATGGCTGCAAAAGACAGTCGTTTCGGTGAAGACGCCCGCTCGCGCATGGTGCGCGGCGTGAACGTGCTCGCCAATGCCGTCAAGGCAACCCTCGGTCCGAAGGGCCGCAACGTCGTGCTCGACAAGAGCTTCGGTGCCCCCACGATCACCAAGGACGGCGTGTCCGTCGCCAAGGAGATCGAGCTGGCCGACAAGTTCGAGAACATGGGCGCGCAGATGGTGAAGGAAGTCGCCTCCAAGACCTC
>CAUJIN010000051.1 GCA_963205495.1 Pseudomonadota bacterium
CCGCCTGTGCCGCGTATTCATAGGTGACGCGATTGCCGTTGGGGTCTTCGATGTAGCTCAGGCGCGGGCCGCCCAAGCCCGGTTCGGCGTAGTGGTAGCGGGTTCCGTCCTTGGCGAAGAAGTCGAAGCCACCGCCCACCAAACCCACGAGGGCGCCGTGGAAGCCGTTCATCGGCGTGAAGCGGGTGTTGCCGTCGGCATCCTGGCCGGCAGGGAAGTAGCGCTGGCCCTGCCCGGCACCGCCGGTCACGGTGTGCGTTCCGCAGCTGTCGCGCACCACCTGCGAATCGATGTCCGAGCTCCAGCCGCGACCCAGCGCGGTGCGGTCATCGCCGGAATGCGACGCGTAGGTGCGGGTGAAGCGCAGGCCCGGGCCGCGACCGCCGATCGACGCGTCTTCCACCGAGACCACCGCGTGGCCATCGTACAGATCCACGCCCTTGACGAAGGGGTGTGCCAGCGGGAGCGAGCCGCGGCGACGCTCACGGTGGATGAAGCGGCCTGCATGCCGTTCTTCAGTGGAACCGGCGACGGCGTGAATTTCGATGTCATAGACGCCAAAATCCAGTTCGTCCAGGGTCAGGTCGAAGGTGTAGACGCCCTCGTCGCGCGCCTCGGCCTGCACGGCATGCCACGCGATATCGTCACGTTCACCGTCTTCGTCAAGCGCATAAAAGACGATATCGATGGTGGCCGGCATCCCGACCGCATAGACGAAGCGGGTGGAGGCTGCGCACAGATATCCCGTCTGGGTGTCTATCTCGCTTTGCAGCTCGATCAAGGCAGGGTACTGGCGCGCAACGAAAGCATTGAGATCCGGTGGAGGCTCGGGCGAGTCGTACCCGCCGAATCCGGCGATGATCGAGCGACCAAGCGGTACGGGAGCCGTATCCGATGTCGCCGCGTGGGTGAACATCGGATTGACGACGTAGCGGGCGAAATAGGTACGGTTCGGCTCGAAGCGCAAACCCCGCTCAAGGATGCAGGCTGCACCAGCGGGCGCGTCGGCCACGTGGCAGCCACCCGCCGACACGCCATCGCCATCCACGATCTCCAGCGTGATGCCGGAAGAAACGTATTCCTGCGGAAGGATCGGCGCCGTCAGCCGAATCGGATGGGTACTGCGCTGGAAGGCGTCCAGCTCAACCGAGGCGGGTTCGAGCAACGGCATGGGCAAATGCAGGGCCCAGGCCGGGGCCAGGCTGTCGTTTATCGCGATGGATGCCAGAGAAGCAGGCAGCACCGCGTTGATGGATCCACCCATCCGCGTCGGGGCACTGCCGGCAATCAGGTCGTACTCCCGGTCTCCCGTACCCATCACGCGCAGGGATGAAGCCGAGCCACCGCTGACGGAAACCGATGCATTGAGCGGATCGACCTGCTGCCAGACCGCGCCCGGCTGCCCGTGGCCACCTTCGGAAATGGCGAACTGGAGGCGACGCGGGTACGGCAGGCGCTCGCCCAGTCGACCGATGTCGTACCGCCCATCGATGATCCATTGCAGGATTGTCCCAACGGTATCGGTGGAGCAGTAATCGATGCCGGTGTCATCATCATGGTAAACGGACAGGTAGCCGCTGGTGGTCAAGACCCAGCTCTGCTGACCAGCCGTGGATGTAGCCAACAACGTGGTCTGCGTGAGATACACGCTGCTGGGCACCACGTTGACGTCCAGGCCCCAATAGCTGGTCAATCCCTGGGTTTGCAGGCCCGTACACGCCAGCCCGGCATACGACACCAGATTCGATGGACACTGCGCCGGCAGGAAGACACCGCTGCCCGGCAGGTTGAAATCACCTTCGCACGTCGGACCCACGTAGCTGTCGCTGACGCTGAAGCTGACCGCGACGTTGGAGGCTTCATTGTCGTACGCGTCGTAGGCGTGTACGCGATAACCCGCGAACCCCAGCCCGGGCGTTGCGATAAGGCCGCTGCCAACGCGCGACTCGATGGAGATCCGCACCGGCTCGCCCGCGACCATGTAGCTCACATACGGCGTGCCGGGCGTCAGCGGACCTTCGCGGGTGGCGACGGACAGATCGACGGTCGTTGAATACGCATGGCGATAGTTGACGTCGCCTTCCAGCAGCACGTATCCGCCATCCAGCCCGACGCCGGATTGGGGAGCGCGCAGATCCACCTGCGCAAGGCCACGATGATCGGTGAGCGCCGTGACCAGCGCGCCCTCGTCCGGAGGGGAGCGCAGCATGGCGCCACCGTGACGGATACCGAAGGTGACGGAGGCACCCTGCACCGGCAGACCATTTTTATCGGTGACGTAGGCCTGCAGAGGAAGTGGCGCCCATTGGTTGGCCGGTACGATCTGGTACTGCGCCTGCGTATCGATCTGGACCAGGAATCCCGCAAGGGGATCGTTGTTGGGTTCGGGTGCGTAGGGGTCGGCCAGCGCCTGGGCCAGATCCCGGAAGTACCACAGCCCGGGCGGAATCACCGTCACGCCACCGGCATAACCGCCAGAGAGGAAATAGCCCGCGTCTCCCTGTTCCGAGTGCACGCGCCAGGTAGAACCTGTCCAGGCGCCCTGGGTCAGGGGGTCACGCGGGATATCGACGGCGTAACCTCGCGCGAGCCACGCTCCGACCTGCGCGCGCACGGACGGCGGGTGCGCGCCAGGCGCGCCCACGCCGCTTCCTGGCGACAGGTTCAAAATCGGAATACCGCGCTCGGAGGCAAGCTGCAGCGCGCGATCGGCGGACAGCGCATCCACGGCCCACAGCTGTTCGTACAGCTGTGCTTCCAGGGCGCTGCCCTGCAGGGCGCTCAGGCGCAGCCAGTCACTCTCGTCGGCAGCCGAGCCACGCAGCGAGATCGGTTCGACCGGATGCGCGGCGGCATCAAGGGCGACGCCATCCAGGGTGAAATGGTCCACCAGCCCGAGCGCGGCTTCCGCGCGGTATTGCGGCAATGCCAGGACCACGGACGGCAGCGGATGCAACAGGCGCACGCCGACCACGCCAGCGCTTTCGCTGTCGGCACGGGCCCATTCCCGCAGGTAGCGTTGCGCAAATGCTCCAAGCAGGCGGCTGGCGACCAGATCACTGTCCGCCGCATCGGGCTCGGTATCCACAGCGGGACTTCCTGATGGGTCGACCGCCGCTACGGCCAACGTGCCGGCCAGCAAGGTTTGCGATACCGCCAGCTCGCCACCAGGTGCTGTGACAAGAAGTTCCAGTCGATTGACCTGGCCGGCCTCGACGATGCCGGTGCCGGCGCCGACGGGACGGCCTCCGACGCTGAGCGTCGGGCGCAGCCGGACCAGGTAGTAGGGAAAACCACCCAGGCCACCGCGACGGTTGGCCAGGTGCTGGTCTTCGACCGTCGCCGGGAGATAGGCAAGCGCGATTCGATGCGATGGCGTATGTGACAGCGCCAGACGCTGTTCCAGCAGCACATCCCCGTTGCCGGCATCGCCATCGCGCACGCGTACGGTGAGCCACTGGCGCTGCTCATCGAGCAGTTCGTGCAGTTCCAGGTTCACCGCAACCACCGGATAAGGCGTGCTGGCCGGCAACACACCCAGCGGGGCCGCATCGATTTCGTGCGTCCCCGACAGGTCGCCGAGCACCTGTGGCGGCTGTTGCGCAGCCAATGCGGCGGCAAATCTCTGGCGCAATGTTTCCCAAGGCAGGCCGTCCTGCAAGGCGGAAAGGTAGTCGGCAACGAAGGCGGATGCCTCCAGCGGCATGACCGAGGCCAGAGGGGTGCCTGGGTCGAACATGGCAGGCTTGAGCGCCGGCATGAGAGGAATCCAGGTCGGCTCCTCGGTATCTGCGACGCTGCCGCGGTAGTTGCCGAACGGCACGCGGGCCGAAACCCAGACGTGTTCGATGCGGAACCCGGTAATGCGGCCGCCGGAGATCACCGGCGCGTGCGCAATCCCTGCCGCCGCCAGCGCAGCCCCTACCTGGGTCTGCGGCACACCAATCTGCACGGCGAGATCCGTCACCGGCAGATCAACCACGCCGGTGACGTAGCGTGCGGGGGCGCGGCTGGCGCGAAGCAGCGCAATCAAAAGACTGGCCTGCTCCGCATCGCTTCCGGCACCGCGCCGCATGGTCTCGTCCACGTGCTGGGCAGCGCCCGCGCGCCATTCGGTACGGACCTGGCTGCGCACATAGTCGAAAATGGCCGTGTAGTCGTTGTTCAGGAGGGCTGCCTGTTCGCGAACAGCCGCCGTCAGCGGAGCGTCGGGGTTGCCGTCCAGATCCTCTGGCAACGCCTGCACGAGGGAGGCAGTGGCGTAGGAAGGAGTGACGTTGGGCTGCAGGAGCGGCGCGCGCGGGCTCAACCGGGGGCGGTGAACAGGCAGCGTTTCCGCGCCGAACGTGCGCTGCGCGGGCTGCGGATTGGCGGAGGCCAGTGCCTGGAGCGCTTCTTCGCGCAGCCTGGCGTTGCCAGGCGTCCGTACGGCGGCACGGATCGCGGACAGCAGCGGATCGATGCGCGAATTCCAGCGCGCGCGCGCCTGCGCGACTCGCTCGCGCAGGAAATCCCCGTCTCCCGCGGGCATGGACCGCTTCCCGTTATGGTCGAATTCCGCCTCGACCAGGAGCACGGCCGCCTCCAGTCTTTCCAGCAATTGCGGCAGCGCATCGCCATCGTCGGGGGTCTTGGCGGCAAGCTGGGCCTGCAGCGCGTCCGCGTCGTTCCGGAACCGGGACAGGGCAGAAGCTCCCTCCCTGTTCCCGCCTCTGTTCACCGCCGAACCGTCCGCCCTCGCCTGCGCCGCCTCCGCGGAAGTGTCGCGCCCGGCCAGAAGCGCCTCCACGATGGTCGGTCCGGCCGGACTGCCCGCATGCGCGGGAAGCACCACCGTACAGGCGGTCGCCACTCCCAGCACGGCCGAAAGCATCCTTCGAGACATCACGGATCGAAGGGGCGGGTGTCGGAAATCGGCATCGTCTTGTCGCACGGTTCTCTCTCCGCGATCGGCCGGATGCGGGCATGCAGCGCCCTGACCGCCTCGCCTTCCTACCAAGGTCCTCATGAGCAGCGCTCCCTGCGGCCGACGCTGCGCATCGCCGATACCGCCAGCAGCAGCGCGATCAGGACCATCCACCGCGCGTCGTCTGCGGGAATCAGCCTGACCTGGGACTGCGCCCCGCCGGTGATCGTCACCTGGGCGGTGGCCAACAGCACCTGCGCATCCGGCCTGTCGGGGTCGGAATTCGCCAGGAGCTGCAGCAGGGCATTGCCCGGGGGCCACGCGTGCGTCGGCACGCCGAGCTCGTACGCGCTGTCGGACCGCGGAAGGATGTCCACCTGCCGCAGGTCGAGATCGACCTCTCTGCCATCGGACAGCCTGGCCGTCACGCGCACCGGCAGCCGCTCGATGGGCTCGTCGGTTTCATTGTGCAGGCGCACGGAAACGGGCAGCGGCTGCGACCGATCATGGCTGGAAGGAGCCTCCAGATCACCCCGCAGCATGGTCTTGCCCCGCCGCTCCACCGTGATGCGGACGTAGTCACCCGTGTTCCCCGCGGCGTCGGTGGCGCGAGCCGCTATCTCGTTGTCGCCAAGGGCAAGGGCAACGCGCGGCACGACGAATGCGCCGCCGGCGTCGGCCTGCGCGCCGTACCCCGTTCCACCCGCGATCAGTTCCACGGTCGCATGCGGCTCCGTGGCACCCGTCACGTCGACGGTGGGACCGCGCAGAACGGCTCCGTCCTCCGGCGAGATCAGCACGACCGCCGGAGGCGTGGCATCGATCTCGAACTGGACGGAGGCTTCCGCCGTGTTCCCGGCGGCGTCCAGGGCGCTCGCGTGCAGCAGATACACCCCGTCGGCCGAAACGGTCGTACCCGAAACCCAGGGTGCGCCGTTCATCGTCACCGTCAGGTCCACGGGCGAGGCGTCCTCGACCGATACGGAGGGTGTCGCCGGCGTATTGCGCAGCTCCCCATCGGTCACGCCCGCGATGGTGATGACCGGCGGGGTGGCATCGAAGACGACGGCCCTTTCAACGGCGGGAGAGACGTTTCCGGCCGTATCCCGGGCGCGAGCCTGCAGGATCGCCGGCCCGTCACCCGGACTGGCCAGGACGCCGGTCCAGGGCTGATCGGGCTGCGACGGGGCCAGGGCGACCCAGGCGCCGGTGCCGACGCGCACTTCGACCGAGGCCACCGCCGAGTGGACATCGCTGGCCGCGACCGCCACCGCGACGGAGGTCGCGTGGTAGCTGTCGATCGCCGGAGCGACGAAGGCCACCTGCGGCGGCAGGACATCGACGATCTCGAACCCGGCCGTTGCCAGCGCGTGCCAGCTGCCTTCGAGTTCGACCGAGAGCTCGGCGGCATACGATCCCAGACTCCATCCGAGGGCCGACGCCTCCGCGATCCCCGCCACATGGCCAGAGGCGGGGATGCCCTCCACCGTGATCCGCTCGAACACGCCAGCGGCACCACCGGCGCGCAGGACCCGCAGGCGCAGCGGAACGCCCACGCGCTCCAGTCCGAGCCGCTCATCGACGCGATAGGCTAGGTCCAGCGTCGCATCGGCAGGCAGCAAGGCCGGCGTGGCGGACAGCTGCCCTTCCAGGCCGAGGCTGCCATCGCTCCGGTAGACGGTGACGGCGGCCTCGGGGCTGGTCCGCCCGAGCCGGTCGACGGCCACCGCGCGCAGCACGTTGGGGCCGTCCACCAGTTCCACCGCATCGACGCCGTAGTGGCCGTCGGCATCGGCCGTCACGGAGTGGGTGGAAGTCTCTCCCGAGACGGTAACGCTGGCATGCGGCCGCGTGCTTCCACCCACTGCGGTGGTCGGCGTAAGCAGGATGACTCCATCGACCGGCGTGTCGATGTGAATAAACGGCGCGTCCAGATCCAGCTCGAAACCCAGCGTGCGCTTGGACACCAGGCCCACCGCGTCCTGCGCCTCGGCATGGAGCACGTAGGTGCCCGTCGCATCCACGGGCGTGCCGTTGGCATAGGGGGCACCGTTGAGTGTGACCGTGAGCGTTCCCGGGTTGGCGTCAAGTACGCTGACCTGGATCTGCACCGCGCTGCCATACAGACCGCCATCCGCTACGCCCGTGATCACGATCTGTGGCGGGGTGGTATCGACGGTGAATCCGATGGGTGCGGATATCGTCTCGTTGCCCGATCCGTCCGCCGCCCGGAAGACAACCTGATGGGGCCCGTCCGCCGGAGACGCCTCGCCCAGCCACTGATTTCCCGCAATTCCGGCGAGGCTCATCCACGCACCGGCGTCGATGCGGGCGAAAACACCAGCTACAGCCTCATCGTCCTCGGCGAGCGCCCGCAGCTGGACCGGATTGCGCGACAGGGATCCGTCCTCCGGTGCCAGCGGCGTCAGCGAGGGCCTATCGCGATCGACCAGCGTCACCGTGCCGGTGCCCAGCACCTGCCAGTCGCCCTCCAGGAGAGCCGCCAGTTCCAGCGTGACCCCGCCGAGCGCCCAACCGTCGGTCGGGAACGCGATCGGATACGAAACGCTGGCGCCCGACGCGATGGCGACATCGACCGCGTGGGTATCCAGCGTACCGGACGCACCCAGTGCGCGAACCCGCAGGGGAAGCGCGTCGTAGTCCAGCGCCGTCTCGTTGGCGATCGTAACCATGGCTTCCAGATCCGTTCCCCGAGCGACCTCGCTGACAGCAGGCAGCACGCTGCCATTCAGTTCGCCGACGAGGTTGAGCCGGTACACCGTGATCTCATCGGGTGCCGAAAGGTTTCCGGCCGCATCGCGCGCAATGGCCGACACCAGGTTGCTGCCCGGCACCAGCGGCACGGCGCCGAAGAACGCGATGCCGTCGGCATCCGCATCACGGCTGGACTGTCCTCCACCAACCCTCAGGATGACCGTCGCATGGGGCTCGGTCTCCACTCGCACCGGGATGCTCGCGTCAAACACGCTCGTGCCATCGGGAGGATCGATGATCTCCACGGGAAGCAGCCCGGTATCGAGCGTGAAAGTCAGCTCGGCATCGGAACGGTTCCCGGCCGCATCCACGGCGATGGCGGTGAGCGTATGCACGCCGTCGGAGGAAACCTCGTCGCCCGACGTGAAGGGCACGCCATCGAGCCAGACCGACAGGCGATCGGGATGGGCATCGATCACCGAGACGCGCGGGAACAGCGGCTGGCTGCTGACCTGTCCGTCACTGACGCCCTCGATGATGATCAGCGGCGGAGTGCTGTCGGCCACGAAACGGAACGGCTCCCCGATGCGCTCATTGCCCCAGGTGTCTTCCGCGCGGATCACGGCCTCGTGCTCGCCGTCGGCGAGCCCGTCCATCACCGCCTCGTAGCGGTTCCCCTGCACGCCCAGCGGCCGCCAGGCGCTTCCGTCGATCCGGTAGGCCGCGGATGCGACGCGCGAGTGCTCGTCCACGATGTCCGCGGCCAGGAGCGCCGGGGATCGGTGGGGAACCGCAGGATCGGGCGACAGGACGGTGATCCTCGGCGCGACTGCGTCGACCGCGGCAAAGCCCAGCTGGGCGAGCACCTGCCACGCCCCGTCGCCCATGTGGGCTTCGAGCACCGCGAAGTACGCCTGCGGCCGCTGAGGCAGGGGATCAAGCGCCAGTTCTCCCTGAAGCGTCTGCCCGGGCGCCAGCGCGCCCTGCACCTGGCCGCTCAGGAGGACGTCGTCGCCCCCTTCTTCGCGCAGAACCACGCGCGCGTGAACGCCGGGAATCGCGAGTTCACCGACGCTTTGCACGCGATAGTCGAGCCGCGGCGTGCGTTCGCCGAGCACCATGCGCGATCCGGGCACCAGGGCCAGCGTACCGGCCAGTCTTGCCACGGGCGGTACCGGAACCAGCACGACCTCGCGCTCGACGGCACGCTCCAGCTTTACGGAGTGGAAGCGCAGGCGCAGCCGGGCCGCTCCCGGCGCCACCGCCGCCGTATTCCAGGACACGCTGCGGCGCAGCGTGTAGCCGGGCATCAGCACGCCGGTGGCTCCCTGCCACAGGGACGTCTCCGCGCCGATCGCATCGATCGCGAGCAGGTGCAGCGTTCCGTCTGCGAGAACCTGGTTGCCGGCCAGGTAGTCGAGTCCGAACTGGACCGGGATCAGATCCCCCACGATCCCCGTTGCAGTCGCCGGCTGCAGGTGCAGGCGCAGGTCGCTGAGCGCCTGGATCTGCAGTGACAGCGAGCGGGTGTCGATCAGGGTCCCAGCCGCGTCAAACAGCTTCGCCTGAAGCAGGTAGGTGTCGGCAAACAGGTCCGATTCGGGCAGCCATTCCCAGCGTCGCGACCACGGCACCGCGAACTGCAGCGGCCCTGCCGCTTCCTGGAGGACGGTGAAAACCGGCGCCCCTTCCTGGTCCAGAACGTCCAGCCGCACCTGGCCGCTGAAACCGGTGGATCCGGTGACCGTCACGTATCCGCCGAACGCGGCTCCCGGCGCGAGGGTCGGGGTGTCGGCACTCAGCTGGAGGCGCGCGCTTCCGGCCGAGGCCAGGTGCAGCCTCGCCATCGCGACGTTGTTGGTCTCATCGGACTCCGCGACCGCGTCGGACGGATCCAGTTCGATCTGCAGCAGGTAGTCGCCGGCCTGGTCCAGCGTACCCAGCGCCAGGCTGAAGGCGCGCAGCGGCGTGGAATCGTCGAAGTTCCCCAGCTGCGCGAACTCGGGGAGTCCGCGGTAGCTGCCGTCGGGCGCGATCAGCGTTGCGCGGCCGGCGACGCCCTGATGGGAAGTGCCCTCCGGGAAACGGCTGCGCACCGTGACGATGGCGCCATACGACTGCCCCGGCTCCCCCGCGGCGGGCACGAAGCGGATGTCCTCGGAGAGGATCCTCAGGTCGGGCAGGCCCGCACTCCGATCCACGTTCAGCTCGATGGGCAGCGAGCGCTGGCTGCGCACGCCGCTGGGCCGTTCGGCCACCGCGTCGACGACGTTGAGCCCCTCGGCCGCCTCCAGATTGCGGGCGCAGAAGCGGCCGGCGGGATCGATCAGGTAGGCACGCTCCCAGGAGTCGGGCGAATACACCAGCAGGTGCCAGGACCCGGCCCAGCGCATCCGGTCGTAGCCGCCGAAGTAGAAGTCCGGATGCCGGATGACCCCCTCCAGGCCGCCGTCCGCCGCGCCGACGATTTCGACGCGGTCCTCCAGCAGCAGCGCGACGCTCTGTGCATCGGGTGACCAGGCAACGTCATGAACGGGTTCCATGCGCTGGGCGATCAGCCGGTCGACCCCGTCGGGCGTGCGTGCGCGCACCTCCACCGTCGCCTGCACGCCGTCTGCGGCGACGTACAGCACTTCCCCACTGCCCGAGACATCGATGTTCCGGCCCAACTCCACGTCTTCGATCACGGAGGACGCCGTGCCCGTGGCGACGTCGAGAAGCTGCAGCGAGTCGCTGCGCGCGATCCAGGCCTTTTGCCCGTCGGGCGTGAACAGGAAGTCTCCGATCGAGTAGCCGTCATCGCCAACCTGCAGGATCTCTCCGCTGTCGCGACGCTTCAGCCAGAGCTCCTCGGCCCACCCCAGGTAGCCCTTCGCCAGGATCGTCGCTTCGCCCGGAGCGACCGCGAACGCGGTGACGCTCCAGAAGTCGGGCCACAGTTCGTTCGGCGTCCAGCGGCCGTCGAACGACCAGGACATGATGCTGCCGTCCGTATGGCTGTAGAGCTTCGCGCCCGCGCGATCGACGCTCAGGTACTGGCCATGGAACATCGCGCCCGACTGCGTCACCTCGCCCGTGTCGACCGAATACACCTGGCCCAGGCCATAGTTGCTGGCCAGCAGCGAGCGCCCGTCCGGCGTCAGTGCCCAATCGTAGACGTGGCCGTAGGCGTTGTTGACCGTCCGAACCCCGTCGGACGGCGTGACCGGCACCCCCGAGGCCGCTTCCGCACCGTTGATCGAGATCCGGACCGTCGTGCCCGGCTCGGCAATGCCGCAGACGTCGTAGGCGCGGGTCGACAGCGTCACCGGCCGACCCGGCACGGTCGGCCAGGTCAGGCGCGGCGCGGACGGCGTGCTGATGTCGGCCACCAGGCCCGATACCGGATCGCTCAGCTCGCTGAGGTTCCCGCGTCCGTCGACGGCCTGGACCCGGTAGTAGATTCGCTCGCCGAACGTCAGGCCGGTATGCACGAAGGTCGTCACCGGCACTTCGGCCAGCTGCCGGTACGAATCGGACGTCCCGGCTTCCTCGTGGCTGTAGAACAGGCGGTAGGAAACGGGTACCGGACCGGCCCCGGCCACCCATTCGACTTCCAGCGCAGGCTGTTCCGGCCGCGGGCTTGCGCGCAGGATCGTCGGCTTGCCCGGACCCTCGCGCGAGAAAACCAGCTCGACGGCGTTGGACGGATCGCTGCGGTTGCCTACCTGGTCCACCGCGTACACGACGTAGCGATGGGTGCCGTTGGGCAGCGACGCATCCCGGAAGGCGCGCGGCTGCCCGGCCTCGACCTGCGCGACCGTGGCGTCGCCGCGCACCAGCTCGTAGTGCGACAGGTCCGCGGCGGTAGACTCGGTCCATTCCAGCACGCCGTCGCCGTTTTCGAGGGTACCGCTCAGCACCACCGGATCGGGTGCCTGCGCGTCGCCGATTTCGGCAATCCAGGCGGCCGATCGCGCGCCCTCGAACCCGAGCGTGCTCAGCGCCGCGACGGCATATTCATGGCGCCCCTGGGGCGGCGCGTCGGCCGCGGACTCGCCTGCGGCGAACGCGCGCTCGCACAGGGAAATCTCGGCCAGCGCGACTTCGCCACCGTAGCTCTGGGTGCGCAGCAGGCGCAGCCGGAGCCGGTCGGTCGGATACGCGTCGGACAGGCGGATGAGCGACAGCGATCCCGCGCCGTTTCGCACCGACGCGATGCGGTTCCAGCGACCATCGAACCAGCCCTCCAGATCAAAGTCGCGCGCGCTGCTCTGGTCATCGCGCCACTGGATCCGGACCACTCCCACCAAAGCGGGAACCGCCCACTCAAGCTCGAGCCGACCGTCGAGGCGGTCATCGAGCACATCCGCCTGCAGGTCCCAGGTAGTGGACGGATCGTCGTCCGTCACCTCTGGGACCGGATCGCCCAGGCTGGTGGCAATCACATCCTGCGACAGCGCAACATCGTCCTGCAGCGCCAGGCCATCGCGATAGACGCGATAGCCGGCAACGTCGGCACTGGCACTCGGGCTCCAGGTCAGTGCCACCGCCCCGCCGGCAACGCTTCCGTCCAGCTGCGCGGGAGGTTCGGGAACGAGTCCACGCGTCAGCCAGGTCACGGCCGGCAGGCTACGGTTGCCCTCCGCATCAAGCACGCGAAGTGCGATCTCGTTCGGGCCCGGGTCAAGGGCCAGGCCCTCGAACGTGAACGGCGCGAACGCGCCCACAGCACCGGGCTCCAGTTCGCGGACCCCGCCCGGGGATTCGATCCGCAGCTGGGCCTCGCCGCCCCGGCTGCCGCCGGTTCCCTTCAGGGCAGTCTGCCCCTCCGAAGTCGGAGTGTAGGGCGCCGGCCTGATCTGCGGAACGAACACGTGCGCCGTACTTTCCTCCGAGGGCTCGGAAACGTTTCCGTAGGTGTCCTGCGCGAAGACGCGATAGACGTACGCACCGACTTCCCGATCCGGGTCGACGAGGGCCAGGTCGGCGATCGGATCCGCATTCAGCGCGGTCCAGGTTCCATCCGGCTCCAGTCGCTCGACCAGATAGCCGGACAGATCGTCCTCGGTGTTGGCATCCCACTGCGCCGTCACCTCGTCGCCATCGGCGCGCGCGACGAGGCCGGTCGGCGGTGCGGGCGGCGTAAGGTCGGCGTATTCGACCTGGACGACCTGCGGCTGCGGGTCGACCAGGCCGCCTTCGTCGGTGGCGACCGCCGTCAGCTCGTACGGCCCGTACTCCAGGCCTTCCGGATCGAACGTCGTCCGCCAGGGCCGCTCGGTCAGCGGCGAGCCCAGGGGATTCCACGCGCTGTCGCCCAGCGCACGCCAGGCAAACCGGACCTCCGCGATATCGCGTTCGGGACTGTCGGCCGCCACTTCGATGGCGGCATCGAACACCAGGCCCTCCTGCGGACGCACGATTTCCACGTGCGGCGGGTTCTCGTCGCGGACCACGCTGGCCGGATCGGAAGGCAGGCTGATGTTGCCCGCCAGGTCGATCGCGTAGACGCGGTATACCAGTTCCCCGTCGGGGGGCCGCTGGTCCAGATACGCATTTTCGGGAATGGAATATGGGCGCAGGTCCGCAGGCAGGCTTCCGCTGAAGTCGACCAGGCTTCCGTTGCGGTACAGCAGATACCCCAAAAGATCCGGCTCGGTATTGGGATTCCAGTCCACCTGGACATCCGGCGACCGCAGCGTTGCGACCAGCCCGGTCGGCGCCGCCGGCGGCAGATTGTCGACGACGACCTCGACCTCGTCATGTGCCGTGTTCCCGGAGCGGTCCGCCCCCACCAGGCGCAGCCGCAGGACGGCGTCTTCGGGGAAGGCGCGCGTATCCCAGCGGTGCAGCAAACCGTTGCGGACCGGTGCCCCGCCCCGGTGCAACTGGTCGATCGCGCCGGTATCCGAGTCGACCAGCAAAAGTTCGAACCAGTCGAAGTCGTCCTCGCTGTACGCGGTTCCGACAACCTCCACCAGTCCGCGAATCCGCTCGCCGTTGCCGGGGCGCGCAATCTCGACCTCCGGCGGGGTGCGGTCGATGCGGGCCGTCGCGATGTTGCTGGGCGCACTCTCGTTGCCCGCCTCGTCGACCGCCGTCACGAAGTACTTCCACGTGCCTTCGGGCACATCGACATCGAGCATCATGCGCGTCGGCAGCGGGGCACCGGTCAGGCGGGCGCCGTCTCGATACACATGGTATCCGGCCAGATCCGGAGCCTCCCCGCCCTGCCAGTTGAGCCGCACGTTGTAGCTGGCCTCGACGCTTGCCACCAGTCCCACCGGATTCGGCGGTGGGATCGTGTCGAGCGTCAGGCCGATCTCGTCGCTCGACTCCAGGCCCACGGCGTCCGTAACCACGAGGCGGATCCGCATCGCGCCCTGGACCGCGAGCTCGAACTCGGCCAGCCGCCCGTCCTGCACCGGCGCCTCGCCGACGAACGCGGTGGACCAGGCGCCAGCGGCCGCATTCACTGGTGTTGCTACGTCGATCCGGTACCGGGAGAAGTGGGCGTCGGTGGCGATTCCCTCGAGGACGATCCTCGACACCAGGGCGCCATCCGGCGGCGACTGGATCTTGGCTTCCGGCGGGGTCCCGTCCACGGTCACCGCCACCTCGGCAACCGCTTCGTTTCCGGCGCGGTCGACTGCCGTCAGCCGGAGCCGATAGTCGCCATCCGGGACTGCGGTTTTCCACGCGTGCAGCAACGCCCCCACCGCGGCCTCAGTGCCCTCGGCCAGCAGCATCGGGCTCGCGGGATCCGATGCCCGGATCGCTTCCAGACGCCAGCTGCCGAAGTTCTCGTCCGTTGCGCTGCCGACGACTTCGACTTCCCGCCCGGTGCCGCCGATCACGAGTGCGCTCTCTTCCGGATCGATCAGGGCCACTTCCGGCGGCGTACAGTCCAGCGTGAAATCCCGCGTTTCCAGACTCCGATTCCCCGCCGCATCCAGCGCATGGATCTCGAGCCGGTACGGTCCTTCCGGCAGGAAATCGAAGCTCGCAACTTCCACCGCGCCTTCCTGCTGCCCGTGCGCGCTGGCGGCGAGGTTGCCCTGCAGCCCAAGCAGAACAGCGTCGTAATCGACCAGATGTGCATCGGCGACCTCGAACGTCGCCGCGGCATCGCACTTGGCAAACGCACCCTCGGGCTGAATCGCCGAGATGGCGGGATACGTCGCATCCACCGCTACCGTCAGCTCAAGCTCATCTTCCACTCCCGCAAGCTCGGCGTCCTTGGCCTTGATGAGGACGCGATAGTCTCCGTCCCTCGCAATGCCATCCGGAAGCGCTCCATCCCAAGGAACCCGGAAAACCCCGGGCACGGCCGAAACGCCCGCCGTCAGGACCCGCGTCCCGCCCGGCCCGGCGCCGGACACCGAAATGTCCAGCAATGCGGGACGTCGCAGCGTGACTTCCACTTCGCTGGCATCCAGCACCCCGTCGGCATTGGGCGAAAACAGCGTCGGGACGGTTCTGGCCGCATCGATGACCACCGGCCGTTCGAGGAGAACGAACGGGCGGATGGTTTCGCTGCGGTTGCCCGCGGCGTCGCGGGCCCCCACTTTCACGAAGAACTGCCCGGTTGCGCCGTAGGTCGGCCACTGGTACAGGACCGTCGGATCCTGGACGCGACCCGAGCCGGAGAACAGCGTCTCCCACGGTCCGGAAGCACCGGGACCCACGGCCAGCTCGTAGTCGTCCGGATAAGCATCCCGTATCGACGCAATGAATTCGACCACCCCGACGCGCAGCTGCGCGCCTGCGGCAGGACTGACCAAGTCGAGCTCCGGAGAAACGCTGTCGATGGTCATGAGGTAACGAAGCGTTCGTACGTGACCGCAGTCGTCCTCCCCGCGGAACACCACCCCGTAGGTACCATCCTCCAGTCCGCCGCCCACCGCACTCCACGCGGGGGCAAAATTCCCGATGACGGCCGGCTCGTCAAAGAAGCGCGTCAGGGGGCTTCCGACAATCCCGTAGGACCTTTCGCGACCTTCGGTGCGATAGATCTCACCGGTCACGCGCAGCGGTTCCTTGGTGCCCAGGAACCACTGCGCCGACGTGTGCTGCGCGGCCGGGTGGGAAGACAGCATCACCCGGGTCAGGGGAGCCGGGCCAAAAACGGGTGTCGGAGTCCGGCGCTCGAACAGCTGGGCACCGGCATCCACGCGAACCTGGACCGTCGAGCACGCCTGCGCACCGGACCAGTCGATCGACCGCAGCCGGAGCGATACAGGCCCGTCGGGCGGCACCATTCCAAAATTCTCGTCCCGAAACCCGGGATCCATGATTTTCAGGAGGGAGTCGGTCGCCACCTCTTCGGACATCGAATACTTCTCCGGCGCTATATAGCGGCCGTCCCAAGCTTCTCGATCACACCCATCTCCGGAGCCGCACACGTTTTCGTAGAGGAGCGGCAAACCGTCTCCGCTTGCAGCTTCCACGAGCCACTGCAGTTTCGAGCCCGTGGCAACATCCATACGAAGCGAAATGCTCCCGCCTGTCGGATTGGTGCAGACCCTGTCCCCCGGGCCTGGTCGAAGGATTTGCGCATACGGCGGGCTGTGGTCCACCGGAAACAGCGCCAGCGTTTCTGCTTCATTTCCCGCCGCATTGGCATAGCGCAGCCGTACCGCGACTTCGCCTTCCGGCAGGTCCCGGGTCGGCACCACGACCCCAGTTTCCGGAAAATCCCGGCCCATGCCTTCTGCCAGGGTGACAGGGCCGAATCGGGGGTCATCGAGCAGGAGAGCAAACTGTAAATCCGGACCTCTGCTCACGATATCGGAAGACAGGCGCATCAGACCGGCGGGGGTCGCATCGCACGCTTCCACCGCGAGAACCCCGACTTTCAGGTCCAGTTTCGGCAGTGGGTCATCGCCCTTCTCGCAAAAGGCCAGGTCGATTTGAGAACTCCACTCCCGCTCGGCTCCGTCGACAAGCCGGAAAATGGCATACGCGGGAAGTTGAATGCCTTCCGGAATCTCGAAGCCGTAGACAACGGGATAGTCTCGGCCATCAGTATCTTTCGGTCGGAGAATCTGATTGGAACCATCCAGCAACTGGATATGCGGATCCTGATGGGGAGTGACCAGATTCGCAAAAACCGAAAACGATCTGAGCAGGGGATCCACACAGCCTTCGCCGACCCCTCCGACGTCGAAAACAAACGCATTGGACTCCGTCACGCCACTACCCGAATGCCTGCGCAGGCGCATCGCAATCTTCTGATTGTGGTATTGCGTCAGGTCGACGGAAGTCCGGTAAAGCGGCCCTTCGCTCTGCGCGGGCGTGAAATGGTGGATCGTACGCCAATCCAGCTCATCTTCCCCGCCCCGGCCCTCTTCCTCCTCATCTTCATCGTTGCTCGGAGGAAGAACGGCGAGGTCCACCAGCACCTCGCCATCGGCTGAACCCGGATCGGCAGCCAGGAACACGGGGACATCCGATCTCGGTGCGACTAGGGTTCTTCGCCCACTGCTATGCGGTGGACTGAAGTGATAGTGCTCCGGAATGCCGGTTGCATACGCGCTTTGGAAAGGTGGGGATTGCCAATAACTTCCCTCATAGCCCGGGAACTCGGCTCCTGAGAGGGAAAACAGCGGGCTCGGGGCAGGAAACTCGTGAATTGCCTCATTTCCCGCGCTGTCCACGGCAACGATGCGGTACCGGTGTTCCAACCTGGACACAAGCGGAAACCAGCGATTCTTCGAACCGAAACAGCCGGTTCTCCCGTTCCCGTAATCTGCCCAAACCGAACTACCGAGAAACTGTCGCTGGGACTTCAGCGTCGGCGCGATACTGCGCGAATTGCCGTAGTGGTCCTCCGCGCACGCCCAGAAAACGCCTGCCACCGGGGGATACGTATCCTCAAGCTCGCCCGTGATGGACGGCGGCGTGATGTCCAGCAGGACCGGGACCGCAAAGCCGGACGACAGCTCGACCCGGTAGCGCCCCTCCGGCACCGGCGCCCCGTCGTTGTCGCGCCCATCCCAGATCCACGTCTGCGGCCCCAGCTCGTTGGCACCGTAGGCACGGTCCTGTTCGTACACGATTCGCGCCGCCTCGTCGACGACGCGGAAGCGCTGCTCGGTGGCGCGCACCACCTCGAAATCCAGCTGCAGGAAATCCTGGACGCCATCCCCGTTCGGCGAGATCGACCGATGGTTCTGGACCAGCCGGACGATGGGAGAGCCGATATACACCTCACCCGACGCATAACGGCTGGTCCGGTTGCCGGCGCTGTCGGTGACCGTAAGGCGGAAGAGATACGCCCCGGCCGCCGCCGGTGCCCAGGTCATGAAGTCATCGAAGACCACTTCTTCGCGGGTCGCCGGAACCAGCGCGAGCCAGTCGTCGGGCGCGTTGATGTAGGCGTAGTCGATGCTGAACCGTTCAAAATTGCGATCGGTCGCCAGCCCGGACAGCCGGATGGCTCGCCCGTCGCTGTTGGCGCGCAGAACCGCACTCATCCGGTCCAGAGTGCTGAATGCCGCATCGAATCGACGCCGGTCCCCCGAGGTGTCCAGGGCAAGCCGCGATTCGCTGGGCCATGCATCCAGCAAGCCTGCCGCGTGAGCCCACGGCCGGGTCAGTCCCCCATCGACACGCTGGATCCGTCCGTCCTCGCGCAGCAGGGTCCCGTTGCGGTGGATGAACTGCGGCCAGGCCTCCGGAAGAACGACCGTTTCCGCGTCGCCCACCAGCTGCACCATCGGATAGCGCTCCTGGTCGGCGGGATCGACCAGCGGCCAGTGCGTCAGCCCTGCCTGGAACTGCACGCTGCCCGACGCCGGAAGCCGCCAGAAGCCGACCGCACCCTCGCAATACCTCCCCCAATCGGAATACCCGTCCCACGCAGACACCACCTCTCCGTGGGTGAGATGGAACGCCTTCGCGATCGGATCGTAGGACGTGCGCTCGAATTTTCCTTTCTCGGCAAGATCGTCCCAGGAAGGGTTGATCGTACTCCCACAAAGATACCAATCCGGACTGAGCAGCTCGGCGGAGATCCGCTCCGGGCTGACATAATCGTCAAGCTCGTCATACTCGCCGTGCAGCTCCACTGCCGGAATCGGACTTTGCGAAAGGGCCTGGCCCGTCGCGGCGAAACGCCTCAGCAGCCCGGCGGAGTAGTCCTGGATCCAGAGCTGCCCCAGCGACTCCATCCAGAACGGGCGCAGCTTCACGACGTACGCCATGCCGTAGCCGCCTCCGGCCGGAGCCGCGGCCTTGGCCCTGCGCGCATCCGCTTCGTTGTCGGCACTTCCTGATCGATCCCGCGTTTCTTGACCTGGCATGAAGGGAATACAGCTGCTGTCCCCCAGATCCACGTCGATCACGCGCTGCGCGTTGCCGGTTCGCAGGTCGAGGATGTCCACGTACTCCCGGTTGGGGACCACGACGTGGTGCAGCAGTCTGGGCACGCCCGGCTGCAGCTGGGTGCGACTGAAGCACGCGCCGTTCGGGACCGCCAGGTCCAGGTCCACCTGCGTCTGCGCCGCATCGGAGTGGACGAAGGTGGTCGGAAGCCCCCCGTCCCTCAGAAGCACGCCTTCCGGGTAGACTTCCTGCACGTATTCATAGTCGGATCCACGCGCCAGAAGCGTGAGCGCACCAGTCGTCATATCGACGATCCAACGCTCGCCGTAATCGTAATACTCTGCAATCAGGGCGCGCTCATCATCAAACGCCCCGAGAATCTTCGGAGCCCAGCCAACGGAAGCGGGGAACTCGAGCACCCGATACAGAGTGTTCGTCTCCAAAGGAGACTGGGACCACAGCGACCAGCGCGTTGCGCCCGACCCTCGCGGGGTTTCCTGCAATACCATCCACAGGTTACCCGCATGTGGGGAAAACTCCAGTTGCCATATATCCGCGCGCTGGAGATTGTTGGCCTGGGCGTAGCGATCAAGCCAGGGAACGGAGACGACCGACTCCACGCCGCCCATCAGCAGATGGCTTCGGAAAACACCGCGCTTGCGCGACTGGATCGTGTTGTACGATGAGCCGACCGCGAATACGTACTCGTCGCCCGCGCTTCCTTCCGGCGTACGCTGCCAGGGATTTTCACTCTCGGGCAGGACGCGGGTGACGCCGCGGTCGGTGTGCACCGAATCCAGCGCCGTGGGGCGATTGGTGTCCAGTTCGACGTAGACGCGCTCCGACTCCCGGCCGTCCGCCATGCGCGCCAGGATCGCGTAGCTGCCGTCCGGCGCAACCGTTCCCTCGTCCGTGCGCCCATCCCAAGTTGCCGCGACCCGATCCTCCAGCCGGACCAAGGCACTGCCCAGATCGGCAACCGTATACCCGCGCAGGTCGCGGATCAGGACCGTTTCGACGTCGCTGGGCGCCAGGACAAACCACGCGGTGGTCCGATCACGGACGCCGTCTCCGTTGGGCGAGAAATGGAGCTCGCTGGTAAACGCGCTCCCGCTCTGCGTCGAGAGAGAAATCGTGGCTTCGTTGTTGGTTTCCCGATGCTCGCGCTCGAGGTTTTCCGGATCGACGAGCACCGTGAGCAGGCTGACCTCGGAAACCTGGCCGAACGTCCAGGTCCACTCCAGCTCGAAAGTGGCTCCCGGCTCCAGCCGAGGGACGGCCCGGGTCGGCAGCACTTCGGCGCTGCCCGGCGGCCCGTGCTCGAAGAGGCTGGCCTGCACGGCCTCGGTCGCCTGTTCACCGATGTTCGCCACCTCCACGGTGGCGCGCACCTGGGTCCCATAGACCGGCGCGCTTGGTTCGAGCCGGATGCCTCCGGCCTCCACCGCCAGATCGCCCAGTCGCCGGGCGATGGTCTCGCGCAGGCCGATGTTGTCGTCCTCGTTCCGCTCGGCGACTTCCGCCTCGCTGTCGGCCAGCACGAACAGGGTGGCATCCCCCCAGGCGGGGTAGTCGGGCACGTCGAGCTGGACTGCGGCAGAGCCGCCTCCGGCCAGGCCATCCTCGAAACGGGTTGCGGCCAGGCGCACGCCCCCGGCCCGCGGATCGCCGAGATACAGCGCCACGTTGAAGGCCTCGGCGTTGCCCTGGCCCAGGTTCCGGATCGTTGCGAGCACGGAGAGCG
The DNA here is from genome assembly GCA_963205495.1 of Pseudomonadota bacterium. Lineage (GTDB taxonomy): Bacteria > Pseudomonadota > Gammaproteobacteria > Xanthomonadales > Xanthomonadaceae > Denitratimonas. The sequence continues at coordinate 20,676 of CAUJIN010000051.1, forward strand.
GCCGTCCCTCGCGCGGAGGGGCGGGATCGAACTGGATCGACCCGAGCTCCACGACGAGGTTCGGCTCATTGCCGCTGCCGACCTGGACGGTCCACTCTGCCGCGTTGTTGGTCGCGTCGAGTTCGACGATCGCGTCGTCCGGGTCTGCGACCAGCCTCAGCCGATGCTCCCCGCTGCGGTCGGGCCGCCACAGGAATTCGCGCTGGCTCGTCGAACCCGCCGGAACCACGAGCGAGATCCGCTGCAGGCGCGCCCACTGCCCGGCGACCTCGCGTTCGAGTACCACATCCGCCGCGGGAGAATCCGCCGCGCCGTTGTTGCGGATGCCGACGCGGATGCGCAGGTCATCGCCGTGGACGGGATGCTCGGGCGTGACCACGATGTCCTGCGGACGAATTTCAAGGTCAACGCCATCCCCGTAAGGAATATCCAGGGTGAGCGTGTTGTTGGTTTCGCTGAATTCGACGATCGCATCGTGGGGATCGGCAATCAGCTCCAGCTGATGGGGGGCCAGTTCGGCGATCTGGAAGCTCAGCGAGAATGGCGTCATCCCGCTCGCCACCACCGCGACGGTCGTTCCCTGCAGTTCCACCCGCTCTTCGCCGTGGCGGCGATAAAGGGAAAGCGGGAGCGAGGCAATGGCCTGATTGCCCAGGTTGCGTACCACGCCGGCCACTGTGACGCCCTGGCCAAGATGGGTCACCTGCGGTGCCGAAACACTGACGTCCGGGGCATACAGCGCCGCATCGACGCCCGCGTATGCGGGCCGCACCGTGATTCCCAGTTCGGCGTAGTTGTCGTCCTCGCTTGCCTCGACCACGGCATTGTCCACGTCGATCGCCGCCACCAGCGTCGTGACGCCCGCGATGTCCGCAGCCTCGACCGTCACCGTGGCGACGAGCGTCTCTCCGGGAAGCAGGGACGGAATCGGGTACGGCGCGCCCACGGGCGTGCCGCCGGCACCCGGGCGCGAATTGCGGAACCACTGCACGGCCGAGGCCGGGACGGATTGGCCACCGTTGTTGCGCACGCGGACGCGCAGGACCACGGGCTCGCCCAGCACGGGCTCGGCCGGGTTCGCTCCGAGTTCGGAGAGCGCGTAGTTGGGCTGCGTCTGCAGCGCAAGGCCCAGCAGAGAGGCCGAAGTGGCGTACACGCTGCCGCCCCAGTCGCCGTCGGCGCCCTGGCGCGCCAGGAGTCCCGCCAGGAGATTGGCGCGCAGTTCGAACGGCAGCTCCAGGATGCCGGCGTGCCGAAGCAGCTCCGCGGAGTCACCGATCGGCGTTCCGACTCCTGCCCCGAGTCGCTCCAGGAGCCAGGTCCTGGCCCTGCCTCCCGCGGCCTGGTGATCCGGGGACGAAGCCCGCAGCAGGGCACGCGCGGCGAGCGTGGAAACGCGTGCGCTCGGCACGCCACCGACGGTGTAGCCGAACCCTCCCTCTGCGCTCTGCACCAGCGCCAGGAAACCCAGGAGCCCGTCGCGGGTGGCCGCATCAAACAGCCCGCGATCCAGACTGGCGCGGACGGCCAGCGCCGTATCGAGCACCGCGGACTGCCATCCGGGCAGCATCCCGACCCCGTTGGCCCGGCCCGGCTCGAGAAGCGCGAGATCTTCGGGCAGGGGAACCATCGTGTTTTCGAACAGGCGCCAGGCGGCATCGTCCGCATGGCGCGGGTTCCTCTGCCCCAGCCATGCACGGCCGGCACCGATCGCCGGGTGATCCGGGGCCACCTGGGCCAGTGCCGCCAGAGCCATCGCGGTATCGCGCACCGAGGTTCCGGGCCGGTCCTCCCAGTGCCCGTCCACCCGCTGGCGGGCGGCAAGCCAGGCAACCCCCGCGCTCAGTGGATCGGCAGCAGGCTGGATCGGGGAACCGATCAGGGGCACCGGCGCGGCGATCGGGGCCTGGGTTACCGACCCCAGCCTGCCGATCGACATGCTGGCACGCCCGGCCGTGATCGACTGGAAGTAGGACTCGAATGCATGCCGGAAACGCTCCAGCTGGACGAAAACGGTCGGGTCCACCGTTTCTCCCGGTCGCGTGAGCAGGACAAGCGCTGCATTGAATCGCCGCTGCGCCCGATCGGCATTGGGAACCCGCTCGCCTTCGGCATCGATCACCCACTGGATCGGGATGGTCTGCAGTGTGCCGCCGGTTTCCATGCCGACGACAGGCACGGTGGTCGGATCGAGCGATGAATCCCGCACCAGCCGCATGGGGGGGACTTCACTGGCATCGGCGAAGCCCGCGAGATAAAGATCCCAGGGACTCAGGCGCGCCCTGGCCTCGCTGATACGAAACTGCCCCGGCGCTGTTTCCTCCCAGCGCGCCCCGTACATGATTGACGCATCCGTGTCGGCCAACAGGCTCCAGTGGGCACCATCCCTGCCCAGCAGCGCCGCGCTGCTGCTCCCGTCGCTGTCGCTGAAGTGGACTTGCACGCCCCATCGGTGCATGACCTCATGCGCCAGCGTATTCAGGGGTGAGGCAAACCCGGCCCCTCGAGAGTTGAAATCGTAACGCGCCAGGGCCGCCATATCGATGTATCCCTGAAGCCGGCCAGCGCTCCCCATCAGGCGACTATGGTCGAAGATCTGGTCGCCGACGCCCTGGACATCGTTGCGGATCGGGTTGTAAAACGCCAGTGCCTCGCCGGTATTGAACTCGAACGTTGTAAAGACAACGAGAAAGTCGTATTCGTCGGCATGGTGCTGATAGAACTTCTTGGAGACCTCCATCCGGGCCTCGCTCGTTCCGCGATCATAAGCAGCCCCGTACTCTATGACCGCCACGTTCCCGACGCCCTCGAACCCCGCCACACCCTTGGCCTGCGCCGGCAACGCCGAAATCGCTCCGACATCCATCGGCTCGACACAATCGCGCAGCCCATGCCCGCTCGTGGCATTCGCCGATGCAACGACGGACACTGCCAGTCCGATCGCGAGACCGGCCACTCTTTGCGAGAAGCGCATTTTCTACTCCAAATCACCGGACGGTGACGGGCGATCTTCGTTACGAAACAGCGTTTGGGCGGGCTCTCGATGGAGTTCGCTTCCAGAAGCATCAGACGGCAGGGAGTCCCCCACCCGCAAAACGAACCGGTGAGACAACCCGTTTTCTGATGAAGCTGTGCTTATGAGCGCCCCGGACTCGGTGATGTGCATCAAGCGAAACGCTGACCGACCTACACCGCCCCCAGCGGTCACGACGTGCAGATCACCATCCATCGAGAAGACGGCCGACTGTCGCACAGCATCGGTAGCAACGACCCGGATCTGCGCAGGGGCCTCGCGGGCCAATGCGAGGGACATCAGTGCAAGGATTGTTGCACCGCCCATCCTTGAATCCAGGAGCCGCTTACGCACGCCCCTGGGCACGCGCATATTTGTACGGACATATTGCATAGGGCTTCCTTTGGGTCGCATCCAAACATGCCGGCGTGATTCGCCCACCTGATCGCCTGCGCGGCACGTAGGCTATTTTAGGTTGGTGATAGCAGCAAGAGGCGGCCCACTCAAGCTTCGCAGTGAGGTAACTCGCTCTTCGGCTGACTGGCCATGGCGCTCGGATTTTCCGGCGACAGAAGTGCGGTTTTCTCACGCTGTTTCCCGGAACGGCGCCGGGAAAAGCCTCTCTCAGTTTGCTCATCGCCCCTCCGTAAGCGCCTCACTGGGAGCGCGCGTCCGGAGCTTCCGGACGCGCGCCGATCCACAAAGCACCCTCCCTGGTCAGGGAACTCCTCCCAATGTGTTTTGCCGACCCTCACATCCGAGGAGTATCTGTGAGTGGTGGAAGCGGACCGGTCTGTCCGCCGAAGGCATGGCGGGAGCATTCCAGTCACGCCCTGTCCCAGTCCGCTGACGGGGGCCGCCACATCGCGGTTCACCGTGGCGCCGTCGCCCAGGCGACCGCCGGCATTGGCACCCCCAGCACTACACCCCGCCATCGCGAATCAGGACGCAGGCGTGGTCGTCGCCAACGCTCAGCGCGGTGGCCGCATCGGGTAGGCCACGCATCGCGACCGGCGCGGTACGCCTGCGGCTGGCCGATCACACGACCCTGGCAAGCCAGTGACCCATGGGGAGGCTCAAAAAAATCCGTCGGCGCCTACTCCCTTGGCCACGCCTGTCTGTTTGCCGCTGCGCAAATGCGCTAGCGTTCGCGGCATGCTGCGCCGAGCTCCGCCACCGCCGCCAACCGACAGCCCGCAGGCGCGCCTGCGCTGCTTTCTCGCCGGCCTGTCGCTGTTTTCCGATCTGCCCGAGGCCACGCTCGATGAGCTGGCCGCGCGGGCCGAAAGCATCGCGCTGGCAGGCGGCATGACCCTGCTCGAACAGGGCACGGCGTCCGACGCCTTCCTGGTGCTGCGCTGGGGACGATTGGCGGCGTGGCGCACGGGCGATGGCGGCCAAATCCGACGTCTCGGGCAGATCAGCCCGGGCGAGTGCGTCGGCGAGGTCGGGCTGATCCTCGACCAGCCGCGCACCGCCACCGTGTTCGCGCTGCGCGACAGCGAGCTGGTGCGCTGGTCGCGCAGCGAATTCGAGCAGCTCATCGCGCACCATCCCGCCGCCATGCTGCGGCTCACGCGCGAGGCATTGAAGCGCTATGCCGCCACGGCCCATCGCCCGGCCGAGGTGCGCTGCATCGCCGTGCTTCCCGGCACGCCGGGCGTGGATGCCGTCGCGTTCGCCCGCCGCCTGGCGCGCGCCCTGCCCTGGCTGGGCAAGGTGCGCGTGGTGGAGGCAGACGAAGCCCGCAGCCGCGGCGCAGGATGGTTCTCGCGGCTGGAGCAGGAGGCGCGCGGGCTGATCTACGTCGGCGACCGCGACCCCGCCTGGCGCGACCGCTGCGTGCGCCAGAGCGATGCGGTGCTGGTGCTGGCCGACACCGACGACAAGCCGTCCCACGCGCTGCCCCTGCCGCAGGCCCGCTCGCCGCACCTGCCGCTGCATCTGGTGCTGCTGCGGCGCGAGGCGCCGATGCCGGGCAGCACGCGCGCCTGGCTGGACGCCTTCCCGGACCGGGCCATGCACCACCACGTCATCGACGAGGAGGACCTGGCGCGCTGCGCCAGGCTGCTCGGTGGACAGGCGACCGGGCTGGTGCTCTCCGGCGGCGGCGCGCGCGGGTTCGCCCACATCGGCGCGGTGCGCGCGCTGCGCGAACGCGGCATCCGGTTCGACTACATCGGCGGCTGCAGCGCCGGGGCGGTGGTCGGCGCGGGCTTCGCCGCAGGCTGGGACGAAGCCCAACTGGCGCGAGGAATGCGCAGCGCCTTCGTGGACCACGACCCTCTTTCCGATCGCACCCTGCCGCTGGTGGCGATGTCCAGCGGCCGCCGGGTATCCCGCGCCCTGCGCGCGCTGTTCGGCGAGCGCCGCATCGAAGACCTGCGCATCCCGTTCTTCTGCGTTTCCACGGACCTCACCGAAGGCAGTCTGCATGTCCACGAACGCGATCTCCTGTGGACCGCGCTGCGCGCCAGCAGCGCCCTGCCCGGCCTTGTGCCCCCGGTATTCCATCGCGGCCGCGTCCTGGTGGACGGGGGCGTGATCGACAACCTCCCGGTGGACCAGATGCAGCGGCGGATCAGCGGCCGGATCGTGGCCGTGGACGTGGGCGGCAGCTACCGCCTGGAAACCACGCTGGAGGAAACCGCCCTGCCTTCGTCCTGGCTGGAATTCCTGCGGCAGTGGCGGCAGAAGAAATACCCGAGCATCGGCCGCATCCTGTGGCGCGCCGCGATGGTCAACTCCGAAGCCAACGCCAGCCGCCAGCGCAGGCTTTCGAGTCTGCTGCTGCGGCCGCCGCTGGCAGGAGTCGACCTGCTGGACTGGAAGAAATTCGGCGAGGTCGTGGAATTGGGCTATCGCGACACGCTCCGCCATCTGCAAACCCTGCCGCAGGGCAGGCCGTCGCTTCCCGCAGAGCAGATAAACGAACCCTGAACCCCTGCGCGCCGAATGGCAGAATCCGGCGCGCTCGACCGTATCCCCTGCAAGCGCCCACGCAGGCCGCCCCTCCCGGGGCGAGTGCTAGGATGGGCGTGCGGCGCAAGCATTCCTGACGGTCGAGGCGACGATGAAAACGCACCTTGGGCACTACGAGATCGAATCGGAAATCGGACGCGGCGGCATGGGCGTGGTGTACCGCGCCTTCGAGCCGGCGCTGAACCGCCACGTCGCCATCAAGGAGCTGTCGCCTTCGCTGGCGCACGACCCGCAGCTGGTCGAGCGGTTCCTGCGCGAAGCGCGCTCGATGGCGTCGCTGGCCGATCCCCACATCATCCAGATCTACTACATCGGCACCGACGAGGCGACTGCACAGCCGTTCTTCGCGATGGAATTCGTCGAGGGCGAGTCGCTCTCGGCCATCCTCAAGCGCGACGGCAAGCTCAGCGTGGAGAACACCCTGCGCATCCTGCACCAGACCGCACAGGGTCTGGCCACCGCGCACGACGCCGGCGTGATCCACCGCGACATCAAGCCCGGGAATCTGATGCTGAGCGAGCGCGGCCAGATCAAGATCGCCGACTTCGGCATCGCGCTGGCCACCAAGGACGTCTCCAAGAAGCTCACCACCACCGGCGAGTTCGTCGGCACCCCCGGCTACCTCTCGCCGGAAGTGTGCCTGGGCAAGCCGATCGACCAGCGCTCGGACATCTTCTCGCTGGGCATCGTGATGTTCGAGATGCTGAGCGGACGCGCGCCCTTCAGCGACGAAAGCCCGCTCGGCCTGATGCTGGAAGTGGTCAAGGCCGAAATCCCGAGCATTCAGGAACTCAACGGCGAGGTCGATCCGCAAACCGCGGCAATCCTCTCGCGCATGGTGGCCAAGGAGCCGGAGCAGCGTTTCCAGAGCTGTCACGATCTGGTGGCCGCACTCGAAGCCCACCCGCGCCTGGTGCGCGGCGGCACCGTGAAGCTGGCGCGCCCTGCCACCGTTCCGGATGCGGCCACGGTGATCGGGACCCCGGCCCCCAAGTCGACCGCACGCAAGGTCACGCCGCCGCCTGTGGTGCGCTCGGGGACCACCCCGGCCGTCCCGCAGCCTGCGATCGAGAACCGTTCCACCGCACCCGGCAACCAGGCCCGCCCCTCGGTGCTGGATCGCCCGGCACCGCAGCGCAGTCCGGCGCTGATTCCGCTCGCCATCGCCGCGGTCCTGGTGCTGTCCATCGCCGGCGGCGCGTTCGCCTTCCGCGGCCAGATCACGGACTTCGTGCGCGGCTTCGGCGACGGGCTCGCCGGCAGCAGCCAAGGCGCCTATGAAGCCGGGCGCAACACGGGCAAGGCCAGCAATCCGATCGGCACCAGTCTGGCGGCCGACGCCGCGTCCGGCAGCGCTCCCGCTGCGGCAGCCAGCGCCGATGCCCCCTCGACCACCGACCCGGCCGCGCCTGCATCCGCTTCCCCGACGTCGATGCAGGCTGTGCAGCAGGATCGTGGCGCCGTCGACACCGGCCGCATCGCGGTCGAAGCCGCACCTGCCGCACCGGCCACCCACCCGTCGCCCACCATCGCAACGGGGGCGTCCGGATCCGCCGTTTCTCTTGCTGCCTCGTCCCCCGTGCCTGACACCACGGTCGCTGCGGCAACCACCGCGCCGCAGGTTTCAACCTCGACCTCCGCACCGATCGCCAAGACACGGACCGTGGCCAGCGCCGCGCCGCCGCGCCCGGTACCGCCGCCCGTCCCGCAGCGCGTGGCGGTGATCGTGCTGGGCGATTCGGCAATTTCCGGACCTGTGGCAAGCCGCATCGAGAATCGTCTTGCCGCGGCCGGCTTCGATCTGGTCGATGTCGAAGCGCTGGGCGTGGGCGGCGGCGATCTCGCCAGCGCGCTGGGCGCGCTGCGCCGCTCGGCCACCGTGGCCGTCGTGGTGCGCGCCGAACCGGTCGGCTCGCAGCAACTCAACTACTACGGACGCAGCTCGGAGCTTTACACCGCCACCCTTACCATTCGCGCCTACCGCACGGCCGACCGCAGCTCGATCGGCGGCAGCCTCAGTGAAAAGGTGCAGTTCACCACGCTCAACGCCGACACCCGGGCCGAAGAAGCCGTCGCCGGCAAGCTCGACGGACTCGTCGCCAGCCTCGCGCCCTACCGCAAGCGCGGCTGACACGCCGCAGCAGCGATTGCCCCGCCCTGGCCTCGCCGGGCGGGTTTTTTATGGGGCATCCAGCGCGCAAATCGCCTGCGGTCTGGCATGGACAAGCGGGGCGTCTCCTCGCCGCCGGGAGTCCACGCCGGGCTGTGAAGCATGATCATGCTTTCCAACGCCAGCGGGGCTTGGCGATGTTACGCGTGTGCACTCGAACCACCCGTCAATCGGCCTATTTCGAACAAAAAAAAGAGTGTTGCGATTGGCAAGTTGCGAAAATGCAGTCTTGGGCCAGTGGAGCGAGGATCGGACCCTAGGCTCACTCCTGCGCCTCCCGGTCGCGCAGCACGGACTCCCATTTTTCGATCGTCGCCTTGGCGCGCGGCGAAACTTCCGGCATGTCGGCCAGCGCTTGCTCGGCGCGCGTCAGCGCTGTGCGTGCCGGCCCCAACTCGTTGCGCGCGAGGTGCGCCTGGGCGAGGGATGCATGAGCCAGCACCTTGATATCGCTGCGGGTGTCCTCCAGCCGCTCGGTCATCGCCACGGCCTCTTCCGCCGCGGCCAGCGCCTTGTCCGGATTGCCCGCGCCCACGGCCATCCCCACCAGGTTGGTCAAGCCGAACGCGACCATCGGATGATCGCCGCGATAGGCGCGCCGGCGCAGCTCGACCGACTCGCTCGCCAGCGCCAGCGCCTCCTTCCGCTTGCCCAGGTCGTTCAGCAGGGACGCGCGGTTGTTGAGCAGGATGGCCTGCTCGCGGGTGGCCTCCGGATATTCCGCGCTCAGGATTCCGTAGGCTCGCATGTACAGGGCATCGGCGTCCTCCACCCGCCCCAGCTCATGCAGAATCTGCGCCCTGTTGGTCAAAAGGCTTGCGTACTCGTCGCGCGGAATGTTCACGCCGCCGTTTTCAATCGCCTCCAGCGCCGCCGTCACATGCGGCTCGGCACGGGCGTACTCCTCCATCTCCATGTAAACGTAGCCCAGGTTGTTGCTCGCCCGCACGAAGAAGGCGCTGTGGATTTCATCGTGCCGTCGCATGTCGGCCAGCGCATCCTCCAACAATACGGTGCCCTCGCTGTAGCGGCCCTGCTCGATCCGCAGGAGGGCGAGGGTATCGGCAATCTTCCAGGACATCGTGCTGGAGCGGCCGAACGCCTCGCGGGCCTCCTTCAGCGCGGCCTCCAGCTGCCGGGAAGCGGCATCCAGCCGGTTCAGGTTGAGCAGGTTGTTGCCGATCGCATGGCGCAGCCCGGCGGCGATCTCGGGGCGGTCGGGAAAGCGCACGTCGATCTGCGCTCCGGCCGCTTCCAGCATTTCGCCGACCGACACCTCGCTGCCGGCGTGATCCACGCTCGACTGGGTCAACACGTCCATGAGGAAACCGTTGATTTCCTGCGCATCGGCGGCCGCGCGCTGCGCCCTGTGCGCCTGCACCAGCGCGATCGCGCCGGCGGCGAGAATCATCACCAGCGCAGTCGAACCCAGCGCGGTGGCCAGCCGATGGCGCCCGGCGAATTTGCGCAGGCGATAACCGAGCGAATCGGGCTGCGCCCGCACCGGCTGGCCGGCAAGGAAACGGCGCAGGTCGTCGGCCAATTCCTGCGCCGAGCCGTAGCGCCGCTCCGGCTCCTTGTGCAGCGCCTTGGCCACGATGCGTTCGAGATCGTGCGCGATCCTGCGGGGCAATTCCGGATACCCCGGCGTCGCGTCCGCCTCGCGCAGCGCGCGCGAAAGGCTGGGCGGCTCGGTGGTGCAGATCGCGCGCTCCAGTTCGGCCGGAGTGAGCGAATCGGTTTCGTAGGGACGCTTGCCGGCCAGCACCTGATACAGCATCACGCCGAGCGAATAGACGTCCGAACGGGTGGTGAGCGGGCGGCGTCGCAGCTGCTCGGGGCTGGCGTAGGCCGGCGTCATCGCGCCCAGCACGGTGGCCTGGGTCTGCTCATCGGCACCCGCCGCACGTACCGGATCGAGCAGCTTGGCGATGCCGAAATCGAGCAGATGCGGCGTGCCGCTCTCGTCCACCAGCACGTTTCCGGGTTTGAGATCGCGGTGCACGATGAGGTGCCGGTGCGCCTCCTGCACCGCTTCGCAGACCAGGCAGAACAGGCGGATGCGGTCGGCCTGTTCGAGCTGGCGATCGCGGCAGTATTGCATCAGATCGACGCCGTCGATGTAGTCCATCACCAGGTACGGCAGCCCGGCCTCGGTTTGCCCGCCGTCGATGATGCGAACGATGTTGGGGTGCTGGAGCTGGGCCAGGATGGCGCGCTCTTCCTCGAAATGGGCGAGCACCGCGCGCTTCCAGCCCGGATCGATGAAGGGGTGGATCGGCTGCACCAGCTTGATCGCCACGCGCTGTTCGAACAGCCCGTCGTCGCGCGAGGCGAGGAACACCGCGCCCATGCCGCCGGCGCCGATGGGCCGTTCGATGCGGTAGACGCCGATGCGCTCATCAGGCATCGGCAGGCCCGATGGACCCGGCAATGCCGCTCCGCGCACGGTGTCGAACATCGCAGCGGCGCGCTCCTGCAGCGACAGCAGCCGGCGCAGGCGCTGCGCCAGCGCCTCGGGCAATGCCGCGAGCGCGGCCTCGCGCTCGGCTGGCGTGGATTCCAGCAGGTCGTCCAGCAGGTCGAGCGCGCGCCGCTCCTCGTCCGGATCGGCTTCACCCAGCACCTGGGTGATTTTCATGGCGCGCCCCCCGCGGCTGTGCCGCCACTCGGGGACAGCGCATCCAGCAGCCAGATCCGCGCGGTCTGCCAGTGGCGCTTCACCGTGGCCGGGGAGATGTCCAGCACCTGCGCGGCCTCCTCGATCGAAAGCCCGCCGTAGAAGCGCAGCTCCACCACCTGCGCCCGCGCCGGTGCCAGCGCCTCCAGCCGCTGCAGCGCCTGCTCCAGCGCCAGCGCGTCCAGCGCGTTGTCCTGCGAGGGAATGCCGGTGAAAAGCGTCACGCGCTGCCCGCCGTCGCGTTTTTCCGCCAGTCGCCTGCGCGCGTGGTCGATCAGCACCTCGCGCATCAGCCGCGCCGCCACGCCCAGGAAATGCGCCCGGTCACGCCAATCGATGCGCTCGATCGCCACCAGCCGCTGGTAGGCCTCGCTCACCAGCGCGGTCGGCTGAAGGGTGTGGTTGGCGCGTTCCTGGCTGAACTGGCGCCCGGCCAGAGCGCGCAGTTCGGCATAGAGCAGGCTGACGAGCCGATCGCGCGCGCCCGCATCCCCGGCCCGCCAGCTGTGCAGAAGTTGGGTCGCTTCGTCCGCCATGCCGGCAATCTACCGCAGCGACGCGAAAAGATCAGGCGCGATTTTCAGGGGGTGCGCGAAAGGCCCGCCGCTTCCAGCTCGCGCAGGTAGGCGGCCCAGTTGCTCTCCTGATCGCGCCCGAGCTGGTAGAGCGTTCCCCAGCTGTAGAGGCCGCTGGCGTGGCCGTCGGAGAAGCGCAGCAGCACGGCGTAGTTGCCGATGGGTTCGATGCCGACGATGCCGACCTGGCGACGCCCGCCGAGCAGCACTTTCTGCCCGGGCCCGTGGCCCTGCAGCTCGGCCGAGGGCGAATGCACGCGCAGGTATTCGGCCGGCAGCTCGAAGCGCGCGCCGTCCTCGAAGGCGACTTCCAGGGTGCGCGCGGCGCGGTGCAGCACGAGGTCGGTGGGGCGCGGCGTGCTCACAGGATGTAGCGGCTCAGGTCCTGATCCCGCACCAGTTCACCCAGGGTGCGATCCACATAGGCGGCGTCGATCGTGACCGATTCCCCGTCGCGGTCCGGGGCCTCGTAGGAAAGCGTGTCGAGGAGCTTCTCCAGGACTGTGTGCAGGCGCCGCGCGCCGATGTTCTCGGTGGTTTCATTCACCGTGTAGGCGATGTCGGCGAGCCGGTCGATGGCCTCGTCGGTGAACTCGATCCGCACCCCTTCGGTGCCCAGCAGGGCCTGGTACTGGCGGGTGAGCGCGCTGTGCGGCTCGGTCAGGATGCGGCGGAAGTCCTCGCGCGTGAGCGAGTTCAGCTCGACCCGGATCGGGAAGCGGCCCTGCAGCTCGGGGATGAGGTCGGACGGCTTGGCGAGGTGGAAAGCGCCCGAGGCGATGAAGAGGATGTGGTCGGTCTTGACCGCGCCGTGCTTGGTGCTGACGGTGGAGCCTTCCACCAGCGGCAGGAGATCGCGCTGCACGCCCTCGCGCGAGACATCGGCGCCGTAGCCTTCCGAACGCTTGGCGACCTTGTCGATCTCGTCGATGAAGACGATGCCGTTCTGTTCGGCGGCCTCGATCGCGCGCTCGCGGATGTCCTCCTCGTTGACCAGCTTGGCGGCTTCTTCTTCGATCAGCAGCGGGCGCGCCGCAGAAATCTTGAGGTGGCGCTTCTGGGTCTTCATGCCCGAGAGCTGGGAGAACATCTGGCGAAGCTGCTGGCCCATTTCCTCCATGCCGGGCGGGGCCATGATGTCCACGCCGACGTTGACCGCGGTTTCCAGCTCGATCTCGCGCTCGTCGAGCCTGCCCTCGCGCAGCTGCTTGCGGAATTTCTGGCGGGTGTCGCTCTGCGCGCCGTCGTCCTGCGGCCAGCCGGCGACGTCGGCGCGGCGCGGCAGGAGCGCATCGAGGATGCGTTCTTCGGCGCGGTCCTCGGCCTGGCTGCGCACCCGCGCCTTGGCCTGCTCGCGCTGCATCTTGACCGCGGTATCGACCAGGTCGCGCACGATCTGTTCGACATCCTTGCCGACATAGCCCACCTCGGTGAAGCGCGTGGCTTCCACCTTCACGAAGGGCGCGTTGGCGAGCGTCGCCAGGCGCCGCGCGATCTCGGTCTTGCCCACGCCCGTGGGGCCGATCATCAGGATGTTCTTGGGCGTCACTTCGCGGCGCAGATCGGGATCGAGCTGCATCCGCCGCCAGCGGTTGCGCAGCGCGATGGCCACCGCGCGTTTGGCGGCGTTCTGACCGACGATCCAGCGGTCCAGTTCGTTGACGATTTCGCGTGGGGTCATGATTGTTCGGGAATGGGGAGTGGGGAATGGAGAATGGGTGGGACGGGGAGGGGCGAGGATTCGGGGCTGGGCTTCACAGGATGCAAAAGCGGTTTCGCTCTTGGCTCTTGCGATTCCCTATTCCCCATTCCCGATTCCCGGCTCAAAGCTCCTCGATCGTCCGATTGTGGTTGGTGTAGATGCAGATATCGCCGGCGATCTTGAGGGATTGTTCTACGATCTGGCGCGGATCGAGGTCGGTATTCTCGATCAGGGCGCGCGCGGCGGCCTGGGCGAAAGGGCCGCCGGAGCCGATGGCGATCAGGCCGTGCTCGGGTTCGAGCACGTCGCCGTTGCCGGAAATGAGCAGCGAGGCTTCCCTGTCGGCCACGGCGAGCATGGCTTCCAGGCGCCCGAGGCGACGATCGGTGCGCCAGTCCTTGGCCATCTCCACCGCCGCGCGCACGAGCTGGCCGCCGTGCTTTTCCAGCTTGGCCTCGAACAGTTCGAACAGGGTGAAGGCGTCTGCCGTGGCGCCGGCGAAGCCCGCCAGCACCTTGCCGCCGGCGAGCCTGCGCACCTTGCGCGCGTTGGCCTTGACCACGGTGTTGCCGAGCGTGACCTGGCCGTCGCCGCCGATCACGACGCGGTCGCCGCGGCGCACGGAAACGATGGTGGTGGCGTGGAAGGTGTCGTTCTGGCTCACGGGAGCGTTTCGCTGGAAGGGCTGGTTTCCCGATATGGGGGCGCCCGCGCGCCGATCAACTCCAGCGATTCACTCGCGCGAACGCCGTCGCGCGCGCGGATGCGCGGCGTCGTAGACCCGGGCCAGGTGCTGGAAGTCCAGGTGGGTGTAGATCTGGGTGGTGGCGATGTCGGCGTGGCCGAGCAGTTCCTGCACGGCGCGCAGGTCGCCGGAGGATTCCAGCACGTGGCTGGCGCAGGAGTGGCGGAACAGGTGCGGGTGCACGCGCTTGTCGATGCCCTGGCGCTGCGCGATGGCCTTGATGCGGCGGGCCACGAGGGACTCCCCGATCGGCCCGCCGCGCGCGCCGCGGAACACCGGCTGGGAGGCGCCGGCGCTTCCCAGCGACCGCAGCGCGTCCAGCGCCTCGCGCGCCTTGCTCCCCACGGGCACGTCGCGGGTGCGTCCGCCCTTGCCCAGCACCCGCACCAGGCCCTCTTCCAGCTGCAGGTCGCCCCAGCGCAGGCCGCACAGCTCGGCGCGGCGCAGTCCGGAGGAGTAGAACAGCTCCAGCATGGCGCGGTCGCGCACGTCCTCGGGCGTGAGCACGGGGAAGTCGAGCAGGCGGTCCATCTCGTCGGCATCGAGCACCTGCGGCAGCTTGCGCGGCGCGCGCGGCGCGCGCAGGTCGGTGACGGGGCTTGCGGCCAGCGCGCCCTCGCGCAGCAGGTGGTTGAAGAATCCGCGACAGGAAGACAGCAGGCGCTGCACGCTGGTGGGCGAAAGTCCGCGCCGGTGCTCGGCCGCGGCGAAGCTGCGCATCTGCTCGGCATCCAGCGCGCCCCAGTCGCCCGCGCCGCTGCGGCGGGCGAAGCTCAGGAGCCGCGCCAGATCGCGGCGGTAGCCGGACAGGGTGTGCGGTGAACAGCCGCGCTCGACCCGCAGGATGTCGAGATAGGCGAGCACCGGTCGGGCCAGCGCGTCGGAAGGGTCCAGCGCTTCCCCTTCCTGCGTTTCGCGCGCTGTCGCCACGGCCGACTTCGCCTCAGCCGTCGTAGCGCGACAGCGCCGCGGCCAGCGCCTGGGCCATCAGCCGCAGGAACAGCGTGCCCATGCCCGGATAGAAGCGGTTGGCGTCGCTGCTGCCCACGGCCAGGAGGCCGTAGCGCCCCAGCGGCAGCAGCGCGGTCGAATGCACCGAGGCCGCGTCGCCGCCGAACAGCACGTCCAGTTTTTCCGGCTGCAGGCGCCCGCACAGCGGCTCGTCGCCCTGGAGGAACTCGGCGAACGGCGCGAGCGTCGCATCGCCCGGCGCAATCACGCGCCACCAGGGACTTTCGACCACTCCCTCGCGCGGCCCGAACAGGATCAGCCGCACCCATTCGCTGCTGAAGTCCTCGCGCAGCGTGGCGACGAGGGTGGAGAGCGTTTCCGGCAGGCTGCGCGCGCGCAGCAGGGCCAGGGTGAGCTGGTGGGTGCGCACGGTCAGGCGCTCGTTCTCGTTGGCGATGCCGTACAGCTCCAGCAGGCGCCGGTTGAGCTCGCGGTTCTTCTCGCGCAGGGCGTCGAGCTGGTAGCTCGCCAGCGAGGTGGCGCGCCCGTCCTCGCGCGGCAGGTCCATCGCCAGCGCCACGTCCGGATAGTGGGAAAAGAAGGCCGGGTGCGCACGCAGCCAGGCGGCGACTTCGTTGGCATCCGGCTCGCGCCGCGTGGTTTCGCTCATGTCAGGAACTCTCCCTCGAAGACAAATTCGGCGGGGCCGGTCATCCGGACCCGATGGCCCGGGCCGGGCCAGTGGATGTGCAGCACGCCGCCGGGCAGGCGCACTTCGACCTGCGCGCCGACGCGCCCGCGCACGGCCATCGCCGCGACCGCGGCGCAGGCGCCCGAACCGCAGGCCAGGGTTTCCCCGACGCCGCGTTCGTACACGCGCAAGCGCAGGGTGCCGGCGTCGATGCGCTCGGCGAAACCGACGTTGCAGCTGTCGGAAAAATCCGGGTCGCGCTGCAACGCGCGTCCGATGCGCTCGACCTGGGCGCAGGCGGCGTCGGGCACTTCGATCACGGCGTGCGGATTGCCCAGCGAAACCACGACCGCCTCGACTTCGCCCCCGTCCACCCGGAAACGCTGCACCGCCGCGTCCGGACGATTCAGCCCGCAGGCCGCGGGGGAAAAGTCCGGAACGCCCATGTCGATGCCGATGCCGCGCGCATCGACCCGCGCCACGATGCGCCCGGAGGGGCTGTCCAACGCGAACGCTTCCTTGCCGGCGCTGCCCTCGCGCAACAGCCAGGCGGCCACGCAGCGGGCGCCGTTGCCGCACTGTCCGGCGAGGCTTCCATCGGCGTTGAATATCGAATAGCCCGCCACCGCGCCGGCGTCGCGCGGCGCATCGATGGTGATGAGCTGGTCGAAGCCGACGCCGCGGTGGCGGTCGGCGATGCGCGCGATGCGTTCGGGCGCAAGCTCGATCCCGCCGCTGCGCCGGTCCACGAGGACGAAATCATTGCCGGCACCGTGCATCTTGGAAAAACGCAGGGGCACGACCGCGCTCACGGGGACAGCGAGGCGTTCGATCCGGACGGTCGGACAAGGTCGCCCTTGTTGCCGCAGGCGCAGGCGGCGGCGACCAGGAGGCACAGCAGAAGAATGCGGGAAAGGCGTTTCATGCGGCCAGTATAATCGCGCCACTCCGCACTCGGGCCCGCCATGTCGCCGTCCCTGTTCGTCCTGATCCCGGCTCTCGCCTGCGCGATCTTCGCGCTGATCTTCCTCGCCGGCGCGCGACGCTGTCGAATGCGGCGCGCGGCGCTGGGTGCGGGCCTGCGCCTGCTGCTGGCGCTGGGCTTTGCTCTGGCCGCGATCGGTCTGATCGGTCTGGGGGTGACGATCCGCCACTACCTCGCACTGGAGGGCGAGGTCACGGTGGCACGTCTGGATTTCCGCGAACTGGCCCCGAATCGCTTCGAGGTGCGCGTGACCACGGCCGACGGGCGCGAGCAGCTTTTCGAGCTGACCGGCGAGGAATGGCAGCTCGACGCGCGGGTGATTTCCTGGAAGCTGCCGGCGGCGCTCGCCGGAGCGCCCCCGCTGTATCGGGTGGAACGCCTCTCCGGGCGCTATCGCGACATCGCGCGCGAGCGCGAGTCCGCGCGCAGCGTGCACGCGCTCGATGCCGGCGCCCTGCCCGACCTCTGGGTGCTCAAGGGCCGCTTCCCGCGCTGGCTGCCCTTCGTCGATGCGCACTACGGCAGCGCGGCCTACCTGCCGATGGGCGACGGCGCACGCTATACGGTCACGCTGGGCGGACGCGGCGGGCTGGTGGCGCGTCCGGCCGACGCGGCCACGCAGCGGCGCATGGAAGAATCCGGCTGGTGAGCCGCAGGTCGATGCCGTGGTTCACCGCCCGCCACGCGGGTCGCGCTATGCTCAACGCTTTCGCCCGCAGCGCCACCATGACACACCGTTGCCGATCCCTGCCGCCACTGGCCATCCCTCGCAGCCTGCTGCGCGGATAGCGCGCGTGTCGATGCCTACCACGCCCGCCAGACATCGCCGCCGATTCACTCCCGCCCAGCTCTGGGGCGGCCTTCTGGCGATGGCCACGGCAATCAGCCTGCTGTTGTTCCTGGACCGCTATCTGGGCCGACTGGCCACCGATCGACCGGGCGAGTGGCTGCGCATCCTGATCGAGGAATCCACCGGCACCTTCGTGGCCGCGCTGCTGGTGCCGGTGATGGTCTGGGCGGTGCGGCGCTGGCCGCCGTTCGGCGACCGCTGGCTGATCCACATTCCACTGCAGGCGCTGATTGCGGTCAGCGTGGGATTCGTGCACACCACGGCCACCTATCTGCTGCGCGATCTGCTGATCGCCGTGCCGGGCGTGGCCGGAGCCGGCAGCTACGCGCTCTCGCTCAACCGCTACCTGCTGGCGTTGCCGACCGGACTCATCGTGTTCGCCGTGGTCGCCGCGCTCACCACGGTGATCGACCGCTACCGCGGCGCGCGCAACCGCGAGCTGGAAGCGGTCGAACTGCGCGCCCAGCTCACCCAGGCGCAGCTTCTGGCGCTGCAGCGCCAGCTCGAACCGCACTTCATGTTCAACACCCTGCGCTCGATCGCCCAGCTGGTGTACGCCAATCCCAAGGCGGCCGAGGAAATGATCGCGCGCATGACCGCGCTGCTGAAGCACTCCTTCTCCAGCGACGCCTCGCACGAAACCACGCTGGCCAACGAGCTGCGCGTGCTGGATCTTTACCTCGACATCATGCGCCTGCGCTACGCCGAACGCCTGTTCGTGCAGGTGGACTCCCCGCCCGAGCTTGCGCGCGCGCTGCTGCCGCGCTTCCTGCTGCAACCGCTGGTGGAAAACGCCATGCGCCACGGCGACGACCCGAGCATGACCCTGGTGGCGGTGCGGGTTTTCGTGCGCGCCGAAGGCGAGAGCCTGGTGATCCGGGTGCGCGACCACAGCCAGTGCGACGACCAGACGCCCCACAGCGTCGGGGTGGTCAACGCCGCAGCGCGCATCGCCCAGCTCTACGGCGCGGGATTCGGGGTTTCGAGCGAGCGCACCGCGGAGGGGATCGAGGTCACGGTGCGCCTGCCGCTGCGCTTCGGCGCGACTTGAGCCGGTCGCATCAGGTGAAAACGCGGTTGCGGCCCGCCGCCTTGGCGCGATAGAGCGCATCATCTGGCCACCCACAGTTCGCGGGCGCCATCGTGGGTCCGCGCCAGCACGTCGAGCACTGCCTGGGACTCGGACTTTTCCCACGGCGTGGCCACCGGCTCGAAGCGCGGCCCCGGCAGTATCCGCATCAGCTCGCCGTGGGAAAACCCGAGCCACAGCGTGTCGCGCCCTTCGAGGTCGGGGGCGCGCTGGATCATGCGCACCCATGAGGTCGGCAACCCGTCGCGCTCGATGAAGAAGCGCCAGCGCCGGTCCTCGTACAGCGCCAGTCCGTCTCCGGAAGCACCGACCCACAGCCGCTCGCCGCCGCGCCCATCGGGTTCCACGAGCACCGCGTACACCCCGCTGGCGCGCGAGCCGAACTGCGACACCGCGCCCCACGGATTGCCGCCCACGATGGCGCGCGCGATTCCGTTTTCCGTGGCCAGCCAAAGCACCTGGGTGCCGTCGCGGCTGCGCCAGACGCTCAGCCCGCGCACCGCATTGGAAGGCAGCCCGTAGCGGTAATCGAACACGCTCAGGCGCTCACCGTGCATCCGCATCAGCCCGGCGCGCGAGCCGATCCAAAGCATCGTGCTGCCGTCATCCGCCCGGCTTTCTTCCAGGGCATAGAGCATGTCGGAAGGCAGTTCGCCCGAGTGGGTGTTCCACACGCGCTGGCCTTCGGCGTCGATGCGCCACAAGCCTTCACCGAACGTGGCGACCCAAAGCTGCTCGCGCCCGTCGATCCGCGTCACGTGCAGGTCGTTGATCTGCACGTCGCCGAACCCGCCGGCATAGCGCTGCCACGCCCCTCCCGGCTCGCGATACCACAGCCCACCGTTGACGCTGGAAACCCAGAAGCGCTCGCTGCCACCCAGCTCGCGCGTCACCACGATATCGGTCAACGCGCGCGGCAGCGGCTGGCGCTCCTCCGCGGGCAACCAACGGTCGTCACCCTGATAGCGCAGCAGGCCGGCATCGATCGTCAGGGCCCACAGGGCGGTCGTTCCCGCCGCATCGGTGGTTTCGGCCAAACGGAACGTGTTGAACGCCGCAAGATCCGGCTGGAAGCGCCAGCGCCCCGCCTCCAGGCGGGCGACACCGCCACTGTCGAAGCCCACCCACAGGGATCCATCGCCGGTTTTCAGCAGGGCACCCACCGTACCGGCGACGGCGAACTCCCCCTCGGCTTCCCATCGGTTGCCGTCGAAACGCGCCAGCCGATCGGCCGAAGCCGCCCAGACGAAGCCTTCCGAATCCACCTGCACGCTCACCATGACCGAGGCCGGAAGGCCGTCGCGGATCGAAAAGGAAGTGAAGGACGGTGCCGCAAGATCGGCCAGGGGAATGGCGCGCGGCGCGGTGGCCCCCGGCGCAGGCACCGCGGAAGACGACGGCGACGCCGCTGCCGTCGGCAGCGACAGGATCCACCAGAGCGCGAGACAGGCTCCGATGCGAATGGCGACTCCCCCGATCCGCTCCTGCGGCGGACCCCGGCCCATTATGCCTGCGGAACAGCCATCGAATAGCCGAACAAGCGGCTCGCCGGACCGGGCGCGTTCCTGCCCTTGCGGGCCGATCCTGCGGCAGCGAACAATCCGCGCCTTTCCCTGCGCTTTGACGCCATGCACCCCTGCCTTTCCTGCGGCGCCTGCTGCGCCAGCTACCGGGTCGCCTTCCACTGGATGGAAACCGACGAAACCACACCCGAAGGCGTGCCGGCGGAGCTGTCCGAACCGCTCGACGCACATCGACTGGTCATGCGCGGCACCCGCGATGCGCCGGTGCGCTGCGTGGCGCTGGACGCGGCGATCGGCACGCGCTCGCGCTGCACCATCCACACCCGGCGCCCGTCGGTCTGTCGCGCTCTGGAAGCTTCCTGGGAATCGGGCCGGGAAAGCCCGCAGTGCGACCGCGCGCGCGCCGCGTTCGGCCTGTCGGCGCTGACGCCGGCCGATTGGCGCTGGCGCGATGCCCCTGCCAACGATGCCCCGCCCGACGACAGCGACCACAGCCCCGATTCGCCCTCTCAGCCGCCGGTTGCCGCCTGAGCCGCAGCGCGCGACAGGTATCCTGCGTCGGCACCATCGCCCCGACCTCGCTGGAATCCATCATGTCCGCTCCCGAACCTGCGCTCTCTCCGCTCGCCCCGCCCGGCTTCCTCGACGCCCTTGCGCGCGGCATCGGCCAGGTGATGCTGCAGGACAACCGCTGGGCCGGGCTGCTGTTTCTGGCCGGGGTGGCCTTCAATTCGATCCCGCTCGGCCTCGCCGTGGTGCTCGGCACCGCGGTCAGCACGGGCACGGCGCTGGCGCTGGGCGCCGACCGAACGGCGGTACGCTGCGGCCTGTTCGGTTTCAACGGAGCGCTCACTGCGCTGGCGCTGCTGGTGTTCCTTGAGCCTGCGGCGCTGACCTGGGCGCTGATCGCGCTGGCCGCGGCCACCAGCACGGTGCTGATGGCGGCGATGCAGCGGCTCTTGCAGCCCTGGAATCTCGCGGTGCTGACCGCGCCTTTCGTTTTCACCGCCTGGTGCGGCTTACTCGCCACCGGACGGCTCGGGCGACTGGAACCCACCCTGCTCCTGCCCACCGCCACGCTGCCGGATGCGGCCCGCGTGGAAGGCGTGGTCGGCGCAGGCACGGTGCTGGAGGGGCTGCTCAACGGCGTGGCACAGATTTTCTTCCAGCAGGGCGCGGTGGCCGGGCTGCTGTTCTGTGCCGGGCTCGCGCTGGCCTCCAGGCAGGCATTGGTGGCGGCACTGGCCGGTTCGGCGATCGGACTGGCCACCGGATGGATCGGCGGCGCGGCCGAACCCGCCCTGCGCGCCGGGCTCTACGGCTTCAATCCCGCGCTCACCGCGATCGCGCTGTGGACGGTGTTCCTGCGTCTGGACCTGGCCGGCGCGCTCTACGGCGCGTTGGCCTGCGTGGCCTCGGCGAACCTGTTCGCGGCACTGTCCGCGGGACTGGCGCCGTTCGGGCTGCCGGCGCTGACCTTTCCCTTCGTCGCGGCAACCTGGGTATTCCTGCTGGCCGCGCCGAAGCTGGCCAGCCTGCGCCCGCGCGCCTGAACCGCGCCGCCCGTGCGTGCAGGCGGTGCGGGATCATCCGTCCGCGCCGCCGCTCTCGAATCCATCGCGGAAGATCGGATCGCCCGGCGGGGTCTGCGCATCGCGGCAGGCCTGTCCACCGGCGCTCAGACGTATGTTGTCCACCGCCCAACCGGCCGCATTGAGCGACACATCCGACTTGAGACGGAAGCGCAGCCGGAAGGCGCTGCCGCCGGCCGCCGAGGCCGGCAGTTCGATCCGGTTCGCCTGCCAGGCGGTGCGGCCGTCGCAGCGGTAGACCTCGTTCCAGCTCGCGCCGCCGTTGCTGCTGTACTCCACATACCCGAAGTCATAGTTGGCTTCGGTGGCGCAGCGGTCCTCGAACTCCAGCACGAGATCCGCGTATCCGGTGAGGTCGAGATTGGCGGCCAGCATCAGCGAAACATTGGCATTGTTGGGATAGCCCGGCGTATGCCAGGCCTTGCCCGCATGCCCACCGACACCGCTGCCGATGACCCAGGGCGACTGCGCGGTCCAGTTCGCGCCGCCCTGCTCGGCATCGTCGAACAGCCGTTCGCACACCGACAGCAGCGCGAAGTCGCGCGTCTGCGTCTGGCCTCCTGACAGCGGGACGGACTGGATCGTTTCGCTCAGGTAGCCCGGCGCGCGGACTTCTACTTCTACGGTGCCGGCGCGCAGGGTGCGCGCGTAGCTGCCGTCGACGGGGCTGGACTGGGCGACGCGCGTTTCCTGCGTGACCGGATTGCGCACCGTCACCTGCGCGGCCACGGGCGTGCCGTCGGCGTGGGCCGTGACCGTGCCGGCGAGCGTGGCGATCTGGGCGGCGGGCGCGACGTCCACGAAGACCGCATCGGGCGTACCCGCTCGCCCCTGGCTGTCGGTGCCCTGCACGAACAGCAGGTGGCGGCCGTCGGACAGGCCCGCGCTGGACAAGGTTCCCACTGCGGTTTCCTGGGTCGAGTTGAACGCGCCGTCCGCCGCAGTCAGAGGCATCGCGGCAGCGCCCGGCGCCCACGGCGGCGCATCGAGAAAGGCCGCCGCCGAGGCGATCGGATAGGTGGTCTGGGTGCCGTTGGACTGGTTGAAACGGGCGCTGTGGAGCGAGGCGCTGACCGGCACGGGATCGCCCTGCGCGATCAGGTCGGCGGACGCGGCGATCGAGACCGTATCCGGCCCGTAGGGCAGGCGATACGGCGCGAACGCCGCGCGCGCGGCGTAGCGCAGCGCCGCAAGGTTGAGCGGATAGGTGCTCGACTCGAAGCTGCCGCAGCCCTCGAAGAAGGACGTACCCAACTCGATGGTGTAGGACGGCGCGCCCAGGAATCCGTAGAAGGTGTCGTCGGTGGTGCCGTCGGTCGGGTACAGCTCCACCGCTGCCTGCGGGGTGTAATTGTTGAACCAGGCCATGCGCCGGCCGAGGGTGCGCAGCGCGGCGTCGTTCGGCGCGGGCGTGCTGGTGTCACCCCAGGACCACAGCACCAGCTGCGAGTAGCTGTGCACGTCGAAGAACAGGCCGCGGTAATCGTCCGGCGCCGGCGTGGTGGTGTTGTCCGGACGACGGTCCTCCAGCACGCCGCCCGAATAGACCCCGCCCGCACCGGGCGTACCGGCGACGTAGGTCACCAGGTTCTGCGTCTCCGGCTCCGACATCGCCACCGGGCCGCGGTAGGTCTCGTCGCAGGCATAGCCGCTGGAGCCGCCCCCGCCGGTGGTGTTCCAGTGGAAGGGGAAGTTGCGGTTGAGGTCGGTGCCGTACGAACTGCTGCCGCACGAACCGTTGGAGTTGTTGGTGTTCTTGCGCCAGGACAGGCCCGTCTCGGCCTTTTTGCGGCCGTCCGGGTTCGCCATGAGGATCAGGTGGAAGTCGACGTGGTCGAGCAGCCAGGTGGCCTGCGGATCCTGCCCATAGCCGGAAGCCAGCCACTCGGCGAAGCGGGTGAGGAGTTCGGCCGGGGTGTACTCGCGCGCGTGGATCGAACCGTAGGCGACGAAGGCCGGGCGCTGGGGGTCGGCACCCAGGGTATTGAAGTTGGTCAGCCGCAGCACGCGCATGTCGTGGCCGCTGGCCGGGTTCTGGGTCTTCTCCCAGCTCGAACCGATGCTGCCCACCGCGGCCAGCTGCGGATAAGCGAGCGCGAGGTCGTCCATGGTCTGGTAGGCGCCTTCCACGGTGCGGTAGCAGGCAAATCCCGGGATCGAGGGATAGCCGCCGGCGCTGAGCGTGCGGGTGCCGGCCGCGAGCGCGGTGTCCAGGATCTTCCGGAACTCGCGCAGCTGCGCGGTGCCGGCCAGGTCGATCCGCACGCTCAGGCCGGCGGCTTCGAGCCGCGCGATCCCGGCCTCGTCCGCGTCCACCCGCAGCACCTGACGCTTTGCGTCGATCTGGGCGTGCTGGAGATGGGCGGTGGCGCGATGCAGCGCGGCACGGTCCGGCCAATGCGCCTCGACCATCCATTCCTCGGCGGCGGCGCTGGAAAACGCCGCGCACGCGGCAACGGCCGCAGCGGCAAGAACAAGGGTGCGCATCGATGGTTCCCCGAAACGAAAGGCGCGATGTTACTCCTGCGCAGGGCCACATGCCGCAGCCGCTCGGGGCGCTCCGGTTCCGGATCAGCCGGCCTGTGACATGCGCCGACAGCCGATGGCCTCGGCCAGGTGCGCGGTGGCGATATCCTCGACTCCGGCAAGGTCCGCGATGGTTCGCGCCACGCGCAGGATGCGCTGGCTGGCGCGCGCGGAAAGCTGCATGCGGTCCACGGCGCGTTCGAGCAGCGCCTGGTCGCCGACCGAGAGCCGACAGTCGCGTTCGGTAAGCTGCGGCGGCAGTGCCGCGTTGCAGAAGCCGGCGCGCGCCACCTGGCGTGCCCGCGCGGCTTCCACACGCGCCCGGACCTGCGCGCTGGATTCCCCGCGCGGTGCTTCCGGACGAAGGTCTGCGGCCGGCACGCGCGGCACTTCGATTTGCAGGTCGATGCGATCCAGCAGCGGTCCGGAAATGCGCGCCCGGTAGCGCGCGATCTGTTCGCGGCTGCAGCGGCAGCGCCCGTTCGGATCACCGGCCCAGCCGCAGGGGCAGGGGTTCATCGCTGCCACCAACTGGAAGCGCGCCGGGAACTCGGCCTGTCGCGCGGCGCGGGAAATCACGATGCGGCCCGACTCCAGCGGCTCGCGCAGCACCTCCAGGGTGCGCCGCTCCCACTCGGGCAGCTCATCCAGAAACAGCACGCCGCGGTGCGCCAGGCTGATCTCGCCCGGGCGCAGGCACGCTGCGCCGCCACCGCCCACCAGGGCCACCGCGGTGGCGGTGTGGTGCGGGGCGCGGTAGGGCGGCCTGCGCCAGCGCGCAAGGTCCACCCCCTGCCCCGTGAGCGAGGCGACGGCGGCACATTCGAGCGCTTCCGCATCGCTGATCGAGGGCAAAAGGGTCGGAAGGCGCTGCGCCAGCATCGACTTGCCGCTTCCGGGCGGACCGACCATCAAGAGGTTGTGGCCGCCGGCCGCGGCGACTTCCAGCGCGCGCCGCGCCGCAGGCTGGCCGCGCACGTCGGAAAGGTCGGGCAGCGCGGCGTCCACTTCGCCTGCGGCGACTTCAGGCAGCGGCCCGGGCAGCTCGCGTCCGGATTGCAGCAGGGCGCAGACCTCCAGCAGGGTGCGGGCAAAGCGCGTGCCCGCGTGCCGTGCGAGCGAGGCTTCGGCACGGTTTTCCAGCGGCAGGACGATCTGCCGCCCGGCCTGCGCGGCGGCCAGCACCGCTGGCAGCGCGCCTTCCACCGGGCGCAGCTCGCCGGTCAGGGCCAGTTCGCCGTGGAACTCCCAGTCGCGCAGCGCCTCGCGCGGCAACTGGCCGGACGCGGCGAGGATGCCGAGCGCGATCGGAAGATCGAAGCGGCTGCCGTCCTTGGGCACGTCCGCCGGGGCCAGGTTGATGGTGATGCGCCGCTGCGGCAGCTCCAGCTGCGAACAGGCGAGCGCGGCGCGCACGCGGTCGCGGCTCTCCTTCACCGCGGCGTCGGGCAGGCCGACGATCGACACCGCCGGCAGGCCGCCGGCGACATGCACTTCCACCCGCACCTCGGGGGCCTGCACGCCGGACTGGGCGCGGCTGTGGACCAGGGCCAGGCTCATGCCGCTCCCCCGTTCGATGGCGGGAAGGCGTGCGCGTCCGCCACGCCGCGCACGTCGGAGGCTTCCAGCAGGGCGAGGAAGTCCACGAGGCTGCGGTTGGAGTGGCCGAGGAGGCAGAAGGCGGGCTTCATGCCGGGCCCATCACCGTGCGCATGCACTGGTCCGGAACGCGCCGCCGGGTCGGGACGCCTCCCGGCCAGGCTTTGCATCGTCCGCGCGCAGCGCAAGGGCATATTCCAGCGCCTCCAGCCGCGCGCGGGTGCGCAGCAGCAGGGCGCGCTGCAGTTCGAATTCCTCCCGCGACACCGGATCCAGACTGCGCAGGACGGCGCGCAGCTCGCTGCGGAATCGCTCTTCCAGCGCGGCGCGCGCTTCGCCCAGGGATTCGGGCAGCAGCGCGCCCAAACGGTGTGCCAGCTCATCGGCCAACTGCCTGCTTTCCATGGATGTGCCTCCGGATGGGACATCCCAAATGCTTTCACGGAAAACGCATTGCCGCCGTCGGAGGACGCACTAGAATCGGCTGAGAAAAGTCTTACCCGCCCGGGAAGGAGCAGAGCTCATGAAAATGGTGATGGCCGTCATCAAGCCGTTCAAACTCGACGACGTGCGCGAGGCGCTCTCGGAGGCCGGCGTCACCGGCATCACGGTGACCGAGGTCAAGGGCTTCGGCCGCCAGAAGGGCCACACCGAGCTGTATCGCGGTGCCGAATACGTGGTCGACTTCCTGCCCAAGGTGAAGATCGAGGTGGCGGTCACCGAGGATCAGCTCGAACGGGTGATCGAGGCGATCCAGCGTTCGGCCAACAGCGGCAAGATCGGCGATGGCAAGATCTTCGTCACCCCGCTCGAACAGGTGATCCGCATCCGCACCGGCGAGCTGGACGCCGACGCGCTGTAGCGCGCCGCGCCGGGTCACGTTCCGGCGCAAGGCGCGTCAGCGCAGCTACCTCACCGCGTCGGGGAGAACGCGCATGATGTGGATGCTTTTCGCTTTGCTGATCGGCGCGCTGGCGTGGACGGTCTTCGCGTTCAACCGCCTGGTGCGCCTGCGCAACCAGCGGCGCACCGCCTGGGCCGACATCGACGTGCAGCTGCATCGCCGGCACGACCTCGTCCCTGCGCTGGTGGCGGCGGTGAATGCCTATGCCGCGCACGAACAGGCCACGCTGCAGGCCGTGGCCGAGCTGCGCAGCCGCGCCATGGGCGGCGCCACGCCGGCACCGCAGGGCCGCCTCGAAACCGAACTGCAGTCCGCCATCGGGCGCCTGCTGGCCATCGGCGAGGGCTACCCCGATCTCAAGGCCAGCGCCAATTTCGCGCAATTGCAGCGCGAACTGGTGGACGTGGAAGACCAGCTCCAGTACGCGCGGCGCTTCTACAACGGAGCCACGCGCGACTACAACGACGCCATCCAGCGCGTCCCGGACCTCCTCATCGCGCGCGCCTGCGGCTTTCCACCGGCCGAATTCTTTCAGGCCGAAGCCGCATCCCGCGCCGCACCGCAGGTACTGCCATGAACGCATTCACGCGAATCCTCCTGCGCCTTGGCGCCCTCGTTTTCCTGCTGGCCCCGACCACGGGCGCCGGCGCGCAGGAACGCATCCTCGACTACCGCATCGAAGTGGAAATACGGCCCGATGCCAGCCTGCAAGTCGCCGAGCACATCACCGTGCGCGCCGAAGGAGTCAGCATCCGGCGCGGCATCTACCGCGATTTTCCGACCCGCTACCGCGACCGCTTCGGCAACCGCGTGATGGTCGATCTGGAAGTGCTCGGCGTGGAGCGTGACGGGCAACCCGAACCGTGGTTCACCGAGAACCTCTCCAACGGCGTGCGCATCAACACCGGCAACGACGACTTCCTGCCGGTGCCGGCCGACATCCGGTTCACCCTGCGCTACCGCACCACGCGGCAGATCGGCTTCTTCGCCGACCACGACGAGCTCTACTGGAACGCCATCGGCACCGGCTGGGAGTTTCCGATCGAGCAGGGACAGGTGGACGTGCGCCTGCCCGGGCGCGTGCCGACGGGACAGATGCAGGCCGAAGGCTACACCGGCCCGCAGGGCGCGAAGGGACAGGCCTACAGCGCCAGCCTTCCCGAACCGGGCCGGGCACACTGGCAGCTGACCGCGCCGCTCGCGCCGCAGGAAGGCTTCACCCTCGTTCTGTCCTTCCCCAAGGGCCTCCTGCCCGAACCCAGCCGCGCGCAGCGCGCCGGCTGGCTGCTGCGTGACAACCTCGGCGTGCTGGTCGCGCTGGCCGGTCTGGTCGCGCTGTGGGTCTATTGCTTCCGGCGCTGGCGGCAGATCGGCCGCGATCCGCGCGCAGGCGTCCTCATCGCCCGCTACGAGCCGCCCGCCGGACGCGCTCCCTCCGAACTGCGCTTCCTGTCGCGCAAGTGTGCCTACGACATGCGCTGCTTCACCAGCGACCTGCTGCTGGCCGCGACGCACGGCCAGCTGGAGCTGCGCCGCAGCGACGTGAAGGAGGAAATGGCCGAAAAGCTCGCCGCCACCGGCCTGCCGGACGGAGCCAGCTGGCTCGTGGGCAAGCTGTTGGCCGGGGAAGACGTCTGGTCGGTCCACCGCACCGCCTCCGCCTCGGCCGGAATCCTGCCTGAAATCGCCCAAAATCTGGTTGCCCACCTGCTGCCGAAGCCCGGGGCCAGCATCGCATTCAAGCCATCGGAACGCTCCGTCCTGATGGCGGCAAGGATGATGCACACCGTCGCGCTCAAGACGCGCATCGAAGGCAGCCTCTACAAACACAATCTCGGCAGCGTCGGGATCGCCGCACTGATCGCGGTGGGCTCCGGCGTGCTGGCGCTGGTGCTGTCCATCGTGCTGGCGGGCGGCGCGGGGGTCCCGCTCATCGTCCTCGTCGGCATCCTGATGGTGCCCACGCTGATCCTGTTCGCTCTGGCGATTGCCGCACCCACGCCCGAAGGCCGCCGCCTGCTGGACGAGATCGAAGGTCTGCGCAGCTATCTGCGCGTGGCGGAGCGCGACGAGCTGAAGAATCTGCCCGGCCCCGACGCTCCGCCCGCACTCGACGCCGAACGCTACCAGCGCCTCCTGCCCTACGCGGTGGCGCTGGACGTGGAGGAAGCCTGGACGCGGAAGTTCACCCTCGCCGTCGGCGCCGCTGCCGCAGCGGCGGCCACTTCGACGATGTCCTGGTACCACGGCGGATCCTTCTCCAGCCTGGACAGCATGGTCTCGTCGGTCAGCACCAGCCTCACCAGCTCGGTGGCATCGGCGTCCACGCCGCCGGGAAGTTCCTCGGGCAGCGGCGGCGGCGGCTCCTCGGGCGGCGGCGGCGGCGGCGGAGGTGGCGGCGGGCGCTGAGCCCTCCGCAAACCCGGCTACTCCTTGCGCTCGCGCAGGAAGCGCGCGATGGAAGGCGCAGGCTCGCCCCGGACGAATTCCGAGGCGATGTCCACATAGCCGCGCATCAGGGCGATCTCGCCGGCGCGGCGGTTGAGCGTATCGCGCAAATCCGGGTCGGCGCCGGCGGCGAGCAGGCGGCGCACCACACGCCCCATGCCGTGCAGCGCAGCCAGGTGCAGCGCACCGAAGCCGCGCCGTTCGCGCGCACCCAGCCCGACGCCGTGGCGCAGCAGCACTTCCAACTGGGCCAGGATCACCTCTTCGCGGTACGCGGTGCCCGGTTCGAAACTGGCGCCCAGGAGCAGCAGCAGCGGGGTTTCCGAAACCCCGTTGACCGCCTCGGAATCGGCGCCTGCGGCCAGCAGGGATTCCCAGATCACGCACGACGACTCGGCTTCGCGGGCGCCAAAGCCGAACTGCGCCAACGCGTGCAGCACGGTGCCGCCGTGCACATCGACCGCAGCCGCATCCGCCTCGTGCGCGAGCAGGGCGACCACCGCCTGCCCCTGGCCGAGCGCGGCCGCGATCATCAGCGGCGTGATTCCACCGGGCAGGCGCTGCTCGACCGAAACCCCGTGCTCGACCAGCGCCCAGACCACTTCGATCTGGCGCGCGGTCAGCGCCACGCTCAGACAGGTGGCACCGGAATTGGCGGTAAGGTCGGGATCGGCGCCGCGCGCAAGAAGCGCACGCACCATCGCCACATGGCCGCCGCCGCAGGCCCGCAGCAGGGCCGTGCATCCCTGCGGATCGGTGCCATCCAGATCCAGACCCAGCTCCAGCAGCCGCTCCACGCCGGCCAGGTCGCCGGCCTGGGCCGCGGCCGGAAGGTCGCTTTCCCGCAGCCGTCGCCGCGGCAATCGCCACTGCGACCAGTCCAGCCAGCGCGCCAGGTGGCTGCGCGAAAGCGCCAGCGCCAGACCGTGCGCCGTCTGACCGTCCGGACCGCGCGTGGATCCCTGCGCGCCGTGCGCGACCAGCCGCAGCACCGCCCATTCGCGATCCAGCTGGCAGGCCAGCCGCAGCGCCGTGGTGCCGTGCTGGTCGCGCCCTTCCGGGTCCGCGCCCAGCGCCAGCAGGTGATCGAACAGGCGGCGCCAGTCCAGCCGCAGCGCCTGCAGCAGCGGCGGCGTGCCATCCGCATCGGCACCGAAGGCGTCGGCTCCGCGCTCCAGCAGAAGCCCGGCCAGCGACTCGCCGTCCGGGCGCGCCTGCGCGTCGAGCAGGGCGGCGTTGAGATAGCGCGCCAGGCTCCCGCGCCCGCTGGGCGATGCGCCGCGTTCCAGCAGCGCCAGCAGACCCGCGCTGGCTCCCGGCCCCAGCGCCAGCAGGCGCGATACCAGCGGCGTTCCTTCCTCGTCCGTGGCCTGACCATCCAGCCCGGCGGCAAGCACCTGCGCGGCGCCCAGCCCCAGTCGCGGGGCAAGATCGAGGAACAGCGCGGCACGCTCGGCCGGCGTGCCGAGCGCCAGGGGAAGCAGCGGACGGGCGGCATCGAAATTCTCCCGCTCCAGTGCCAGCCGCAGTCGGGTGAGCGGCGGCGCGTCGATCAGGCCCTCGTCATCTTCGGCAAGGCAGGCAGGCAGCACGTAGCCTGGATCCAGCAGCGCCACGTGCGCCCAGCGTCCGGCCGCGACGGCGTGGTCGATCGCGCGTCGGCCGTCCGTCGCCGGGCGCTGCGGATCGACGCCGAGCTCGAGCAGCGCGCGGACGGTTGCGGTATCGCAAGCGGTGGCCTGGCAGGCGATGGCCAGGGCGTTGCGTCCGGCGAGGTCGCAGGCAGCTGGATCGACGCCGTGACCGCTCAGGCACTGCACACAGGCCAATGCCCCGGCACGCGCGGCTTCGAGCAGCGGCGTGACACCCTGTGCATCGGCGAGGTTCGCATTGGCCCCGCCGGCCAGCAGCGCCGCTGCGATCCGCGCATTGTTGCGCAGGCACGCGGCATGCAGCGCGCTGCGTCCGAGGCGGTCGCAGGCGTCGATCCGCGCGCGGTGACGCAGCAGGAGCTGCAGCATCGCCGGGTCATCCTCCTCGCGCGTGGCTGCGAGCAGCAGCGCCGGCTGCCCGCCCGCAGGCTCCAGCGCAGCGCGGCGGTCGATGAGATATTTCGCCACGTCGAGATTGCCCAGGCTCGCCGCCACGCCCAGCGGGCTGTTGCCCTGCGCGTCCAGCGCATCCAGATGGGCTCCCGCATCCAGCAGCAGCGCGCAGACGTCGGGATCGGCGGCGCGCGCGGCAGCGTGCAGCGCGGTCTGGCCGTCCGCATCGACGCCGCGCGGGTCGGCGCCGTTGGTGAGCAGCATCTGCACCGCGTCGGGTCGACCGTGGTAGCTGTCGCGCACCGCGGCCATCAGCGGCGTCAGTCCGCCGTGGGCGAAATTGAGGTCCACGCCGGCCGCGATCAGGGCGCGCAGCAGGCGCAGGTCGGAGAGCACCGCGGCCAGTATCGGCAGGCTGCGCTGGTCGCGCGCCTCGTGCGGCGGCAGTGCCCAGGGATCGGCCCCCATGTCCAGCAGGCGCAGCGCCTCGACCACCTGTCCGGCGCGTGCGGCGGCGTAGAGCGCGGCATCGAGGTTCGGGCCGGGAGTCCAGACGCGCGCGGGAATCGGCGCGGCGGCCGCACTCGCGAGGCGATCGGCAAGCGCCTGCCGCGCACGCTCCACCTGCCGCCGTGCCGCGGCCAGGGCGACCAGCGCCAGCGTCGGCGCAAGCAACAGGGACAGCACGAGTACGCCAAGCCGCAGCGCCTCGGGGGAATGCCACAGCGCGGGCAAGGCCGGAGCCAGAGCGCACAGCGCCAGCAGCACCGTAGCACCCGCGGCAACCCAGCGGCCGGCGCCATTCGCGCCGGCCTCGTCCAGTGCCGCATCCAGCGCCCGATCCGGCGCCTCGTCCGGCCACAGCAGCGCCCGCGCGCGATGCGGCGCGGCGCGCCAGACCAGCACCAGCGCAAGGCCCGTCAGCGCGCCGAAGAGCAGCGCGGAAAAAAGATCGCCCCCCTGCGCAAGCCGGGCGGCTGGCCAGGCCAGCGCCGCCCCCAGCAATCCCAGCGCGAGCCAGGCCAGCCAGAGGCGGCCGCGCAGCAGACGCAGCAACAGGCGCCAGGCCGAAGGCGTACCGACATCGGCGCCCACCCAGCCGGCAGCGGCAATCAGGTACAGGGGAACGGCGAGTGCCGGCGCAAAGCGCAGCATCGGATGGAGCGGAAGCAGCGACAGCAGACTGACCGCCACGGCGGGAAGAAAACCCGCCAGCCGCAGTCCATGACCAGACGCGGACACATTCGCCAGGGCGGCATTCATGGAAGCGTGCCCTGCGGTGGCGGCGGCAGTTGCAGGTAGCAGCCGCGCGTGCGCAGGGCCTCGATGACCGCCGCCGCGTCGGCGCGCGCCAGTCGCCGATCCGGCGTCAGCTCCAGTTCGAGTACCTGCTCCAGCGCTCCGAGGCGCTGGCGCAGGGATTCGGGCAGCACCGAGAAGTCGTCCTTCTCGGCGAGATAGACATAGGTATCTGGGCGCAGGCGGCTTCGGTAAACGTGGCAGCGCATGGGACGCGAGAGGTCCGACAACGGAACGGCTTCAGCATAGCCGGTCGAAAGCCGCGCCGCGACGCGCGAACCGGCACAAGGCTCAGCCACCAGCCATCACGGCTTCGATCCGATCCGGCTCGCGCGGTACGCCGTCGCTCAGCACCTTCGCGCCCTGCCGCGTCACGATCACGTCGTCCTCGATGCGGATGCCGATGCCGCGCCACTTTGCCGCCACGCCCGGCGCATCGGGCGCGATGTAGAGGCCCGGTTCGATGGTGAAGGCCATGTCCGGCTCCA
Organism: Pseudomonadota bacterium; assembly: GCA_963205495.1. Taxonomy (GTDB): domain Bacteria; phylum Pseudomonadota; class Gammaproteobacteria; order Xanthomonadales; family Xanthomonadaceae; genus Denitratimonas. The sequence continues at coordinate 53,534 of CAUJIN010000051.1, forward strand.
GCAGGCGGAATTCGCCGCCGATGCGATAGTCGCCGACGTCGTGCACGTCCAGCCCCAGCCAGTGGCCGGTCTTGTGCATGAAGAAACGCCGGTAGGTCTGCTCTTTCAGGCACTGCCGCAGGCTGCCCCGAATCAGGCCCAGGCGCAGCAGCCCCTCGGCCACGGCCCGTGTCGCAGCCTCGTGCATCGCACTCCAGGGCACTCCCGGGCGCACCACCTCGAGCGCGGCGCGGTTGGCCTGGAGCACCACCTCGTACAGCGCCCGCTGCGCCGGACTGAAGCGCCCGTTCACCGGGAAGGTGCGGGTGATGTCGGAGGCATAGCCCTGCAGCTCCGCGCCGGCGTCGATCAGGAGCAGGTCGCCGTCCGCCAGGCGCGCGCGGTTGGCGCGGTAGTGCAGCACGCAGGCGTTGGCCCCGCCGCCGACGATCGGCTCGTACGAGGGAACCGCGCCGTGCCGGCGGAAGCGGTACAGCAATTCGGCCTCGATTTCGTATTCGAAGCATCCCGGGCGCGTGGCGCGCATCGCATCCACGTGCGCGAGCGAGGCGATGCGCGCGGATTCGGCCATCAGGCGGCGTTCGCCAGGGCTCTTGAACAGGCGCAGGTCGTGCAGCAGGTGCCCCAGCTCCTGGAACTCGTGCGGCGGCTGCGCGCCCTGACGGGACAGGGCGCGCACGCGGTTGACCCAGCCGATCAGGGTCAGGTCGAACTCGGTATCGCGGCCGAAATGGTAGTAGACGCGGCTGCGCCCCTCGATCAGGCGCGGCAGGATTTCATCCATGTCCGCGTAAGGGTAGGCGTCATCGATGCCGAGGGCGTCCACCGCGCCCTCGGGGCCGAGCCGCGCGCCATCCCAGGCCTCTCGTCCCGGGTCGCGCTCGCGGCAGAAAAGCAGCGCCTCGCCCGCCGCGCGGCCCGGCACCAGCGCAAGCACCGCCTCGGGCTCGTCGAAACCGGTCAGGTACCAGAAGTCGCTGTCCTGCCGATAGGGATAGTGGGAGTCGTTGCTGCGCACCCGCAGCGGCGCGGCCGACAGGATCAGGATGGCATCCGGGCCGGCCATGCGCATGAGCTGCCGGCGCCTGCGCGCGAACTCGACCGGCTCGATTCCCGGCGCGCGCGCGACCACGGTCAGTGCAGGCGTTCGCCGGAACCGGGCGCGCCGCGGGCGTCGCCGTGGATCAGCAGCACTGCGACGCGGACGAATTCGGCGATTTCCATCAGCGCCTCCTCGTCCTGTTCGTCTTCTTCGACCGAAAAGGCGGCAATGCCGGCGAGATCGTCGAAGGCTTCCTGCGCTTCGGACGAGAGCGCCGGGCGTTCGGGCACCAGCGCCAGACCGGACAGGAAGCCGCGGCACCAGTCGAACAGCGCGTCGATGCGCTCGGACAGCGGCGCGTGTTCTTCCGGCAGCAGCAGGTCGAAACCGAACTGTCCGTCGTCTAGCGCCTCGCGCGTGGCGGCGAAAAGGTCGGAAAGATCGCGGTCGGCCGAAACCTGCACCGCGTCGGCATCGACCTGCAGCGGGGCCAGCCAGTTGCCGGCAGACAGCGGCCCGCCCGCGGACAGGTAGCCGGCCAGCAGGCCGTGCAGCTCGGCCACGTCGATGCCGATGCCGCAGCGCACCAGCGCCGCATCGACCTGATCGAAACCCGGGAGGCGCGTCGCGGACATCAGCGTGAAAACGGGAACCCGGACATGCGCACGAGCCGCCTCACCACACCACTTCGGCCATCGAGCAGTTCAGCCCGGAGCCGATGCCCAGCAGCGCGATGCGGCTGCCCTTCTTGAGCCGCCCCATCTCCTTGAGCTTGGACAGCACGATGGGCACCGAAGCCGGACCGATGTTGCCGTACTCGGAAAAGATCGTGAACACCTTGGCCGGGTCGATGCCGATCGCCTTGACCAGCGCGTTGGTGTGGACCTGGCTGACCTGGTGGATCACGAACTCGTCGAGCTCGTCCACCACCCAGCCCAGCGCCTGGCGCGCCGCCTGGAAGGTCTTGGAGGCGAGCTTGACGCCTTCCACCATCAGCATCCGGGTATCGGTGACCATGCGATCGAGGTTGCCTCGGCACAGGGTGTTCCACTCGGTCGCTGCACGCGTCACGCCGCCCTTGTACTGCGGCGCGTCCGGCGCCAGCTCGCGGCGCGCCAGAACCATCGCCACCGAGCCGCAGCCCAGGGTCAACGTCGCCAGTTCCTGACGGAACTGCTCGTCGGTCACGTCCGGACGCAGCAGGCGCTCGATGGTCTTCTCGTAGGCGAGGTTGGCCGATTCGCCATCCACCACCAGCGCGTAATCGATCTCGCCGCACTCGATCATCCGGCTGGCGATGTCCATGCCGTTGAGGAAGGCGAGGCATGCGTTGGCCACGTCGAAGTTCTGGCAGGTGTCCGACAGCCCGAGGTTGCCCGCGATGATGCTGGCGGTGGACGGCTCCAGATACTCGCGGCTGACCGACGTGCTCACCAGCAGGCCGATCTTTTCGCGCGGCACGTCGCATTCGTCCAGCGCCTTCTGCGCCGCCAGCGTGGCCGCGTCGGAAACTTCGACGCCTTCCTCCCAGAAGCGCCGCGCGCGGATGCCGGCGACTTCGCCCAGCACGTCCACGCGGATGCCGAGGCGATCCAGCATCGGGCGCAGGCGCTCGTTGATCTCCTCGGAGGTGAGTCGGAGCGGCGCGTCGATATGCGCAAGGCTGGCAATGGATACGTTCTGGAACACGGCAATCCTGATCTGGAAATGCGACGGCCAAGCCGCCAGGCGCTACAGCGATAGCGATGAAAAGCACGGCGCGCGCCGATACGCAGGGACGGCACCCCGTCGATACCCGGGAAAACTGCCGCCCCGATCCTGCATCGAGGCAAGCTGCAGGTACGCACTCTGCCCCGTGGCGGAAGCATCGCCCCGGACTCCGTGCCGCGGCAGCCTGGTGCGGCAAACGCACTGCCTGCGCCGTTCAGCGGCTTGCGTGCTCCAGCGACAGACGAATGACCATTATCGCACGAGCGACGCATTCGACGCACGTCAAGCCCCGATGCGACAAGATTGCCTCCTGGAACAACGATCAATCGGCAGGCGGAGCCTGCGGACGCGCCGGGAACGGAATCACCGTGGCACTTTGCGGCGCGCCCGGCTCCGGGCGCACCCAAAGCACCGGCACCTCACCGGGCGAAGGCGGCTCGTACATGCCGCGCTCTTCCGCCGCCAGCGCCTCCTCCAGCGGCACGCCGTCGGTTTCCTCGTCCTCCCAGCTGTAACGCTTGCGCGCCGGCGGCGGATCGCGGCGGCACCAGAGCACGGCCGCGACCGCTCCGCACATCGCGCCGCCCAGATGGGCCTCCCACGAAACTTCCGGCTCGCCCGGCAGGATGGTCAGCACCATGCCACCGTAGAGTAAGAAGGCGATCATCGCCGCCGCGATCGAAGGCCGGTCGCGCCGCAGCACGCCCAGCAGGAACAGGAAGAACATCAGCCCGTGGCTGAGTCCGCTGGCGCCCAGGTGGAACGAGGGCCGGCCGATGAGCCAGACCACCAGGCCCGAACCCAGCCAGATCAGCGCGATTGCACGCAGGGCCGCGCGCGGGTAGATCGACAGAACCAACGTGCCCAGCACCAGCAGCGGCAGCGTGTTGTTGATGAGGTGGCCGATCGACCCGTGCAGCACGGGCGCGGTCAGCAGTCCGATCAGGCCGGTGGGCGAATGCGGATACACCCCTAGCGCGGAAAAGGACGTCCCCAGCCAGGTTTCCGCCAGCTTGACCCACCACAGCACCGCGATGAACCCCATGCTTGCGAGGATCGCACGCAGGAACCGTGCGCGATCCACGCGCGCCTGCTCGCGCGGATCGGGCAGTGGCTGGTTGAGCGGGACATCCATCGCGGGCGTTTCCGGAAAGGCAGATTCCCTGTTTGTGGTCGAAGGTCGGAAAAAGCAAGTCCGCCCCGGCGCCCGGCTTCCGGAAAAAGCCCGTGGAACTCAATCCTTTCGCTTGTCCGCCGGCGGGAACATCACGCTGGCCACCATCGAGGTTCCGATCGCCAGCGCCACCACGCCAAGCGCCGCGCCGATCGGGATGTGCCAGAAGTGCATGATCAGCATCTTCACGCCGATGAAGATCAGCACCGTCGCCAAGCCGTAGGCGAGCAGGTGGAACTTGTCGGCCATGCCGGCCAGCACGAAGAACAGCGCGCGCAGGCCCAGCACGGCGAACACGTTGGAGGTGAGCACGATGAAGGGATCGTCGGTGATGGCGAAGATCGCCGGGATCGAGTCGACCGCAAAGATCACGTCGGTGATGCCGATCATCATCACCACCACGAACAGCGGGGTGAACCAGCGCGTGCCGTTCTCGCGCACCACGAAGCGCGTGCCGTGGTACTCCGAGGTGATCGCAAGGTGCTTGCGGATCCAGTTCAACAGCGGGTTCTTGCCGATGTCCGGCTCATCGCCCACGCCCCAGAGCATTTTCACCCCGGTGAACACCAGAAATGCGCCGAAGAGGTAGAGCACCCAGTCGAACTTCTGGATCAGCGCCGCGCCGATGAAGATCATCACCGCGCGCAGCAGGATGGCCCCGATGATTCCGTAGATCAGCGCGCGCTGTTGCTGCACCGGCGGCACGGCGAAGTAGCCGAACAGCATCAGGAACACGAAGATGTTGTCGACCGCCAGCGCCTTCTCGACCAGATAGCCGGTGAAGAACTGCAGCGCGACGTGTTTTGCCTCTGCGTCTCCGATCTGACCGCGCAGATACCACCACAGCCCGGCGTTGAACACCATCGCCAGCACGACCCACGCCGCACTCCACCACAGCGCCTCGCTGGTGGCCACCTTGTGCGGCCCTTTGCTGCGCAGGACGAACAGATCCACCGCGAGCGCGATGATGACGATGAGGGTGAAGGCGCCCCACATCAGGGGCGTGCCGATGGTGTGCATCCGTGGTCTCCAGAAAACGAAAAGCCCCGACCGCGAGGCGGTCAGGGCCCGAATTCCGGACACACCTCCGCCGTCGCCGGCGAAGGTCTTGCTCGCGACAGGCCTAAGGCCTGCCGCCTGCCGCACCGGGATCGCTCTGCGATCCGTCCTGACGATGCGACAGCGAAGAGCTACTCCCCTTCACGCGTTCGGCGCCGGGGCGCCAAAGCGTCGTGACTTATGGCACGGGAGGCCGTTTTTCGTCAAGCCCGGCCCGCCTGAACCGAGCGCCGCATCAAGCCATGGGTTCCAGTCTGGCGAAGGCCAGCACCAGCCACTTCGCCCCGGCCTCTTCGAAATTCACCTGCACTCTTGCATGCGCCCCGCTGCCCTCGGCATCCACGATCGTGCCCTCGCCGAATCCCGCGTGGCGCACGCGCTGACCGAGGCGAAACCCACCCGCCGCATCCGACGAACCCATTGCCCGGCCGCCCGCGACCTGGGCCGGACGCAGCAGATGTATCCGTGGACGAACCTCGCGCAGTACCGCAGGCGGCACCTCGCGCAGAAAACGGGAAGGTGCGCCAAGGGTATCGATGCCGTGGATACGGCGTGATTCCGCCCACGACAGGATCAGCCGTTCGCGTGCGCGGGTGATGCCCACGTACGCAAGGCGTCGTTCTTCTTCCAGCCGCCCCGGCTCCTCCATGGATCGCTGGGCCGGGAACAACCCTTCTTCCATCCCGCCCAGGAACACCTGGGCGAACTCCAGCCCCTTGGCCGAGTGCAGGGTCATGAGCTGGATGCCGTCCTCCCAGGATTCGGCCTGCCCTTCGCCTGCCTCCAGCGCGGCGTATCCGAGGAAGGCGGCCAGCTCATTCATCGAGGCATCTTCTTCGCTGCGCGAAAAACGGCTGGCTACCGTCACCAGTTCATCGAGGTTGTCGGTGCGCGCATCCATCATTCCTCGCGATTCGTTGGCGTAGTGCGCGCGCAAACCCGTGGCGGCAAGCATTTCATCGATACGCGGCGCCAGTTCGAGATCGGCGCCGGAAGCGTCCAGGCGCTCGATCAGATCCACGAAGCCGGACAGCGCCTGACGCGCGCGCGACGCGAGCGTGCGGGCCTCGATTTCCCGCGCGATCGCCTCCCACAGCGGCACCGCCTCCTCGCGCGCCCGTGCGCGAACCTGCTCCAGCGTGCGAGCACCGATGCCACGGGTCGGCGTATTGATCGCGCGCTCCAGCGCCGCATCGTCGGCGCGATTGGCGATCAGGCGCAGGTAGGCCAAGGCGTCCTTGACTTCGGCACGCTCGAAAAACCGCACGCCACCGTAGACCCGATACGGCAAGCCCGCCTGCAGCAGCGCCTCTTCGAAGGCGCGCGACTGGGCATTGGATCGGTACAGGATCGCGCAGTCCCCGGCGCGGCCGCCTCCATCGATCCACTCGCGCACGCGCGCGACGGCATAGCGCGCCTCGTCGTTCTCGTCGTGCGCCGCGAACAGGTCGATCGGCTCGCCATCCGCATCCTCGGTCCACAGCCGCTTGCCCAGACGGCCCGGATTGTTCGCGATTACCGCATTGGCTGCGGCAAGGATGTTGGCGCTGGAACGATAGTTCCGCTCCAGCCGAATCATGCGCGCCTGCGGAAAATCGCGAAGAAAATGCTGGACATTTTCCACGCGCGCCCCGCGCCAACCGTAGATCGACTGGTCATCGTCTCCCACCACGAGCACCGAGCCGGTATCTCCTGCGAGCACGCGCACGAAGGCGTACTGCAGGGCGTTGGTGTCCTGGAATTCGTCGATCAGGATGGTGCCGAAGCGGCGACGATAGTGATCCAGCAGACCCGCTTCGCGCAGCAACAGCTCGTGGCTGCGCAGCAGCAGTTCGGCGAAATCCACCAGACCGGCGCGCTGGCACACTGCTTCGTAGGCGCGATAGATCTCCAGGAACGGATCGGTCGACGCATTTCCGCCCTGGATCGACGCCGCGCGCCTGCCCTCGTCCTTGTGAGCATTGATGAACCACGCCGCCTGGCGCGGCGGGAAGCGGCGGTCATCCAGGCCAAGGTCGGCAATGATGCGCTTGACCATCCGCAGCTGGTCGTCGGAATCCAGAATCTGGAACGACTCCGGAAGACCGGCCTCCTGCCAGTGCTGGCGCAACAATCGGTGCGCGATGCCGTGGAAGGTGCCGATCCACATGCCGCGCGTTCCATCCGGCATGAGCGCATCGCAGCGCGAACGCATTTCGCGCGCCGCCTTGTTGGTGAAGGTGACGGCGAGAACCCCCCAAGGCGGAACGCCGACGACCTGCGTCAGCCATGCGATCCGGTGCACAAGAACGCGCGTCTTTCCCGAGCCTGCGCCCGCGAGTATCAGCAAATGGCGGTCAGTGGCCGTAACGGCCTCACGCTGGTCCGCGTTGAGACCATCAAGCAGGTGGGAAACATCCATCCGGGCATTGTAGCGGCGGAAATGCGCCGAGGCTTCCATCTCATCCGAACACTGCCGCATCGAAGCACCGGGAGCTTCGATCGCCGCGATGCCTGTTCCCACGATGGCCTCTCCGAGTTTCGTCACTGGAGCAATTTTGTCGCGAATCATCCCGCAAAGAAAAACCCCGCAGCGGGAGCTGCGGGGTTTTGGTGTAAGGCCCTGGCGATGACCTACTCTCGCATGCGCGAAGCACACTACCATCGGCGCGGCTGCGTTTCACTTCCGAGTTCGAGATGGGATCGGGTGGTTCCAC
>CAUJIN010000052.1 GCA_963205495.1 Pseudomonadota bacterium
GCGCTCCAGTCGAAGCGGATCTCGTGCATACCGCCGTCCAGGTACTGCGCCGGAATGGCGAAGCTCTGCGCCTCCCAGATCGTTCCGTCACCCACGGGCGACACGGTCTGGACCACGGTGCCGTCGATGCTCAGCGTCAGCGATGCGCTGGGGTCGCCGTCGATCTGGTTGACCATCCACCAGTTCATCGTGCGCGGATGGCCGGCATCGAGCGTGACCGACTGGCTCAGCGAACTGGTGTTGGCCTGATCCCAGCCGCCGAACCAGACGAACCAGTCGCCGGTGCGGGCCACGAAGGTTCCGCCGGAATCGCAGGTCGCATCGCAGAACACCGTGCCCGACATCGAGTCATCGCTGGCCCAGAAGGGATTCGTGAACAGGGCCGGATCGCTGGCCTCGAAGCCCGGATCCTCGAACAGTTGCAGCGGCGCGCAGACAGGCGCCGGGTCATCGCCCTCGAAGCCGTCGGAAAAGATCGCCGCAGGCAGCGCCTGGCAGGTCACGTTCACGTTGGTGACGTTGGCGAAACCCATGGTGCCCGTGGCATTGGCCAGCGTGCAGGTCTGGCCGGGCGGCGGAGTCAGCACCGTCACCTCGTAGGTGCTGCCGCTGGCCACGCCGGGGACGAAGGCGTACAGCCCGTTGCCGTTGATGGTCTTGGTCTGCGCGCCGTTGAGCTGCAGCACCAGGCCCGGTGCGGTGAGACCGCTCACCTGTCCGCCCACGGTGAACGCCTGCGGCGGCAGATCGACGCAGTTGAGCGCTACGGTGTTCACGTTGGCACCGGAAATCGTTCCCGTTCCGCCGGCGACGCTGCAGGTCTGGCCGGCCGGCTGGGCGAAGATGGTCACGGCGAAATTCGCGCCGTTGACCAGACCGTCGGGGAAGGTGAAGGCGGTGGCGTTGGCGGCGATGTCGAGGTTCGCACCGCCGTTGAGGCGCAGCTTGAGGCCCGCACCGGTCAGTCCGGAAATGCTGCCGCCGACGGTGTAGGTGGGAACCGTCACGCAGCTCACCTGCACATTGGTGACGTTGGCGCCGGAGATCGTGCCGCTGCCGTTGCTCACCGTGCAATTCTGGATCGGAGCACTCGGCTGGGTGGCCACGGTGACGCTGTAGGGCGAGCCGTCCAGCACGCCGCCGGAGAAGGTGAAGCCGCCGTCGGCCGCAACCGGCAGGTCGTTGCCGCCGTTCAGGCGCAGAATCAGTCCGCTGCCCGCAAGCCCGCTGACGTTGCCGCCCACGGTGAACACCGTGCCGCCGGGAGCGATGGTGAAATTGGCCGGAGAGACGTTGAAGAAGATGTTGTCCGAGCACATCACCCGCACGCGCGCCTGCGTGGTGCTCACCGCCGGCACCGGCACCGTGGCCGAGCCGCTGTTGGTCACGCCGGTGGCCAGCGAGGTCGTGAAACTCAGCCCGCCGTCGGTCGAGAGTCGGATGTCGACCGAGGAGCAGCTCACCGGCGCCGCGGCCGTGCCGGCCACATCCCAGGTCACCGTGCCGGTGCCGCCGCCGCTCCAGATGACGCCAGCGCCCGGCGAGTTGACCTTGAAGGGGCCGGCGGTGTTGACCACGTTGAACGACACGTCGGCGCTTTGGCTCGTGCCCCAGTCGTGCAGGTCATCGGAACGATCGCGCACCGTAAGGCGGAACTTCATCGTGCGGCTGGTCGTGGGCAGGGTTTCCCCCTTGATCGCCGGACCGCCGAGCACGGTGGACATCGCGGGGAACACGCGCTCTCCGACCGGCTTGGGCCGGAAGCTGCGGAAGATCGGGTTGGTGCCGGTATCGCCAGCGGTGAGCGGCGCCTGCGGGCCCAGGTCCCACTGTTCCCACGAGTAGCCCAGCGTGCTGCCGGCATCCGGGTCGGTCGCCGTGCCGTTGAGCACGAAGGGCGTGCGCGCCGGGATGGTCTTGCCGGAAGGCAGCAGGCTGCCGGAGTCGATCACCGGGGCATTGTTCGTGTTGGTGGTGTTGACCGAGCAGTTGCCCGAGCCGTTGGTGAAATTGGTGATTTCCTGCAGGCTGATCGCGTGGAAGTACGGATCCGAATGCGGCTGCAGGTCGTCCGCGCCGCAGATGCCGGCGTAGGCCATGATCGAGGATCCGCTGCCCGGTTCATAGGCCGTGGGGCCGTTGCGGTTTCCGCCCGAGCAGTTGCCGATCGAGCCGTTGAACGGGTGGTTGCCGCGGAACTGGTGGCCCATCTCGTGGGCCACGAAATCGATGTAGAAGTCGTCGCCGATCGGGTTGGGCAGCCCCGTGGTGCCGCGCGCCTTGCTGCCACCGCACACCACGCCGAGCCCGGCGACGCCGCCGCTGCCGGTGGTGAAGACGTGGCCGATGTCGTAGTTTCCCGCCCCGATCGCTGCGTTGATGACCGAAGTGGAGTTGTTGATGACGCCGGTGTCGTTGCTCGCGAAGGGATCCGAGCCGGCGTTGGGATAGATGATCAGATTGTTGTTCGGCACCAGCACCAGACGGATCGACATCTCGTACTCGTACACCTCGGTCACGCGGTTGACCGCCGCGGTGACGGCGGCCAGGCCGCCCGCCGCGTTGCCGCCTCCGACCGCGGCGACATACTGGTTGTTGGCTGCCACGGCGACCCGATAGACGCGCTGGTTCACGCCGGTCTGGGTCATCGGCGCATTGCCGGAATCGATGCGCTTCAGGCCGTCGATGTGGGCCGTGATCGATTCGTCGCTGTGCACCTCGCACTGGCCCATGCCGTGCGGCATGGAGGCTTCGCCGCGACGGTAGCTCAGGTAGTTGTCGGTGCCGCTGGCGATGACCTCGGGACGCACCAGCCACAGGCCCTCGTCATCGAACACCATGGCCTGAAAGCCGATGGGGGAGACATCCAGTCGCAGGCGGCGGCCCTTGTCGTCACGGCCCTTGAAACTGAGGATGTCGGGATGCTTGGCCTGCAGCTCATGCGGCAGGGTGCCCGAGTCGATCACCATGAAGTCGCTGAAGCCGCCCTCGGGCAGCGGCAGGGAAACCTCGGCCGCGATTCCGGCCGCCCGTGCCTGCTTGAGATAGGCGGCCATGGCCGCGGTATCCAGCGACAGCGCGCGGAAGTGGGCGGGCTGAGGCGCATTGGCAGCGGGCGTACGGCCTGCTTCCTCGACCCAGTAGCGGTCGGTGACGCCGGCAACAGCGGCCGTTGAGCCGAGCAGCGCAAGCAGCAGTGCGCTGGGCAAGCCCAGCCTGCGAATGGTTTTCTTCACGGTGAATCTCCCCGATTGCACATGGACGTTTCGTTGCCGCCGGAATGGGACCCCTCCATCCCGACCAACCCTCGAAGTCTACAGGCGCAGTTGACCCACTGCACGCAGGCGAATGGTGCAAAAAGCGTCGGTTTCATCACGGTTTCCGGATGGGACCGTCGTCGCACGAAGGGCCGCCCCGCGCGCGCGACCTGCGAGGCTCGACTACCATCTCCCGGGCACCGTTCCCGGGTATTTCCGTCCGCGCAAGCCCCATGCCCAAGCGCACCGCACCGCCATCGGCCGATGACATCGCGCTCTTTCACGAGGCGATCGGGCCGGTGCGCAAGCTCCCGGAGCCTGTGGCGGAAGCGCCGCGTCCCGAGCCGCCTGCGCCGCGCCCGCGCTCGCGAGAGGCGGACGAGGATCTGGCCCTGCGCCAGTCGCGATTCGAGCCGTTCGCGGCCTCGCCGCTGGGTCCGGGCGACGTGCTGGAATACCTTCGTGAAGGCCATTCGCCGCGCCTGCTGCGCCGCCTCAAGCGAGGCCACTACGCGGTGCGCGACGAGCTCGACCTGCATCGCATGAGTCAGGCGCAGGCCGAATCCTCGCTGCGCGCCTTTCTCGCCGAAGCCCGGCTCGAGGGGCACGGCTGCGTGCGCATCGTGCACGGCAAGGGCCTGCGTTCGGGCGATTCCGGGCCGGTGCTGAAAGCCCTGGTGGACCGGATGCTGCGGCTGCGTTCGGACGTGCTGGCCTTCGCCTCCGCACCCGCACCCGAGGGCGGCAGCGGCGCGGTGCTGGTGCTGCTGACGCGCGCCTGATCCGGGCCGCGCCGAGGGAGCGGCATTGTTCGGCAGTCAGCGCTTGAAGATGCCCCCCAGCACCCCGCGCAGAATCTGGTTGCCGAGCTTGGTGCCGATGGTGCGGGCGGTCTGCTTGGCCATGGTGTCTACCACGCCCTGGCGGCGCTTGGTGCCGAACAGCCAGTCGTTCACCTTTTGGCCCAGGCCGCCTTCTTCCTTCGCGGGTGTCTTTCCGGTGCGGGTGCCGGAGTCGTCCTGTCCGGCGGAGGCTGCGGCTTCCGCGGCGCGCCTGGCGAGGATTTCCTGGGCCGATTCGCGGTTCACGGCGGTGTCGTAGCGCGGGCCGATCGGGCTGCGAGCGCGAACCTGGGCGCGTTCCTCCGGCGTGATCGCGCCCATGCGGCAGCGCGGCGGGCAGATCAGGGTTTTTTCCACCGGCGAGGGAATGCCCTTGTCCATCAGCACCGAAGTCAGCGCCTCGCCCGTGCCGAGCTGGGAGATCGCCTGCGCCACGTCCAGCGCCGCGTTGGCCACGAAGGTTTCCGCGGCGGTTTTCACCGCCTTCTGGTCGCGCGGGGTGAAGGCGCGCAGCGCGTGCTGCACCCGGTTTCCGAGCTGGCCGAGGATTTCCCCGGGCACGTCATCGGGAAACTGCGAGCAGAAATACACGCCCACGCCCTTGGAACGGATCAGGCGCACCACCTGCTCGATGCGCTGGCGCAGCGCCGCGGGCGCATCGTCGAACAGCAGGTGCGCTTCGTCGAAGAAGAACACCAGGCGGGGTTTTTCCAGATCGCCCACTTCCGGCAGGTTCTCGAACAGCTCCGAGAGCAGCCACAGCAGGAAGGTGGAATACAGCCGCGGCTTCAGGAACAGGCGGTCGGCGGCGAGGATGTTGATGAGGCCGCGACCGGAAAGGTCGGTGCGCATCAGGTCGGAAAGATCCAGCGCCGGCTCGCCGAAGAACAGGTTTCCGCCTTCCTGTTCCAGCCGCAGCAGGGCGCGCTGGATGGCTCCGATCGAGGCCGTGCTGATCAGGCCGTGGCTGGCCGAGATCTCCTTGCGCTCCTCGCTGGCGAAGGCGAGCAGGGCGCGCAGGTCGTCCATATCCAGCAGCAGCCAGCCGTTGTCGTCGGCCAGCTTGAACACGATGTCGAGCACGCCCGACTGGGTGTCGTTGAGTTCCAGCATGCGTGCCAGCAGGGTGGGGCCGACCTCGGAGATCGTGGTGCGTACCGGATGGCCGTCCTTGCCGTAGAGATCCCAGAAAACCGTGGGGTTGCCCTCGTTCGCGTAGCCCTCGATGCCGATCTGGGCCGCGCGCGCGGCGATCTTTTCATTGGCGCTGCCCGGCACCGCCAGCCCGGCGATGTCGCCCTTCACGTCGGCCATGAATACCGGCACGCCCAGCCGCGAGAACCCTTCGGCCAGCACCATCAGGCTCACCGATTTGCCCGTGCCCGTCGCGCCGGCGACCAGCCCGTGGCGGTTGCCGTAGCGGGCCAGCAGGTGGACCTGCCCGGAGTCGGGCGTGGTGATGGATTTGCCGAGGAGGATCTGGTTCACGTGGCGACATCCGTGCAGGAAAGGGCGGCCAGGGATTCTATCGTGGCGCGCCTTGCGCGTGTGCCGACATCGCGTGACCGCTTCCGCTGCGGATTCCCGTATAGTTTTCCGACAAGGGGAGGGCACGGTGTCCGCCCGGCAATCGCGAGAGGAAAGGATATGGGCCTCATTCAAGCAGCAGTGGGTGCGATCGGCGGCACGCTGGCCGACCAGTGGAAGGATTTCCACACCGTGCCTGACCACCTTCCGCCCACCGCGGCGCTGTTTTCGGCGGTGCCGCGCGGCAGCAACGCCGGACGCGGATCGAACGTGCGCGGTTCGGAAAACATCATCACCAACGGCTCGAAGATCATCGTGCCGGAAGGCTACGGCCTGCTGCTGTTCCAGGACGGCAAGATCACCGGCTTCGCTTCCGAGGCGGGCGCCTACGAGTGGCGCTCGGACGATCTCAACTCGCAATCGATCTTCGCCGGCGGCGGGGTGATGGAGGCGCTGGTCAGGCAGAGCTGGGAGCGATTCAAGTTCGGCGGGCAGCCGGGTTCCCAGCAGATCGCGATCTTCGTTTCGCTCAAGGAGCTTCCCGACAACCGCTTCGGCACCCAGTCGGAAATCTACTGGGACGACCGCTACCTCAACGCCCAGGTGGGCGCGGTGACGCGCGGTTCCTACACGATCAAGATCGTCGACCCGATCCGCTTCGTGAAGAACTTCGTCCCGGCCACCTACCTGCAACCGGGCCAGGTGTTCGACTTCACCGACATGGACAACGCCGCTGCCAGCCAGCTCTTCAACGAGGTGGTTGGTTCCTTGGCCCCGGCTTTCAGCCGCTACACCAACGATCCGGAAAAAGGCAACCGCATCACCCGCATCCAGCAGGATTCGGTGGGCTTTGCGCGCAGCCTGTCGGAGGCGGTGGAAGAGGCCTACCAGTGGCAGAGCGATCGCGGCCTGGTGATCGCCAAGAGCACCATCGTCTCGATCGAATACGACGAGAACACGCGCGAGCTGCTCAAGACCGTGCAGCGCGCCGACGCGCTCATGGGCGCGCGCGGCAACTCCAACCTGCAGGCCAGCGTGGCGCAGGGCATGCAGTCGGCCGGTGAAACCGGCGGCGCGGCGGGCATGATGGGCATCGGAATGGCCTCGGGGATGATGGGCGGCATCGGCGGATTGCAGCAGCCGGTCGCACCGGCGGCCCCGGCCGCGGAGGATCCGATCGCCAAGCTCAAGAAGGCCAAGGAAATGCTGGACCTCGGCCTGATCACCCAGGGCGACTACGACGCGCTCAAGGCCAAGGCACTGGGTCTTTGAGATAACCCCCATGTCCAATACCGCACCGCCTGGCGCACGGCCGCCCCTGGGGCCGGGATCCGCGCGCGACGTGCCTCCCTCGCCGGGCAGTTTTCCGATCGATCCGGAAACGCTGCCCGAGCCGCTGCGCGACGAGATCGCCAAACCCGATCCGGTCGCCATCGACACCGCCTCCGAGGAGCTGCGCGACGGCGTCAACCGCTGCCCGAGCTGCGGCTCCACCGAGGTCCGCCAGCGTGCCGGCAACGACAATCTCGTGTGCCTTTACTGCCGCACCGAGTGGAGCACCAGGCGCGTCGAGGAGGAGTTCGGGCTGGGCGAGGGAATCGAGGATCTGGAAGGCACCGTCGTCGCCTCCGGCGCCAGGGACATCGAAGCCGATGCCGCCAGCCTCATGAGCTTCAAGTGCAAGGGCTGCGGCGCCGAGGTCACGGTCAACACCGCCAACGCCATGACCGCGCGCTGCCACTGGTGCCGCCACGTGCTGGGCGTGAACGAGCAGATTCCCAACGGCGCCGTGCCCGACGCCGTGCTGCCCTTCCACATCCGGAAGGAGGACGCCATCGCGCGCATCCGCCAGTTCGTGGACAAGCGCCGCTTCCTCGCGCTCAAGGAGTTCAAGGAAGAGTTCACGCCGGAAAACGTGATCGGCGTGTACCTGCCCTACATGGTGGTGGATGCCAACGCCCGCGGTGCGGTGGCAGGTAGTGGCGAGGTGGAAACCCGACGCTACACCGTGCGCGAGAACGACAAGGAAAAAACCTACTACGACGCGGACGTGTACGCCGTCGAGCGTCACGCCCGCTTCACCGTGGACGACCTTCCGATCGAGGCTTCGGCCGAGCGCGGCAATCTGGATGCGCGCACCAACACCAACAACATCATCAACACCATCCTGCCGTTCGACACCAAGAACGCGGTGAAGTGGAACGCCTCGTATCTGGTCGGCCATTCCTCGGAAAAGCGCGACGTCAACGTGGAGCAGCTCAGGCCGGTGCTGGAGGACCAGCTGCTGTCGATCCTGCGCGCCAAGGTCGAGCCTTCCGTCAAGCGCTTCGACCGCGGCGTGCGCTGGGAGCAGGAAGGCATCGACGTGAAGGGCTCTCGCTGGGTGTCGATGTACCTGCCGGTATGGCTGTACTCCTGGCACCAGCCCGGCCCGAATGGCGGCCTGGTGCACTACGTCGCGGTCAACGGCCGCACCGGCGAAACCATGGGCAGCGTGCCGGTGCAGCAATGGAAACTGCTGCTGGTGGCACTTACCGCAGGCACTTTCCTCGAGGGCATCGCCCTGTGGCTGATGTGAGACCGAAATGAGCGACGACAGCAACCTTTTCCTGCTTCTGCTCGGCCCCGCCGGCGGCGCGGCGCTTTATTGGGCGCTGTACCGCTACTACCGCAACACCGACAAGTCCCACGCCTTCGAGCGCGAAACCGCCGTGGAGGTCAAGGAAATCCACGGCGAGGAAAGCGACCGCAAGATCGACGAGATCCGCCGCACCCAGGAACGCCGCATCCGGGGCGACAACCTGAGCGCCTACCGGCGTCGCGTGGACCGGGTGCGGCTTGACCCGGGAGATCGCGGCAGCGGATGACGCTCGCGCCGCGGGTGCGATTCTTCTCCTCCGGCATCCGGCCGGCGGTTGCCAAGACGATTCCGCGGCGCGAGGATGAGTTCTCGCCCACATCCAAGGAGTTCACCATGGCCGATGCCTGGCTCAGCAGCCTCATCACCGACACCCCGCAGGCCGGATTCGAGCTGGCGATCAAGCTGTCGCGCATGGGCGTGAAATACACCCAGCCTTCGGCCGAAGCGCGCGACAAGCTGCGTCCGGTCTATGCGGAGGACGCAAACGCGCTGATCGCTTCCTCGCAGGTGGTGGCGATCAATTTCCAGACCATTGCGGCCGCCAACGGCTACTGGCGCGGCTGATTTACCCCACGGCGCCCGCCTTGATCCAGGTCAGGGCGGGAGGCGGACATCGGCGTAGCATGGCGATTCTTGTTGCAAACAGGAGTCATTCCCATGTCCATGCCGCTCGATCCGGAACCCAACGTCCACGTCTTCGACGCCCGCGGAATCGCCCGCCGCTTTCGTCACTCTGCGATCTTCGGCGCGCTCAACGCGCTGCGCAACGGCGAGACGATGCGCTTCGTCAACGACCACGATCCGATCCCGCTGCTGGGCCAGCTCGAGCAGCGCTTCGGCGACTACCTGACCGTCACCTACCGCCAGCGCGATGCCTCCGGCGTGGTGATCGACTTCGGCATCAGCGGCCTGCCGGAAGAATAAGGCCATGTCTCTGAGAGCCTTTTTCGCCGATGCGCCGCGCATCACCGTGCGCGATGCGCTGTCGGAGTTCCTCGGCGCATCCGACGATGGCCTGATCGAGTACGGGTATGCCGATGCGGTCCGCGTGGCGGGCCACTCCTGCCCGACCGTGGCCGGTGCCTACCTGATGGCCCTGGCCGGCCTGCGTGCCCTGTATCCCGATGCGACGCCCGAGCGCGGCGGAATCGAAGTCGTCATGAACGGCGGCGAGGACGAAGGCACCACCGGCGTCATCGCCCAGGTGTTCACCTTGCTCACGGGCGCAGCCGCGGCCAACGGTTTCCACGGCATCGGCGGGCGCTTCCGCCGCCACGGCCTGCTGCGCTACGGCGGCCATCTTCCCGGCTTCATCGCCAGCTTCCGGCGCATGGATACGGGCGAAACCGTCTTCCTCGATCTCGACGTTTCCGGCGTGCAGCCTTCGCCCGGAATGCGCATGCTGATGGGCCGCGCCATGCAGCCCGACGCCAGCGGCGAGGATCGCCGCGCCTTCGCCGCGACCTGGCAGGACCGGGTGCGCAGGATCCTGCTGGAGCACGGCGGCGACCCGAACGTGGTGCGGGTGGCTCGGGCGACAAATTGATCGGAGCCACTGCTCCGTCGCGCGTCGCGCGGCGGGGCGATACAGTGCCTGTTCGAATGCCCCGACGCGCGGGCTGGCACGGTGGGTGGATGGTTCGATGCGGCTGCTGATCGTCGAGGACGAGGAAAAGACCGGGGACTACCTGCGCCAGGGGCTGAGCGAGGCCGGCTTCGTCGTCGATCTTGCGCGCAGCGGACTGGATGGCAGGCATCTGGCCGCGACCGGCGACTATGACCTCCTGGTGCTCGACGTGATGCTGCCCGACGTGGACGGCTTCAGCCTGCTGCGCGGCCTGCGCGCTTCGGGAAGCCGGGTCCCGGTGCTGTTCCTCACCGCGCGCAGCGCGGTCGAGGATAGGGTGCAGGGGCTGGAGCTGGGCGCGGACGACTACCTCGTCAAGCCCTTCGCCTTCTCCGAACTGCTGGCGCGGGTGCGCAGCCTCTTGCGCCGGGGTGCGGCGCCGGTCAATCCCGACTTCCTCCGCATTGCCGATCTGGAACTCGACCTGCCGCGCCGGCGCGCGATGCGTGCGGGCCAGCGCATCGCGCTCACGCCCAAGGAGTTCGCCCTGCTGGAACTCCTGGCACGGCGCCAGGGCGAGGTGCTGCCGCGCTCGCTGATCGCCTCCCAGATCTGGGACATGAACTTCGACAGCGACACCAACGTGATCGACGTGGCGATCCGCCGCCTGCGCGCCAAGATCGACGACGATTTCGAGCCCAAGCTCATCCACACGGTGCGCGGCATGGGCTACCGGCTGGACCTGCCCGATGCCTGAAGCAGCACGCGCGCGCCGCCCGGCCTCGCTCGCGCTGCGTGTGATCGCGCTGGTCGGGATTTCCATGGCCCTGGTGCTGGCGGCCTTCAGCTGGATCAGCGCGCGCGCGCTGGACCGGCACTTCGTGGAAATGGACGAGGCCGAATTGCGCGCCGTCGCGGCCGCCGTGATGCGCGCGGTGGAGGAAGCGCCTGCCGGCGAACTGCCCGAGCTTGCGCCCGCGATCCGCGGCCACCACGGCGTGCACTTCCTGCTGGTCGATCCCGGGCGCCCGGGTGAAAGCGTGCTTCCGGGCCACGGCCCGGACCTTGCGCGCCTGGCGCGCGATTGGACGCCGCTCGCGTTTGACGGCCCTTGGCCGCTGGCGGTGTGGGAAGAGGGCGGGACGCACTATCGCGGCGCCTCGATTGCGCTGCCGCAGCGCCCCGGCCTGCGTCTGGCGCTGGCGATGGACATCGACACCCACGAGCACTTCATCCGCGAGTTCCGCCGCATCCAGCGCTGGACCTTCACGCTCGCCATGGCGCTGGTGGTCGCCGTGGCCGGGCTCGCGGTGCGTTGGGGCCACGCGCCGATCCGCCGCAGCAACGCGCGCATCCGCGCCATCGGTTCGGCCCGATTGCATCTGCGCCTGGACCCGAAGGCCGTGCCGGTGGAGCTTTCCGACACGATCGCCGCCTTCAACGACCTGATGGGCCGGCTGGAGGACAGTTTCGCCCAGCTCGCCAACTTCTCCGCCGACATCGCCCACGAACTGCGCACCCCCGTCACCAACCTCACCACTCAGACCGAGGTCGCGCTCGGGCAGGCGCGCAGCGCCGAGGCCTACCGCGAGATCCTCTATTCCAACCTGGAAGAATTCGGCCGGCTCAACCGCATGATCAACGACATGCTGTTCCTGGCCCAGACCGAAAACGCCCGCGATGCGCTCCAGCGCGAGGGCGTGGACCTGGCCGCCACGGTGCGCGACCTGTTCGACTACTTCGAGGCCTGGAGCGAAGATCGCGGCGTGCGGCTCGAACTTGCGGGTGCCGCCGACCCGATCCAGGCCGACCGCGAGATGCTCCGGCGCGCCCTGGGCAATCTTCTCTCCAATGCGATCCGGTACACCCCGACAGGCGAATGCGTGCAGGTGTCGCTCTCCGATGCGGAGGAAGGCGTCCGCATCGTGGTCGCCAATCCCGGCCCCGTCATTCCCGCCGCCGACCTGCCACGCCTGTTCAACCGCTTCTACCGCGCCGATCCCTCGCGCCGGAAGCAGGGCGCCGGCGCAGGGCTGGGCCTGGCCATCGTCCAGTCCATCGTGGAGGCTCACGGCGGCCGCGTGGAAGCGGCATCCGATGCGGCCTCCACCCGGTTCTCGGTGTTCCTGCCGCGCGGTTGACGACGGCTTCCGGAATCAGGGCAGGGTGGAACCCGCGCAGCGGATTTCACCGCTTTGGCCGATGCGATGGTGGAATCCGCTGCGCGGGTTCCACCCTACACTCGGATCGTTGGCTCTTCCACGATCAGGCGCGGGTTCCACCCTGCGAAGGCCGCTATCCGCCGAATCGCGGCGGGGAATGGATCAGGACTTCACCAGGCTTTCCAGCAGGCTGCGCGCGGTGGCGAGGCGTTCGGTGGCGCCGGGGAGTTCCATCTTCAGGCGCAGCTTGTCGGGGCCGTCCATCTGGAAGATGCGCGGCTGGCCCTGGATCATGCGGATGATGGTCATGGGGTCGACCTTTGGTTTCGGCACGAACTGGATGCGGCCGCCGCGTTCGCCCAATTCCAGTTTTCGGATGCCGATGGCGGTGGCGGCAAGCTTGAGTTCGGCCACGGCGAAGAGGTTTTTCACCTGCTCGGGCAGCAGGCCGAAGCGGTCGATCATTTCCACCTGCAATTCACGCAGCGCTTCGGTATCGGGCGCGGAGGCGATGCGCTTGTAGAGCGTCAGGCGGGTGTGGACGTCGGGAAGATAGTCGTCGGGAATCAGGGCGGGCAGGTGCAGCTCGACCTCGGCGCCGTGGCGGTCGACGTCGTCGAAGTCCGGAATCTTGCCCTGCTTGATCGAGCGCACCGCGCGCTCCAGCAGCTCGGTGTAGAGCGAGAAGCCGACCTCGGCGATCTGGCCGGACTGGCCTTCGCCCAACAGCTCGCCCGCACCGCGGATTTCCAGATCGTGGGTGGCCAGGGTGAAGCCGGCACCGAGTTCGTCGAGCGAGGCGATGGCCTCCAGTCGCTTGCGCGCATCCGAACTCATGGCCTTGTCAGGCGGCACGATCAGGTAGGCGTAGGCGCGGTGGTGCGAGCGCCCGACGCGGCCGCGCAGCTGGTGCAGCTGGGCCAGGCCGAAGTGGTCGGCGCGGTCGATCACGATGGTGTTGGCGTTGGGGATATCGAGGCCCGATTCGATGATCGTGGTGCACACCAGCACGTTGAAGCGCTGGCGGTTGAAGTCGAGCATCACCTGTTCCAGCTCGCGCTCGGGCATCTGGCCGTGGGCGATGCGGATGCGTGCCTCGGGCACCAGTTCGGCAAGTTCGCGCGCCACCCGCTCGATGTCCTTCACCTCGTTGTGCAGGAAGTACACCTGGCCGCCGCGCGCCAGTTCGCGCTGGAAGGCTTCGCGCATCTGCGCCGGATCCCACTGGGTCACGAGGGTTTGCACGGCGAGGCGGTTGGGCGGCGGGGTGGCGATGATGGAGAGGTCGCGCAGCCCCGACATCGCCATGTTGAGCGTGCGCGGGATGGGCGTGGCGGTGAGGGTGAGCAGGTGTACCTCGGCGCGCATCGCCTTGAGCCGCTCCTTCTGGCGCACGCCGAAGCGCTGTTCCTCGTCGACGATCACCAGGCCCAGATCCTTGAACTTCACGTCTTCCTGCAGCAGGCGATGGGTGCCGACGATGACGTCGATCCCGCCGGCGGCAAGCGTGTCGAGTTCGGCCTTGATCTCCTTCGCGGTCTTGAAGCGCGAGAGCACCTCCACGCGCAGCGGCCAGTCGGCGAAACGGTCACGGAAGTTGCGGTAGTGCTGCTCGGCGAGCAGGGTGGTGGGCACCAGCACGGCCACCTGCTTGCCGGCGGCGGCGGCGACGAAGGCCGCGCGCACCGCGACTTCGGTCTTGCCGAAGCCGACGTCGCCGCAGACCACCCGATCCATCGGCTGGGCCGAATCGAGATCGGCGATCACCGCTTCGATGGCGGCCAGCTGATCCGGGGTTTCCTCGAACGGGAACTGCGCGGCGAACGGCGCGTACATGGCGCGATCCACCTGCAGCGCAATGCCGGCGCGGGCCTGACGCTTGGCCTGGATTTCCAGCAGCTCGGCGGCCACGTCGCGGACCTTTTCCGCGGCTTTTTTCTTGGCTCGCTCCCACTGCTCGCCGCCGAGTGAATGCAGTGGTGCCAGTTCGGGCGAAGCGCCGGCGTAGCGGTTCACCAGATGCAGCTGGGCCACCGGAACGTAGAGCTTGTCGCCCCTGGCGTATTCGATGCAGAGGAACTCGGCGCGCTGCTCGCCCACGTCGAGCGATTCCAGCCCGACGTAGCGGCCCACGCCGTGGTCCTCGTGGACGATGGGCGAGCCGGTGGAGATTTCCGAGAGATCGCGCAGGATGGTTTCCGGATCGCGCCCGGCGCGCGCGCGCCGGCGCGTGCCGACCGCGCGTTCGGGATGGAACTGGCGCTCGGTGAGCACGCACAGCGGCGGATCGGCCAGCGCGAAGCCGTCTTCCAGCGCGGCCACGGTGATGGAAAAGCGCGACGAACCGGAGAGAAACGCGCTCCAGTCGGGAGCCGTCTCCGGCTTCATCCCGAGGTGGCCGAGCGTGTCGATGAGCGCCTCGCGGCGGCCGGCGGAATCGGCGGCGATCAGCACGCGCCCCGGGTAGGTTTCCAGAAAACCCGCCAGCGCCGTGCCGCTGGCCTCGCCCTTGTGCACCAGCGGCAGCGCCGGTGCGGGCGCGTCGCCGAGCGCCAAGGCAGTCTCGAAGCGCGAATGTTCGCGCCCCAGCACCTCGATGCGGCGACGCTGGTTGAGCGCCTCGCGCAGCGATTCGGGCGACAGGAAAATCTCTGCGGGCGGCAGGATCGGGCGTTCGATGTCGTGGCGGCGCTGCTCGTGGCGCTCGCCGGTTTGTGTCCAGAACGTCTCAGCAGCTTCGAGCGCGCCTTCGCCCAGCAGGCACAGCGTGTCCACGCCGAGGTAGTCGAACAAGGTGGCCGTGGTGTCGAAGAAGAGCGGCAGGTAGTACTCGATGCCGACCGGCGCACCGCCTTCCTTCATGTCCTGATAGATCGGGCAGCGCCGCAGGTCGATGGGGAAGCGCTCGCGCAGCGCGCTGCGGAAGCGTCTGGACGATTCCTCGTCGAGCGGAAATTCGCGCGCCGGCAGCATCCGCACCGAGGACACCTTGTGCAGGGATCGCTGGGTTTCGGGGTCGAAGGTGCGGATCGAGTCCACGTCCTCGTCGAACAGCTCGATGCGGTAGGGCTCGGCGCTGCCCATCGGGAAAATGTCGAGCAGGGCGCCGCGCACCGCGAAGTCGCCCGGATCGAGCACCTGCGGCACGTTGCGGTAGCCGGCGGCTTCCAGACGGCGCTTTTCGGCGTCCAGCGAAAGCTTCTGGCCCTGTTCGACCACCAGCGACTGCCCGGCGATGAAGCCGGGAGGCGCCAGGCGCTGCATCAGGGTGGCCACCGGCACCACCAGCACGCCGCGCGAGACCGACGGCAGCCGGTAGAGCGTGGCCACGCGCTGGGAAACAATGTCCGGCTGCGGGCTGAATAGGTCGTAGGGCAGGGTTTCCCAATCGGGAAAGGGCAGCACGGAAAGTGCGGGGGCGAAGATCGCAAGCTCGGCTTCCAGCGCGCGGGCGGCGTGGCTGTCGCGCGTGACCGCCAGCAGCAGGCCGTCGTGCTCGGCCGCGGTGCGCGCTGCGGCCAGCGACAGCGCGGAAAGACTCGATGGCGCGCGCCAGTCGATGCGCTTCTGGCTGCCACGGGGCAGTGGTGGAGCGGGAATCGGAGAGATCATTCGGAAAAACGCGCGACGGAAGCGGGCGCAAAAGTGAAAAACGAGCCGCCTAGTGTAGTGAGGAACGCACCCTGCGCCGGAAAACCGCGCTGGCGCGCCGCTTCACAGCAGCAGCGCCAGCGCGAAGATGCCCAGCATCAGAAAGGCGATGCTGACGCGAGCCACGAGGCCCAGCAGGATGCCGACCCAGGTGCCGATGCCGACCCGCGTGGCCATGCCGCCGTGCCGGCTGTGGAGGTATTCGCCAGCGAACGCGCCGAGGAAGGGGCCGAACACCAGGCCAGGCAGCCCGAAGAAAAACCCGACCACGGTGCCGATGGCCGCGCCCGCCAGCGCCAATCGGCTGGCGCCGGCTCGCTTGGCGCCGAGCAGGTTGGCCACGAAATCCAGCGCCAGCGAAAGTGCGGCCAGAAGTCCCAGCACCGTGAGCAGGCCCCAACCGATCGTGGAAAACCCCGTGCCCCAGGCCACCAGCAGCATGCCTGCGAACATCAGCGGCGTGCCCGGAAGCGCGGGCAGCACGGAGCCGGCCAGTCCGATCAGGACCAGCAGGGCGCCGAGAACATAGAGAACGATGGATGCGTCCAAGCGGTTTGTCCGTCGCGCCCGGGAGGGCGGCTCATGCGGCGCGCATGGTAGCGCCGCACGAACTTCCATGGCCGCGCGCGGGGATTGCGTGCGGTGCCCGTTCATGCGGATCGGGCCACGCGAGCAGGTAGAATTATCGGATGACCGATGAAAACCGCCTGATCGAAATCGAGACGCGACTGGCTTTCCAGGAATCCGCCCTGCAGGACCTGGGCGATCTTGTCAACCGCCAGCGTCTGGAGCTGGACGCACTGCGCCACGCGCTGAGTCAGGCCACCGCCGACCTCCTGACCCTGCGCGAGGGTCTTTCCTCCGGCACGGCCAGCGAGCCGCCGCCGCCGCACTACTGAGATTTCCCGATGACCGACTCGCTGAAGGACCAGCTGATGAAGCTCGGCTTCAAGCCGGCACCCAAGCCGGCCGTCGAACGCCGACCCGAGCGCAGGCCCGATGACCGGAAGCCCTCGCATCCCGGCAGGGAGTCCGCGCCCCGCCGCGGCGAGGGCAGGGGACGGCCGCGCCACGAGGGCGACATCGATCTCGCCAAGGCCTTCGCCATTCGCGCGCAGAAGGAAAAGGACGAGCGCATCGCCGCCGAACACCAGCGCCAGGAGGAAGCGCGCCAGCGCCGCGAGGCGCGCGCCAGGCTCGAGGAGTTCCTGCGGCGCGTGCGGCTCAACGTGGAGACCGCCGAAATCGCGCGGCACTTTCCCTACGGCGGCAAGATCCGCCGTATCCACGTCACCGCCGAGCAGTTCGCAGAGCTCAATGCCGGAACGCTGGCCGTGGTGCAACTGGCAGGCCGCTATCACCTCGTGACCGCGGCCGACGGCGCGCAGGCCGAGGCAATGATGCCGCATTCGCTCGCGCTGCAGGTGGATCCGGACGCGCCGCCGGCGACCGGCGAGGACTATTCCGACCCGCGCTATCAGGTGCCCGACGATCTGGTCTGGTAAGCGCGCCGCGTTCGCGCGGCGCACGGCCTCAGTGCCGTGCAGGGATTTCCTGCACCATGCGCGCAATCAGCGCCTCATCGTCGCCTTCGGGCGGGAGCAGTTCGGCCAGCGGCAAACCCAGTTCCGCCGCGTCTTCGTCATCCATGCCGTCGAGCGCGCGGAACTCGGCATCGAGCAGGGCGGCGCGGGCGCTTTCCGGACTGTCGTAGCCGAGCCAGTTGCCCGCGCTGTCGAGCACCCTCGCGGTGCCGGATTCGAGTTCGCGCAGGAGGCCCCAGATCAGCCGGTTGCCGATGCGAACCACCCACCACTGGTCACGGATCTCCATGGGTGCAGGTCTCCTTCAGCGGTAGATCAGCCACAGCAGGCCGGAAGTGGCGAGCGCCGCGAGCGTGCACCACAGCGCGATGCGCGCCGGTGTTGCCAGACCGTCGAGCGCACGATCGGAAAGGCTCCGGTAGCGCCCCAGCAGCAGCCAGCCCAGCGCGCCGGGCGCGAGGAAGGCGACGCTGCCGAGCGAGGCGAGGATCGCCGGATGGCGGTCGCGCAGGTGTACCAAAGCCATGGCCCAGAACAAGGCGAAGGCGAGTACGCCGGAGATCGCCACGGCCAGCGCCGTGAGCGCGAGGAACATGCCCATTCAGTACGCGCCCACGATCAGTATTCCGCCTGGCCCGGCGCACGCGGGTAGGGGATCGCGTCGCGGATGTTGGACAGGCCGCAGACGTAGACGATCAGGCGCTCGAAGCCAAGGCCGAAACCGGCGTGCGGCACGCTGCCGTAGCGTCGGAAGTCGCGGTACCAGCCGTAGTGTTCGCGATCCAGGCCGAATTGCGCCATGCGCGCATCGAGCACGTCCAGACGTTCCTCGCGCTGGCTGCCGCCGATGATTTCACCGATGCCGGGTGCCAGCACGTCCATCGCGGCAACGGTCTTGCCGTCGTCGTTGAGGCGCATGTAGAACGCCTTGATGTGCTCGGGGTAGTTCATCACCACCACCGGGCGCCCGACGTGCTGTTCCGTCAGCCAGCGCTCGTGCTCGGTTTGAAGGTCGAGTCCCCACTCCACCGGGTAGTCGAACTTCTGCCCGCTGTTTTGCAGCAGGCGGATGGCTTCGCCGTATTCGATCCGTTCGAACGGTGCGGCAACGAACTTTTCCAGCCGCGTGATCGCATCCTTCTGCACCCGTTCGGCGATGAAGGCCATGTCGTCGCCGCGCTCGGCCAGCACGGCGCGGAACAGGTACTTGAGGAAGTCCTCGGCGAGGTTGGCGTCCTCGTTGAGGTCGGCGAAGGCGATTTCCGGCTCGATCATCCAGAACTCGGCCAGGTGCCGGGTGGTGTTGGAGTTCTCGGCGCGGAAGGTGGGGCCGAAGGTGTAGACCTTGCTCAGCGCCAGGCAGAAGGCCTCGACGTTGAGCTGGCCGGACACCGTGAGGAAGGTTTCCTTGCCGAAGAAGTCGCGCGAGAAATCGATGTTTCCCTTGCCGTCGCGCGGCAGGTTCGCAAGATCCAGCGTGGACACCCGGAACATCTCGCCCGCGCCCTCGGCGTCGGAGGTGGTGATGATCGGCGTGGAGATCCAGTAGAAACCACGCTCGTGGAAGAAACGGTGTACCGCCTGCGCCAGACAGTGCCGGATGCGCGTGACCGCACCGAACAAGTTGGTGCGCGGGCGCAGGTGCGCCACTTCGCGCAGGAACTCCAGCGAATGCGCCTTGGGCTGGATCGGATAGGTTTCCGGATCCTCCACGAAGCCGGTGACTTCGATGGATTCGGCCTGTATCTCGAACGTCTGCCCCGCGCCCTGCGAGGGCACGAGCGTGCCGGTGGCGATCACGCCGCAGCCGGCGGAGAGTCGCTTCACCTCCGATTCGTAGTTCGCAAGCCGATCCGGCGCCACGACCTGGATCGGCGCGAAGCACGAGCCGTCGCTCAGGTTGACGAAGCTCAATCCCGCCTTGGAGTCGCGCCGGGTGCGCACCCAGCCTCGAACGGTGACCTGGCTGCCGGCGTCGATTGCGCCCGACAGCGCCTGCTGCACGCTGACCACTGACATTGCCTTGAATCTCCGCGCCGACGGGCGCACATGGGTCGGCCATGATAGCGAAACGCCCGCATCCGATGACATGCGCGAGCCGACATGGACGCCGTGCGCCGGTGGCGCTAACGTGATCGGCCTTCCTTGCCTGTTTCTGCTTCCTGCCCGGAACTTTTCCCATGAGCATCCAACTCACCCCCGCCGCCGCAGAGCGCGCGCGCAGCTTCCTCCATACCCGTCCTGACGCCGTCGGCCTGCGCCTGGGCGTGAAGAAGAGCGGCTGCTCCGGCTTCGGCTACGCGATGGACCTGGCGACGCGGGTGGAAGAGGACGATGCGGTGTTCGAGCAGGACGGCGTGAAGCTGGTGGTCGATCCGCACAGCCTGTCCATGGTGGACGGCACCACGATCGACTTCGTGCGGCGCGGCCTCAACCAGGAGTTCGTGTTCGACAACCCCAGGGCCACCGGCGGCTGCGGCTGCGGCGAAAGCTTCACGGTCAGCGAAGGTTTCTGATCCTCGCGCCCGGGCGTGCCGGATGCCGGACGGGCCGATCGTGGCACGCTGCGATTGACGCGGCACGCGCGCTGGCACATAATTGGCGGTCTTCTGTGCGAGCCATTCCGGTCTTTCGGAAATGCGCGACAGGAGCGAGGCACCTCCGGCACGGCCGGGTTTCCAGAATAACTACAGAGGTATCGGTATGTCGTATGCAGTCATCGTGACCGGCGGCAAGCAGTATCGCGTGATGCAGGGCGAGACCCTGCGCGTGGAGAAGCTTGAGGCCGAGGTCGGCGCCAGCGTCGAGTTCGATCAGGTCCTGCTCGTGGGCACGGGCGAAGAAGTCCGCATCGGTGATGCGGCCGCAAGCGCCAAGGTCACGGCCACGGTCAAGGCCCACGGCCGCGCGGACAAGATCCGCATCATCAAGTTCCGCCGCCGCAAGCACCATCGCAAGCAGATGGGCCACCGTCAGCACTACACCGAAGTTCAGATCACCGGCATCGCCGGCTGATCCCAGGCACAGGAGACACGAGTCATGGCACATAAAAAGGCAGGCGGCAGCACTCGCAACGGCCGCGATTCCAATCCCAAGTACCTTGGCGTGAAGGTGTTCGGTGGCCAGGCCATCGATGCCGGCAACATCATCGTGCGCCAGCGCGGCACCCAGTTCCATCCGGGCGCCGGCGTCGGACTGGGCCGCGACCACACCCTGTTCGCGCTCATCGACGGCACCGTCGAGTTCTCGGTCAAGGGCCCCAACAGCCGCCGCACGGTCAGCGTCGTCTCGTCCTGATCGGTCCCTGCGGCCCAACGGAAAACCCCGCTGCGGCGGGGTTTTTTGTGGGGCGGGAATGGGGAATGGAGAATCGAAAAGAGCCTTCCCACGCCATTGCCCCGTCATCCTTTCCGCACCCCGTCACGCTACGCTTTACCCCCATTCCCGACTCCCCATTCCCCATTCCCGGCTCTTCCCCATGAAACTCGTCGATGAAGCAGACATCCTGGTCAAGGCCGGAGACGGCGGCAACGGTTGCGTGAGCTTCCGCCGCGAGAAGTTCATTCCCAAGGGCGGCCCGGACGGCGGCGATGGCGGCAACGGCGGCAGCGTGTGGCTGGTGGCCGACGAGAACCTCAACACCCTGGTCGATTTCCGCCACCAGCGCCGTTTCCAGGCGCAGCGCGGCGAGGATGGCATGGGGCGGCAGATGTACGGCCGCGGCGGCGAGGACATCGACATCCGCGTGCCGGTCGGCACCGTGATCCTGAATCTGGCGACGGACGAGGAAATCGGCGACCTGATCCGCCACGGCCAGCGCCTCAAGGTGGCGCAGGGCGGGCAGGGCGGTCTTGGCAACATGCACTTCAAGAGTTCCACCAACCGCACCCCGCGCCAATCCACCTCGGGTACACCGGGCGACGAGCGCGATCTGCGGCTGGAACTCAAGCTGCTTGCCGACGTCGGCCTGCTGGGTTTTCCCAACGCCGGCAAGAGCACCTTCATCCGCGCGGTGTCCGCCGCCACCCCGCGCGTGGCCGACTACCCGTTCACCACGCTGTATCCGAATCTGGGCGTGGTCAGCGTCGCGCGCGACCAGAGTTTCGTGGTGGCCGACATTCCCGGCCTGATCGAAGGCGCCGCCGAAGGTGCCGGACTGGGCATCACCTTCCTCAAGCACATCCAGCGCACCCGCGTCCTGCTGCACCTGGTGGATGCGGCGCCACTGGATCTGGGCGAAGACCCGGTCGACTCGATCGTGCGGGAAGTACGCACGATCGAGGCCGAGCTGGCGCGCTTTGATCCGGCGCTGCTGGAAAAACCGCGCTGGCTGCTGCTCAACAAGCTCGACCTGCTGCCCGGGGACGAGCGCGCTTCGCGGGTGCAGGCGGTTCTTTCCGCACTGGGCTGGACGGCACCAGCCTTCGCGATCTCGGCGATCGCCAAGGAGGGCACCTGGGCGGTTTGCCAGCGATTGATGGAGGCGCTCGACGGGTTGCGCGCGCAGGAGCGCGAGACCGCCGGCACTGCAATTGGCAGTGTGGTTGCCATGCGAGAGAACGACGCCGACGATGGGGACTGAGCGTCACGAGTGCGCAATCGTGCCCGCGACAACGCGCGCCGCTGCACTTGCGCTGCCCCACCCATGCCCGCGCATCGCCATGCGGCAGGCGCAAAAAACAAGGCCGGCGAATGCCGGCCTTGCAGGGTTTCCCGAATCTGCGGGCCGCCGCTCAGGCGGCGCCGATCGCGCGGATGCGCGCGGTCAGGCGGCTCTTGTGGCGGGCGGCCTTGTTCTTGTGGATCAGGCCGCGGGAAGCGTAGCGGTCGAGGATGGGCTCGGCGGCCTTGTAGGCCTCCTGGGCCGCGGGGGCGTCATTGGCCTGGATGGCCTTGAGCACCTTCTTGACATAGGTGCGCAGCATCGAGCGCTGGCTGGCGTTGCGGGCGTTGCGATCGACGGCCTGGCGGGCGCGCTTCTTCGAAGACTTGATGTTGGCCAAGGGAATGCTCCTGGAAATTCGGGTGGCAGATTCGGGAAAAGACCTCCAATTATGGTGATTTCTGGCGTTTGCGTCAATTCACGGTGTGCGCCATGAGCCGGGGAGCCGGTATGTTCCGCTCCACCGCCGTATTCGGCGCGATGACCCTGCTGTCGCGCCTGGCCGGTTTTGCGCGCGACGTGATCCAGGCCACCCTGTTTGGTGCCGGCAGTCTGGTGGATGCCTTCACCGTGGCCTACCAGGTGCCCAACTACCTGCGCAGGATCTTCGCCGAAGGCTCGTTCGCCTCGGCCTTCGTGCCCGTTCTCTCCGAGCTGCGGCAGAAGGGCGACGCGCAGGCGCTGCGGTCCTTCGTGGACCACGTGGCCGGTGCGCTGTGCGCCGTGGTGCTGCTGGTCACGGGGCTGGGCATGCTGGCGGGGCCGTGGATCGCCGTGCTGATGGCGCCGGGCTTTGCCGAGGAACCCGGCAAGCTGGCGCTGACCGGGGAGATGCTGCGCATCACCTTCCCGTATCTCTTCTTCATTTCCATGACCGCCTTCGCCGGCGGGGTGCTCAACAGCTTCCAGCGATTTGCTCTGCCGGCGTTGACGCCGGTGCTGCACAACCTCACGGTGATCGCCGCGATGCTGTGGCTGGCCTCGCACCTGGATCGGCCGATCATGGCGCTGGCCTGGGGCGTGCTGGCCGCCGGTGCGGTGCAGATGGCGCTGCTGTGGCCAGCGCTGCGGCGCTTCGGCCTGTTCCCGCGACTGCGGCTGGACTTCCGCCATGAAGGCGTTCGCCGGGTGTTCCGCCTCATGCTGCCGACGCTGTTTTCCTCCTCGGTGGCCCAGCTCAATCTGATCGTGGGCACGATCTTCGCTTCGATCCTGGTCGAAGGCAGCCGCGCGTACCTTTACTACTCGGATCGCCTGGTGGAACTGCCGCTGGGGCTGTTCGGCGTGGCGCTGGGCACGGTGATCCTGCCGCACCTCTCGCGCCGCCACGCCGATACCGACGCTGCCGGCTTCGGCGCCGCGCTGGACTGGGGCCTGCGCACCGTATTGCTCGGGGCCGTCCCGGCCGCGCTCGGCCTCCTGGCGCTGGCCGAGCCGCTGGTGGCCGCGATCTACCAGCGCGGCGAGTTCAGCGCCGAATCGGCGCGCATGACCGCGCTGAGCCTGTCGGCGATGAGCCTGGCGATCCCCGCCTTCATGCTGAGCAAGGTGCTGGCGCCTGCCTTCTACGCGCGCCAGGACACCAAGACCCCAATGCGCGCGGCCATCCTCACGGTGCTGCTGAACATTTCGCTGATGGTGGCGATCGTCACGCCGCTGTGGCATCTGGGCGTGCGCGGCGCGCACGCCGGCATCGCCCTGGCCACGGCGCTGGCCGGAATGGGCAACGCCTTCCTGCTGTGGCGATATCTGCGACGTGAAGGCGCCTGGAAGGCGGCACCGGGCTGGGGCAGGGCGCTGCTGCGCATCGGTGTGGCAGGCGCGGCGATGGTGGTCGTGCTTGTTGCGCTGCGGATGGGACCGTGGGATTGGCGCGCGCTGCACGGCGCGATGCGCTGGCTGTGGCTTGCGCTGGTGATCGCGGCCGGTGCCGGAACCTACGTCGTGGCGCTGCTCGCGCTCGGCTGGCGCCCGCGCGAGCTGAGGCATTCTGACTGAAGGCGCGATGAGCACGTCTCCCACGCTGGCCGACGCGGCCGATCGCCGCACCGACAATTTTCTTCCGCTGCGCCATCTGGCCGCCAGGCTGGTGATCTACGGGCACAGCTATCCGCTGGGAAACAACGTCCTCGAACAGAAAGATCTGCTCCATGCATGGCTGCCGAGCTATTCGATCAGCCGCTGCGCCGTGTTCCTGTTTTTTGCGATCAGCGGCTACCTGCTGACCTCCAGCCTGCTGCGCCACCCCTCGGTGCTGCGCTATGCCTGGCATCGGATGCTGCGCGTATATCCGGCCTATCTGGCGTGCCTGCTGCTCTGCGTGCTGGCGCTGGGCGCATGGTTCACCAGTTGGCCGCTGGCCGACTATTTCCATGCGCCCGAAACCTGGGAACATCTGCGGCACAACCTGAAGCCGACCAGCTTCCGCTGGCATCTGCCCGGGGTGTTCGAGTCCAACCCCTATCCGGGCGTGGTGAACGGATCGCTGTGGTCGCTGGGGCTGGAGGTGCGCTGGTACTTCTGGCTCGGTCTGCTGCTGGTCCTCGGGGTGGTGCGACGCAGGCGGGTGTTCACCGCTGTGGTGGGATCGTGGCTGCTGTACGCCACATGGCAGACGGTGCAGGGCGTGCCCGATCCGCTGGGCTATCGGGCCTTGGCGCAGACCTTCCTGCTGGCTGCGCTGGCGGCGCAGTGGGGGCAGCACCTGCGCCCGTCGCACCTGTGGATACTGGCGCGCTGGTACTGCTGTGGCTGGCTCGCACAGGCGACTGGATTGCTCTGGCGATGCCGCTGGTGGCGGTGCAGTTCACGCTCTGGGCGGCGTACCGGCTGCCGCGGCTGCGCTGGCCGGGAAGCCGCGATTACTCCTACGGCATCTTCCTCTATGGATTCCCGGTGCAGCAGGCGGTGATGGCGACCTGGCCGTCGCTTTCACCGCTGGCCCTGTGCGCGGCGTCCACCGCGCTGGTGTTGCCCTGCGCGCTGGTTTCCTGGCACCTGATCGAGCGCCCGGCGCTGCGCTGGGGCACGTCGCGGCGGCCCGTGGAGCCTGCCGCCCATCGCGTTGCCGGCGTCGAAGTCGGTTGAGCCTGTCCGAATGGCCCGGGTGGCGAAGGTATACTTTCCCTTTTTCCACCCGATCGACGCCGCTGCACGTGCGTCGTGCCCCCCCTGCGAGTGAATCTGTGACCGCCCCCGGCGCTTGCTTCCGCCTGTTCCGCGACATCGATGGCCCCGCACTGTGCCCCTCGGGCAGCGTGGTGTGCGTGGGCGCGTTCGACGGCCTGCACCTTGGCCATCAGGCGCTGATCGGCGCGGCGCGGGCTTCGGCGCGAGCGCGTGGCCTGCCGCTGGTGGTGCTGAGCTTCGAGCCGCTGCCGCGCGAATTCTTCGCGCAGGACGCCAAGCCGCCACGGCTCGTGTTGCCGCGCACCAAGATCGACGGGCTGCGGAATCTGGGGGCGGACGCGGTGGGTCTGCTGCGCTTCAACGCGACGATGGCGCGGATGGCGCCGGAAGACTTCGTGCAGCGCGCGCTGGTGGCGCGCCTTGGCGCCCGCGAGGTATGGGTCGGGCGCGATTTCCGCTTCGGCCACCGTCGCGCGGGCGACCTCGGGCTGCTGGAGGCGATGGGGCCGCAGGCCGGCTTCCGCGTCCGGACGATCGACGATGTGGCCATCGATGGCGAGCGCGTCTCCAGCTCGCGCATCCGCGCCGCGCTGGTGGCAGGCGAACTGGATCTCGCCGAGCGCCTCCTGGGCCGGCGCTACGCCATCGACGGGCGCGTAGTGCGCGGCGCGCAGCTCGGCCGCCAGCTCGGCTATCCCACGGCGAATCTTCGATTCGGCGGAAAAACGCCTGCGCTTTCCGGTATTTATGCGACATTCGTGCACGGCGTTGGAGATTCGCCGCGCGCCAGCGTTTCCAGCCTCGGCACGCGCCCCACGGTACACGGCCGCGAGCCGCTTCTGGAGGCGCACCTGTTCGATTTTTCCGGCGACCTGTACGGCCGCCACATCGCGGTGGAGTTCGTCGCCAAGCTGCGCGACGAGGTGAAGTTCGACGATCTGGACAGCATGGTCGAACAGATCCACCGCGACGCCGCGGATGCGCGCCGTGCGCTGGATGGGGCATCCCAGCGGTCGCAGCCTGCGTTCTGAAACGCCCCGGATTGCCAGGCCGGCGTATACGATTGCGCTCCGCTGGCGCGGGCCGACCGGGCTGCGTGATCGAGGCTGCCGGTCGCCGAACCAGATCCGGCCTTTCAGGGCATGCCGCAACCTTTCACGGCGGTCCGCACTGTGCCGCACCCGGCCCCGGGACTGGCACCGGCTGCGGCATGCATCTGAAGCCGAAGGTCACTGCCCTTCTTGGGGCAACTTTCCACCGCCCATGTGCATGTCCATCTTGGTGCGCTCGGCGGCGGCATCCACCATCGCCCATTCGCGCACGGTCAGGCACTGCTTGGTCTTCATGCGGGTGCCGACCTTGGCTTCCAGCTTGCAGATGATGCGACCCGCATCGTTGTCGATCAGGATGGCGTTGATGCGCTCCTGCGCATTCACCAGTTCCACCTGGTCGCGCTGGGAGAGCTTGGAAAGCTCATCCCGCTTGGTCAGCAGGCGATTCACGCGATTCAGGTCCGTATCCACCGCCAGGCGATCGCGCTCGGCGAGGTGGGAATACTTCCCGGCCTCCATTTCCTGCCGGATCTCGGCCGCCATGGGTTCGAATTCGGCAGCGGAATCGACCGCGAACTCCCACTTTTTCTGGGTTTTCATCTCGGAGGCCAGACCGATCGATGGCACGACGAGGGTCAGGACGACGGCCGCGGCGAGACGCTGGATGAAGGTGTTGAACTTCATGGTTCTGGCTTCCTGTTTGAACGACGGGGGCGGATGTGATCCGGTTGCCTCCTGGGTTCATCCTTGACCGGTTGCCGGTTGTTTGCAGCAGAAGGATGACCACGCGTGATCGATGGTATCGAAGCGTTACCGTGAATTCCACGCGCGCCAGTGCGGCTTCCGGCTGCGGCACGTCCGCTTGATCGGGCGTCCGCCTGAGGGGCCTTGGCCGGCGTGTCGCACGATGCCTTGGCCATGCGGTGCGCAAGTGCCCCGGCTGATGGGAGTCGCGCGACCGGTTGCCGCTGCGGGAACCGTGGCGGCATGGCTATAATCCGGCGTTCCTTTCAGCCCGCGATCCGGATGTGCCGGCCTGCTTCCGTGTCATCCGACGTCGTGATCCAGTCCGTCATCCGCCTGCGCCCGTCCCGCGATAGCCGGTCCAGTGCCTTTGGCTGGCTGCCAGCGCGATGCGTCCCGATGCCATCAATGGCCCGTACTCCGGGCCGGGCAGTGCCGCCGCCGTGCGGGGCGTGGCGGTGGTTTTCCTTTTCCCAGAACCCGCATTCCGAGCAGACCCGTCCGTGAGCCGCGACTACAAAGCCACCATCCATCTCCCCGCCACCGACTTCCCGATGCGCGGCGACCTGCCCAAGCGCGAACCGGCGACGCTGGCTCGCTGGTACGAAATCGACATCCACGCGCGGCTGCGCGCGGAGCGTTCCGGCCGACCGCGTTTCGTGCTGCACGACGGACCGCCCTACGCCAACGGCGCGATCCACCTGGGCCACGCGGTCAACAAGATCCTCAAGGACATCATCGTCAAGTCGCGATCGCTCGACGGCATGGATGCGCCCTATGTGCCGGGCTGGGACTGCCACGGCCTGCCGATCGAGCTGGCGGTGGAGAAGAAGCACGGCAAGGTCGGGGTCAAGCTCGATGCGGCCGCCTTCCGCGAGAAATGCCGCGAGTACGCGCTGGCGCAGATCGACCTGCAGCGCGCCGACTTCAAGCGCCTGGGCGTGATCGGCGACTGGGATCATCCTTACCAGACCCTCGACCGCAGTTTCGAGGCCGGCGAACTGCGCGCGCTGGCGAAGATCGTCGGCAACGGCCACCTCGCACGCGGCGTGAAGCCGGTGCACTGGTGCTTCGACTGCGGTTCGGCCTTGGCCGAGGCGGAAATCGAATACGCCGACAAGACCTCCAGCGCGGTGGATGTGGCCTACGATGCCATCGATCCGGATGCGCTCGCGGCGGCCTTTGGCGTGGCCCGAAGCGATGACGCCATCGTCGCGGTGCCGATCTGGACCACCACGCCCTGGACCCTGCCGGCTTCGCTGGCCGTCTCGCTCGGGCCGGAGCTGGCTTACGCGCTGGTGCGCGGCGCCGACCGCACCGGGCAGCCGATGTGGCTGGTGCTGGCCGAGGCGCTGGTGGAAAAGACCACGGCGCGCTACGGCATCACGGCGCCGGAGATCCTCGGCCGCGCGCCCGGCAGCGCGCTGGAAAACCTGCGCCTGCGCCATCCCTTCTACACCGAGCGCGAGATTCCCATCCTCGTCGGCGACCACGTTTCGGCCGAGGACGGTACCGGCGCGGTCCACACTGCCCCCGGCCACGGTCAGGAAGACTTCGCGGTGGCGCAGAAGTACGACCTTCTCTCCGGCTACAGCGCCGCGCAGATCAACCCGGTCGGCGGCAACGGCGTGTACCTGCCGGGCACGCCGATCTTCGAGGGCCAATTCATCTGGAAGGCCAACGACGCGGTCGTCGATCTCCTGCGCGACAACGGCCACCTCCTTGCGTTCGGGAAGATCCAGCACAGCTACCCGCACTGCTGGCGGCACCGCACGCCGGTGGCCTTCCGCGCCACGCCGCAGTGGTTCATCTCGATGGATCAGGCCGGATTGCGCAGCGATGCGCTCGACGCGATTTCCGCCATCGGGCGCGAACGCGGCTGGTTCCCGGAATGGGGCGAGGCGCGCATTCGTTCGATGGTGGAAGGTCGGCCGGACTGGTGCATCAGCCGCCAGCGCACCTGGGGCGTGCCGATCGCGCTGTTCGCCCACCGCCTCAGCGGCGAGCCGCACCCCGATACCGTCGCTCTGATGCGGCGCGCCGCGGATCTCGTGGAGGCCGGTGGCATCGATGCCTGGCACGCGCTTGATCCGCGCGACTGGCTGGGCGATGACGCCGAGCACTACGAGAAGGTCACCGACATCCTCGACGTGTGGTTCGATTCGGGCGTCACCCACGAGGGCGTGCTGGTGCCGCGCGGCCTGGGCAAGCCGGCCGACCTTTACCTCGAAGGCTCCGACCAGCACCGTGGCTGGTTCCAGAGCTCGCTGCTCACCGCCGTCGCCATGGACCGCGCCGCGCCCTTCCGGCAGGTGCTCACCCACGGCTTCACCGTGGACGAACACGGCCGCAAGATGTCCAAGTCGCTGGGCAACGGCATCGAGCCGCAGGAGATCCTCAAGACCCTCGGCGCGGACATCCTGCGCCTGTGGATCGCCAGCACCGACTATCGCAACGAGATGTCGCTGTCGCAGGAAATCCTCAAGCGCACGGCCGACGCCTACCGGCGCATCCGCAACACCCTGCGCTTCCTGCTCGGCAACCTGCACGGGTTCGATCCGGATCGCCACCTGTTGCCCAACGCGCAGCTGCTGCTGCTCGACCAGTGGGCGGTGCAGCGCGCCGCCGACCTGCAGCGCGAGATCAAGGCGGCCTACGGGCGCTACGACTTCCCCGCCATCGTGCAGGCGCTCAACAACTTCTGCACCGTGGACATGGGCTCGATCTACCTGGACGTGACCAAGGACCGGCTCTACACCATGCAGGAGGATTCGCGCGGGCGGCGCAGCGCGCAGAGCGCGATGTTCCGCATCGCCGATGCCATGACGCGCTTCCTCGCGCCGATCCTGAGCTTCACTGCGGAAGAACTCTGGAGCCATCTGCCCGGCGCGCGCGAGGACAGCGTGCTGCTGGCAACCTGGCGCGAGGATCTGGATCGCATGCCGCCGGATGCCGCGCTCGGCCAGGGCGGATTCGATCAGCTGCTCGCGCTGCGCGAGGCGGTGACCGCGGTGCTGGAGCCGATGCGCGCGGAAGGCGTCATCGGCGCTTCGCTCGAGGCCGAGGTCACGCTGTATCTCGACGATGGCCTGCTGGCGCGGCTGGCTCCGGTGGCCGACGAGCTGCGCTTCTTCTTCATCACCTCGCAGCTGGCGCTGAAGCCGGCCGGCGAGCGCCCGGCGGACGCGGTGAAGGCCGAAGGGCTGGAAGTCTGGATCGTCGCGCGTGCCGCCGAGGCGGCCAAGTGCGTGCGCTGCTGGCACTACCGCGCGGACGTGGGCAGCCACGCCGACCACCCCGAGCTGTGCGGGCGCTGCGTCGAGAACGTCGACGGTGCCGGCGAGGACCGCCGCCATTTCTGAGATACGCGGCACGGCAGGCGAGGGCGCAACGCCGCGCGCGCCCGGCGCGCTGGCATGGCTGGTGCTCTCGGGCCTGGTGATCTGGCTCGACGCCTTCACCAAGGGTCTCGCGCTGCAGCACCTGCGCCTGGGCGAACCGGTGGCGGTGATCGACGGGCTGCTGAACTGGACCCTGGTCTACAACCCGGGCGCGGCGTTCAGCTTCCTCTCCGACGCTTCGGGCTGGCAGCGCTGGTTCTTCGCCGCGTTGGCGGTAGGCATGAGCGCGTTGCTGACCGTCTGGCTGGCCCGCACCGACCGCCGCGACTGGCGTCAGGCCGCGCCGTTCGCGCTGGTGATCGGCGGCGCGCTCGGCAACCTCGTCGATCGCCTCGTCCACGGCCACGTCATCGACTTCATCGACGCCTACTGGGGCACCGCGCACTGGCCCGCCTTCAACATCGCCGACTCAGCCATTGTCATCGGCGCGATCGGGATTGCGCTCGTGGGCTTTCTGCCGAAAGGCCGGGATTCGTGATTGGGGATTGGTGAGAGCAGGGCGCGACGGGCCTTCAGTGCGCGCACTGTATGATGCGTGGTTCAACAACCAACATCCCGCGAAGAGCATTGCGCGACATCCGCCCTGGCTCTTGCGAATCCCGAATCCCGAATCCCCGCCCCCCCATGGACATCCTTCTCGCCAATCCCCGCGGCTTCTGCGCCGGTGTCGATCGCGCCATCGAGATCGTCAAGCGCGCGCTCGAACTGTTCGGCGCGCCGATCTATGTGCGTCACGAAGTCGTCCACAACCGCTTCGTGGTCGATGACCTCAAGGCGCGCGGCGCGGTCTTCGTTGAGGAACTGGACGAAGTGCCGGACGGCGCCACGGTGATCTTCAGCGCGCACGGCGTTTCCCAGGCGGTGCGCGCGGAAGCTGCGCGACGCGGGCTCAAGGTGTTCGATGCGACCTGCCCGCTGGTGACCAAGGTGCACCTGGAAGTGGCGCGGCAGAACCGGCGCGGGCGCGACATGGTGCTGATCGGCCACGCCGGCCATCCGGAAGTGGAAGGCACGATGGGGCAGTGGACCGCGCGCGGGGAAACCGGGCAGATCCATCTGGTCGAAGACCTCGACGACGCGGCTTCCCTGGAGCTTGAACAGCCGGACAACTGCGCCTACACCACCCAGACCACGCTCAGCGTGGACGACACCCGCGACATCATCGCCGCGCTCAAGGCCAAGTACCCGCAGATCCAGGGGCCCAAGCACGACGACATCTGCTACGCCACCCAGAATCGTCAGGACGCGGTGCGCGAGCTGGTGCGGAGCGGCTGCGACGCGGTGCTGGTGGTCGGCTCGCCCAACAGTTCCAACTCCAACCGCCTGCGCGAACTGGCGCAGCGCGAGGGTGCCGACGCCTGGCTGATCGACAGCGCCGAGGAAATCGATCCGGCCTGGATCGCCTCGCACCGGCGCATCGGCGTCACCGCGGGCGCTTCCGCGCCGGAAGTGCTGGTGCAGGGCGTGCTGGCGCGGCTGCGCGAGCTGGGCGTGCCGGAGGTGCAGGAAGTTTCGGGCGAGCGCGAGAGCATGGTTTTCGCACTGCCCAAGGAGCTGCGCGAGCCTGCCGCGCGCGATTCTGCGAACCCGTCGCTTGCCGCGCCGGACCCCCTTGACTAGGCTCCGCGCTCTTCGATTCCGGGAGTGCCCATGCGCGCTTTCCTGCTGCTCCTGATCCTTCTGCTTGCCGCCTGCACCGCGACGCCCGAGCGTCCGGAGGCCGCCGGCGCCGTTTCCGATGCCCGCCTCAACGCAATCCACCTCCGCATCGACGCGGCCACCGCGCGCTTCGATGCCGCGGTGGCGCTGTACGAGAAAGGCGACATCACGGGCGCGGCGGAGGAATTCGCGGCGGCGCGCACCGAACTGCGCTCGCTGGCCGACGAATGCCTCGACCTTCCCGGCTGCGACGTGCGGCGCATCCTGGCCGCGCAGGATGCCCTGCTCGTGCGCCAGGGGCGCTTCCTGAGCGGAACCACCGAGGATGCCGATCCGGTCGATGCGCGGGAAACCGAACTGGCCGGGGAGGGCGATTCGCCGGTGCTGCGGGCAATGCCCGAAGCCGCCCGCACCGTGGCCATGCTCAACGGCCGCGATCTTTCCAAGGTGATCGCGCTGAACGAGCCGGTGAAGGCGGCGCTGGAGGAGTGGCTCACCTGGATGCGCCCGCAGCTCCTGGATACCTGGGAAAACTATCAGTACATGCGACACCTGATGTTCCCGGCCTACCAACAAACCGGGCTGCCCGAGGCGCTGCTGTTCGGCATCCTGGCCAAGGAATCCGGGGGACGCGTGCACGCGGTGTCGCGCGCCGGTGCGGCCGGCCCGCTGCAGTTCATGCCGGCCACCGGCGCCCGCTTCGGCCTCAATCGCGGCGGGCGTTTCGACCTGCGCTTCGACCCGGCCGAATCGGCGCGCGCCAACGCCGAATACCTCAACGAGCGCTTTGCCGAACTCAACGGCAGCCTGACCCTCGCGCTGGCCGCTTACAACGGCGGGGAAGGGCGGATCGCGCGCCTTTCCGGCGGCGGCGCACGCGATTTCTGGAGCCCGCAGGTGTTCAACGCGCTGCCGGCCGAGACCCGCGAATACGTGCCGATGGTGCTGGCGGCCGCCTGGCTCTTCCTGCATCCGGAGCGCTACAACCTCCAGCTGCCTGCGTATCCGGTCGAGGCGGTGTCGCTGCGGCTGGAACGGGAAATGTCGATCAACGAACTGGCCGTGTGCCTGGGCCAGGAAGGCAATCCGCGCGGCTGGTTCCGGCATTTGCGCAACCTCAACCCGCGCTGGGAAGCCGGCAATCGTCTCCCCGCCGGCACCGAGCTTGCGCTGCCGAGTGCCGCGCACCAGGCCTACCTGCGCCAGTGCCGGGAAGGCCCGATGCTGGCGCTCAGCCGCGAGCTGCACGAGGCACAGCCGCCGGTCGCCCCGGGCAGGACAACGATCCGGACGTCGTCCGGCAGCCATCTGGTGAAACGGGGCGACTCGCTGCATTCGATCGCGCGCCGCTACGGCTGCAGCGTGAAAACCATCGCCAGCGCCAATTCGGTACGTGCGCCCAGCTACCTGATCAAGCCGGGCCAGCGCCTGACGCTGACCGGCTGCACCCGCGCCTGAGTGCGGCGGAACGAGCGGGTCTGCGGATACTATGTTGCGGCGGCCGAGGGCCGCCCGATTTGCAAGGAGCTGACGCGTGCTGGAACTGTTCAAGGCCGGCGGGTGGGTGATGTGGCCCATCCTGGGCATCTCGATACTGGCGCTGGCCATCGTGCTGGAGCGCTTCTGGACGCTGCGCCGCAAGAGCGTGCTGCCAGCCGGGCTGGGCAAGGAAGTCCGCGACTGGGCCAGGCACGCCCATCTGGACCCCAAGCACATCGACGCACTGCGCGGCAATTCGCCGCTGGGCGAGGTGCTGGCTGCGGGTCTGGACGTGCGCAACCGGCCGCGCGAGGTGATCCGCGAGCGCATCGAGGACTCCGGGCGCCACGTCATGCACCGTCTGGAACGATTCCTCAACACGCTCGGCACCATCGCCAGCGCCGCGCCGCTGCTGGGCCTGCTGGGCACCGTCATCGGCATGATGCACCTGTTCCTGGGCATCCTCGACCACGGCGTCGGCGATGTTTCCCAGCTCGCCGGCGGCATCGGGCAAGCGCTGGTGACCACCGCCTCGGGCATGTGCGTGGCCATCCCCGCGCTGGTTTTCCACCGCTATTTCCGCGGCCTCATCGCGGCCTACGGCATTGACATGGAGCGCGAAGCCAACGCCCTGATCGATGCGCTCGAGTCCGCTGCCCCGCCTGCGACACAGTCACCGCCACCGGGTGCGCCGCCGCGCCGCCGGAGCACCGCCGGATGAGGATCGGTTCCTCCAGCCAGGGCAGCGACGACATCGAGACCAGCCTGATCCCGCTGATCGACGTGGTGCTCACCCTGATCATCTTCTTCGTGGTCACCACCACCTTCCAGGACCGCACCGCGATGAAGGTTGCCC
This sequence comes from Pseudomonadota bacterium, assembly GCA_963205495.1. Lineage (GTDB taxonomy): Bacteria > Pseudomonadota > Gammaproteobacteria > Xanthomonadales > Xanthomonadaceae > Denitratimonas. Next base: position 34,175 of record CAUJIN010000052.1, read on the forward strand.
TGCCGCAGGCAGACGGGCAGGCGTCGGAGGCCCCGAAGGATCCGCTCGTGGTCGTGATCGACGCGCAGGGTCGCTATTTCGTGGGCGGCGGCGAGGTGCTGCGACGCGACCCGGCCTCGCTGCGCGATGCCATCGGCAAGGTCGCCGGCGACGACAAGAACCGCGCGGTGATCCTGCGCGCCGACGCGCAGACCCCGCACCAGTCCGTGGTGACGGCGATGGATGCGATCGGCCAGCTCGGATTCTCGCGCCTGTCGATCGCCACCGTGCCCGCGGCCGACGCCCGCCCCGCGAAATGAGACCGGCTCCGACGGCACGCACCACGCACCGCCGCCTGCTCGGCCTGGTGCGGCCGTACTGGCCGCTGTGGATCGTTGCCGGCATCGGCATGGTGTTCGACGCCGCGGCATCGGGCGCCTTCGTGCGCCTGATCAAGCCCATGCTCGACGATCTTTTCGTTCGCCGCGATCCGGACGTGATCTTCTGGATGCCGACGGCGCTGGTCGCGCTCTTCGTGCTGCGCGGCATGGCCACCTTCGCCAGCGACTACGGCATGGCGCGCATCGGCCGCAGCGTGGTGCGCGATCTGCGCAACCTGGTGTTCGCCCAGTACCAGCGGCTTCCGGCGGCCTATTTCGACCGCGAGCCGGGCGGACAGGTGGTTTCGCGGGTGGTCTACGCCGCCGAACAGGTGGCCCAGGCCAGCGCCGACGCCATCAAGGTCATGGTCGTGGACGGATTGACCGTGGCGGCTATGATCGCGGTGATGCTCTGGACCAGCCCGAGCCTGACGCTCTATCTGTTCGTGATGGTGCCGCTCACCGGCCTGGTGTGGCGCTACGTCGGGCGCCGCTATCGCCACATCAACCGCACCCTGCAGTCATCGATGGGCGATGTCACCGGCATCGTGGAAGATGCCGTGGAAGGCCACCGCGAGATCCGCATCTACGGCGGACAGGCGCGCGAGGCCGAGCGATTCTCCGTTGCGGCCAACGACAACCTTCGGCTCAACCTCAAGATCGCCACCACCAACGCGCTGAGCACCTCGACCATCCAGCTGGTCGCGGCGAGCGCGCTGGCCGCGATCGTGTGGCGCGCCACCCGCCCGGACCTGCTCGAAACCCTGAGCGCCGGCGCCTTCATGTCGCTCATCACCGCCATGCTGGTGATGCTGCCCTCGATCAAGCGCCTGACCACCGTGCAGGCCGTGGTGCAGCGCGGCATGGCGGCGGCGGACGAGCTGTTCGCCGTGCTCGACACCCCGCCCGAGCGCGACGAGGGCAGCCGCGCGCTGACGCACACGCGCGGGGAAATCGCGCTGGAAGAAGTCACGCTGCGCTACCCCGGGCGCGAGCAGGCCGCGCTCGATGCCGTCACCCTGCATTGCGCACCGGGCACGGTCACCGCCCTGGTCGGCCCCTCGGGCAGCGGCAAGACCAGCCTCGCCAGCCTGCTGCCACGCTTCTACGAACCGGATCAAGGGCGCATCCTGCTCGACGGCCACCGGCTCGACGAATATCGCCTCGCCGACCTGCGCGCCCGGATCGCGCTGGTGGGCCAGCGCGTGGTGCTGTTCAACGGCAGCATCGCCGACAACATAGCCTACGGCGGCCTCGCCAGTGCCACTCGCGCGCAGATCGAAGCCGCCGCCGAGGCGGCCAACGCCATGGAGTTCATCCGCACCCTGCCCGAAGGGCTGGACACCCGGGTGGGCGAGCAGGGCGCGCTGCTTTCCGGCGGCCAGCGCCAGCGCATCGCCATCGCCCGCGCGCTGCTCAAGAACGCGCCGATCCTGATCCTGGACGAAGCCACCAGCGCGCTCGACACCCAGTCCGAGCGCCTGATCCAGGATGCGCTCGCGCGCCTGATGGCCGACCGCACCACCCTGGTCATCGCCCACCGCCTGAGCACCATCGAGCACGCCGACCAGATCGCGGTGATGGATCACGGCCGGCTGGTCGAGCTGGGCCGGCACGAGGAGCTGCTGGCGCGCGACGGCATGTATGCGGCGCTGCACCGCCTGCAGTTCCGCGATCGCCCCGCGGACGGCTGAACCCGTGGCCGCGCTGCGCGCCCGCCTCATCGCCTGGTTCGAGCGCCGCTGGTACGGCGGCGTTGCGCCAGGCCCGCTGCTGCGCGCGCTTTCTGCCCTGTTCGGCCGCATCGCGCGGTCGCGGCGCGAGGCAGGCCTTTCCGGACGCAAGCCGGGTGAACGCTCCGGCGTTCCGGTGCTGGTCGTTGGCAACCTTGCCGTGGGCGGGGCAGGGAAGACGCCCCTGACGGTCGCGCTGGTCGAGGCGCTGCGCGCGCGCGGGTTCCGCCCCGGCGTGATTTCGCGCGGCTACGGCCGTCGCGGCAGCGAGGCCAGGCGCGTGCGCGCCGAAGACTCCCCGGCGGAGGCCGGCGACGAGCCCCTGCTGATCGCGCGGCGCACCGGCTCGCCCGTCGCGGTGGCGGCGCGCCGCAGCGAGGCCGCGCGCCTGCTGGTGGAAACCGGCGAAGTGGACCTGCTCCTGGCCGACGACGGCCTGCAGCACTACGCCCTGGCGCGCGACCTGGAAATCCTCGTGATCGATGGCCGCCGCCGCTTCGGCAACGGCCGGCTGCTGCCCGCCGGCCCCTTGCGCGAGCCCGTCGAACGCGCGACAGCCTGCGATTTCACCGTGGTCAACGGCGGTACGCCCGAAGCCGGGGAAATCCCGATGCGGCTGGCTTTGTCCGAAGCGGTGCCGCTCGGCGGCGGACCTTCACGGCCGCTGGCGGAATTTTCGGTCCTGCGCGTCCACGCCGTCGCCGGCATCGCCGATCCGGAACGGTTCTTTTCCGCGCTGCGCGGCGCGGGCCTGGACCCGATCCCGCACCCGTTTCCCGACCACCACCCCTTCACTGCCGCAGACCTGGACTTCGAAGACGGACTGCCGGTGCTGATGACCGAGAAGGACGCGGTGAAGTGCGCCGGCATCGCGCCCGCCCACGCCTGGATGGTGCCCGTCACCGCCGAACTTCCGGAAACCTTCTTTGACGCCGTGGCCGCGCGCTTGCGAGAACTTGCCCCATGAACGAACCGTCCCCCGCCGATTTCGTCGTCGCCATCCCCGCGCGCTACGGCTCCATCCGCCTGCCAGGCAAGCCGCTGCGGCGGATCGCCGGCGAACCGATGATCGTCCACGTCGCCCGTCGCGCGCGCGAGGCCGGCGCGCGCGAAGTGGTAGTGGCCACCGACGATGCCCGCATCGCCGAGGCGCTGGCGCCTCTGGGCGTTGCGGTATGCATGACTTCGCCGGAACACGCTTCCGGCACCGACCGCCTCGCCGAAACCGCCGCGCAGCGCGGCTGGAGCGATGAAACCATCGTCGTGAACCTCCAGGGCGACGAACCGCTCGCCCCGCCCAGCGCCATCCGCGCCGCGGTGGAGGCGCTCGTTGCCAGCGGCGCACCCATCGCCACGCTCGCCCAGCCCATCGCGGGCACGGACGAACTGTTCGACCCCAACTGCGTCAAGCTCGTGCGCGACGCGCAGGGTCTGGCGCTCTACTTCAGCCGCGCCCCGATCCCCTGGCACCGCGACGCCTTCGCCCGCGATCGCGTGACCCTGCCGCCCGGCCCCTGGCTGCGTCACATCGGCCTGTACGTCTATCGCGTCGGCGCCCTGCGCCAATTCGCCGCCATGCCGCCCGGCGCGCTGGAACAGATCGAATCGCTCGAACAACTGCGTGCACTCGAAGCCGGCTGGCGCATCGCCGTCGCCCTCAGCCCCGAGCCGTTCCCCGCCGGCGTCGATACCGAGGAAGACCTGGCGCGGGTGGAGCGGGTGATGCGCCCCGGCTGAACGACAGGTCGAGGATGGCTGCAGCGGCGCGGCAACGGGGATAACATGACCACATCCACTGGTCACGAAACCAAACCATGAACATCAACGCCGCGCAGTTCAAGGCCAAGTGCCTGAAGCTCATCGACGAAGTGGCTGACACCCATCAGCCGCTCGTCATCACCAAGCGCGGCAAACCGGTAGCACGCCTGGTTCCGATCGAGGAAGAATCCGTCCCCGGGCTGTTCGGCTACATGAAGGGCATGGGCGAGATCGTCGGCGACATCGTGGATGTGCCTTCCGATCCCTGGTCGGCGGAATCCGGCGATGAGGACGATCTGTATGGGCCGGCCTGACGCGCCAAGATCCGTCATTCCAGCGAAGACTCGAATCCATCCGGAAGCAGCAACAGGAGTTCCAGTCCTTGAACAAGAGCACCTTGACGACGAGCTCCTTGTTCGGATGAAGGATCGTCACGAGGTTCCCTTGCCTGCGGATGAAATCGCGTGAACGCTGGCGACCGACCGATCCTGCTGGATACCCACGCCTGGCTCTGGCTCTGCTTCGGGACGCACGGTGTGTTCTCGCCGCCGGTGCGCAAGCGGCTCGCGGCCGCCGATGCCGCAAAGCCCCTGCACGTTTCCATCATTTCGACCTGGGAGGTGGCGATGCTCGCCGCCAAGGGACGGGTGAACCTCGCCCTGCCGACTCGTGCCTGGATGGCGCAGGCGCTTTCGCACCCCGCGGTAAGGCAGCTTGCGTTTGACGATCCTGCGGTCGTGGTCGAGAGCAATGAACTGCCGGGCAACTTTCACGCCGACCCGGCGGACCGCCTGCTCGTCGCCACCGCGCGCATCGGGGGATACGTGCTGGCGACGCGGGATCGGAAGATTCTGGATTACGCCAAAGCCGGGTACGTAAACGTGCTGCGCGTCTGACGTGGCATGGCTGATTTTCCCGATGAACGGTCGGGTGTGTCTCATCGGATGAGACTGGCGTGTGGTTTCTTTGGCCTTCACCCCGCGTCCGGCCGCTGCCTGATATGCTTGCCAGTCCACTCCGTCCAGCCTGCTGGTGCCGCCCGAAGGCCCCCAGCGCGGCCTTTGCCTGCGTGCCGACTCCATGAAAACCACCGCCGAAATCCGTCAAGAATTCCTCGACTTCTTCCGCAGCAAGCAGCACGCGATCGTGCCTTCGGCGCCGCTGGTGCCGGCGAACGATCCGACCCTGATGTTCACCAACTCGGGCATGGTGCAGTTCA
>CAUJIN010000053.1 GCA_963205495.1 Pseudomonadota bacterium
GCGGTCAAAGCGGCGCAGCTCGCCGCCCTTGACGTGCTGCGGCTTGGCCAGCGTGTCTTCGTTGTGCAAGTCGGCAGTACTGATGCCATGCAGCAGCATGTTCATCTTGGCGATGGACCACACGGTGCCGTTGGCCTCTTGGCCGTACAGGTTGGCCTTGCGGCCTTCCTGACCTTGTTCGTCGATGTATTCCTTGGCGGAGATCAACATTCCGCCTGAGCCACAGCAGGGGTCGTAGATGTGGTGCTTCAGCTCCGGCTTGATCAGGCGAACCATCATCCGCACGACCGAACGCGGCGTGTAGAACTCGCCGCCCTTTTTGCCAGCGGAGTCGGCGAAGTCGCCGATCAGGTACTCGTAGGCAGCGCCCAGAAGATCCGGGAACTCAAAGTCTTCGTTGCGCAGGCGGTGCAGGCTGAAGTGGTTGATCAGCGAGCGCAGCTTGATGTCGGGGATCTTGCTCTGGCCGACCTTTCGGGTGAAGTTGATGTGCTCCAGCACGTCGTAGAGACTGGTGTTGCCTGTCTCCAGACCAGCAAGCGCCTTGTTCAGGAAGTCACCGATGTTCTGATGAGCCTCGTTCAGCAGGTACTCGTAGCGCGACTGGGGTGGCACCCAGAAGGAGCCTTCCTCCATGTACCAGTCTTTCTGGTTGGCGCTCTCGATGGCTTCCGCCTCGCTCAAGCCTGCCGCCAGTTCCTCTTTGATGATTTTCTCGCGGTGCTGGTCGAACACGTCGGAGCAGCGCTTGAGGAACAGCATCCCGAAGATGTATTCCTTGAACTCGGAGGCATCCATCTTGCCGCGCAGGATGTCGGCGGCTTTGAAGAGGTGGCGTTCTAGCTGTGGCAGGGTTAAGGGCATGTGGGAAATCCGGTCTTGTTCGTTCAATCAATCTTTGCTGGGGCTTGCAGTCGTCGCCTACTCGAAGAGGCTGGACTGCTTGACGATGTAGCCCGCTGGCTTCTTCTGCTTTTCGATCACGCCCTCATCGACGAGACGCTGCAGCCAAGCCTTGGCTTGCGCGTTGGACACGTCCAGCGCGGCGGCAACCTCGGCGTCTTTCATCGGGGCCTTCAGCAGCTGCTGAATCACTTCACGGACCGCCGCAAACAGCGTGTCTGCAGGCGTTGATGCAGTCGTCGCCACCGGGCGGACCGTCTCGGGCTGAGTTGCAAGGGCATGTACAGCCGATGGCGCTGGTTCGGGTGCCGGATCAGCCTGTACCTCGCTTGATGCAGAAGCCGATTCCGGCACTGCCTCGGTCGGTGCGTCGATCGCTGACGTTGTCTCCGGAATCGAAGGTGTGGTGGGTGCCACGTCTACCTGTCCGTCTCCGGAAAACAGTGCAAGTCCTGGCTGCGGAGGTGGCACCCGCGTGAGCGCAGCAACCGCGAACACACTTTCGAGCGCATCGGCGTCCTGCGGGTTCGGCCAGGGGAGCGCCCCCTTGCTGCGCAGGGCGTCAAGTCCGGGCGACGACCCGCCAGTCGATCGAACGTACACGGGCACGAACTTGAGCTTGTCCAGTTGCTCGACGGCACCAGTCCAGGTGCCGCCCTTGTTCAGATCGGAGCTGACAACCAGGGATGCATCGGCCAGCGCGTAGATCAGCTTATTGCGCTGCATGGCGTTGCCGACGTTGAACCCTGCACTTGGGTCGTAGGGCGAGATCAGCACCAGTTGGCCGTCGAGCAGCAGATTGCGATGCTCGCGGTTCATGGTCGTCTTCTCTAGGCTGTCCGCAAGTACGCCGCTCACCTTGCCACCTGCTTCGAGCGCACCGCGCATGGCCGCCTGATCGATGCCCTTGGCGCCGCCCGATACGAGCGTCCTTCCAGCCCGCGCCGCCAGCCTGCCTACCGACATCGTGTAGTCGATCAACGTGTCGTCCACATGGCGAGAGCCGACCACAGCGAGGCCGCCCGACTCCAGCAAGGTCATGTCGCCGCAGCCGTAGATGACCGCCGGGGCGTCTTCGCGCAGGCGCACCTTCAGGCGGCGGGGGTACTCGGCATCCGCGCGGCTGACCACCCAGATGGCGCGCGCTTGCCAGCGTTCGATGACTTGACTCAGAAGGAAGCCTCGCCCGAGGAGGCGCTGCAGACGGGCCTCATCGATCACGGGCTGACAGGCCCGCATGAGATCGGCCGCATCAGGCGACACGAGATCTGCGGGCTGGCGTTGGATCTCTCGCAGGTGGCGGGCGAGGCGCTTGTACTCGCCCGGCGACAGCAGATCCTGAGAAGGCGTGCCGCGCCCAGCGATCAGTGGCGCCGTCAGCAGCAGGATCGCCTGGGTGTTGGGGGACAGGGCGGGCGTCATTCGTCGTGTCCCGTTTGAGAGAGCGCCATCGGGTAGACGTCCCCGCTCCCGCTCTTGCGCAGCAGCCACGCGGCCACGGTCAGCGTCCAGCGCGAGTCCACCATGTCATCGACCAGGATCACCGGCCCGTGGGGCACCGGCTGACCGTTGAGGGCCAGCGAGCCGTCGATGTTGCGCGCCTGCTGTGTGCTGTTTGCCATCGTCTTCTGTTCGGGTCTGTCGTCTGTCTTCGCGATGACCATATGAAACGGCAGGCCCAGAGCCGCAGCCAAGCGCTTCGCAAAGTTGGGAACGAGGTCGGGATGACGCAGCGATGGCACGCAGGTCACCCAGGTCGGTTTGGGCTGGGGGTTCCATTCGCGAACCATCTTCACGCAGGCCCCAACCAGGTCGTCAGCGAACTTGCCGTCGTGGTACTTGCCTCGCCGGACCAGGCCGCCCCAGCCAGCGTCACCCCAGACACAGAGGGCCTTGCCGGGCTGCGCCTGATGCCCAGGCGCAAGGAAGCCTTTGACGCCGTATTGAGGCATGCCCCCATCAGGCCACTTCTTGCGGGGCTCGATGGGCAGGCTGGTTCGGCGTAGGAATTCGATGGCGGCCCGAACCAGTGCCTCATCCACATCCGTTGGCAATGGAGGCAGCGCCGGCCGGGTGACAGCGCCTGGATCGCCGTCGAGTGCGCGGATCAGAAAGCCCATGTGTTCACCAAAGGGCAGACTGACGTAGTCCTGCATCTGCTGGTGCTCGTCGCGCCGCAGGGCCGTGAGTCGCTCGGCTCGCGCCCAGAAGGCCTCGCTCAGGGTGGCGGCGGTGAGCTGCCACTTGGTGCCTTGCTTGGCGATCGGTGCTGGGGCTTCGAGGGAGAGCAGCGCGATCGTCTTGTCGACGCGGCCCTTGCTCAGGTTGACGCGACTCAGCAGCTCGGGGACGGACAGGCCGTTCTCTTCTTCCTCGAGTGCGCCCAAGACGTCGGCGACTTCCTGCCGGGTCGGGAACGCGCTTCGGATGAACCAGTCGGTGATGTCCGACTCTTCTTGGCCGCTGAGCAGCACGCCGTAGGCGGAGTCGAGCGCGCGCCCGGCACGGCCGACTTGCTGGTAATAGGAGACGACCGAGCCCGGCATCTGGTAATGGATGACGAAGGCCAGATCGGGCTTGTCGTAGCCCATGCCCAGCGCCGTCGTCGCAACCAGCGCCTTGACCTCGTTGTTGAGCAGCGCCTGTTCCAGCGCTTCCCGACGATCGCCCGTTTCGCCCGTGTAGGCCTCAACGTTGAAGCCCCGAGTCTTGAGCCAGTCGGCGACCTGGTTGGCGTCGCGCACGGTGAGCGTGTAGATGATGCCGTGGCCATGCAGCGCGGCCAGTTGCTGCGCCAACCAGGCCAGACGTTCGGCCTGGCTGGGCAAGCGAATCGTTTGCAGGGACAGCGAGGTCCGATTCAAGTCGCCGCGCGAGACTTCGAGCTTCGGACCGAGCACGGCAGCAAGGTCTTCCATAACGCGGTTGTTCGCAGTTGCCGTGGTGGCCAGCAGCCGTAGGTTCGGCGGCAGCGTCTTGACGATCCGCTCCAGCAGGCGGTAGTGGGGGCGGAAGTCGTGGCCCCAGTCGGAGATGCAGTGCGCTTCGTCGATGACCAGCATCGAGATCTGTGCGGCGATGCCGGCCAGCACCTGCGTGCGGAAGCGCTCGTTTGCCAAGCGCTCGGGTGAGATCAGGAGGATGTCGACTTCACCCCGGGCAAGCTTGGCTTCGACTTGGGTCCAGTCGTCGACGTTGTCGGAGTTGATCGTGGCGGCGCGCACGCCCATGCGCTCTGCCGCTGCGATCTGGTTGCGCATCAGCGCCAACAGCGGGGAGATCAGCAGCGCGGGGCCGTTGCCGCCGTCGCGCAGCAGCTTCGTCGCGATGAAGTAGACGAAGCTCTTCCCCCATCCGGTCTTTTGAACGACCAGAAGGCGGCCTCGCCCGTCGACGATGTGGCGGATCGCGGCTTCCTGGCCTTCGCGGAAGATGGCATCGGCGCGGCCCGAGCCGATCCGGAGCAGCTCTAGGGCACGTTGAGGGTTGTAGGTCATGTCATGGCTCTCCCTTGTTCCTGTCAGGAGAGCGGTAGCCCGGGGCCAACAGGGCGTTCTTGACGCCATAGAGGGCTAGCGGGTCCTTCAGCCACAGCCGGAACTCATGGCCACGCAGGCTGTGGTCAGGCGAGCAGTCCACGCTCCACTTGCGTAGGATGTAGCCGGCCGTCGCCGCACGCAGCTTCATGCGCAGCGACCCGTCCTGCATCCCGTAGTCCATCGCCGTGATCTCCGGACGTGGTTGGTCCGGATGCGGGACGAGCTCAAGCTCCACGATGCGCGTCCACTGGATGTCCTGGTCGCTGAGTTCGTGTGCCTCGGGTGTTTCGCCCTTCAGGACTCGGGGATGCTTGATCCGCGTGATCACGAAGTCGCGGAACTCCTCCGACTTTCGGTCGAAGGCCCGGACATGCCATCTCAGACCGTTGTCGATCAGCGCAAACGGCACGACCTGGCGCTCGGTCTTGCCGTTGGAGATGGAGTGGTACTCGATCGCCAGCGGGCATTCCTGGTGGATCGCCCGGGTCACGCTGGCCAGCACGTCCAGGTCCGGGTGCGTCAGTCGTGAAGGGGTCTCGCTGGCCACCCAGGCCTTGAGCCGCATCGGCTCGCCATCCCCGAAGCCCTGAGTCAACCAGGACAGCACCCGCTCAGGGGGGAAGTCGAAGACCGCTCGGAAGTCCGGACCCAGGACGTAGGTTTTGGCTTTGGAGTCGTAGTCGATGTTGCCCGGGGCCAGCTCTTTGTAGAGAGCCAGGTCCCGGCTGGCCGCCGCCGACTGGATGCCAAAACGTGCGACCAGGTCCTGGCGACGGATTTCCCCGATGAAGCGCACGCGCAACTCAACGAACGCGAGGCGGTCGCGCTGCGGTTGGGTGAGTTCTGCGAGCTGTTCGTTCGACATCCTGGGGTTGCTCATTCGGGTTAGCGAAGGCTAGTAAGGACTATTGCGGGAAGTATATAAGGCGCTCTAGAATGTGTCCAACACATCTTTTTAATGTTTATATCCGACGCTTCGTGATTACCATTGTGGGCGCCTGCCGGTGGCTTTGGTTCTCAATCGTGGCGTGATCGCACCCCCATAAGGAGGCCTCGTGAGCATGCCCATCGTCCCGCAAATGCCCTTTGTGTGGCCGGAGCCGCGCGTCAGCTCCGGGATCAGCAGGTACGAGACGGCGCTTCCCTTTGAGGTAGCCGCGCGGACGGCGCTCAGCATGTTCGGCGTGGTGTCTGCGATCGATGCCAGCGCCGTGAACTGGATGGAGGGGTACCTCGCTGACAACACGGATACCAAGCTCCGACTGGTTATCAGCATCCACCCGACCTGCCGGACCTCGGAATCCGATCTGCAAGACCTGCTTCGGTTGGTCGAGCGGCACGGGGATCGGGCAGCCTTCAAGGTGTTTCCGGAAGCCTCACTGCTGGACCGGTCATCCAACCTCTTGTGCCTGTGCGGTGCGGACGGTGACGCGGCGGTGTCGGTTGGTCCAACCGAAAACATGGGATTTGCGCCGGCGTCACCTTCGCAAGCGAACTTAGTGTCAGTCGTGACCGCGGCGACCTTTGAAGCCTGTAGGAAGTGGTTCGACTACTTATGGGGCGTCGCGGGTCCACTGCGACCCGATGTCGCGTCGTCGATGCCGAACCTGGTTCTGCCTGAAGGGGACGTGGAGGCGGCCCAGCTGTGGGAAGACTACCGGCGGCGCTGCCTTGCCCACGAATTAGCGACCGAGCCGCCGGTACGGGCCGTCGTCGACCCAGAGTCGGGCGAGGTTGTGTTGGTGGACCAGAACGATGAAGCGGTCCCATCGCCGACGGAGGCGATCGGCGTTCCCAAACTAGATCCTCTGTCTGACTGTGTGGCGCGGGTCTTCGAACTCGGCGCACTGGTATCGGTGGACAAGTTGAGCCGGATTCCGCCGCTCGAGGCGCCCGTGAAGCCTGAATGGTTCGGTGTCGACAGCTTTCGTCAGACTGGCATGGTCAAGGCTCAGACCTCGATCAAGGTTGTCCCATTCGATGAATCCACGCTCAAGAAGATCGACCGGTTGCGCAGGGTGTCCGGTGAGTTGTTGCCGCGCTATTCGTTCGCGCTGGCCGATGGGGTGCGTTGGATGCCCAAGCAAGCCATCCCGCTCTTTGAGGCAGCGCTGACATCGGCCAACGACGACGCGAAGAAGCTGCTCGGACAGACCATGGGCGACGACATCCAGGCCTTTCTGGCGTCGCAGCGCGAGCGCATCCGCAACGACGCGCAGCGTATGTACGAGGCCTATCACCCGGGTGGGAAGATCCCTGACAACGCCGTCACCAACATCCTGGATGAGCTCAAGACCCGCCTGGACCGGACCAAGGCCGACAAGCTGATCCCCAAGGTGGCGTACTCGCCAGTGGCATTCAATCCGTCGCAGAAGTCGGAGTGGTCGTCGCCCTGGGGTCAAGCGTTCGCGCTCTTGAAGGGGATCGCTGAGTTTCCCCGCGAAGCCATGACCAATCGGTTCTTCTGGCAAGGCATCAGGACGGATGAGGACGCGCTGATCAAGGCCATGAACGTGGCTGACGACCACCTTGTCGAGGAGTACGGCGGTCGAAAGGCCAAGCAGCGGGCCGAGCTGGAACTGGACCTGATCAAGCAACTGGAGTACTCACCGGGCGACGCGCTGGCCAAGTGCCGAGCTTTGTGGGCCTTGATCACGACGGGCAATGAGGAGGCGGTGGTCGCGCTTGTAGAGCCTGGACGGGCTTCCGAGCCATTTTGCGTGTGCCTGCCACTCCACCCGTGGACGGCATGACCCGCCCGGTTCGCCCCTGTTCTGCCCTATCTTCTCTCGAAACCCGCGCCAACTTCTTCGCCGTGGCAAACGCAGGCGGCGCGAGCGTCTGCCCTCGGGCAAGTTCGACACCAACGACGCCGTACTGAGCCTGGCGGTGCTGGCCTACAACAGCCTGCGCCTGATCGGCCAGCACTGTCTGCTGGGCAAGGACGCCCCGGTGCGCCATCCCGGCAAGCGGCGGCGGCTGCGCAGGCTGATGCAGGAGATCATGTATCTGGCCGTAAGCGTTGCCGAACATGCGCGCCTGATGGTGCTGGGACTGGTCCACCATGCCAGTGCCTACGCGGCCTTCAAGCGTCTGGTGGAAGGCTGGCGAATACGATTGGCCTGAGCGCCCCCTCCTGGCTCAAGCGCCTGCCGATGCGGCGGAGCGCGCGTGGGCGCGAGCCGGAATCCGGGGCCGAATGACTGGCCAGCGGCCCCGACAGCGAGCGTAATCCGCGAGAATCATGCTTGTGCGGGTATTGCAACGCCCGCAGATCGGCCGAGTGCCGCCACACGAGGCGCTGCGAGCCAGCGGAGGAGGGCTGGAACGCGGATGGGGCCGGCAGGGTCACGGAATCAGGATTAGATCAACAGATGAATATGCGGATATCGTGTGACTACAGCGAAATCCTGAAAATGCGCTCAGAGAGAGCGTAACCAACTGATTTTTCGTCAGGGATCGGCATCAAAATCGCCTGTAGTGCGGCTTGAAGTGCGGAAGTTGGGTTTTCTGGCCCTGGATTGTTCCATATTCGAGACAGTGATTTGCTCAATCCGGGCTATGCCTTGCGTTCAGCTTCGTCCAGAGTGGGCCGCAGGAAGTCGCCAGAACTTCTCCGAGCGCCGAAAGCGGCGCGCCCGAGCCGGACAGCCAGGGGGGAAATCATGCGCAGGTTTGTGTACGTTCTCGGTGCAGCGCTGCTGCTTTTGCTCGGACCTGCGCAATCGCAGCCATCGGCTTCGGATACCTTGCCCGCGACGAACCTGTCCGCCGACCCCGGGCTGACGCCGGCCGAGGTGGCTGATGTTCGACTTGCGGACGTGGCTCCCGGTTTTTCCTGGGCCTTCCCTGCGAGCAACCCGCAGGCGCCTGACGCCAAGGCCATCGGCCAGGCCACCTGCACCAGCTGCCACACGCTGGAAACCGAACACTTCGCCCATACCACACACGCGCTCGGCATGGAGGTTGCGGCGCGCGCCAATCCGATGGCCGCGACCTGCGAGGCCTGCCACGGAGCAGGTTCCGAACACGCTGCCGCACCCACGACGCCCGGCAAGATCATCGCCTTCACCCATGACGGCGGCACGCCGGTTCCAACCCAGGTTGCCGCCTGCCTGACCTGTCATCAGGGCGGCCCGCGCGATCACTGGACCGGCTCGGTGCACCAACGCAATGACGTGAGCTGCTCGGATTGCCACAACCCGATGGCCAAGTTCTCCTCCGAAGGGCTGATGGCCAAGCAGTCGATCAGCGAGACCTGCGCCACCTGCCACCAGGACATCCGGGTGCAGTTCAACCGGCGCTCGCACATGCCGCTGCCCGAGGGATTGATGGCCTGTGACGACTGCCACAACCCGCACGGCAGCCTCAATGCGCCGCTGCTCAAGACCGCGACGGTGAACGAGACCTGCTACCAGTGCCATGCGGAAAAGCGCGGCCCGTTCCTGTTCGAGCACGCGCCGGTGCGCGACAGCTGCCTCAACTGCCACACCCCGCACGGCTCCAACCAGCACGCCCTGCTGGTGGCGCCGGTGCCGATGCTCTGCCAGCAGTGCCACTCGCACGTGCGTCACCCCAACGACCTGCTGCAGCCGGGTAGCCTGGCCAGCGGCGCTTTTCCGGACGAGCGCCTGATCGGGCGGGGATGCATCACCTGCCATGCGCAGATCCACGGGTCCAACCACCCGTCCGGCCCACGTTTGCACAAGTGATGGAGGACCAGCCATGACTTGCATCAGAACGACATTGGCCCTGGCGCTGGCAAGCCTGCTGGGATCGGGCGGCGCACAGGCGCAGGATTCCGGCGTGGGCGTGGACTTCGCGTTCGGCAGTCGCCTGGAAAGCGTCACCAAGGCCGCGAACGATTGCGACCCGCGCGGCATGAGCTGGCTGCGCGCCGAAGGCAGGCGCAGCCCGACCGGCGCGCGTTATATCTGCGCCCCGGAGATCCTCGAAACCGCGCAGGGCGACTGGTTGCGCTCAGGACACCTGAGCCTCGGCTGGCTGTCGACCAGCGGCGACGTCGGTGCGCCGAACTGGCTGCGCTACAGCGACTGGGACGACGGCCCCGCGCTGGGACTGCTGGCGCTGACCTTTCGCCGTCCCTACGACGGCACCTATGTGGAACTTCGCGCCAGCCGCACTTCCTCCGACAACCAGTACCTCAAGGCCACCGTGGGGCGCGCCGGAAAGTACCGGGTGGAGGGTTTTGCGCGTTCCCAGCCCAACGTGATGAGCACCACCGCGCGCTCGGTCTGGAGCGGCGTCGGAACCAACCGCCTGACCCTGGTGCCCGGGCTCGTTCCCGGTGCCAGTCCGGTGCCCGACGTGGCGGCCGCCTCGGCCGCTGCCGCGCCGCAGCGCCTGCAGGTCACGCGCGACAAGCAGGGCGTGGGCGTCAATTATTTCTTCACCTCGCGCTGGACGGGCTACTTCAGTACCACCAACGAGGAGCGCCAGGGTGCGCGAGCCTTCGGCGGGCCGTTCTTCTTCAACTTTCCTTTCCCGGCCAACGGCGGCATCTTCGAAACCCCGCGGCCGATCGATGACGCCACGGTCAACGTCAACGGCGGTCTGCGCTACGTCGGCAACCAGTGGCGCATGGACCTTGCCTACACCGGCTCGTTCTATCGCGACAGCCATGATGCGTTCACCTACGAGAACCCTTATGCCTTGTGGGCCGTGGTCCCGGGCGCGACGTCCATCACGCCGCTGGTGGGCGAGTTCGCCACCGAGCCGGACAACGATTACCACAACGTCCGCGCCACGTTCACGCGCAAGCTGGCGATGAACGGCGAACTGTCCTTCGGCGCGGCGGGCGGTACGATGCGGCAGAACGAGGCGCTGCTGCCGCCGACAAACTGTACCGGCATGATGGGCATCGACCTGTCCCCGCTGGGCTCCCCGGTCAATCCGTATCTGTTCGATTGCGCGGACTGGAACACCCCCGCCTCGCTGTCCCGGCAGAGCGCCGGGATGCGGATCGACACGACCGATGCCAACGTCGGCCTGGTGCTGCAACCCACGAACTTCGCCACCTACCGAGCCACCCTGAAGTTCCGCCGCGAGGATTACCGCGATACGTACGTGGCCTACAACCCGATCACCGGGCAGTACGGCTACGTTGCCGAGAACGGCGCGATGGGCGCGGTGGTTCCGGGCGAGATGGGCATCTGGGATCCGTTTGCGAACGCCAGAGTACCGACGCGCGTCAGGAGCCTGGCGCTGGACAAGGAAACGCGTGAGCTGGCGCTTGCCGCCGATTTCCGCCTGAACAGCCGCAACACGTTCGGAGCGGCCTATACCTACACCGACGTGGAGCGGACCCATCGCGAAGTCAGCCATGCGCGCGATCACGTCCTGAAGCTGACCTGGGTCAGCCGCGCGTTCGAGTACGCCACGCTGCGGGCCAACTACCAGTACCTGCGCCGCAGCGGCAGCGACTATGTGTCCAATCCCTACGAGCACACCCTGTCCATGGGCATGCCCGGTTTTGGCGGCGATCACACGAACACCCCTCCGCATACCGTTGATGCGCTGCGCAAGTACGACGTCGGCGGCCGCACCCAGCACAAGGCGACGCTGATCGCGAGCGTGATGCCGAGCGAGACCACCAGCCTCAATGCCACGCTGCGCGGCGACTGGAACGATTACCGTGCCGAGCTGGGGCGGCAGTCGCTGGACACCTATGGCTTCACCGTGTCCTGGGACTGGCAGCCGACGCCTGCAACCCGCGCCAGCGCGTTCGTGGGATGGGACAAGTCCTTGCTGGGCATGGCCAACGTCAACGACGCGGCCACCGTGCCGGAAGACCCGACGCTGGGCGGCGCGGTGTATCCGGAGGCTTCGCGCTGGTGGGTCGATGACGACAACCGCAGCCGCAATGCCGGCGCCACCTTCGACCACGATTTCGGACGGGTGAAACTCGACGCCGGCTGGAACTTCGTCGACACGCGCGGTCTGACCGGATACCGCTACGCCTCGGTGGCGGCGCTGGCCTGGCCCACGCTCGCCGAAGCCGGGCTTGCGGGGCGCTATCCGGAGCTGACCTATCGCACCCACAGCCTGTCGCTGGGGCTGACGGTGCCGATCCGCGATCGCTGGTCGCTGCGTCTGTTCGACCTGTGGGAGCGCGGCCGGATTTCCGACTGGCACTACCAGGGCCTGGAGGATGGGTTGGTGATCGACCACCGGATCTATCTGGACGCCGGCCAGCGCGACTATCGCGCCAATCTCGTCGGCCTGATGCTGGAGGTGAAGCTGTGAACGCCCGATCCTTCGTGTTGACCGGGATGGCGGCAGCGCTGCTGCTGTCCGGCACGACGCTGGCGGCCAGTCTGGATGTCGTCGAATTCAGACGCCCGATGCCGGTGACGGGCAGCATTGCAGCCGGCAAGGAAAAGGCGCAGGTCTGCAACAATTGCCATGGTGCCAACGGCAAGGCTCCGGTGGCCATGTTTCCCAGCGTGGCGGGGTTGCCCGAGCAGTATTTGTACTGGAAGCTCGTGGAGTTCAAGAATTCGCTGCGCAGTGACTCGATCATGACGCCGCTGGTGGCGAACAACACGATCGAGGACCTGCGCGACATCGCGGTGTTTTATGCCTCCCTGCCGCTGGTGGCACCTTCGCCACTGACCCCCGAGCCTGTCGATGCGGCAATCCTGGATCGCGGCCGCAGCCTGTACCTGCACGGCGATCCGGCGCAGGGTGTGCCACCCTGCCAGGGCTGCCACGGCGTCGAAGGCAAGGGCCCGACGAACGCCCAGCCTTTCCAGATGGCATGGCCGGCGCTGTATGGTCAGCAGGGCGAATACGTGGCCTGGCGCTTGACCAATTTCCAGTCCGGCTACGCCATCGACACCACGATGGACAAGATCATGCAAGGCGTTGCACGTGGCCTGGAGCCGGACGACATCGCGGCGCTGGCCGCCTACGTCGAGCGCCTCGACGGCCGCTGAGCATCCGCGCGGCATTCCCGTAGCGCGTGCCATGCGCGGCGGGACGGGGTAGGCTTGCCGGCACCCTCTCTTCGAGCTTGCGCCGGCGCTCATGCTGACCGATACCACCGTCGTCGTCGCGAGCCTCGCCTGGCTCGGCCTGCTGTTCGCGGCGGCGGTGTGGGGCGAGCGCCGCGGCTGGAAGCTGGATCGACACTGGGGTGGGGTGTACGCGCTTTCGCTGGCGGTCTACTGCACTTCCTGGACGTTCTACGGAACGGTCACGCAGGCGGCGCGCTCGGGTTGGCCGCTGCCACCCACCTTCGTCGGCACGATCCTGCTCTATGCCTTCGGCATCGCCTGGCTGTACCGGCTCGTGCGGCTGGCGCGGGAAAGCAATGCCAGCTCCATCGCCGACCTGATCGCCACCCGGCTGGGGCGCAGTTCCTCGCTGGCGGCGGCGGTGACGGGCGTGGCGCTGCTGGGCCTGATTCCCTATGTGGCGCTGCAGCTCAAGGCGGTCGCGATGAGCTACGGCATGCTTACCCGCGGCGGCGAGCTGGTGACGCCGCCGTGGAACGACAGCGCGCTCTACGTCGCGCTGGCGATGGCGCTGTTCGCCATGCTGTTCGGCACCCGCAGCGTGTCTGCGGCCGAGCACAACCGTGGACTGGTGCTGGCGGTGGCGGTCGAATCCCTGCTCAAGCTCGGCGTGATGCTGGCTCTGGGGCTGTTCGTGGTCACCGGGCCGGATTGGCCGGCGCCGGCGCTGGAACCCCAGCCGGGAGGTGCCGACGGCTTCCCCGCGCTGGTGGTGCTCGGCGTGCTGGCCATGTTCACCCTGCCGCACCAGTTCCACGTCGGCGTGGTCGAATGCCGCGACGAGCGCCACCTGCGCACGGCGCGCTGGGTGTTTCCGCTCTACATGGTGCTGATCGCGCTGCCGCTGCTGCCGCTGGCGCGCGCCGGTTTGGCGCGGCTGGCGCCGCTCGGGGTGCCTTCCGATCTCTATGTGCTGGCGCTGCCGCTGTCGCAGGGGCAGGGCGGGCTGGCGCTGCTGGCCTTCCTCGGCGGCCTCAGCGCGGCCACCGGCATGGTGATCCTGGCCACGCTCTCGCTCAGCCTGATGATCGGCAACCATTGGCTGGCGCCGCTGCGGGTGCGCGGCGCCTGGGCCCAGCCGGGCGGACCGAACCGGCGCGGCGAAGTGCTGCTGCAGCGCCGCGCCGGCATCCTTGCCACCGTGCTTCTGGCCTGGGCCTACAGCCGCGCGATCGTGGGCAACGAGGCGCTGGCCGACATCGGCGCGGTGTCGTTTTCCGCGCTGGCCACCATCGCACCGGCGCTGGGATTTGCGATGTGGCGGCCGCGTACCTCGCCGCAGGCGGTACTGATCGGCCTTGCCCTGGGCGTGACGGCCTGGGCGTGGATGCTGCTGGTGCCGGCGCTTGGGCCGATGCTGCCCTTGCCGCAGGACTGGCTCGATGCCGGCCCCTTCGGGCTGGCCTTCCTTGCGCCGGACAATTTCCTCGGGCTCAGCGGCTGGAGCCGGATGCTGCGCGCGGTGCTCGGCAGTCTGGTCATCGCCACGCTCTCCACCTGGCTGGTCGATGTGTTTTGGCGCCGCGCCCCGCGTGCGGGCGACGCGCGTCCGATTCCCCTGCCGGCGCTGCGCGATCTGGCCGGGCGCTTCCTGCCGCCGGCCCGCATCGATTCGCTGTTTGCGCTGGGCGAAGGCGATGCGTTCGCAAGCGCCGCGCTGCAGCTTTCCATCGAGCGCGAACTGGCCGCCGTGCTCGGCGCGGCTTCGGCGCGTCTATTGATGGACACCGCGCGCACCGAGCGCGGCTCCGAGCTGGAAACCGTGGCCACGATCGTGGGCGATGCGGCGCAGGCCTCGCGTTTCAACCAGCAGCTGCTGGAGGCGGCGCTGGAGAACATGAGTCAGGGCATCAGCGTGGTCGACCGCGAGCTGCGTCTGGTGGCCTGGAACCGGCGCTATGCCGAGATGTTCGGATTTCCGGCGGACCTCCTGCAGGTCGGCCAGCCGGTGCAGGCGCTGGTTCACTGGGCGCTGGCGCATGGCTTCGGGGGAGAGCAGGCCGAACAGAACGCGGTTGATCGGCGTCTCGCGCACATGCGCTCGGGCACGCCGCACCTGACCGAGCGGCGCTTCCCGGACGGCAGCATGGTGGAAATCCGCGGCAACCCGATGCCGGGCGGCGGGTTCGTCGCCACCTACACCGATGTCACCGCCTTCCGGCGCGCCGAAACCGAGCTGACGCGCGCCAACGAGACCCTCGAACAGCGGGTGGCCGATCGCACCCGCGAGCTGGATACGGCGCGGCGCGCCGCCGAGAGCGCCAACGCGGCCAAGAGCCGTTTTCTTGCCGCGATCAGCCACGATCTGCTGCAACCCCTGCATGCCGCCAAGCTGTTCGCCCATGCGCTCGACGAACGCATCACGCAGGAAACTTATCGACCGCTGGTAGGCAGCCTGCGCGGCGCGCTTGGCTCCACCGAATCCCTGCTCGGCGGCATCCTCGACATTTCGCGCCTCGATGCGGGGCGACAGCCGATCGATCTGCGCGATTTTCCGCTGGCGGAGCTGCTTGATCCGATGGCCGATGAGTTCCGTGTGATGGCAGCCGAACGCGGCATTGAACTGGAGCTGGCATCCAGCGACGCCTGGACGCGCAGCGACCCGCAGCTGCTGCGCCGCATCCTGATGAATTTCCTCGCCAATGCGGTGCGCTACACCGAGCGCGGGCGGGTGCTGATCGGCGTGCGACGCGCGGGCGGGGACCTGCGCATCGAGGTGTGGGATACGGGGCCGGGGATCGACGAACGCGACCAGCGCGCGATCTTCGACGAGTTCCGACGCGGCGAGGGCGCGCGTGGCCAGGGCCTGGGATTGGGACTGGCGATCGCAGAGCGAACCGCGCGCCTGCTGGGCCACGCGCTCCGGCTCCGCAGCTGGCCCGGCAAGGGCAGCGTGTTCTCGGTGACGGTGCCGCAGGTGTTTTCCCGCCGTGCCGAAACGCTCGGGCAGCCAGCGCCCGGGATCTCCCCGCCGGCCGATCCCGAGGGAGGCGCCGGCGGCATCGCGCTGGTGCTGGACAACGATGCCAGCGTGCGCCACGCCATGCGCGCGCTGCTGGAAGGCTGGGGCTGGCGGGTGCTGGCCGCCGCCGGCATCGAGGAAGCCCGGGGACTGCTCGCGGCGCAGCGCGTGGACGTGCTGCTGCTGGACTACCACCTCGACCTCGGTCAGACCGGGCTGGATGCCTGGCGCGCCTTCGGGCTGAAGGTTCCGGCCGTCATCATCACCGCAGACCGCGATGAAGCCATCCGCAGCCGGGTGGAAGCGGACGGACTGTTGCTGCTCCACAAGCCGCTGCGCCCGCTGGCGCTGCGCTCCCTGCTGAGGAAGATCGAGGCGGGCGTCGCGGCGGGATGAGGCTCCGGGCGCGGGGGCAAATCCCGCACCCGGAATCTGCCGCGCACCGAACCGCTCAGCGCGGCCGCGCCGCGCGCCTCAGCCCCAGCGCGAGCATCGCCAGCGCCAGCAGCGCGATCCTGCGCAGATCGAGCGCCGGAACCCGCGCCGTGGAGGGCGGCGGCCCGACGACCGCCGGGGCGATGACCTGCACGTTCTGGTGCGACTGGGCGGTGCCGGCGCCGAAGCTCAGGCCGTCGGGCGATGGAGCGATCACGGTGGCGGCATTGGGTACCGAGACCGGCGCCTGCGACGCGCCGGGCATCTTTGCCTGATAGGTGAACCGAAGGGCGGCATTGGGGCCGAGGGTGGCGATGGTGGCGCTCAGTCCCGAAGGACCGCTGCTGACGCCGGGGCACGCCGCGACGCCGTGCGGGTTGGGCAGCCAGGCGGAGCCGCTTAGGTCGGTGCAGGTGATGTTGCTGTAGCCGGCCGGGTTGGCGGCCAGGAGAATCGGCGGCATCGGATCGAACAGCACCGCGCCGTCCGCGGAGGCCGCGCCGATGTTGGTCACGATGAGGGTGTAGGTGACCCATGCGTCGGGTGCGGCGATCTGCAGATCGACCTGTTTTTGCAGGCTCAGTTCGGGCGCGGGCGGCGGGCACAGCCATACCTGCGCGGACCCGGGCACCCAGCCGTTGGGATCGTTGTCGCCGGAGAAGTCGGCGCGATTGGTGAAGCAGTTGAACCGCCGCGTAGGATCGCTGAGCTGGCAGGTCACGATGAACTCCAGCGCGCTTCCCGGCGGGAAGGTGGCATTGCCGACCGAGCCCCACTCGTGGTCGATTTCCCACGGATTGGCGAGCGGAGCGGGGGCGCCGACGGCCGGGGTGCGCACGCCCGGCACCACGGCCGTGGTCGGGCACTTGGCGCCGCCGCCGAGCGTGCTGCAGGTGACGCCCACGACCGTGGCCTGGACTCCCATCACGCCGGGCTGATCGACCAGGCGCGCGATGTCCAGGGTCTGGCTGCTCGACAGGTTGGTGAGCTCCAGGCGGAAGCTCACCAGCCCCGAGGTCGGGATCGAGCTGGTGCTGGCGGGCGGCAGGATCTGCTTCTGGATCTGCAGCTGACCGGGCGTGCAGGGCGGATTGCCGACGTAGTAGGAAACCGCGCTCATGGGCGTGGCGGCGCTGGTTCCCAGGGCGCTGGTGTAACTGGCCTGCGCCTGGTTGCTCACGTGCGTGGGGCCGTGGCAGCGGTTCTGCGAGGTGGGCGTGGTGAAGGGCACCACATAGCTCAGGCTGGCGAGCGGCGCGAGCGCGGCATGGTCGTTGCCGCCGTGCTGCGCGGGATCGTATTCGATCTGGAAATGGTTGATGTAACCGCTCGACAGCGGGCTGGTGGCCAGCTCCTGGCAGGGCGCCGAGCCGGGCTGCGGGGTGCAGGTGATGCCCCAGGCCGCCAGCGCCGAACCGCTGTGCACGAATCCGGAATTGCCCGGCTGCAGGTTGGATGCGCTGTAGTTCCAGTCGCTGATGTGGTGCAGGTTCACCGGATTGGAGGCGTCCGGATTGTGGGCGGTGAGATTGAAGTAGACGGTGTTGCCATCGGGGATCGCGGTGGCCGGCGTCTGGCCGATCAGCGGCCCCCGCTGGCCGCATCCGCGGCGCTGGCATAGGGGCCGGTCTTGATGAGCTGGAGATCGGTCGAGCCGCCGCCGCCCGGGCAGGGTGTGAGGCCGGTCACCGTGGCCACGGTCTGCAGGCCGTTGTTGCCGAAGAACGGATTGACCCCCGGGGTGAAGTCCGGAGGCGAGGTCATCGTCGGGTTGTAGTTGGGATCGAACAGCGCCGCATCGGGCGGCGCAACGCCCTTGAGGTGGATCAATGCCTCGTCATCGCCCCAGCAGCTGGTGCGCGTGATCGTGTTGGTCTGCGAGAACGTGACCGAGGCGCCGGGCGGCAGCGAAGGCAGGGTTTCGGCAAAGCGGAAGCCGGCGCCGTTGTCGAGCAGCACGCCGACCACCAGCGAGGCGGGGCAAAGTCCGGCGGGAGTGGAGCTGCAGGTCAGCGGCGTGCGGGTTTCGCTGAAGGCCAGGCTGTAGTGCCCGAAGTCCACCGGCACCTGCGTGGCGGTGCCGGCGGTGACGCCCGTGCTCAGGTTGCTCACCGTGACCTGCTGTGTCCAGGTGGCCTGGCCGCTGCCGTTCAGCGCCATGGTGACCGGGCTGGCGGTGGTGGTGAGTTCAATGTCGGCTTCCTGACAGTTGCCCGCGACCTGGGTGATGGCCAGGTCGGTGTTGTCGGCCGCGCCCGGCGGCACCAGGTCGGTGCCGAGCACGCCGGCGACGTTCACCTTGAACTCCAGATCGCGGTAGCCGCTTTCCGGCACGGTCACGCAGGCGGGCGTGCCCACTTCCACTCGCGCGCGAAAGCGCATCACGCCGCCCGCAGGCGGGCCGAGCTGGGTACCGGGCAGGTTGTCGAGGAAGTACCCCGGCGCGAAGCCGCGCACCGGCACGGCGTTGTTGGCGCTGGTCGGCTGCGGAATCGGGATCAGGCCGCTCGTCGGGCAGGCCTGCCAGGGATTGGGCGAGGCGGGGAAAACCTGCGAGGGCGGGTAGCTTCCCAGCGACATGGCGAGGCAGTCGATCGACAGCAGCCGCGTTGCCGGCAGGGTGGAGCTGCTGGCGCCGAACGGCGCGTTGCTTGCCGACATCGGCGTCATGTTTCCGGCCAGCCCGCGCAGCTCCGCGCTCAGGCGCAGCAGGTGGCTGGGATTGAGCCCGACGCTGTAGACCTCGAATTCGTAATCGACGACGTCCCCGGGCAGGGCGCTGGCCGGGGCGCTGGTGACGCGGGTCCGGTACTGGCTGTCGGGCGGATAGATGAAGATGTTGGTCGTGGCGCGGTTGGTGGAGGGGTCCGTATCCGTTTGCGGCGAGCTTGCGTCCGCGGTCAGGGTGAAGTTGCCGTTCGGCAGGAAGCACTCTCCGGCGCTGCCGCCCTGGCCGCCCTCGCGTTCGCAGCGCGAGGCGTTGTCGAATTCGATCCGCACCATGGACTGGCTCGGGATCGAGGGAATGGTCACGCTGAAACTGCTGCCCGATCGCGTGAAGGCGGGAGATGGCGCGGTTGCCGAACCGGGCGGGCAGGTTGCCGCACCGTTCGGGTTGGGCCCGCTCACCGGCTGACAGGTGGCGCTGGCCTCGAACGGCAGATTGGCCAGAGGATGGGTGACGACCAGTGCCACGTTCGTGGCCGTGGCCGGGCCGTTGTTGGAAATCGTGACGACGTAGTGCTCGCTGCCTGCGCCATGTAGGCCGGCTGTCCGGCCACCAGGGTGACCACGAGATCCACGTTCTGCGCCATCGCGGCGCCGCCGGTCGCCGCCAGCACGGCGGCCAGGGTTGCAGCCGCGCCCAGCGCGCGGACCGCACGAGTTGCCAGTCTCCTGATCATCCTGATGTCCCCATTCTTTTCTTGAGCGCATGCACCCTGCGGTGGGTCCGTCAGGCCGAACCGCAGGCCGGGGCTCCCCAGCCCCGACCTCGCCGGCACGTCGTGCGGCGAGGTTGTGCAGACATTGGCGGGCGCGCCGGCTTCCGCCAAGGGGTTTTTTCTCGCAGTCCCGAAAGGCGTGCGCTGCGCGCCTGGCATCGCCTCGCTGGCGTTCACGGCAGGCATAATTCCTTCCGATGGGCGCGCGGTTGCGGCCGGATGGAAGAATTCATGGGCCAGGGTTGGCATCGGGACATCGCGGTTTTCGGATCGAGCGCAGCGGGCCTTGCGGTCGGCGCAGGGCTGTGGGTGGCCGGACTGCCCGAGGCCGCGGCCTGGAGCTGGCGTCTGGGCAGCCTGCTGGTGGGAATTCCGCTGTTGCTGACCGTCCTGGCCCGACTGCTGCGGCGCTCGGGCGGCGTCGACATCCTCGCGCTGGTGTCCATTGCCGGCGCGCTGGCGCTGGGGCAGGACCTGACCGCCGCCGTCATCGCGCTGATGCTTTCGGGCGGGGAGCTGCTGGAGTCCTTTGCCGAGCGGCGCGCCGGGCGCGAGATGTCGGCCCTGCTCGGGCGCGCGCCGCGCGAGGCCGCGCGCTACCGCGACGGGGCGCTGGAGCAGGTCGCGCTGGCCGAGGTGGCGCCCGGCGACCGTCTGCTGGTGCGGCGCGGCGAGGTGGTTCCGGTGGACGGCGTGCTCGCCGACGAGCGCGCCGTGCTGGATGAATCGGCCCTCAGCGGCGAGGCGCTGCCGGTCGCCCATTCGCGCGGTGAACGACTGCGCAGCGGCACCGTCAATGCCGCCGACGCCTTCGATCTTGTGGCCACCGCGGCGGCAGCCGACAGCACCTATGCCGGCATCGTGCGCCTGGTCGAGGAGGCGCAGGCTGCGCGCGCGCCGGCGCTGCGTCTGGCGGACCGCTACGCCGGATGGTTCGTGCCGCTGGCCCTGGCTCTGGCCGGTGCGGCCTGGTGGTTCACGGGAAACCCGATGCGCGCGCTTGCGGTGATCGTGGTGGCCACGCCGTGCCCGCTGCTGCTGGCCGTGCCGGTGGCGATCGTCTCGGGCATCTCGCGCTGCGCCAGCCGCGGCGTGCTGGTGAAAGGCGGCGCGGCGCTGGAGGCGCTGGCCGCCGCGCGCACGCTGTTCTTCGACAAGACCGGCACGCTCACCGCGGGGCACGCGCGGCTGGCGGCGGTCGAGACCTTCGGCGGCCACGACGCCGACCGCGTGCTGGCACTCACCGCCGCGCTCGAACAGGCCTCGGCGCACGTGCTGGCCGGGGCGATCGTGGCGGCCTCGCGCGAGCGCGCGCTGGCATTGGGTGCCGCCGAAGCGGTGCGCGAACAGGCCGGATCGGGCCTGCGTGGCACGGTGGATGGCGTGGCCGTGGCGGCCGGTTCGCAGGCCTTCGTGGAAACACTGGCGCCGATTCCTCCCGAAGCCGCAGGCTTGCTCGAACGCGCCGCCGGCGAAGGCGTTTCGGTGGTGCTGGTGGCGCTCGACGGCAAGGTGGCCGGGGCCCTGCTGCTGGCCGATCAGGTTCGCCCCGAGACCCCGCGCGCGCTGCGCCTTTTGCGCCGCGCCGGGATGACGCGCATCGTGATGCTCACCGGCGACCGGCAGGACGTGGCCGACGCCGTGGGCGCGGGCCTGGGCGTGGATGAGGTGCTCGCCGAGCAGATGCCGGAAGACAAGCTGGCCGTGGTCAGGGCCGCCAGCGCCAGCGCGCCGTGCGTGATGGTGGGCGATGGCATCAACGATGCGCCGGCGCTGGCCGCCGCCGACGTGGGCGTGGCGATGGGCGCGCGCGGTGCCACCGCCTCGGCCCAGGCCGCCGACGTGGTGCTGCTGGTCGATCGTCTGGACCGTCTGGCCGAAACCGTGAACATCGCGCACCGCACCCGCCGCATCGCGCTGCAGAGCGTGTTCGCCGGCATGGGGCTGTCGCTGCTGGCGATGCTGGCCGCGGCGTTCGGCTTCCTGGCACCGCTGCACGGCGCCCTGCTGCAGGAAGTGATCGACGTCGCGGTGATCCTCAATGCGCTGCGCGTGCTGCGGGTGCAGCCGGTGCGCGCCAGCCGCCACCATCTGTCGCCGGAAGACCTGGCGCGGCTGCACGCCGAGCACGAGCACCTGGCGCCGGTGCTGGACCAGATCGCCGCCGTGGCGGCGCGGCTCGCCTCGCTGCCCGGGCCGGAGGCCTCGCGGCGGCTGGTGGAACTGGAGATTCGCCTGCGCACCGAGCTTCTGGCACACGAGCAGGCCGACGACCGCGAGGTCTATCCGGCGGTGGCCGCGCTGCTGGGTGGCGACGACCCGATGGCGGCGATGAGCCGCACCCACCGCGAGATCTTCCGCCTGCACCACCGCCTGGGCGGGCTGATCGACGCGCTGGACCCGCAGACGCCCGACCGCGCGGCGTTGCAGGACATCCAGCGCCTGCTGTACGGGCTGGACGCGATCTTGCGGCTGCACTTTGCCCAGGAAGAGGAAATCTACGCGGGCCTGGCGCGGGCCTGAAGCCGATTTCGGCGCCGAGGTGCCGTATCGCAGGTGTCCGATCGCGATATTGAGGTGGCCGTCACGTTGATCTGTCTCCTGCCGGCACCGAATTGCGCCTGGATGGGTGCGATGCGGTGTGCACGCGGAACGATCGGGAGCGATGCCATGCGGTTCATGAGCGCCTTGTTTGCGGTGGCGGGTTTGCTGGGCGGGATGTCTTGCGGGTTGCCGGTGGCGGCGCAGCCTTTGCCGAGTTTCCCGGGGGCCGAGGGATTCGGCGCGGTCGCCTCGGGTGGACGCGGTGGACAGGTGTTGATCGTCGATACCCTGGCGGTCGATCCGGGAGGGACGCAGGGTTCGGGCAATCGCGGTTCGCTCAACTGGGCGCTGCGCCAGTCCGGTGCGCGCACCATCGTGTTCGAGGTCAGCGGCGTCATCAACGGGCCGGTGCAGGTGCGCTCGGGCAACGTCACCATCGCGGGGCAGACCTCGCCGGGCGGGGTGATCGTGCGCGGCCTGTCCTGCGGCGTCCACTACGGCGGGGAATCCTGCGACAACCTCATCGTGCGCCACCTGCGCCTGCGTCCGGCCTGCCAGGTCACGCCGGGGAATTGCCCGCACGACGACGCATTGCGTCTGGACGGCGTCAAGCGCGTGATGATCGACCACGTTTCCATGGCCAACGCCAATGACGAGGCGGTGCAGCTGAGCTGGGCATCGGAAGTCACGATCCAGAACTCGATCCTGGCCGAGACCGAAGGCGGGCACGCGATCTACGGCGGCATCCTGCTCAACTACGCCAACACCGCCTGGCCGCAGGACGGCATCAGCCTCGTTCGCAACCTGTTCTACCGCATCATGGGCCGCCTGCCCGAGATCAACTGCGAATCCAGTTCACAGGACGATAGTCCGCCTCGGCTCATCGACGCCTGCCAGAACGTGCCGCTGCGGCTGGAGGTTTCCAACAACTACTACTTCGACCCCTACTACTACGTCACCTATGCGCAATGGGTCGATGGCCATGCCTCCAACGGCCCGTACCGGGTGCAGTACAACATGGTCGGCAACCGCTTCCATGTGCGTCCGGACTTTCCCTACGGCATGGTCGAGATCGCGATGCTGTACAACAGCCAGAACAGCCTGTACGTGAACGACAACCGCATCGACCGGTATCCATCCCTGCAGGACTACGCGCTGTTCTACTGCTGCAACGATTTTTCCACGACGCTGCCGAGCGGCAATACCGACCTGGGCAGCGCCACGCGCCGCAGCACGCGCCACGCCTTCCCTCCGATCGGCTACGTTACCTCCGGCAACCTGGTTTCAGCCGTCGTGCCCTCGGCCGGCGCGCGTCCGCACGACCCGATGGATCGGCGCATCACCGCCTCCGCGCTCGGCGGCACGATTCCGAACGTACCGCACGAGCAGCCCGTCGCCAACGATGCCCTGAACCTTGATTTCCCTCCGGCCAATCCGCCCGCGCCGCCGCTCGACAGCGACGAGGACGGCATGCCCGATGCCTTCGAACTGGCCCACGGCCTCAACCCGAACGCCGCCGACAACAACGGTTCCGCGCTGTCGCTGCCGCTCCTGGGCGTGGCCGGCTATACCAATCTGGAGGTCTATCTGGAACTGCTTTCGCTCGGCGGAGATCCCGACCTCGTGTTCATGAACGGGTTCGAGGGAAGTTGAGCCTCGATCCGGAGGTTGTGGCCGAGCCGCCCGCAGCGTCCGGCGGCTCAGTCTGCCGGCTTGGCTGCGCGGGGCGGGCGCAGGGGTTCCACCAGCGAATGAAGGATGCGTGCATCCTCGGCATCGGGCGGCGCGTCGTTTCCTTCCATGGCGCGGAAGCGGCGCCGGAAGGCGCGCAGTGCCGCTTCGGGTTCCTCCAGCGGGTAGCCGAACGCGGCCATCGCCAACCAGAAGTCGAAGCCTTCGGGAGCAGGCGGTGAATCCGCCGCAGGCCAGGGGCCGAACCCGGACTGCGCCAGCGTGTGCCAGGGGAAGCGCGCGTTCGGGTCGCGCTTGCGCGTCGGCGCAAGGTCGGAGTGCGCGATGATCTGGCGGCGCGGGATGTTGAGGCGGGCACACAGGTCTTCGAGCAGGCGCAGCAGGGTGTCGATCTGCGTCTGCGGGAAATCCGCGCTGCCGTCGTTGTCCAGCTCGATGCCGATCGAGCCGGAATTGAGATCGGTGATCGTGCCCCAGCGCCCGCTGCCGGCGTGCCAGGCGCGGCGTTCGTCGGCCACGAGCTGGTAGAGATCGCCCTCGCGCCCCACCAGATAGTGCGCGCTCACCGGTCCCCCGCGATTGCCGGTGCGCAGGGTGTGCAGGCTGCGCGCAACGCCGTTCTGCTCGGTGGCGTGGATCACGATGAGAACCGGGCGGCGAGCTTCCTCGTTTGGCGAGGCAACCCACTGCGCCATCGGGTTGCGCAC
Organism: Pseudomonadota bacterium; assembly: GCA_963205495.1. Taxonomy (GTDB): domain Bacteria; phylum Pseudomonadota; class Gammaproteobacteria; order Xanthomonadales; family Xanthomonadaceae; genus Denitratimonas. The sequence continues at coordinate 24,265 of CAUJIN010000053.1, forward strand.
GGGCGGTGCGGCGCAGGCCGTCAGCACCAGCAGCATGAGCAGGGACAGGTTTCGCAGGGGCAGGTTCATGGAGCGATTGCAGGGGTTTGTGGCGCCGATTGCAAGCCCGCTCCATGTCCCGGGCGCTGCGGGAGCGTGCTTGCCTCGTGCCACAATGCGCGCCCCCACACAGGAACCTCTCATGGCCGGCGCCAGCCTTCTTGCCCTTCTCGACGACATTGCCACCCTGCTAGACGACGTGGCGGCCATGACCAAGGCGGCGGCGGCCAAGACTTCCGGCGTGCTTGGCGACGATCTGGCGGTCAACGCCGAACAGGTTTCCGGCGTGCGTGCAAACCGCGAGCTGCCGGTGGTGTGGGCGGTGGCCAAGGGGTCCTTCGTCAACAAGCTGATCCTGGTGCCCTCGGCCCTGGCGATCAGCGCGCTGGCCTCGTGGGCGGTCACGGCGCTGCTGATGGTGGGTGGCGCTTTCCTGTGCTTCGAGGCGATGGAAAAGCTGCTGCACAAGGCGCCGCTGGATGAACCCGAAGGCGAGGCTGGGCAAACGGCGCCGGAGGAAACCGTCGAGGAACTGGAACGGCGCAAGATCCGCGGTGCGATCCGCACCGACTTCATCCTTTCCGCCGAAATCATCGTCATCACCCTGGGCACGGTGGCGCACGCGACCTTTTCACGCCAGCTCGGCGTTCTGGCAGCGATGGCGGTGCTGATGACCGTCGGCGTTTACGGCGTGGTGGCCGGCATCGTCAAGCTCGACGACGTCGGCCTCGGGCTGATCGCCCGGCGTGGCGAAGGCTTCGGCACCCGTGTTGCGCACCGCGCCGGCAGGCTGCTGCTGGCCTTCGCCCCCTGGATGATGAAGGGCCTTTCGGTGGCCGGCATGGTCGCCATGTTCCTGGTCGGAGGTGGTTTGCTGGTACACGGGATTCCCGTGCTGCACCACGCCGTGGAGGCGGCCTCGGCGCCGCTGGGCGGGTTCGGCTGGGTCGTCGGCATCGCCGGCAGCGCGGTGGTCGGTCTGGTCACCGGCGCGATCGTGCTGGCCGCGGTGGCAGGCTTCAGCCGCCTGCGCAGGCGCGCCTGAGCGCCTTCAGGCCACGCCGCGCTTCTTGAGCGTGGCGTCCACGTCGTCGAGCGCGCGGCGCAGGCGCTCGGTGGCGTCGGTGATGCGCCTTGGCGCGGCGCGCAGGCTGGTGTCGAGGCTGTGGTCCGGATCTTCGAGGAGGTCGCGGCGCAGGGTGAGGCCGTGGCGCGCGAGGATCGGGGCCAGCTCGTCGAAGCGCGTGCGCAGGTCGGTCAGCGTGGCCGAGTAGGCGAAGTCGCAGACGTCGGCGCGCGCGCCGTAGCTGAAGGCGTTGGTGAAGAACATGTCGCCGTCGTTCGGGCTGGGCTCGAACACGATCTGGTCGATGTCGCTGTACTGCTGGGCGTGGCGCTGCATGCCCACCTGCACGCGCGACTGCAGCAGGGTGCGGAAGGTCTGCGACAGCACCATCGGCAGGCCGCCGGAAGCCAGACGGCGGGTGCGGCGGCCGTCCGAGTGCTGGGCCTGGGAGGCATCCACCGGCACCAGCGGGTTGATGCCGAAAAAGAGGTCGATGCCTTCGTCGAAGGCGAGCGAGGCGTGCATGGTGCGGCGCAGGGCGCCATCCACGAACTGGCGGCCGTGGATTTCCACCGGCGGGTAGAGCACCGGCAGGGCGGAGCTGGCCTGGATCGCGCGGGAGATGGGAACATCGTCCCAGCCGGGCTTTCCGAAGCACACCGCTTCGCCGTTGTCGATGTCCACCGCGACGATGTAGAGGGTGCGCCTGAGCTCGCGGAAGTCGTCGGTGCGGCCGTGGCGGGTGTAAGCTTGGTGCAGGAACTGGGCGATCCTGCCGTTGTCGAACAGCCCGGTCGGAACCAGTGCGCCGAGGCGGCTCACGGCTTCGCCCAGATGCAGGCTGGTGGGATCCCTGAGCACGCTGCGCCACCAGTCGCGCACCAGTCGCGGTGCCGTGGCCAGGCGCTGGCGGTATTCGCGCAGCGCCGGCCGGACGAAGGTGTCCGGGTCGAATCGCACGTCGTTGGCGTCGCCGGTGATGAAGATCCGGCACATCTGTTCGGTGTCGATGCGGTTTGCCAGGCTGGCCGCGAGGAAGGCTCCGGAGCTGACTCCGACGTAGACATCCAGCGCGGTCAGATCGAGGCCTTCGATGGCCTGATCCAGCGCGCGCAGCACGCCCAGTTCGTACATGCCCCCGATGGGCCCGCCGCCGGCGATGGCGATGCCGACGCGGGACTGGCTTGGGCGGTGGCGGGTGGCGGGCTGGAGCAGCAGCATCGGGTGTGCCGGTGAATGCGGGTCTCCCCGATTCTAGCCCGAACCGATTGGAGCAGAGTGTCGAGTGTTCCCCTCAGTCGCAAGAATGCGCCGACCGCGCCGTGCTCAGCCGAATTCGCGTTCGAGATAGCGGCGGATTTCGCTTTCGATCGAACCTTGCAGGAAGGAGAGCATGAAGCCCAGCCGCATGACGACGCGGACCTCTTCCGGAAGCAGGCGGATCTCGCCGTCGACCCCGCTGCGGCTGAATTCCAGCGCATCGCCGTTCCACGCGCAGTCGATGTCGAAGCGTTCCTGGATTTTCGCCGCGACCTTCTCGACCGCGGAGCGGGCGTCCTTGAGACTGCGGCAGTGCGGGTGGCGGATATCGATGCTGGACATGGCGGGCCGGTGGATCGGATGGGGTTCGATTGTGTCTTGACCGTGGCTGTCTGCCAATGGGCAGCCAATCGGGTGTCTGCGGCACAAGGTCGTCGCGGCAGGCGCATTTTTCGTGACCTGCTGCAACAACCGCGCTACAGTTCGGGGAGAACTCCGGAGTGCCCTGAATGCGCTTGGTATTTCCTGGCCGAGACCACCCAGATGCAAACCTGCTGTCGGGCCAATATCGCCTGGGTATCAGTGATGAATGCGAAATCCGGGTCCGCGGTGCGGACTGGCTGCCGCATCACGCGACTCTTTCCGTGGACCCGCAGCGCGGCCTGTGGCTGAATCTGGAAAAGGGCGCCACGCCGGTCCACGTCAACGCGAGGCCGATCCGCGAATGCGCCATGCTGCGTGCCGGCGACATCGTGAGCATGGGACGCGTGCAATTTTGCGTACTGCTCGAAGACGATCCGTCCACCCCGCTGCTGCCCCCGCGACGGCGCACGCCGATGGAAGGCGCGGCGCGCATCGCCGCCTCACGCGCGGTGCTGCGCGGCGTGGCCGGATGGTCGCATGGCCACACCTTCGCGCTGACTTCGGACCTGCTCATCGGTTCGGCGGCCGATGCCGACATCCGCATCGAATCGACCGACGTGGCTCCGCACCACGCCCGGGTAGAACTGCACGGCGACCGCATCGTGCTGCGCGCCGAAGCGCCGGGGAACCGCCTCAAGGTGAACGGGATGCTGGTGGAGAACGCGATCCTGCATCCGGGCGACCAGATTGCCATCGATCCGCATCGTTTCGTGGTCGAGGCGCCCGGCCTGCCGCCGCGCGGCGGCACCACCCCGCGCCAGCGCCCGATCACCCAGGCGATGCCTGCGGTACCTGCAAGCGCGGTGCCGGAAGCCAGGACAGAAGCGGCACCTGCTTCCGGTGGTCCGGGTGCCTGGTGGCTGCTCTTTGCCGCCTTCGCCGTGGCCGCCGCGCTGGTTTCCCTCCTGCTCTGGGGGCCGCGTTAGGGTGGTGTCCGAAGAAGCGCATCTGCTGATCCACGGCGCTTCCGGACGCATGGGCCAGGCGCTGGTGCGCCTGTGCGGCGAGCAGCCGGGGCTGCGGCTCGTGGCCGCGATGGCAGGTCGTCAAGCGCCGAAGATCGAATCCGTGCCGGGATTTTCCGCGGTGCAGATGGATGAACTGCCCGCCTTCGACGTCGCCATCGACTTCAGCCTGCCGGAAGGTTTCGACGCCATCCTCGATCGCTGCCTGGCGCAGGGCACGGCCTTCGTCAGCGGTACCACCGGGCTCGATGCGCGCCAGCGTGCGCGGCTTGACGAGGCGGCGGCGCGCATTCCCGTGCTCTGGGCCGCCAACTTCAGCCTCGGCGTCGCGGTGCTGGAAGACCTCGTGCGCCGCGCCGCCGCGGCGCTGCCGGCCTGGCAGCGCGATATCGTCGAATCGCACCACGTCCACAAGAAGGACGCGCCCTCCGGCACCGCGCTGGCGCTGGGGCGTGCGGTGGAGGAGGGCGGCGGCCCCGCGCCGCATTACGCCAGCCTGCGCGCCGGCGACATCGTGGGCGAGCATCTGGTGCAGTTCACCGGCCTGGGCGAACGCATCGAGCTTGCGCATCGCGCCACCAGCCGCGACATCTTCGCGCGCGGTGCGCTGCGCTGTGCCGCCGCGCTGGCGAGAAAGGCGGCCGGTCGCTATCGCGTGATCGATCTGCTCGACGAGGGCGGTGCGGACCGCTGCTAGAGTGTCGCCCCCGCCAAGCGAACCGCCTGCGCCATGATCGACTACGCCCGCTACGACCGCGTCCGCGCGGTCGCCTTCGACGCCGACCGCCTGCGCCTGCTCGACCAGCGCCGGCTGCCCTTCGAACAGACCTTCCTGGAATGCCGCACGGCCGATGCGGTGGCGCAGGCCATCGCCGACCTGGTGGTGCGCGGCGCGCCGGCGATCGGCATCGCGGCCGCCTGGGCGGTGGTGCTGGCCGGACTGTCGCTTGGAACGGCCTCCGTGGCGCAGGCGCGCCTGGCACTGGAGCCGGTGCTGGAGCGCCTGCACGCCGCGCGCCCCACGGCGGTGAACCTCGCCTGGGCGCTGGCGCGGATGCGCGGCGCGCTGGCGCACGCGGGCGAGGACTGGCAGGCCCGCGTGCGCGCCGAGGCGGAGGCCATCGAGCGCGAGGATCTCGCCGCCAACCGCCGCATGGGCGAACTGGGCGCGGCACGGATCGCGCCGGGCAGCGGCGTGCTCACCCACTGCAATACCGGCTCGCTCGCCACCGCCGGCTTCGGCACCGCGCTGGGCGTGATCCGCGCCGGGGTGGCGCAGGGGCGGATCGCCCGGGTCTTTGCCACCGAGACCCGACCGTGGATGCAGGGCGCGCGCCTCACCGTCTGGGAAATGCGCGAGGACGGCATCGACGCCACCCTGATCGCCGATTCCGCCGCCGCGCACCTGATGGGCACCGGGCAGGTGCAGTGGGTGATCGTGGGGGCCGACCGCATCACCGCGCGGGGCGATGTCGCCAACAAGATCGGGACCCTGCAACTGGCCATCGCGGCGCGGCATTTCGGGGTGAAGTTCATGGTGGTGGCGCCGTGGTCCACGGTGGACCTGGCCACCGCGAGCGGCGCCGACATCCCGATCGAGGAACGCGATCCGGCCGAGCTTCTGGGCCACGCCGGACGCCGCACCGTGGCCGAAGGCGTGCGCGCCTTCAATCCGGTGTTCGACGTGACGCCCGCGGCCCTGATCGACGCCATCGTGACCGAACGCGGCGTGCTTCTGGCACCGTTCGACATCGCCCTGCGCGAAGCCTCCGCAGCAGCCTGATTCCGTGCCGGCCGGCCGGCATTCCCGCGCCGTCGCAGAAGCAGGTTCTGCGCGTCCGCGTGGTAGACTGTGACGCTTGTCCCAAGGCTTTTCGAGAGCCGTCCGCCGGACTCGTCGCATGACGCAGGCGGATTCGGCATCTCATGGATAAATCAGGAAAAACCGTGACCGATCACGCCAAGGAAATCATCCCGATCAATCTCGAAGACGAGATGCGCCGCAGCTATCTGGATTACGCCATGAGCGTGATCGTGGGCCGCGCGCTTCCGGACGTTCGGGACGGCCTGAAGCCCGTGCACCGGCGCGTGCTGTTCGCGATGAACGAGCTGGGCACCCACGCCAGCAAGCCGCACGTCAAGTCCGCCCGCATCGTCGGTGACGTGATCGGTAAATACCACCCGCACGGCGACCAGTCGGTGTACGACACCCTGGTGCGCATGGCCCAGCCCTTCTCGCTGCGCTATCTCCTGGTGGACGGTCAGGGCAACTTCGGTTCGGTCGACGGCGACTCGGCCGCGGCGATGCGTTACACCGAAGCGCGCATGACGCGCCTGACGCACGAGCTGCTCTCGGACATCGACAAGGAAACCGTCGATTTCCAGCCCAACTACGACGAGAAGGAGCAGGAGCCGACTGTCCTTCCCACCCGCGTGCCGAACCTCCTGGTCAACGGCTCGGCTGGTATCGCCGTGGGCATGGCGACGAACATCCCACCGCACAACCTGGGCGAGGTGGTCGATGCCACGCTGGCGCTGATCGATGATCCGGACGCGACGATTTCCGATCTGATGGAACACCTGCCGGCGCCGGACTTTCCCACGGGTGGCATCATCAACGGCACCGCCGGCGTGCACGCCGCCTACCACGGCGGCCGCGGCCGGGTGCGGATGCGCGCGAAGGCCGAAATCGAGGTGGATCCCAAGAGCGGGCGCGAGGCCATCGTCGTCACCGAGATTCCCTATCAGGTGAACAAGGCCAAGCTGATCGAGAAGATCGCCGAGCTGGTCAAGGAAAAGCGCCTCGAAGGCATCAGCGAACTGCGCGACGAGTCCGACAAGGACGGCATGCGCATCTACATCGAGATCAAGCGCGGCGACGCGGCCGACGTGGTGCTCAACAACCTGTATTCGCAGACGCCGATGGAGTCGGTGTTCGGAATCAACATGGTGGCCCTGGTCGACGGTCGGCCGCAGCTGCTCAATCTCAAGCAGATCCTCGAAGCCTTCATCCGCCACCGCCGTGAAGTGGTGACGCGCCGGACCATCTTCGACCTGCGCAAGGCGCGCGCCCGCGCCCACATCCTCGAAGGCCTCACCGTCGCGCTGGCCAACATCGACGAGATGATCGAGCTGATCAAGACCTCGGAGAATCCGCAGGTCGCCAAGGAGCGGATGCTGGCGCGCACCTGGCAGCCCGGTCTGGTCGGCGCGCTGCTGGCCGCCGCAGGTGCCGAGGCCTCGCGCCCGGAAGATCTTCCCGCCGGCGTGGGCCTTCTGGCCGCGGGCTACCAGCTCACCGACATCCAGGCCCAGCAGATACTGGAAATGCGCCTGCACCGCCTCACCGGGCTGGAGCAGGACAAGCTCACCGACGAGTACAAGGCGCTGCTGGAAACCATCCGCGGCCTGATCGAGATCCTCGAAAATCCCGACGTGCTGCTGGAAGTGATCCGCAGCGAGCTTCGCAACCTCAAGGAAGAGTACGGCGACGCGCGCCGCAGCGAGATCCGCCAGAGCGAGGAGGACCTCGACATCCTCGACCTGATCGCGCCCGAAGACATGGTGGTCACGCTCTCGCACACCGGCTACGTCAAGCGCCAGCCGGTCAGCGCCTACCGCGCGCAGCGTCGCGGCGGTCGCGGTCGCAGCGCCGCGGCCACCAAGGACGAGGATTTCATCGAGCAGCTGTGGATCGCCAACACCCACGACACCCTGCTCACTTTCACCAGCGCGGGCCGGGTGTTCTGGCTGCCGGTGTTCCGCCTGCCCGAGGCCGGCTCCAACGCGCGCGGCCGGCCCATCGTCAACTTCGTGGCGCTGGAACCGGGCGAGAAGATCCAGGCCGTGCAGGCCGTGCGCGAATACAGCGAGGACCACTACATCTTCTTCGCCACCGCCAACGGCACGGTGAAGAAAACCCCGCTCACCGAATATGCCTATCGTCTGGCGCGCGGCAAGATCGCGATCAACCTCGACGAGGGCGACGCCCTGGTCGATGCCCAGCTCACCGACGGCAGCATGGACATTCTGCTGTTCGCCAGCAACGGCCGCACCGCGCGCTTCGCGGAAGGCACGGTGCGCTCGATGGGCCGCACCGCCACCGGCGTGCGCGGAATCCGCCTGGCGAAGGACGAGCGCGTGGTCAGCCTGATCGTCGCCCAGTCCGCCGGCGCGGAGGAAACCGTGCTGGATGAGGCCGAGGAAGAGATCATCGAGGCCGCGGGTGACGAGGCGCCGATCCAGAATGGCGCGGAATGCGACGACGTGGAGTGCATCCTCACCGCCACGCGCAATGGCTACGGCAAGCGCACCCCGCTGTCCGAATACCCGCGCAAGGGCCGCGGCACGCAGGGCGTGATCGGCATCCAGACCACCGAACGCAACGGCCCGCTGGTGGCCGCCGTGCTGGTGCGCGGCAGCGATGAAGTGATGCTGATTTCCGACGCCGGAACCCTCGTGCGCACGCCGGCAAACGGCATTTCCCGCATCAGCCGCAACACCCAGGGCGTGACCCTGATGCGCCTGGGCGAGGGCGAAGGCCTGACTGGCGTGGTGGCGGTGGATACCTCGCTGGATGGCGGCGGAGAAGAAGACGGCGGCGACGACGCTTCCGCCGCAACCCCGGAGCCATCCGAATCGTAGGACCTGCCCCGGACTTGATCCGGGGGCGGAACCGCCGCAGGCGATTCCACCGTCGCTTTGCCGCTCGAACCGGGTGGAAACCGCTGCGCGGGTTCCACCCAGCGAAGGCTTGGATCCATTGTGCTTCTGACAGCTTTGCGGCCCGAATCAGGTGGAAGCCGCCGCGTGGGTTCGCCCTACGGGTCCGTCCTACGGGTTCCGCCCTGCGGGTCGAGACGCTGCCCTCGTCGCGATCAATCCGGGTCGTAGTCGAGGTTGAACGACAGCCAGCGCTCGGACTGGGCCAGGTCCACGCCCTTGCGGCGGGCGTAGTCGGCCACCTGTTCCTTGGTCAGCCGGCCGACCACGAAGTACTGGCTGTCCGGATGGCTGAAGTACATGCCTGAAACGCTCGCCGCCGGGTACATCGCGAAGTGGTCGGTCAGCTCCACCCCGGCGTTGGCGGTGGACTGCAGCAGGTCGAAGATCACCCGCTTCTCGCTGTGCTCGGGACAGGCCGGGTAGCCCGGCGCCGGGCGAATGCCGCGGTAGGCTTCGGCGATGAGGGCGTCGTTGTCGAGGTCTTCGTCCGGCGCGTAGCCCCAGAACTCGGTGCGCACACGCTGGTGCAGGCGCTCGGCGAAGGCTTCGGCCAGGCGGTCGGCCAGGGCTTTCAGCAGGATCGCGCTGTAGTCGTCGTGCTCGGCGCGGAATCGCTCCAGGTGCGGCTCGATGCCCAGGCCCGCGGTGACGGTGAAAGCGCCGATCCAGTCCTGCTTGCCGCTGTCCCTTGGCGCGACGAAGTCGGCCAGGCAAAGGTTGGGGCGCTCGATCGGCTTGTCGGCCTGCTGGCGCAGGAAGCGCAGCCACTGCTGCCGGCCAGCGACGTCCAGCGCGATGTCATCACCGACGCGGTTGGCCGGCCAGAAGCCGCAGACTGCCTTGGCGGTCAGCCATTTCTCGTCGACGAGTTTCCTGAGCATCGCGCGGGCGTCGCGGTACAGCTCGCTGGCCTGCGTACCCACGATCTCGTCGGTGAGGATGGCGGGAAATCGACCGGCCAGCTCCCAGGCGCTGAAGAAGGGCGTCCAGTCGATGCATGCCACCAGCTCTTCCAGCGGATAGTCGTCGAAGACGTGGATGCCGGGCTGCCTGGGCGCGGGCGGGTCGTAGTTCGCCCAGTCGAAGGTGAAACGATTGGCACGCGCCTTCTCCAGCGTCACCAGTTTCTTGCCGTCGCCGCGGTTGCGGTGGCGCTGGCGGACCTCGGCGTAGTCCCAGGCGGCGGCCTGCACGAAATCGTCGCGCAGTTCCGGACTCATCAGCGACTGCGCCACGCCGACCGCACGGCTGGCGTCCTTCACCCAAATGGTGGGCGACTTGTAGTGCGGATCGATCTTCAGCGCGGTATGCGCACGTGAAGTTGTCGCGCCGCCGATCAGCAGCGGCATGGTGAAGCCCTGCCGCTGCATTTCCCTGGCGACGTGGCTCATTTCCTCCAATGAGGGGGTGATCAGGCCGGAGACGCCGATCATGTCGGCGTTTTCCGCAATCGCGGTGTCGAGGATCTTCTGCGCCGGAACCATGACGCCCAGGTCGATCACCTCGAAGTTGTTGCAGGCCAGCACCACGCCGACGATGTTCTTGCCGATGTCGTGGACATCGCCCTTGACCGTTGCCATCACGATCTTGCCGTTGCTCTTGCCGACGTCGCCGGTGCGCAGCTTTTCGGCTTCGATGAAGGGCAGCAGGTGCGCCACCGCCTTTTTCATCACGCGGGCGGATTTGACCACCTGCGGCAGGAACATCTTGCCAGCGCCGAACAGGTCGCCAACGACGTTCATGCCGTCCATCAGCGGGCCTTCGATCACGTCGAGCGGGCGCTTGGCCTCAAGCCGCGCCGCTTCGGTGTCTTCGACCACGAAGGCGTCGATGCCGTGCACCAGCGCGTGCGACAGCCGTGCGGCGACCGGCAGCTCCCGCCAGGCCAGGTCCTCGACCTTCTTCTCGCCCTTTTTCTTCTTGTAGTTGTCGGCGATCTCCAGCAGTCGCTCGGTGGCATCGTCGCGGCGGTTGAGCACCACGTCTTCCACCCGTTCGCGCAGCAGCGGGTCGAGCTCGTCGTAGATCGGCAGCGCGCCGGCATTGACGATGCCCATGTCCATGCCGGCGCGGATGGCGTGGTAGAGGAACACCACGTGGATCGCCTGACGCACCGGCTCGTTGCCGCGGAAGGAGAACGAGACGTTGGAGACGCCGCCGGAAATATGGCTGTGCGGGAAGCGCCGGCGCAGCTCGCGCGCGCCTTCGATGAAATCGACCGCGTAGTTGTTGTGCTCCTCGATGCCGGTCGCGATGGCGAAGCAGTTGGGGTCGAAGATGATGTCTTCCGGTGGGAAGCCGATTTCCTCGGTCAGCAGCTTGAACGCGCGCGCGCAGATTTCGACCTTGCGCTGCGCGGTATCGGCTTGGCCGATTTCGTCGAAGGCCATCACCACCACGGCGGCGCCGTAGCGGCGCACCAATCGCGCCTGACGCAGGAACTCGGCTTCGCCTTCCTTCATCGAAATGGAATTGACGATGCCTTTGCCCTGCAGGCACTTCAGGCCGGCTTCGATGACTTCCCATTTGGAGGAATCCACCATCACCGGAACCTTGGCGATGTCCGGCTCGGCGGCGATCAGGTTGAGGAACTCGACCATCGCCTTCTTGGAGTCCAGCAGGCCCTCGTCCATGTTGACGTCGATCACCTGCGCGCCGTTTTCCACCTGCTGGCGGGCGACCACCACGGCCTCGTCCAGACGGCCTTCGAGGATCAGCTTCTTGAACTGCGCGCTGCCCGTCACGTTGGTGCGCTCGCCGACGTTGATGAAGTTCGACTCGGGCGTGATGACCAGCGGTTCCAGGCCGGACAGGCGGGTGAAGCGGGGCAGGGCATTCATGCGGCGGCTTCCTGCGTGCCGATCACCCGGACTTCGCGCGGCGGCAGCCCGCGCACGACCTCGGCGATGGCGGCGATGTGCTCCGGCGTGGTACCGCAGCAGCCGCCGACCAGATTGATCAGCCCGCTTTGCGCGAACTCGCGCAGCACATCGGCCATGTCCTCGGGGGTTTCGTCATAGCCGCCGAAGGCGTTGGGCAGGCCGGCGTTGGGGTGGCAGCTGACGTGGGTGTCGGCCACGGTGGAAAGCACGTCCACATGCTGGCGCAGGTCTTTTGCGCCGAGCGCGCAGTTCAGGCCGATCGCCAGCGGCTGGGCGTGACGCAGCGAATACCAGAAGGCCTCGGCGGTCTGCCCGGACAGGGTGCGCCCGGAGGCGTCGGTAATCGTGCCCGAGACCATCACCGGCAGGCGCGCGCCGACTTCCTCGAACACATCGTCGATGGCGAACAGCGCGGCCTTGGCATTGAGGGTATCGAATACGGTCTCCACCATCAGCACGTCGGCGCCGCCTTCGATCAGGCCGCGTGCGGCCTCCCGATAGGCTTCCGCCAGCTCGTCGAAACTGATCGCACGAAACCCCGGGCGATTGACGTCCGGCGACAGCGAGGCGGTGCGGCTGGTGGGGCCGAGCACGCCGATCACGAAGCGCGGCTGCTCGGGGCTCTGCGCTTCGATCGCGTCGCATTCGGCGCGCGCCAGCTTCGCGCCTTCGCGATTCAACTCGCGCACCAGGTGCTGCAGGCGATAGTCGGTCAGCGAGATGCTGGTGGAATTGAAGGTATTGGTCTCGACCAGATCCGCGCCGGCTTCGAGATATTGGCGATGGATGCCGCTGATGATCTCGGGGCGGGTCAAGGACAGCAGGTCGTTGTTGCCGCGTTGGTCGTGGCCTTCGCAGCCGCAGCCGGGACCGTGGGCGTGGCCTTCTGCCGCAAACAAGGCGTCATAGCCTTCGGCAAAGCGCGCGCCGCGGTAGTCGGCCTCCTCCAGCCCTTCGCGCTGGATCATGGTGCCCATCGCGCCGTCGATGATCAGGATCCGGCGGGCGAGCGCGTCCTGCAGCGCTGCGACGCGGGCGGGGTGTTTCCAGGGCAGGGTATGCATGTTGTCTGTTTTCCGTAGAGCGGAGCTTGCTCCGCTACGTTGCGACTGCGATGACCGTGGAGCAGCGGAGCAAGCTTCGCTCCACGGCGCGGCTCAAGCTCACGGCTTCATGCCAGTCAGCGAAATCACCTCGAAGTGCGGCGGGCGGCGCTCGCGGGTGACGGTTTCGCAGTTGGCCACGGCCAGCCCGGCCTTTTCCGCGAATCGCTGCAGCTCCCTGGCGGTGAAACCGAGGTTGACGTGTCCGTAGGCTTCGACGACAGAGCGGTGCTCGTGCCGGGCCAGGCTGGAGAGCAGCAGGCGTCCGCCGGGCTTGAGCACGCGCGCGGCTTCGGCGACCGCCTGCGCCGGCTTGCTGGCGTAGGTCAGTGCGTGCATCAGCACCACCAGATCGAAGCTGGCCTCGGCGAAGGGCAGGGCGTGCATGTCGCCCTCGCGCACTTCCACGTTCTCGAAGCGGCGCAGGCGCTCGGTGGCGGCGTTCACCACGCGCTGGCTGGAATCGATGCAGACGTAGCGATCCGCGTGCGGGCTGAGGAGTTCGGCCAGCACGCCGTCGCCCGAGGCAATGTCGAGCACGTCGCCTGGCCACAGCAGCGGCAGCGCGGTGCGTGCCAGTGCCTCCCAGGTGCGGCCGGGCGAATAGTGGCGCTCCATGTCGCCGGCCACCGAATCGGCCCAGTTCTGCTCGGATGCGCGGGCCGCGAGCACGTCGGGCAGGCGTTCGGCGTCCGAGCGCAGCAGCGGATCGTCGGCACCGGCGGAAAGCGCGGACCAAAGCGCGCGCTGGGCCTTGTCCATCTCGTCTTCGGCAAAACGGTAGTAGGCCGAAACCCCGGCGCGGCGGTCGCGCACCAGGCCGTGTTCCTTGAGCTTGGCCAGGTGCGTGGAAACGCGCGGCTGGGCCAGGCGCGTGACCGCGGCCAGCTCCGCCACGGTAAGCTCCTCGCGCTCCAGCAGCGCCAGCAGTCGCACGCGTGTGGAATCGGAGAGCACCCGCAGGCAGGCCGACCAGGCTTCGAGATTCACGCTATATCCTTCCATCGCGATTCAAGGATGGAAGGTTAGTGCGGTGCATCATTCGAGGTCAAGGAAACCTGCGCCCGCAGCGCTCCGAACTACAGCCGGAACCTCAACCTCGACCTCCCGGCCTTCGCGGGGCGACGACCGCCAGGTTCGGAGCATTCCAGGTGCCCGATCATGCCGGACCGCTGCGCCACGCTGGTTCGCGGTCCGGCGAGCAGGGCGACCGGTGCTACAGTTTGGATCAGCCCACCGCGGAACGCGTTGATGACCACGCCAGAACCTTTCCCCATCGGTACGTCCGGACAGCCCTGGGGGCCTGTCGAAGTCGCGCAGTGGCGCGCGCGGCAGTCCGTCCGCCGCAGCTACGCGCAGGATGTGCTGGCACGCATCGAGGCGCTGCGGGCGCGCTTCGAGGTTTCCGAATACGGCACGCTCGACTACGCCCCGGACCGCTACGCGCTCTACGCCGCGGGCAGCCGCGACTGGAACGAAACCCTGCCGGTGGCGCTCGTCACCGGCGGCGTGCATGGGTACGAAACCTCCGGCGTGCACGGCGCACTGCAGTTCCTCGAAGACCGCGCGCAGGACTACGCCGGGCGCGTGAACCTGCTGGTCGCGCCCTGCGTCAGCCCTTGGGCCTACGAGCGCATCCAGCGCTGGAACCACGACGCGATCGATCCCAACCGCAGCTTCCGCGAGCAGAGTCCCGCGCAGGAATCGACCGCGCTGATGCGCCTGATTGCGCCGTTCGCCGGGCGCTTCCTGCTGCACATCGACCTGCACGAGACCACCGATTCGGACGAAGGCGAGTTCCGCCCGGCGCTGGCCGCGCGCGACGGCAAGCCGTTCGAGCCGGGCACCATCCCCGACGGCTTCTACCTGGTGGACGACAGCGACAACCCGCAGCCGGCGTTCCAGCGCGCGATCATCGAGGCGGTGGAGAAAGTCACCCACATCGCCCCCGCCGACCCGGACGGCACGATCATCGGATCGCCAGTTATTTTGCGCGGTGTGATCGAATACGCGCTGCGCCCGCTCGGCCTGTGCGCCGGCATCACCGGCGCACGCTACACCACCACCACCGAGGTCTACCCCGACAGCCCCCGCGCCACATCCGAACAGTGCAACGACGCCCAGGTCGCGGCGGTGTGTGCCGCCCTGGATTTTGCGCTGACGTAGCGGTGCCGCACACAGCGCTGCGTCGCAATAGCAGGCTGAAGTTGCTCCCATCGGCGGGGTTCACATCCACCGGATCGGGGCTCAGGAAGCGCAGTGCTACCGGGTCGTAGTAGCGCTGCTGCATGTAGGTCAGATTGGTCTGCGTGTCGGTCACGTGGCCGGCGTAGCCGGGGCCTTCGCGGTATTGGCCGTCGTAGGGCGAGCCGTAGGGCATGCGGATGGTGCGCAGGGTCTGGGTG
>CAUJIN010000054.1 GCA_963205495.1 Pseudomonadota bacterium
CCGGCCGTTGTCGAAGAAGGCGCTGTAGCTGTCGATGCCTGGGTCCATACCTTTGCGGAAAATGGCTTCGATGCGGCGGGTGTCGAGTTCGCCGGAAAACTCCGCGCCACGGCTGCCCTGCACGCAGTGGTCGGGCCAGAGGGTCTGATCGAGGCCGTTGAGGTCGATGCGCTCGAAGGGCTGTCGGCCCGGGTGGCTGGAGGCAAAACTGCCGTGTCCCGCCGGGTGCCAGTCCTGCGCCGCGACCACCAGATCGAAGGCCGGCTGGAGGCGATTGAGGATCGGCACGATGGCGTCGCTGCCGGGCACCTCCAGCGCGCCGCCGGGCAGGAAGTCGTTTTGCACGTCGATGAGGACGAGGGTCTTCATGCGGGGTTCTCCGGATGCAGGCGCGCCCGGCGCAGGTCCTCGCGCAGCCCGTGCAGGGCGTGGCTCAAACCCACCTTCCAGACGTGCGGGTTCTCGAAACGGCGGTATTCGGGCGGCAGCAGCGCGCGCCGCGCGGAGGCGTGGGCGCGGATCTCCATCACGCTGCGCGGCGCGTGCAGTCGGCGACCTTCGTGCAGCACCGGCATGAGCAGCGGCTCGCTGGCCAGTTCCGGAAGGCGCGTGGTCTTGTGCGGTTCGAAGGGGTGGATGAGCGCGCGCGGCGGTGACTCGCCTTCCAGCACCACGCCGTCTACGCCGTGGAAGCCGCCGTCGGGCGCGAGGAAGCGGTGCACCTGCTTGGGGCCGGGCAGGGTGGTCTTGGCGAGGCTTTCCGACACCTTGATGCGCGGTTCGCCGTGCGCGGCGGCGAGCTTGTAGACGCCGTCGAGCGCGGCGTCCGGCTGGCCGGTGGCCAGACTCGTGCCCACGCCGAAGATATCGATGGGCGCGCCCTGCTGGCGCAGACTGCGCACGACGTATTCGTCGAGCTGGTTGGAAGCGGCGATCTTCACTTCGTGCAGCCCGGCCTCGTCGAGCAGGACGCGGGCGCGGCGTGCGAAGAAGGCCAAATCCCCGCTGTCGAGGCGAATCGCGCGAAGCCGCTGGCCGCGCGCGGCCATCTCGCGGCCCACGGTGATGGCGTTGGGCACGCCGCTTTCCAGCGTGCTGTAGGTGTCCACCAGGAGCACGGTGTTGTCCGGGCGCGCCTGCGCAAACGCGCGGAAGGCGGCCAGTTCGTCGCCGTGCCACTGGATGAAGGCGTGCGCCATCGTGCCCTCGGCGCGCAGGCCGTAGCGCTGCGCAGCGTACACGTTGCTGGTGGAATCGAAGCCGCCGATGACGGCCGCGCGCGCCGCCGGAACGCCGGCCGGCCCCTGCGCGCGGCGCAGGCCGAACTCGCTCAGGATCGCGTCCCCGGCCACTTCGCGGATGCGCGCGGCCTTGGTCGCGATGAGCGACTGGAAGTTGAGCGTGTTGAGCAGGAGCGTCTCGATCAGCTGCGCCTCCAGCACGTCGGCCTCCACCCGCAGGATCGGTTCGGCGGGAAACACCACCTCGCCCTCGCGCGCGGCCAGGAGGTTTCCGGTGAAGCGCAGCGTGCGCAGGTGTTCGAGGTAGTCGCGCTCGAAGCCGTGGCTTTCGAGGTATTCGATTTCCTCCTCGGTGAAACGCCAGGATTCCAGCGTATCGAGCAGGTCCTCCAGACCGGCGAAAACCACGTAGCCGCCCTCGAACGGAATCCTGCGGAAGAAGTAGTCGAACACCGCGCGGCGGCGGTGCTGCCCGTCGCGGAACAGCGACTGGCCCATGGCGATCTGGTAGAGGTCGGTGTAGGTGCCGGTGGTATCGATGCGCATGTCTGCGGCCCGGAATGCAGTCGCGCCATTGTGCCGCAGCGGCTGCGGCTGGGAGCTTGCGGCCGGATGCCCCGTGCCGGTGCGCCCCGGCGGATTGGCTTCACCAGGTAGGTTTTTCCGCTCGATCGTGTCCCGCTCCCCCATGCGAATGACCAAGCGGTTTGCGGACCGTCCTGAGCTCGGCGGCGCGGCATTGCGCGTCTTTGCTGGCAAGAGGGGGGGATGGCTTGCGGATTGTGCTTGGTAACGCGAATCACTTTTATTACAATGAGCCGCCCTGCGGCAGCCCGCGTCGCCATCAGCCGCATGCGCTGTCGAAAGCGGGTGGTTCGACGCTCCCTCTGTCGCCGCCGCTGCCGCAGGTCCCTTCCACCCGAGGCGCCAAGCCCTCGGATTCCACGTCAATCCGAAGCCTGCGGCCCGCGCCGCGCAGATCCGCGAGAACCCTGATGAAATCATCGACTCCCACCCTGGCGGCGCTGGTCCTGCTGGCGCTGGCCTCTTCCCCGTGCAGCGCGCAGCCCGGCGACCTCCATGAAACGCCCGACGGCGAATCGCGCGACCCGGCGACCCGGCTCGATACCCTCACCGTGATGGGTACGCGCACCCAGGTGTCGGTGAAGAACAACCCGGTGTCGGTGTCGATCGTGGGGCGGCAGGAGATGGAGCGCCAGTCCGCCGACAGCATCGCCGAGCTGCTGCGCGACCTGCCGGGCGTTGCGATCGTGGACGCGACGATGCCGGGCATGAAGCGCATCCGCATGCGCGGCGAATCCTCGCGCCGGGTCACGGTGCTGCTGGACGGGCAGGAAATCACCGACCACAGCACTTACGGCACGCCGATTCCGATCGATCCCTCGAACGTGGAGCGCATCGAGGTGCTGCGCGGCTCGGCCTCGGTGCTGTATGGCGGCAAGGCGATCGGCGGGGTGATCAACATCATCACGCGGCGCGGCGCGCCGGTGCCGTTCGAGCTGGAAGCCGGCGGCAGCCTCTATTCGGGTTCCGACGGCTGGCAGGGCTGGCTGGCGCCCTCGGGGACGGTGGGCGACCTCGATTACCGGGTGACGGTCAGCATGGACCGCCACCACGACCGCGAGGTGCCCAAGGGGCGCTACAGCGACACCGGCAAGCTCGACAATTCCTCCTTCCACAACGGCGACGTGGCCCTGCACCTGGGCCGGACCTTCGGCGAGCGGGGCAACCACTACCTCGCGCTCAAGGCCAACAAGCACTGGCTCGACACCGAGGCCTGGACCGATCCCACTTCCTACGAATATCCGGTCACCAGCTTCGGCATCGAGATGCCGAGGCGCGACATGAACAAGGTCGGGCTGCAATACGAGGCCGTCGATCTGGGGCCGGTGCTGCGCAAGCTCCACGTGGACGCCTACCACCAGAACGTCGCGCGGCTGTTCGGCAACCGCGTGACCATGCAGCCGACGCCGATGGTGAACGTGGGCATCACCTCCACTTCGGACGACGACAACCTCAATTACGGCGGCACCGCGCAGTTCGACCTGCAGATTTCTCCTTCGCATTACGCCATCGCGGGGTTCCACTACCTGATGGACGATCTCGACACCGACAAAACCACTGCCACGCGCACCGCGATCGGGCCGCGCCCGCCGACGACGCTCCTGGAGCGACGCCGCGACCGCGCTTCGCTCAGGACCGTTTCGGCCTTCGCGCAGGACGAATGGTCGCTCACCCCGACCGTCAAGCTCACCGGTGGCGCGCGCTGGTACCACGTCACCAGCGCGCTGGACGAGAGCAGCGAGGAAATCCGCCCCGACCAGCGTGCGCGCACCACCGCGGACTGGGTGACCTCGCTCGGGGCGACCTGGTCGGTGGCGGGCGATGCCACGCTGCGCGCGCTGTATTCGGAGGGCTACATCATGCCGACCCTGCTGCAGCTTTTCTCCGACAACGCGGCCGGGCGCGGCGCGCTGACCTACGCCAATCCCGACCTTGCGCCGGAGACCTCGCGCAATTTCGAGCTGGGCCTGCGCTACCAGGATGCAGGCATGATGTTCGATGCGGCGCTTTACCTCACCCGCGCCCGCGACTTCATCACCAGCGCTTCGTGCGGCGACCGCGACCGCGGCCGCTGTCCGAGCACGGCGGTGCCCGGGAGCTATCTGTACGTCAATGCCGACCGGGCCACGTCCTACGGGCTGGAGCTGCAGGCCGAATACCTGCTGCCGGAAACGGCGTTCACCGTGTACGGTTCCAGCGCCCTGGCGCGGCGGCGACTGGAACTTCCGGTCACCCGGCAGGAAATCCGGGACAGCAGTCTGCCGCATCTGAGCGCCAGGCTGGGGCTGCGCTATGACGAGATTTTCACCCGCCACGACCTCTGGGCCGACCTGTTCGTGCGCACCGCCACCGATTCCCGCCAGATCCTCGTGGCGGACGGTGCCCACACCCTCGTCCAGAACGGGCAGGCATTTCCAGGCTGGGCCACGCTGAACCTTTCCGGCGGCGTCGCGCTGGGCCAGACGCGGCGGCAGAAGATCGCCCTTCACCTGGAGAACCTTCTGGACAAGGGCTATCGGACCTCGGTCGACGAGCTTCCGGCGCAGGGGCGCAACGCGGTGCTGAGCTTCCAGATGGCGTTCTGATCGCCTCCTGCGGCAGCTTCCGCCATTGGCCCGCGCGCCGTCATCGGGCCGGCGCGGGCATCCCGGGCAGGAAGGGCGTAGCGTCGGGCCGACTCAGCCGGCGATGCGCCCGCGCAGGGTGTTGGTGCGCGTATCGGTGATGACGATGTCGACGAACTGGCCGATCAGCCGGGCGTGCTGCTCGCGCGCCGCGGGAAGGTTCACGTAGCGCATGTTTTCCGTGCGGCCGGTGAGCTCGACGGGATTCTTGCGGCTCGGGCCTTCCACAAGCACCTTCTGCGTGCTGCCGACCATGCTCGCGGAGATGCGACGGGCATTGGCGTCGATCGCCGCCTGCAGGCGCGCAAGGCGATCTTTCTTCACCTCGGCGGGCGTGTCGTCGGGCAGGTTCGAGGCCGGGGTGCCGGGACGCTGGGAGTAGATGAAGCTGAAGCTGGCATCGAAGCCGATGTCTTCGACCAGCTTCATGGTCTTCTCGAAATCGGCGTCGGTTTCGCCTGGGAAGCCGACGATGAAATCGGTGGCGATGGAGATGTCCGGGCGCACTTCGCGCAGCTTGCGGATGCGCTGCCTGTATTCGATCGCGGTGTAGCCTCGCTTCATCGCCGACAGCACTCGGTCGGAGCCGGCCTGCACCGGCAGGTGCAGGTAGTTGGCCAGCTGCGGCACGTCGCGGTAGGCCTCGATCAGCGAGTCGGAGAACTCGTTGGGGTGCGAGGTGGTGAACCGGATCCGCCCGATGCCCTCGACTTGGGCGATGGCGCGGATCAGGAAACCCAGATCGGCGATGGTGCCGTCGTGCATCGGGCCGCGATACGCGTTGACGTTCTGGCCGAGAAGGTTCACCTCGCGCACGCCCTGCGCCGCGAGCTGGGCCACTTCCACGATCACGTCGTCGAACGGACGGCTGATCTCCTCGCCGCGGGTGTAGGGCACCACGCAGTAGCTGCAGTACTTGGAGCAGCCTTCCATGATCGAAACGAAGGCGGTGGGGCCTTCCGCGCGCGGCTCGGGCAGGCGGTCGAACTTCTCGATCTCGGGAAAGCTGATGTCCACCTGCGGGCGGCCGGTCTCGCGCCGCGCCTGGATCATCTGCGGCAGACGGTGCAGGGTCTGCGGGCCGAACACCAGGTCCACGTGCGGGGCGCGCTTGAGGATGGCTTCGCCTTCCTGCGAGGCGACGCAGCCGGCCACGCCGATGATCACGCTGCCGTTTTCGGCCTTGATCTCCTTCCAGCGCCCGAGCTGGCTGAACACCTTTTCCTGCGCCTTTTCGCGGATCGCGCAGGTGTTGACCAGGATCACGTCGGCCTCGGCCTCGACCTCGGTGGGCGACAGGCCGTACTCTGCACGCAGCACGTCGGCCATCTTGGCCGAGTCGTACTCGTTCATCTGGCACCCGTAGGTCTTGATGTAGAACTTGCCGGACATGGTCTTCGGGCGGCGCGGGCCGCTTGGGAAAGTGGTGGAACCGCGCATTGTACGCCGGCCTGCGGCCTGGCTGCGCGGGCGCCTGCACTTGGATTTTCCGCGCCGATGGTCAAGACTTGCTCCATGAAAGACACCTTCCTCCCGCAACGGCTGCCGTGGCTTGTCGCAATCGTGTGTGCGATCGGCGCGCTGGGTGCGTCCGACGTCGGCGCGGGATCGCTGTATCGCTGCAAGGACAAGAACGGTGTCACGGCCTATACCGGCAGTACCGCCGGCTATCGCGGCTGCAGCCTGGTCGGGCATTTCCCGTCGGAAAAGCGCGCCGCGCCCGCGGTGCCGAAGAATCCGCCCGCGCCCGCGAATCCCCGGACGGTGGAGTTCCGCACCGCGGCGGGCGATTCCGAGCCCAAGCCGGTGCCTACCGGGGATGCCAAGCCCAAGGTCACGCGCGGGGCGGTCTACAGCTTCACCCGCAACGGCGTCACCCACTACACCAACCGCCCACCGGCCGGCAGCGGTGCCAAAGTCCTGTTCAGCTACATCGAAACCTGCTTCGCCTGCAGCCTGACGCCCGGAGTCGACTTCAACAACGTGGGCCTGAACCTGACCGCCTATGCCAGCGAGATATCCGCGGCAGCGGCGCAGTACGGCGTCGAGGAGGCGCTGGTACGCGCCGTCATCCACGCCGAATCCGCGTTCAATCCCAACGCCGTCTCGCGCGCCGGCGCGCAGGGACTGATGCAGCTCATGCCGGCCACCGCCACGCGTTTCGGAGTGAGCGAGCCCTTCACGCCGGCGCAGAACATCGACGGCGGGGTGCAGTACCTCGCCTGGCTCAGCCAGCGATTCAACGGGGATCTGAAGCGCATCGCCGCAGGCTACAACGCCGGCGAGGGCGCGGTGGACCGCTACGACGGCGTGCCTCCCTACCAGGAGACGATCGTCTACGTCGATCGCGTCGGCATCCTGCTGGATCGCTACCGCAAGGATCTGGCTGCATCGGCCAGCGCGCAGTCTGCCGCATCTTCCGCGACGGCCGTGCCTGCGGCAACCGCCGTCGCGGCGGGCGGCTGATCCGTCAGCCCGCGCGAGGTGCGGGGCGCTGGATCAGGGTCAGGCGGATTTCGAACGGAACCCCGGCGCGCAGGCCGGTCAGGGTGGCCTCGGTGCCCGGCGCAATGGCCGCTTCCCGGTTGCGCAGGTCGAACTGGTCGATGATCGCCTCTCCGTTCAGGGTCAGCAGCACGTCGCCCGGACGCAGGCCCGCCTGTGCCGCAGGCGCATTGGCATAGAGGGCGGTGAGCACGACGCCGCCGTGTCCGGCGTCGGTCGGCAGCGCGTTCGGGTCCAGCGGTGCGTCCGCGTACTCGGCGCCGACCCATCCGCGCACCACCACGCCGTGGGTCTCGATCTGCGCCAGCACCTCGCGCGCGGTGGCGGCGGGGATGGCAAAGCCGATGCCTTCGGCGTCCATGCTCATGCGCCCGAGGACGAAGGTATTGATTCCTATGAGGTTTCCTTGCGAATCCACCAGCGCTCCGCCGGAGTTTCCGGCGTTGATGGCGGCGTCGGTCTGGATGAAGTCCACCGCCGGAAAGCCCTGCGCGTTTTCCGTTCCGCCCAGCAGCGCCTGGCTGCGCGCCAGTCCGGAGACGATGCCTTGGGTCACCGTCTGGCCCAGGCCGAAGGGATTGCCGATCGCCAGCACCACGTCGCCCACATGCAGCGGGGTGTCGTGGTCCAGCGGCATCGCCGGCAGGTTGGTTCCGTCGATCTTGAGCACCGCAAGGTCGGTTTCTCGGTCGCTGCCGACGATCGTCGCGGCGGTGACGCGGCCGTCCCAGAGCACGATCTGGATGTCGCTGGCGCCGGCCACGACGTGGTGGTTGGTCAGGATGGTGCCGTCGGAAGACACCAGCACGCCCGAGCCTTGGGCGCGCTGCAGGCGCTGGCGGGGCAGTCCCAGGGTGATGCCCGAAAAACGCTGGACGGTCGGATTCTGGATCAGGATCGGCCGTTCGGTGACGAGCTTGTTCACATAGACGCTGACGACCGAGGGGGCGGCGCGCTGCACCGCCTCGGCATAGGACGCGGGTGGTGCGGCGATCTGTGATGGGCTGACCGGATCGGTGCGGTCAGTTTCCGGCAGGCCCAATCCGGCGCGCAGCAGGGAGCCGGCGTTCGGAAAGAAGAGCCCGATCACGAAGGCCGCCGCCAGTCCGGCGATGGCGCACTGCAGCAGGAATCGGAGCAGGGAGGTGTGCAATTGCATTGTCCGGACGTTGTTTGGGCGCCTGATGGATTGTCGCACGCCGTGCGGGCACTCCGTGTCGTCCGCCGGATATCACGTTGTTCCCGGCAACTGGCTGATCCAGCGGGATTTCACCGCACTGGCAGTCGTAGTTCGCGGGCCGCGGCCGGGTTGGCCCAGATTCACAATCCAAGCGCCTTCCGCTAGACTGCGCGGGTTTGCGGCGGCCGCCCGCTGATTCAGCCAGCCAGGCCGTCCGTCGCTGCGTGTCCTCATTCAGCATGACAGTGGAGAGCCGAATGGCTGACCAAGGCGTCAACTCCGGCCGTCGTCGCTTCCTCACCGCCACCACGGCGGTGGTCGGAGGCGCTGGCGCCGCAATGGCCGCGATACCGTTCCTCAAGACCCTCAAGCCCAGCGCACGGGCGGAGGTGGCCGGTGCGCCGGTGACCGAGGATGTGAGCAAGCTCGAACCTGGCCAGCGACTCATGGTGCAATGGCGCGGCCAGCCGGTCTGGATCATCCGGCGCACGCCGGAGATGCTCGCCACGCTCGCCACCCAGGATGGCCGCCTGCGAGATCCCAAATCCGACAACGTCGAGCAGCAGCCAGACTACGCGCGCAACGAGTACCGCTCGATCAAGCCCGAACTGCTGGTTCTGGTCGGAACCTGCACGCATCTGGGCTGTTCGCCGATGTTCCGGCCCGAGATGGTGGCCGAACCTTTTGATTCGGAATGGAAAGGCGGTTTCTACTGCCCCTGCCACAACTCCCGGTTCGATCTGGCCGGGCGCGTTTATCAGGGGGTGCCGGCGCCGACCAACCTGGTCGTCCCGCCCTACCGGTTCCTCGACGAGAACCGCATCGAGATCGGCGTGAATCCCGAAGGAGCCGCGTGATGAGCAACTTCATCGAGAAGACCGCCTGCACCGTGATCGACTGGTTCAACGCGCGCACCCCGGGCCTCCTGCCCGCGTACCGCAAGCACATGAGCGAGTACTACGCGCCGAAGAACTTCAACTTCTGGTACTTCTTCGGCTCGCTCGCGATGCTGGTGCTGGTCAACCAGATCGTCACCGGCATCTGGCTGACGATGAACTACAAGCCCAGCGCCGCCGAAGCCTTCGCCAGCGTCGAATACATCATGCGCGACGTGGAGTGGGGCTGGCTGATCCGCTACATGCACTCCACCGGTGCCTCGATGTTCTTCATCGTGGTCTACCTGCACATGTTCCGCGGCCTCATCTACGGCAGCTACCAGAAGCCGCGCGAGCTGGTGTGGCTGCTGGGCATGTTCATCTTCCTGGCGCTGATGGCCGAGGCTTTCTTCGGTTATGTGCTGCCCTGGGGCCAGATGAGCTACTGGGGCGCGCAGGTGATTATCAACCTGTTCGGTGCGGTGCCGGTCATCGGTCCCGAGCTGACCGAGTGGATCCGCGGTGACTACCTCATCTCCGACGCCACCCTCAACCGCTTCTTCGCGCTGCACGTGATCGCCCTGCCGCTGGTGATCCTGCTGCTGGTGGTCCTGCACCTGGGCGCATTGCACGAGGTCGGATCCAACAACCCCGAAGGCATCGACATCAAGAAGGTGAAGAACGACAAGGGCATCCCCCTGGACGGCATTCCGTTCCATCCGTACTACACGGTGAAGGACATCTTCGGCGTCGGCTTCTTCCTCATCCTCTGCGCCTTCATCCTGTTCTTCGAGCCCACCGTCGGCGGCCTGTTCCTGGAGCACGACAACTTCAACGAAGCCAACCCGCTGGTTACGCCCGAGCACATCAAGCCGGTGTGGTACTTCACGCCCTTCTACGCGATGCTGCGCGCCATCCCGGACAAACTCCTCGGCGTGGCGACGATGGGTGGTGCTGTCATCATCCTGTTCTTCCTGCCCTGGCTGGACCGCAGTCCGGTGCGCTCGATCCGCTACCGCGGCCTGCTGACCAAGGTTCTCATTGCGGTCTTCGTGGTTTCGTTCGTGGTCCTGGGCTGGCTCGGCATGCAGTCGGGCAGCACCCTGCAGTCGTGGGTGGCACGCGCGCTTACCTTCTACTACTTCGCCTTCTTCATCACCATGCCGATCTGGACGCGCATCGACGCGACCAAGCCGGTTCCGCAGCGGGTGCCCGAGCATGACTAAGCGACTGATGGCTTTTGTGCTGGCGTGCGCGCCGGCGTTGGCGCTCGGCTCCACCGGACCGACCTTGGAACACAGCCAGATCAACGTGAACGACGTTGCGTCCATGCAGCGCGGCGCGAGCGTGTTCATGAACTACTGCGCGGGTTGCCACTCGCTCGGTTTCCAGCGCTATTCGCGCATGGCCAGGGATCTTGGCCTGACCGAGGAAGAAGTTGCACAGAACCTGATGTTCACCGACGCCAAGTTCGGCGAACCGATCAAGGCCGCGATGAGCGCGGAAGAAGGCACCAAGTGGTTCGGCAAGGCACCGCCCGACCTCTCCCTGGTGGCGCGCAACAAGCTGGGCGGTCCGGACTGGACCTACACCTTCCTCAAGTCGTTCTATGCCGACGACAGCCGTCCTTCGGGCTGGAACAACACCGTGCTGGCGGGTGCGAGCATGCCGCACGTGCTGTGGGAGCTGCAGGGTGTCCAGCGTCCGGTCCTCAACGCCGAAGGGCAGGTCGAGCGGCTCGAGCTGGCCTCGCCCGGCAGCCTGAGCCCGGAGGACTACGACAAGACGGTGCGCGATCTGACGAACTTCCTGAACTACGTCGGCGAGCCCTCGGCGTCGCAGCGGCGCTCGGTTGGCGTGGGCGTGCTGGCGTTCCTTGCGGTGTTCACGTTCCTTGCGTGGCTCTTGAAGAAGGAATACTGGAAGGACGTACACTGAGATTCTTGCCCGCTCCGCCGCACTGCGGGGCGGGCTCTGGTTTGTCGGAAAACGGGAGGTAGGCGATGGTGGTAGCGGCAAATCCCCGATTGCGGAACGCCCTGACGCTGTTCTCCGCGCGCGACTGCGTGGTGTGCCACCGGGTTCGCCTGGTGCTTGCGGCCAAGGGAGTCGCCTACGAGATGGTGCCGGTGGATCCGAACCACCCGCCCGAAGATCTCATCGATCTCAACCCGTTCCACTCGGTTCCGACTCTGGTCGATCGCGATCTGGTGCTCTATGCGGCTTCGGTCGTGTCCGAATATCTGGACGAACGCTACCCGCACCCGCCGCTGATGCCCATCGATCCGCTGTCGCGCGCCAGACTGCGACTGGCCATGCTTCGGCTCGAACACGAGTGGGTGCCGCAGATCCAGGCCATTCAGCACGGCACCAAGACGCAAGTGGATGCCGGGCGCAAGCGGCTCAAGGAACTGCTGCTGGCTTCGCTGCCCCTGTTCAAGGCCTCGCGATTCTTCCTCAATCAGGAAATGAGCCTGGCCGACTGCGCGATGGCGCCCATCATCTGGCGTCTGCCGGCCCTGGGCATCACCCTGCCCAAGGATGCCCACGCCATCGAGGATTACGGCCAGCGGATTTTCCGCAGCCCGGGGTTCGCGCGCAGCCTGACGCCGGAAGAACGCCTGCTGGGCGAGATTCCGGCGTGAGTGATTCCGCGGCACGGCAGTCGATGACCTCCAATCGTCCGTACCTCATTCGGGCGATCTACGAGTGGATCGACGACAACGGAATGACGCCTTACCTCCTGGTCGATGCGTCCATGCCGGGCGTGCGTGTGCCCCCGGGCGTGGTGCGCGACGGCAAGGTGGTCCTGAACGTGGCGGCGCGCGCAGTTTCCCAGCTCGAACTGGGCAACCAGTCCATCCATTTCCTCGCGCGCTTTGGCGGAGTCAGCCAGAGCGTGGAACTGCCCGTGGCAGCCATCGAGGCCATCTACGCTCAGGAAACCGGGCAGGGCATGATGCTGGCGTCCGAGGCCACGGATGCGGCGTCGGAAACTCCGGAGGCGCCGGAGTCCGAGCCGCCTTCGGACGATCCGCCCGGTCCGCCCAGACGCGGCGCCCATCTGCGCGTGATCAAGTAACCGGCCTTCGACAACGTCTGCGCGCGTCAGGTGCGCCCGTCCGGTTCACTGCGCGGAAAACATTCGCCGGGGTTCAGTCGCCTTCTCCCTTTGCGGGTGTACTGCCGCCCAGCCGCAGGCTGACCTGCCATTGCGGGCCTGGTGGAGGCGGCGACTCCAGCGGCTGGGTTGGCGGCGGCGGCATGCGCAGCCACTGCAGCTCGGCACCGAGCAGCTCGAGGTGGCCGCGCTGGCGGTCATGGCCCTGGGTGGAAAATTCGAAACGATAGCGGCGCAGCGGTCGGATCCATCCATCAGGCGCGCGCTTCAGGCCCATCCGCTCCAGCACCACGGTGTGGTCCAGCCACTGCACGCCGCTTTCGGCGCAGGCATTCTGACCATAGTGCGCCGCGATCTCGGCGGCGCGGCGCGCGCTCGCCCATCCCAGGGCAATCGCGCCGAACAGGGCAAGTGCAAAGATGGCGGAAAGCATGGCGTGCCCTGATGCAGCGAGAGAGTCCGAGGATGGTGGCGATCGCTGCAGCATGCAAGGCGGCTGGCGGATTCCCGTCTTGGAACGCATCCGGAACTTCCGTTGTTCGCCGCGGGTGTGGAATGCCAGCCCGATTTCCGTCCGGAAATGCGAATGGATGCCAATTGCGTCAATGGGTTGCCGAGTCCTCAAAAGACCGCACACCTTGATCTAAGTCAGGGATGCCCTGTTCAGCAAAACTTAAAGTTGCTGTGTGTCATGCAACCGTGGTGCGCATGCGAATGCCTCGCCACCGCGGCGCCAACTTTTCCTGCGGGGGACAAGACGATGCAGAGATTTTTTGATCTGTTGATCTCGGTGCTGGGTACCGTGGTGGCGGTAGCGCTGTCATGGCCGTACTGGCGCGATTACGAGTACTGGGCCTCCTCGCACACCGCGTGGCAGGTTTATTTTGCCGCCGGCTTCGTGCTGTCGGTTTATGTGTTCTATGTGTTCATCGGCAGCACGCGAATCCTCTTCAGCCACGCCGCCGATGAGGCCAGGGCCGCCCGTGCGGTGGTCGAGAAGAAGTGCTGCGACCACGAGGGAGGGAAAGCCCAATGAGCTGCACCAACGGTGATCGCAGCTGCGAAACCCCGCGTCGGCGCAATGCGCTGATCGTGTTGGCCCTGATGGCGGCCATCTTCTTCTTCCTCTCCTGGGCCTCGTTCATCGACGAGCGGGGACAGGCGGTTCCTGATGAATTCAGCTACAAGGGCTTTTCGGCAGACGAAGGCAAGCGCGTCTTCCAGTCCTACAACTGCATGGGCTGCCACACCATCGTGGGCAACGGCGCCTACTTCGGGCCCGATCTGACCAACATCTTCGAAGAAGCCGGCCCGGCTTGGCTGGAGGCCTTCATTCCTTCGGCGGGAAGCTGGCCGACCGGCGGCGCGGTGCGTACCCACCTGATCACGCCCGAGCAGCAACAGGAAGCCGGCGCGGCGAACCTCGACGAGTATCTGGCCAAATACGCCGGCGCCGCCGACCGCGTCGGACGACGCGGCGGCAAGCCGTCGCACATGCCCAACCTGCCGTTCCGGGAGGGCGAGGTCGCCAAGCTCATCGCATTCTTCAAGTACACCTCGGCGATGAACACCGAGGGTTGGCCGCCCAGGATCGAGAGTGGATCGCTTGAGCATCGTCTCGGCTTCCTTCACGGTGCGGTCGCCGCTCCCGCCGCTGCCGCACCGGTTTCTGCTGCTCCAGCCGCCGCCGCGCCCGTCGCGGCCGATCCGCTCCAGGAAGGAGCCGCGCTGGTCGCCAGCTACGGCTGCACCGCCTGCCATGCGACCGATCAGACAAAGATGATCGGCCCGGGCTGGGGCGGGCTCATCGACAGTCAGGTCAAGCTTGCCGACGGAAGTGCCGTCTCGGCCGACCGCGCCTATCTCGCCGAATCCATCCGCCAGCCCGACGCGCGGGTCGTCGAAGGCTATCCGGCCGGTGTCATGCCCGCGTATTCCAGCATCCTGAGCGATGCCGAAGTGGACGCGATGGTGGCCTACCTTGCGTCGCTCAACACGGGGGAGAAGCACTAATGCGCGTCACCTATGAAACCCAGAAGCTGAGCCTGCGCTTCTTCATGCTGATGCTCGTGCTGTTCGGCCTGCAGGTCGTGTACGGCATGATCCTGGCCGCGCAGCAGGCCGATCCCTCCCTGCTTGCCGGGGTCATCAACTTCAACGTGGCTCGCGCCAGCCATCTGAACCTGGCGGTGCTTTGGATCGTGTGCGGCTTTGTCGGCTCCGCGCTGTTCGTCACGCCGCTCCTTGCCAAGCGCGATGTCGTTGCGCCCTGGCTGGTGCACCTGTTGTTTTATGCGGTCATCGCGATCGTCATCTGGAACCTCGGCACGCAATTCCTCGCGCAGACCGGCGTGGCCGGCTGGGCGGGCGGACAGCCGTGGCTGCAGAACGGTCTGGAATACATCGAGATGGGGCGCGCCGCCGCCGTCGGTGTGCTGGTCGGCTTCCTGATCCTGGCCTTCGTGGTGCTGAAGACCTTCCCGCCGATGCGGCAGTGGAACGAAATCCACTGGGGCCTGGGACTGGGCGTCTCGATGCTGGTGGTGGTGTGGCTGTTCGGCATGTTCTACG
Organism: Pseudomonadota bacterium; assembly: GCA_963205495.1. Lineage (GTDB taxonomy): Bacteria > Pseudomonadota > Gammaproteobacteria > Xanthomonadales > Xanthomonadaceae > Denitratimonas. Next base: position 14,703 of record CAUJIN010000054.1, read on the forward strand.
TGCCGCGCATCGACGTGCAGGAATACTTCCGCTGGTACGTCGTGCACTACTGGGTGGAAGGCGTGTGGGAAGTCATCCACATCACCCTGGTCGGCGCGTTCCTCGTGCTGATGTTCAAGGCCAACGTGCGGGCCATCGGCTTTGCGGTGTTCTGGGGCGTGTCCTTCGTGTGGCTGTCGGGCCTGATCGGCAACGCGCACCACTACTTCTGGATCGGCACGCCGGAGTTCTGGCAGTTCTGGGGCTCCTTGTTCAGCGCGCTCGAACCCTTGCCGCTGATCTTCTGCTTCTGGCACATCTATCTGGACGCGCACGGCAACGATCGTCCGCTGGTCAACGCGCCGGCCTTCTACTTCCTGCTGGGCTCGGCCACGCTGGAGCTGGTGGGCGCGGGCATCCTCGGCTTCGTGATGACCTTTGCGCTGACCAACGTCTGGTCGCACGGAACCTGGGTCACCTCGGGCCACGGCCACCTGGCGCTGTTCGGCACCTTCGGCATGCTCGGCATCGGCTCGGCTTACTGGGCGGTTCCGGCGGTGCGCAAGTTCGCTCACTTCGACCAGAAGCTGGGCAAGCTCGGCTTCTGGCTGGTATTCGTCGGAATGCTGGGCATCGCGCTGAGTTTCGCCTGGGGCGGCACCATCCAGATCTACGTCTACCGCATCCTGGGCCTGGACTGGTTCGGCGGCGACGTGTTCCCGGCCATGGGCGTCTTCAAACTGCTGCTGCCGACCTTCGGTTTCCTGTTCCTGGTGGGGACGCTGGTCATCATCTACGACCTGACGAGCATGGGACGGCGCGAGGGCGACGACAAGCGCACCGCCGCCGACGTGGTGCTCGAACCTGCGGCGGCACCGGTGGGCTGGCGCCGTCCGCTGACCGGTTTCGAAGCCGGAATCTGGCTGTTGTTCATGTGGATCTTCGGCATGCTGGTCACCTTCGGCCTGCTGAGCTTCAACCTGGACCGCGTGCGCATCGATGCCGACCCGACCTTGCCCTACCTGCTCTCGGGCGTCGGCAACCTGGGCCTGCTGCTGGTGACGCTGGGCTTCGTGTGGCGCTTCACCGCCTCGCTCACCTCGCGCATCCACGCCGCACGGGCGCCGCTGCCGGAACCGGACCTTTCGGTGCACTGAAGCGTTCCATCCGAAGCACGCATCACCGGTGCCGCGTTCCGAAAGGAGCGCGGCACCGTTGTTTGGCACGGGAACTTTTCGAGGGCGTGGAAAGGAACCGGAATGCGGGATCGGGTTGGTCCATGGCCATTTTCGCATTCATGAAATGGACGACGCCGGCAGCCGCGCCGCCTCCGGCATGAGCCTGATCGCCAAGGCCAACGGACTGGACCCTCACGTCTGGCTCTCCGACGTCCTCGCCCGCCTGCCCACTGCCAAGGCCCGCGACATCGACACCCTGCTGCCGCTGCGGAACCACTGATCCCGAAGGGAAGGTGAGGTGGAATGACGGTTGCCGCCCTGATACGGAGACGAACTTTTTTCCGTCACGCCCGTGCGGCGCGGGCCTTGATGAAGTCCAGCAGGGCCGCCAGTCCGTTGCTGCGCGTGGGCGAGAGGTGCTTGGCCAGGCCGATGGTGGCGACGTAGTCGGGCGCAGTGTCGAGGATTTCCCGCGCGCTGCGGCCCGAATAGACCCGCAGGGCGAGGAAGATCAGGCCCGAGACGATGGCCGAGTCGCTGGTGGCGTGGAACACGAGCCGCTGCGCGTCACCTTCGGCCACGATCCATACCATCGACTGGCAGCCGTGCAGGCGGTGTTCCTCGGTTTTCCAGCCCTCGGGAAACTCGGGCAGCTTGCGGCCGAGGTCGATCAGGTACTGGTAGCGCTCGGTCCAATCGCCGAAGAAGCCGAATTCGTCGGCGATGGCCGCCTGCGCCTCGGCGGCGGTCGATTCCATCAGCACATTGCTCATCGCGAACGCTTCCAGCGCACGCCCTGCGGCGTGTCTTCCAGCACGATGCCCTCGGCCGCGAGCTGGTCGCGGAGGGCGTCGGCGCGAGAGAAGTCGCGCGCCTTCTTGGCGGCATTGCGCTCGTCCACGAGAGCCTGGATGCGGGCGTCGTCCGAACCATCGGCACCGCGCGCGAACCACGCGGCCGGCGCCTGCTGCAGCAGCCCCAGCGCGCGGCCCGCCCCGAGCAGGGCGCGCTTGGCGGCGGCGCGCGCCTCGGTGCCTTCGGCCTTGCGCGCGGAGGCGGCCAGGCTGGCCAGTTCGGCGAGCGCGGCGGGCGTGTTGAGGTCGTCGTTCAGCGCCGCTTCGATCGCGGCGGGAATGTCCGCATCGGTCGCGGTCGCGTCCACGTCCTCCAGGTCGCGCAGGGTGCCGTAGAGCCGGTCCAGCGTGCGCACGGACTGCTCGATCAGCGCGTCGGACCAGTCCAGCGGCTGGCGGTAATGGGCGCTGATGAGGGCGTAGCGCAGCGCCTCGGCCGGGTGGTTTTCCAGCAGGTCGTTGACGCGGCTGACGTTGCCGACCGACTTGGACATCTTGGCGCCGTCGAACATCAGCATGCCGTTGTGCAGCCAGTAGCGCGCGAACACCTTGCCGCCGTGCGCGCAGGTGCTCTGGGCGATCTCGTTCTCGTGGTGCGGGAACTGCAGGTCGATGCCGCCGGCGTGGATGTCGATGGTTTCACCCAGGTGCGCCGCGCTCATCGCCGAGCATTCGATGTGCCAGCCCGGGCGACCGCGGCCCCAGGGCGAGTCCCAGCCCGGAAGATCGTCGCTGGAAGGCTTCCACAGCACGAAGTCGCCCGGATCGCGCTTGTAGGGTGCGACCTCGACGCGCGCGCCGGCCAGCATTTCCTCGCGGTCACGGCGCGAGAGCGCGCCGTAGGCCGGGAAACTCGCCACGGAAAACAGCGCGTGGCCTTCGGCGGCGTAGGCGTGGCCCGCGTCGATGAGGCGCTGGATCATTTCGATCATCTGCGCGATGTGTTCGGTCGCGTGCGGTTCCACGTCCGGTACCGCCACCCCCAGCATCGCCATGTGCTCGCGGTAGGCGCGGGTGTAGCGGTCGGTGATGGTTCCGATCGGCACGCCGCCCTCGCGCGCGGCGGCGTTGATCTTGTCGTCCACGTCGGTGATGTTGCGCGCGTACACCAGCCTCCCGTAGCGCCGCCGCAGCAGCCCCGCCAGCACGCCGAACACCACGGCCGGGCGGGCGTTGCCGATGTGCACGAAGTTGTAGACCGTCGGCCCGCACAGGTACATGGTGACGCGCTGGGGATCGAGCGGGACGAACTCCTCGAGCTGGCGGGTGAGGCTGTTGTGTAGGCGAAGGGTCATGGCGCGCGTCGTCGGGAAGGCAAGTCGGTCATTGTAGTGGCGCAACGCGGCATCGTCCCGGCACCGCCTGCCCCGGATGCACGGTTTCGCAGGGCAGGCGTGGTGGCGGCGCGGATTGTCAGAAAATTGTTAAAGGCGGGATTCAGCCGCCCGGTGCTTGAATCATGCCGTTCATCCCGGGCCTGCATCCATTGCGCGACGCGCGACGGCGGTTCGGGAGCATTGCCGCCGTTGTAGGAGTCGGGTCATGGAAGATGCGATGAAGTGCAGTCCTGCGTTCGTGCTTGTCGTGGCGCTGCTTCCCGCGGCGGTTGCAGGCGCGCAGGAGGTGGCCTTTGTCGATGTGCCGGTGCAGGGGCGCGAGAACGTCAGCTACGCCTATGCCGACGTGCTGCGCGCCATTCCCACCTACGAGATCAGTCGCGTCGTCGAGCGCGTACGGCAATGCGATGCTTCGGTGGGGAGCCTGCCCGGTTCCGAGGCGGCACCTTCCGATGGCGCTCACGGTGACTCCGGCCAGGATGCCTCGGCTGTCCAGGCAGGCGTGTCCGCGCATTCCGCCGCAGGCGGCATGGATGCCGAGGGTTGCCGCACCGTGCTGGTCGAGCGCGAGGAGCGACGCATCAACGGCTACGAGGTCGAGTATCGCTACAAGGGCGAGCTGTACCTGTCGCGCATGGACGTGGATCCGGGCAACAAGCTGCGCATCCGTGTGACCGTCGCCCCGGCGGATTGAATCTCCGGTTGATCATCATGCTGCCTTGCAGCAACCCCGCCTTCGTGCCACACTCCCTGACCATGATTCGCGCCCTTTCCCCTGCCGATGTCCTGAGCACTGCCCGCATGGCGGCAGGCATGACCTCGCGCGCGCGCCGACCGTTGCCGCCACGATAGCGCTGGGCGACGGCGGGTCTCCGTCATTCCGATTTGCAAAGGAAAGCCTGGCCAGACGCCGGGCTTTCTTTTTTTCTCTCGCCCCTTTCCAAGTACCGAACCGGACGATTCCCCATGACGCAGAACGCCTCGCCCCTTCGCCACTTCCTCAACACCCAGGACTGGTCGCGCGCCGACCTCGACGCGCTGCTGGACGAGGCCGCGCGCTTCAAGCGCGAGAAGCTCGGCGATGCGCTCAAGGGAAAATCCATCGCCCTGGTGTTCTTCAATCCCTCGATGCGCACCCGCACCAGCTTCGAGCTGGGCGCCTTCCAGCTCGGCGGCCACGCCATCGTGTTGCAGCCGGGCAAGGACGCCTGGCCGATCGAGTTCGACCTCGGCACGGTGATGGACGGCGATACCGAGGAGCACATCAAGGAAGTGGCGCAGGTGCTGGGCCGCTATGTGGACCTGATCGGCGTGCGTGCCTTCCCGAAGTTCATCGACTGGGCGTATGACCGCGAGGACGTGGTGCTCAAAAGCTTCGCCAAGTACTCGCCGGTGCCGGTGATCAACATGGAAACGATCACCCACCCCTGCCAGGAGCTGGCGCATGCGCTGGCGCTGCGCGAGCACTTCGGCACCGGCGATCTTCGCGGCAAGAAGTACGTGCTGACCTGGACCTGGCACCCCAAGCCGCTCAACACTGCCGTGGCCAACTCGGCGCTGACGATTGCCACCCGCCTCGGGATGGACGTGACCCTGCTGTGTCCGACCGAGCAGTATGTGCTGGACGAGCGTTACATGGGCTGGGCGCGCGACAACGTGGTCGAGAACGGCGGCTCGCTCACCGTCAGCCACGATATCGAGAGCGCCTACACCGGTGCCGATGTCGTCTATGCCAAGAGTTGGGGCGCGCTGCCGTTCTTCGGCAACTGGGGCCCGGAAAAGCCCATCCGCGATCAGTACCAGCACTTCATCGTGGACGAGGCCAAGATGGCCCTGACCAACAACGGCGTGTTCTCCCACTGCCTGCCGCTGCGCCGCAACGTGAAAGCCACCGATGCGGTGATGGATTCCCCGCGCTGCATCGCCATCAATGAAGCCGAAAATCGCCTGCACGTGCAGAAGGCGATCATGGCCGCGCTGGTCGGGTAGGGCGGGTTGCAACCCGCCGATCCACCCATTCGCATCGATTCCCAGCACAACGGCGGGTCAAGACCCGCACTACGAGAGCCTGAAATGACCGCTTCCGATTCCAAAGACATCGTCCTCGCCTTCTCCGGCGGCCTCGACACCAGCTTCTGCGTCCCCTATCTGAAGGAGCAGGGCTGGAACGTGCACACCGTGTTTGCCGATACCGGCGGCGTCAGTGCCGAGGAACGCGCCACCCTCGAGGCGCGCGCGGCCGAACTGGGCGTGGCATCGCACCTCACCATCGACGGCGGCGCGGCGCTGTGGAAGGACTTCGTCAAGCCCTTCGTCTGGGCCGGCGAGGGCTACCAGGGCCAGTACCCGCTGCTGGTGTCCGACCGCTATCTGATCGTCGATGCCTCGCTGGCGCGTGCCGCCGAACTGCGCACCAATGCGATTGCACACGGTTGCACCGGCATGGGCAACGACCAGGTGCGCTTCGATCTGGCGGTGAAGTCGCAGGGAAACTACCGCATCGTGGCTCCCATTCGTGAAATCCAGAAAGAACACACCCAGACCCGCGCCTACGAACAGGCCTATCTGGAAACGCGCGGCTTCGGCGTGCGCGCCAAGCAGCAGCAGTACACCATCAACGAGAACCTCCTTGGCGTGACCCTTTCCGGTGGCGAGATCGACCGCTGGGAAGCACCGGGCGAGGGCGCGCGCGGCTGGTGCGCGCCGCGCGAGGAGTGGCCGGACGAGCCGCTGGAAGTGCGCGTCGGTTTCGTGCGCGGCGAGGCGGTGTCGCTGGACGGCGAAACCCTGCCGGGCGCGGAAATCCTCGCGCGCCTCAACGCGCAGTTCGCCCGCTACGGCGTCGGGCGCGGCATGTACACCGGCGACACCACCATCGGCCTCAAGGGCCGCATCGTGTACGAGGCGCCGGGCATCGTCGCCCTGCTCGTCGCCCACCGCGCGCTGGAAGAAGCCGTGCTGACCAAGCAGCAGAACCGCTTCAAGCCCGAGATCGCGCGCAAGTGGGTGGAACTGGTGTACGAGGGCTTCTTCCACGATCCGCTCAAGACCAATCTGGAAGCCTTCCTCGCCTCCTCGCAGGCGCAGGTCAGCGGCGAAGTCGTGCTGCGCACCCGGGGCGCGCGCGTGGATGCGGTGGCGGTGCGCTCGCCGCACCTGCTGCACGCCAAGGGCGCGACCTACGCCCAGAGCGCCGACTGGGGCGTGGAGGAGGCCGAAGGCTTCATCAAGCTGTTCGGCATGAGCTCCACGCTCTGGGCAGAGGTCAATCGGTGAGCGGGAATGGGGAATCGGGAATGGTTGAGAGCACGCCCCGCGTGGGCGAAGCGACGAGCAGAAACCAACCGGGCACGAACTATCCACGAAGCCGTCATTCCGGCAAAGGCCGGGACGACGCCAGGGAAATACATGCGAAATACGCACATGACCACTCTGCTTGAAAGCACGCTTCAACACCTGGAAGCCCTGGTGTCCTTCGACACCCGCAATCCGCCGCGCGCGATCAGCGCACGAGGCGGGATTTTCGATTACCTGCGCGAACACCTGCCAGGTTTCACCGTCGAGGTCATCGACCACGGTGCCGGCGCGGTGAGCCTGTACGCGGTGCGCGGCGCGCCGAGGTTCCTGTTGAACGTGCACCTGGACACCGTGCCCGATTCGCCGGCCTGGAGCGCCGACCCGCACGTGATGCGGCGGCTCGACGACCGCGTGGTCGGGCTCGGGGTCTGCGACATCAAGGGCGCGGCGGCGGCGCTGCTGGCCGCGGCCAACGCCTGCAAGGGCGATGCGGCCTTCCTTTTTTCCACGGACGAGGAAGCCAACGACCCGCGCTGCATCGATGCTTTCCTCGCGCGGAAGATTTCGTATGAAGCCGTGCTGGTGGCCGAACCCACCCGCGCCCGCGCCGTGCTCGCGCACCGCGGCATCAGCGCGGTGTCGATGCGCTTTGCCGGCCGCGCCGGCCACGCCTCGGCGCGGCTTGCGCCCAGCGACAGCGCGCTGCACCAGGCGGTGGAGTGGGGCCATCGCGCGCTGGCGCTGGTGGCGCAGATGGAGGACGAATCCTTCGGCGAACTCTCGGGCCTGCGCTTCAACATCGGCCGCATCGAAGGCGGCATCAAGGCCAACGTGATCGCGCCGCAGGCCGACCTGCGCTTCGGCTTCCGCCCGCTGCCCTCGATGGGCATGGACGATCTTCTCGCCCGATTCCGCGCGCTGGCGGAACCCGCGCCTGCGCTGTTCGACGAAACCTTCCGCGGTCCGAGCCTGCCTTCGGGCGATCCGGCGCAGGCCGAGGCGCGGCGCCAGAACGCCGAAGCCCTCGCGCACCGGCTGGGCCTGGAAATCGGCGAAGCCGTCGATTTCTGGACCGAGGCCTCGCTCTTTTCCGCCGCCGGTTACACCGCCCTGGTGTATGGCCCGGGCGACATCGCACAGGCCCACGCCGCCGACGAATGGGTCGCGCTGGACCAGCTCCAGCGCTACGCCGATTCCATCCTCCGCATTCTTGGAAACTGATCCGCCGTGACCCCGACCCTCAGCCCGGACGCCGTGCACGACCCGCAGACCCGCCAGACCATCGTGCGGCTGCTCTCCAGCATGGCCAGCCCCAAGGAAATCAGCCAGTACCTCAAGCGCTTCTCGCAGCTCGACGCCGCGCGCTTCGCGGTGGTGAAGGTGGGCGGAGCGGTGCTGCGCGACGACCTCGACGCGCTGGTGTCCTCGCTCGCCTTCCTGCAGGACGTGGGCCTGACCCCCATCGTCATCCACGGCGCCGGCCCGCAGCTCGACGCCGAGCTGTCCGCCGCGGGCATCGAGAAGAAGACCATCGACGGTCTGCGGGTGACGTCGCCCGAGGCGCTGGCGATCGTGCGCCGCGTCTTCCACGCCCAGAACCTCAGGCTTGTCGAGGCCCTGCAGCGCGCCGACGCGCGCGCCACCAGCATCGTCTCGGGCGTGTTCGAGGCCGAGTACCTGGATCGAGAGCGTTACGGGCTGGTGGGCGAGGTGAAGCGCGTGGAGCTGGCGCCGATCGAAGCCAGCCTGCAGTCCGGTTCGATCCCGGTGATCGCTTCCCTGGGCGAAACCGCGGGTGGGCAAATCCTCAACATCAACGCCGACTTTGCCGCCAACGCGCTGGTGCGGGAACTTCAGCCCTACAAGATCGTGTTCCTCACCGGCACCGGCGGCTTGCTCGATGAAAAGGGCCAGGTGATCGATTCGATCAACCTGTCCACCCAGTACGACCAGCTCATGCGCGAGTCGTGGATCGAGGGCGGGATGCGGGTGAAGATCCAGCAGATCAAGGACCTGCTCGACGGTCTGCCGCAGGCTTCCTCGGTCTCCATCACCCAGCCGGCGGAGCTGGCCAAGGAGCTGTTCACCCACAAGGGTTCGGGCACCCTGGTGCGCCGCGGCGAACGCGTGCTGAAGGCTGGCCGCTGGGAGGAACTCGACCTTGCGCGCCTGCGCGGGCTGATCGAATCGGCCTTCGGGCGCCGGCTGTTGCTCGACTACTTCGAGCGCACCGCGCTGCACCGCGCCTACGTCAGCGAGAACTACCGCGCCGCGGTGATCCTGACGCACGAGCCGGAAGGTGCCTACCTCGACAAGTTCGCCGTGCTCGACGAGGCCCAGGGCGAGGGCCTCGGGCGCGCGGTGTGGCAGGTGATGCGCGAGGAAAACCCGGAGCTTTTCTGGCGCTCGCGCCACGGCAACTCCGTCAACCCGTTCTACTACGCCGAGTCCGACGGCTGCATCAAGCGCGAGAAGTGGAAGGTGTTCTGGTACGGCGCGGCCGATTTCCATCGGATCGAACGCTACGTCACCGCATGCGCGGACCGCCCGGCCACCCTGGAGGAACCGGCATGAAGAAAACCGTGGGCCTTATCGGAGCACGCGGTCACACCGGCGCCGAGCTGATCCGTCTGATCGCCGGTCACCCGGGTCTGGAGCTGGCCTTCGTGTCCTCGCGCGAGCTGGCCGGCGAGCGCGTGACCGATCACAACCCGGGTTTCTCCGGAGAGTTGCGCTACGAGAATCTCGCCCCGGAAGCCGCTGCTTTGCGCTGCGTGGATGCGGTGATCCTGGCGCTGCCGAATGGCAAGGGCGAGCCTTTCATCGAGGCATTGAACGCCGCCGGGGGAACGCAGGCGGAGAGTGACAGGCAAAGCCCAGTCATCGTCGACCTCTCCGCCGACCACCGTTTCGATTCCGGCTGGTATTACGGCCTGCCCGAACTCACCCGCCAGCGCTACGCCGGCCAGCGCCGCATCAGCAATCCGGGCTGCTACGCCACCGCGATGCAGCTGGCGATCGCGCCGCTCGTGGGCGAACTGGCCGGGCCACCGCAGTGCTTCGGCGTTTCCGGCTACTCGGGCGCGGGCACCACGCCTTCGGACAAGAACGACACGGAAAAGCTGCGCGACAACCTGATGCCCTACGCGCTCACCGACCACATCCACGAGCGCGAAGTGAGCGCACAGCTAGGGATGCCGGTGGAATTCATGCCGCACGTCGCCCCGCACTTCCGCGGCATCACCATGACGATCAACCTGTGGCTGCGCCAGCCGATGAGCCGCGAGGCGGTGCGCGCGAAGTACCTCGATTTCTACGGCGCCGAGCCGCTGGTGAATATCCAGGACGAGGCGCCGTGGGTCTCGCGGATCGCCGGGCGCAACGGCGCGGCCATCGGCGGTTTCACCGTCTCTGCGGACCGGCGCCGCGTGGTGGTCGTGGCCACGCTCGACAACCTGCTCAAGGGCGCGGCCTCGCAGGCGATGCAGAACCTCAATCGGGCGCTGGGTTTCGACGAAATGACGGGGATCGAGGCATGAGCACGCTCTTGTGGCAAAAACCCGGCGTGGCGGTGGACGCGCGGATCCAGCGTTTCCTCGCCGGCGATGACGTGGTCCTCGACCGCGAGTTCTTCCTTCACGACATCGCCGCCAGCCGCGCGCACGCGGAAGGCCTGCATCGAATCGGCATCCTTTCCGCGCAGGAGCTGGACGGCCTCGTGCGCGAGCTTGGAATGCTTGCCGAGGACTTCCTCGCCGGGCGCTTCGTGCTCGACGAAAACTACGAGGACGGCCACTCCGCGATCGAGGCGCGCCTGACCGAACGCCTGGGCGACACCGGCCGCAAGATCCACACCGGGCGCAGCCGCAACGACCAGATTCTCGTCGCCACGCGCCTGTGGCTGAAGGAAAAGCTGTCGCATCTGGCCGAACTTTCCCGCGACATCGCGAAGGTCGCGCTGGATCGTGCGGAGGCGGAAAAGGCGCTCCCGATCCCCGGCTACACCCACATCCAGCGCGCCGTCGTTTCATCGGCAGGAATGTGGTGGGCGGGCTGGGCGGAAGCCTTCATCGACGATGCCGCGCGCGCCGCCGACACGCTCGCCCTGATCGACTGCAACCCGCTCGGCACCGCCGCAGGCTACGGCGTGAACCTGAAGCTCGATCGCGAGCACACCACGCAGGCGCTCGGCTTTGCGCGGATGCAGGTTTCGCCGATCTACGCGCAGCTTTCGCGCGGCAAGTTCGAGCTGGCCGCGCTGGAAGCCCTCGGCAGCGCCACCCTCGACCTGCGTCGCATCGCCTGGGACCTGTCGCTCTTCACCAGCGCCGAGTTCGGCTTCGTCGCGCTGCCGGCGCAGTACACCACCGGCTCCTCGATCATGCCCAACAAGCGCAATCCCGACGTGATCGAGCTGATGCGCGCCACCCACGCCAGCGTGGCCGCGGCGCGCACCGAGATCGAGCAGTTGCTGTCCTTGCCCTCGGGCTATCACCGCGACCTTCAGGCCAGCAAGGGCGCGATCTTCCACGGCTTCGGCCGCGGTTTGGCGGCGCTGGAGCTGCTGCCGGCGCTGCTGGGGAACCTGGAGTGGCGCGAGGACCGCCTGCGCGCGGCGATCGACTCGGGCATGTACGCCACCGACGTCGCGGTGGAGGCTGCGATCGCCGGCGTGCCGTTCCGCGAGGCTTACAAAGCCGCTGCCGCCGAGACCGACACGGCGGGGCAGGGGCGCACGCCCGAGGGCAGTCTCGCCGCGCGCACCTCGCCCGGCGCCGCCGTGGACCTGCGCCTCGACGAGCTGCGCGAACGGCTGGCGCGCGCCTCCTGATGCGCTCCGCGCACCGCCACCAACGGAACCATTGCGCAGGGCAGAACCCGCGCAGCGGTTTCCGCCGTTGCGGCCTCGCCGCGTCCCGGCGGAATCGCCTTCGGCGGTTCCGCCCTGCGGAAGCGCTTGCCGTGCTTCGAAACTTCCTCGTAGGACGGAACCCGCGCAGCGGATTCCGCCGTTGCGGCCTCGCCGCGTCCCGACGGAATCGCCTTCGGCGGTTCCGCCCTACGGGAGCGATCGCCGAGCCTCAAGACTCCTCCGTAGGGCGGAACCCGCGCAGCGGTTTCCGCCGTATTGGCTGACCTTTCACGAATACGCCACGTCAAACCGACACACGCCATGACCACCTCTTTGCCCGCCTTCACCCAACAGCCGCTGCCGCCGTGGAAGCGCGCCGTCCTCAAGGTCGGAAGCAGCCTTTTGGCCGCACCGGGCGGCGGTCTCACGCCGCGCCACGCGCTGGCGCTGGCGCAGTTCGTTTCCAGCAGCCGACAGGCCGGGCGCGAGGTGGTGATCGTTTCTTCCGGCGCGGTGGCGGCGGGGCGCGCGATCCTTCCGAAAGCCGCCTCCGGCGGCGCGATGGCGGCGCGCCAGGCGCTGGCGGCGCTGGGCCAGGCCCAGCTCATCGGCCTGTGGCAGCGATTCTTCGAGCGTCCCGTGGCGCAGGTGCTGCTTACCCACGACGATCTGCGCAACCGTCGTCGCTACCTCAACGCGCGCGCCACCCTGCTGGAGCTGCTGCGGCTCGACACCATCCCGGTGGTCAACGAGAACGACACGGTGTCGGTGGACGAGCTCAAGCTCGGCGACAACGACAACCTCGCCGCCTTCGTCGCGGCGCTGGTGGATGCCGATCTCCTGCTGATCGCCAGCGACGTGCCGGGCCTCTACACCTCCAATCCGCGCACCGATCCGACCGCGCAGCCGGTGGACGAAGTGGCGGAAATCACCGAAGCCGTGCTGGCAATGGCCGGCGGGGCCGGAAGCGCGGTGGGCACGGGCGGCATGGCGACCAAGCTCCAGGCCGCCGCCAAGGCGGCGAGCGCCGGCATCCAGACCGTGCTGTTCGACGGCACCGACGCCGACGCGCTGCGCGCCATGGCACACGGCGCGATGCGCGGTACGCGGGTCCACGCGGGCCTCTCGCGCCTGGCCGCGCGCAAGCACTGGCTGCGCCACGCGCCCTCCGTTCCGGGTGCCGTACTGGTCGATGCGGGGGCGGCGCGTGCGCTGGCGCAGAAGGGCGCTTCGCTCCTGCCCGGCGGCGTGGTGGGCGTGGAAGGCGACTTCGCGCGCGGCGACATCGTGGATATCCGCATCGACGAGGACGCAGTCGCCGAACCCCTCGCGCGCGGCATCGTGCAGTATTCCGCCCGCGACATCCGCCGCATCGCGCGCCGCCACAGCCGCGAAATCGCCGATATTCTCGGATATTGCTACGACGATGCGGTGGTGCACCGGGATGATCTGGCGGTGCGGTAGGGCTTTGCCGTCGGTGGGATGATTGGGTTCGCGGCAGGGTGTGTGTTTCCGTCGGCCGCGCAGGGCCGACCTACATGGCGCGATTCAACGCACGCAAACGACGGGCCGCGCGAGGCGGCCCGATGCAGGGATTCGCTTCGGTGCCGAACGTGTTACCAGCACTTGCCGTTGGATTCATCGCCGGACATCGTCTTGTTGCCGCTGTTGGTCATGATGAGATTGCCGCACTTGTCGCCGACCTGTGAGGTGGCGGGTGTGGCGGTGAGGGTGTAGGTCTGATTGCTGTTGGCCAAGGCGATGCCGATGGTGTAGTACCCCTTTTCCGATACCGGTGGAGTGCCCAGACCCAACTGCGCGTCGGTGGCGTAGTTGTTGAGGTTGGTGTAGTAGCGCTCCTGGGCGCTGGCCACGCGCATCATCATTTCCTTGCCGTCGGCGCGGCGGGTACGGAAAGCGTAGTCGGAATAGCTCGGGTAGGCGATGGCGGCGAGGATGGCGACGATGGCCACCACGATCATCACTTCGATCAGGGTGAAGCCGCGCTGGATGGTGAGACGCATGTGGATTCCCTCTGTTTGATGCCCCTTCGGGCGCCGCAGCGCCCGAAGGATGGATGTGCTCGATCAGATTACCATTCCAGCAGGTCGCGCCAGGCGCCGCGATGCCAGGGCGGAACGACGCTGAGGGCTTCGTTGACCGCATCGCTGAGCTTGTCGCTCAGGCCGGGAATGACGATGGAGGGAGGCGGCTGGCTTCCGGGTGTCGTGGGTCCGGAAGTTCCACCGCCGCGCACCACGATGGGAGGCCCCGGCGGAATGTCGATTGGTGCGACACTGCCCACAATGCCGCTGCTCAGGATCGGGCCGCCGTTGGCCCCGTTGACAGCCATGACCGAGTAGCGTGCTCCCGGATCGCAAGGATCGTCATTTTTGGGAATCAGGCCGTAGAGCAAGGCGGCGTTGGCGGATGTGAAAGGATAAGCGCGACGCTGGGCGCGCTCGCCATTTTCTGAATTGATATCCAGCGGAATGCGCCAGCCCTGGGCGCGAACCACCGAGCCGTCTTGCATGCGCATGTTTGGTGCAGTACTGGGAATGGTTCCGGCAGGGGCGCTAAAGCTGGTGATGGTGCGTTCGTTGGAGCTTGCCTGTGTGATTTTCTGGGTTACAAGCTGGTTTACTCGAATGGGGTAGAAGGAGCTGCCAGATCCATAGTCCCGGATACCATACCAAGCTTGATCTGGGTAGGTGGCAGGAGCGGTGCGATCGATTGCCCCAAGAAATTTCCCAGAGCCCACCACCAAGGTGGGGAGGCGGGTGTTGGGATCCGTCAACGCGGTGGGATTGAATACGAAGGGTTGCTCGCCGGGATTGGTGGCACCGCCGTTGCCGTAGGTGGTGAACATCAGGTCCACCTTCCAGTTGTTCGGATCGTTGCCGTCGGAAAGATCGAAGCGCCACAGGTTGCCGGCCAGATCGCCGGCGTAGATCACGTCGTCCACTTCGTCCGAGCCGAAGTCGTACACCACGGGGGTGGAGAGGCCGAAGGTTCTGAAGCCCGAAACGCTTCCGACTTGGGGTGCTGCATTGGTGGTGATTTCCCGGATCAGCTTTCCGGTTTCCAGGTCGATTACCAGCAGCGAGGTGCGATTGGCTGCAGCCTCGTTGATGTCGCCAGGATCGGCGGCAGACGTGGCACTATCGGGGAAATAGCCGCTGGAAACCACCGCGACCCATTTGTCCTGATAGCGCAGGCGCGCGACGTTGGCCGAATCGTAGGTGTAGCCGAGCGAGGCGCAGGAGGTGGAGCCGGCGGCGCAGGGGGGATCGCCGGCGGCGCTGGGCGTGCTGCCGCTGGTGAACTCCCAGAGCGCGACCTTGTCCTGCCCCGTCACCGCGGATTCGGAGCCGGGGTCGGGGTTGGTCACGTCCAGCGCATAGACGCCGCGACCGCCCAGGCGCAGCGAGCCCAGCAGGATGGTGCGCCACTTCTTGTTCGAGCCGCTCTTGTTGCCGATGAATACGTCAGCGGGGCGTGCAATAGAGTCAACGCTGGGAGTGAGTCCATCGCCGGGCAGCGTGGAGGCCTTGAGGCGGCCGTTGGTGATGACGAGGTTGGGGACATAGGCCCACAGTTCCTTGCCAGAAGCGCCGTCGAAAGCGTGCAGCATGCCATCGTTGGCGCCCGCGTACACTGTGGGCGAGCGCATGCGCTGAGCATTTTCATAGCCGGCGAAACTGTTGGAGTCGCTTAGCGCTGCAGCGATGGTTTCGGGCGAGCCGGCGGGGAAAATGTCGTGGTAGCCGCCGCGCGGCGAGGAGACGTAGGCCGGCTCGCCGTTGACGATGGCGCCCAGCACGGAGGTGCGGGTGCGCAGCGCCGGGGTGGTCGTGGCCGACTCGTAGCTGCGGTCGCCACGCAGGTGGCTCAGGCGTTCGGGTCCGTTGGGGGCGAGTGCGGCCTGCTGCGTGCTGGTCAGGCTGCTCCACTTGAAGGGCTTGCCATCACCGGCGCCGTCCGAGGTGAAGAGAATGCGGGTGTTGGGGTCGCGCGCGGTGGAGCTGCCGGTAGGCTCCGCACAGGCACCACCAGTAAGAATACAGCCGGCGTCCCAATCAGCTGATCCTGCGTTGCCGGTTGCATCCACAGGGTATTTGCGCAGGGTGCCGGACCAGCCAGAGCTGTTGTAACCACCTTGGTAGGCCGAGTTGCCGCCCGTCAGGATGGGCAGTGAAATTGTTTTCGGGGTAGAGGCAGTGCTCTGCGCCACGACGCTGGCGATGATCTTGCGCATGGCTTTGACCAGATCGTCCGGGTTGGCGGCGGCAAAGAACTCGCCGCGGCTGTTGACGGCGGCGTGCCACATGTCGTCGATCTTCTCGGGCGTGTCGCTGCCAGGGATCACGGGCCAGATGAGGGTGCCGTCGCGCAGGTCGCGGTAGTTGACGGCGTTCGAGGGGATGGTGCCGCTGACGCCGAAGCCGATCATGAACTGGACCAGGTGCGGCCAGGTGGCGGGATCGTTGACAGGATTCCAGTAGACCTCCTGGTTGTCCAGCCAGTTGTCCCCGGGATTGAGGGGCGTGCTGCCGGTGATGCCCGTGGTGCGGTCGGTCAGGTAGGGGCGAACCTTGAGTTTGGTCTGGGCGTTGGACTGGAAGTCCGGACGAAGATCGGTGGCCCAGTAGTGGAACGTGATGTCCGCCATGCTGCGGCTGTTGGGACTGGTCTCGTTCCAGAAGATGGTCGTGGGGCCGCCGAGGGCGCCCTTGGCATAGGTGCGGCCGTCCGGCAGCGTCCGGGGCAGCGGGGTGTTGTCGTTGGTCGTGGTGGTGGCCGTGCCGCCGTTCCACATGCCGTCGGTCATCTGGATATGGAAGTTCTTGCGGCAGGAGAGCTCGCGCCCGGTATCGGGATCCCAGTACGGGTTCGTGGCATTGCTTACGCCGGCGCCGTAGGAGAAGAGGCGCCCGGCGCGGTTGGCCGCGGGCTGGTTCGGCGTGCCGCCGCTGGCCGGGCTGTTGAACAGCCAGTTGTAGAAGTTTACCCGCGTGGCGCCCGCAAAAGGCTCCAGGACCGTGGTGCCGTTGCTGAATTGCGGGGTGGTGTTGATGTTCTGCCAGGCCACGCGGATGCCATGGTCGAAGTCGGCAAAGGCGTGCGAGGTGCCGCTGATCGCGGCAATCTTGCGGTAACGGTAGTAGGAGTACCAGTTGGCGAAGTTCTGTTTCTCCGCCGCGGTGCCGGAAGAGTGGATCGAAACCCAGGTCCAGTTGGAGGCGGTGTAAAGGATTCCGGTGCTGGTGATCTGTCCGGCGGCATTGGCGGTCAGCGCAGGGCCGGTATAGCGGTAGTAGCCGGCGCCGGTCTTCCCGCAGAACGATCTGGTTCCCAGATTGGTGGTTCCCGAGGCGATCTGGTTGGTGGGCCGGTTGTGTTCGATGCCCTCGTGCCATGCGGCGGTATACGGCGCATCGGGGAAGCTGCTTCCGTTCTCGTAAAGCGGTGGACGATAGGTGGTGTTGGGGCTGTAGGCCACGCCGTTCATCGGCATCGCCTCGGGCGTGCCGGGGGCGGCCGTGGGGTCGATCACCGCGGCGCAAAACCATCGATCGCCGGTATTCCAGCCCGCGCCGTCATAGGGGCGCCGGTCGGGCATGTAGGCCCAGCCCATCGAGCCGGAGTCGTCGAAGGTGAAGGCCACGTTCGGCGCCACCGAAGCGGTCAACTCGGGCGGGGTGGCGATGAGGTCCACGGTGCCGGGTGCGGCCGCCTGCGCTGCGCCGGAAATGCCGCTGGCGACCACCAGTGAAGCCACGCCCAGGGCGGTGGAGAATTGGATTCGATTCATGTCGAGTTCCTCGGGTTTGCGCGCTGATCAGAGGGCAGTTGTGCTAGTCCGTCACTCAGTGCCACTGGTTGAGAAATTGCTGGATGAGAAGATGCTTTCAAGTACGCGGATACTGCTGCTGCTGCCGCCTTCACTGCGTACGGTGATTCGGTAAAAGTTGTCCGCAGTTTGCTGGGCTGGATCGATGATCCCTCTTTGAGTACCAGAACTGGGTGGGAGGTTGGGCCCCATGTCCTCGATCATCACTTCCGGCTGGCGGGCAAGGGAGGCGGTTTCCAGCGGGCCGCTCAGGCCGGTCAGCGTGTGGACGTATCCCGGCGCGCCGGCGGGCGGGTTGACCCAGCTCTTGGAGGTGCGGAATGCCTGCACCATGGGCTTGAGCGTGCCGTCCCGCTCCGTGCTGTGTACACAGGTTCCGGAGCCAGAGCCAATACAGTGCGGCAGAGGATGGCCTGCGATGGCGCTGAAGTTGAGGTTCCACAGCCAGGACTCGGTGCCGCGCAGGGCGCTGTCGGCACCCATGGCGCTGAGCTGCTGGTTGCGCAGGCCGCCGACCATTTTTTCCTGCAATATCGAGGAGCTGCTTGCGGCGAGCGCCAGAAGGGTGATCAGCACCAGCATGATGAGGGCGATGAAGAGCACCGCGCCGCGCTGGTCGGAGGGCGATCGTTCGAAGCTGCGATGGGTGAGTGGCTTCATGGGGCGCCTCAGAGGTTGCCGTTGCGGACGGAGAAAAGACCGACGAATTCGCGGCGGTTCATGTTGCCCACCTGGAGGCCGGAGGGCAGGGTGGCGGTGGCGGCGGGGGATGCGACGGGCGGCGCGTCGTTGAACCGGTAGCTGCGCCCGACGGCGTCGATGCCCCCTACCTCATCCACGGAGTTGACCAGAAGGTGCGGTTCGATGGTGCGGACCGAGCGCCAGAAGCAACCGGGTTCCATGACAGCGTCCGGAGGCGGATTGGGGCAGCCGCCGGCCGCGGAAGCGGTCTCGATTTCAGTTGCGGTCATCATCTGTGTGGTGCCGTCGCCGCGCTTTACCCCGTAGCGGAATGCCAGCAGGTCCACGCCGCGCACCAGTTCCTGATCCACGCCGTTCTCGCGTCGGATCAGCGCGGGAATAAGGCGCTGCGCGTTGGCGCTGTTGGGGCGCGCGTCCGGGCTGTCGTCGGCGCGGAAGACGAGGTAGAAGCTGACCGTGACGAAGTCGTCCTTGAAGTCAAAGAGACGCACGTCGCGAAGTGGGCTGCCGTTGCACAGGTTTCCGGTGGCGCCGGGCAGGATGCTGCCCGCCACGGTAAGCGTGCCGCTGCCGGTGTTGACGGCGCTGATCGGCAGGATGGCGGGGTTGACGCAGTCGGAAACCAGAGCCAGGCCGGGGACGCTGTTGCTGACCGTCATGTTGAAAGGATCGTCACCAGCCTGCGGACGGACGGTGATGACGGCGCCTCCTGTCATGGGGGCGGTAATGGGTATGGAGCAACTGTTGGCAGGGATCGTCCAGCCGGTGCCGCGCTGGTAGCGCACCGTGAGGACGTCGGAGCCGGGAACGCGGCCCCCTGCGGCCAGCGCCATGTCGGGAATGCCGGTGTCGGACTGGGTCAGTGTGGGCGTGCAGGCGGTGGCGGTGCAGGAATAGCCCTGCATGAACCAGCGCGGGCTGAGTGGGTAGGGGGCGGTGGCGGAGGTGGAATCGGGATTCCCGCTTGCGTTGATGCTGTTGATCTGGCTGTCCGGAAGCTTCAGATCCTTGGCGAATACCATGGGTGCGCGAGCCGGAAGCACGGGGATGTGGGTGTTCCGGGCGCTGGCACCGGTGGTGTTGCTGCAGAACTGGCCGCCCGCCATGCGCAGGTCGGTTTCCATGCGCATCAGGGCGAAACGACCGTTCTCCTGCAGGCGGGCCAGACCGTTCTGCACCTTGTTGGTGCCGCTGATGCCGCTGAACAGGGTGATGATGCCGGCCATCAGCAGCAGACCGAGCGCCATGGCGACCAGGACTTCCAACAGGGAGAAACCGGCTTGCGGCCGTGCGGGTGAAGCGCGGAGTGCGGGGGCGCGGTGGCTCATGGCTGGAATACCCAGGCAAAGGTTTGGGTGGCTGGTGTTCCGGTGCTGCGCGACAGATCGGCCTCGGTCCAGGTGATGGTCATGTTGCACAGCCCCGGAAAGGGCTGGGAACCGGCGTAGCCGGCTGCGGGCGGCGCCACGGTGCATTCGATGTTGGCCGTGGCTGCCGGCAGGTGATCCACCAGTTGCTGGCTCCATACGGCGCGGTCGTGT
This sequence comes from Pseudomonadota bacterium, assembly GCA_963205495.1. Taxonomy (GTDB): domain Bacteria; phylum Pseudomonadota; class Gammaproteobacteria; order Xanthomonadales; family Xanthomonadaceae; genus Denitratimonas. The sequence continues at coordinate 34,297 of CAUJIN010000054.1, forward strand.
GCGGCAAGCTGGGCCGGCGTGCAGGGAGCCGTGTTGCAGGATGGTGCGCCGGCGGTGCTGGCGTCGTAGGTGCCGTTGTAGTCGTCGGTCCAGCCGAGGTTGGTGCGCATGCGGTCGGCCATGGACTCGGCCAGGAACGAGGCCTGAGTACGCAGGAAGGCGCTGTGGTTGGTGCGCACGGAAAGTACCATCAGGCCGGCTACGCCGAGCAGGCCGATGCTGAATACAAGTATGGAAATCAGCACTTCCAGCAGGCTGAAACCGCGTTGGTCGGGTGTGGATTTCATCGGGCGGTTCCTTCAGTTGCAGGTGCCGGCGGGAGCGGTGCTGGTATCGCGACGGGCATCGATGACGCCGCCGGTGGCTACATGGATGCGCCGCGACTGGGCGGGGTCTTCCATGCCCACGGGGCGGCAGAGGCTGAAATCGAATGCGGTGGCGTCGCGCAGGGCGCCGACCGGCGAGAAGATCACGATATCGTCGACGCCCGCTGGGCCCGCTGCCTTCGACAGCAGGGTGAAGTTGTCTTCGATGGCACCTCGATGCTGCAGGCACATCGGCATGCCGTCTTCGATGGAACCGGCGCAGTCGGCTGCCGTGGCGCCGGGAGAAGTCGGGACGGGCTCAAGGACGCCGCTGACGGTCTTGGAGACGACGATCTGCCAGCCGTCGTTCCAGTTGCCGCCGTTGGCCACCACGCCCACCGCGCGGCCGCGCTTGACCGCCTCGGCGCGCGCGATGTTGAGGGCGCCAACCAGATCGTTGGCATGGGTGTTGGCAGCCATGCGCAGGTTGAACTCGCGGAAACTCGGCAGGGCAATGGCGGCCAGGATCGCGACGATCGAGACGGTGACGATCAACTCCACCAGCGTGAATCCGCGCGAAGGGCGCATTGGATGATGTCGAGAGTGCATCTCGGACTCCTGTTTTGACGCAAATACGCTAACGCGGTGGCCTCAAGTCAGGCCAGCAGTGCCCGACGACCGGCACGCGACGCCCGATAATCGCCGGATTCAGCGGTTTTGCCCGTGGTTTTCGCGAATTGACCGCAGGGTGAAGCCGCGTCGTGGCGCGCGCCGCCCATCCCGTGCCGCGGTATCGTGCGGGCGTGAGCACGATCGATTTCTTCGGTGTGCTCCTGTGGCATCCTTGCCGACCGATCCGGCATTTCGAGACCGATGGATACGATGAGCAGCAGCGCTTCCTCCGCCCACACCGTCAACGCCCGCGTGTTTCCGCGCGCCGGGCTGGACATCCTTTCCCGCCACGAGGTCAGCCGCCTTCGCGATGCTTCATCCGGCGGGCTGCACGAACTGCTGCGCCGCTGCACCCTGGCGGTGCTGACTTCGGGCAGCGCAACGGACGATCCGCGCGCCGCGCTGATCCGCTATCCGGATTTCGACGTGGAGATCCACCAGCAGGACCGCGGGGTGAAGCTGGAACTGTCGAACGCTCCGGCCGAGGCCTTCGTCGACGGCAGGATCATCGTGGGCGTGGCGGAGCTGCTGTTCGCGGTGGTGCGCGACATCGCCTACGTCTCTTCGGAGATCCAGAACAACGGCGACTTCGATCTGAGCAACCCGGAGGACATCACCAACGCGGTGTTCGAGATCCTGCGCAACGCGCGCGTGCTGCGCTCGCACGTCGATCCGAATCTGGTGGTGTGCTGGGGCGGCCATTCGATCGGACGCACCGAATACATCTACACCAAGGATGTCGGCTACCAGCTGGGCCTGCGCGCGCTGGACATCTGCACCGGCTGCGGGCCGGGGGCGATGAAGGGGCCGATGAAGGGCGCGACCATCGCGCATGCCAAGCAGCGCCGCCGTGCAAACCGCTACATCGGCATCACCGAGCCGGGCATCATCGCGGCCGAGTCGCCCAATCCGATCGTCAACGAACTGGTGATCATGCCGGACATCGAGAAGCGCCTCGAAGCCTTCGTGCGCCTCGGGCACGGCATCATCGTGTTCCCCGGCGGCGTCGGCACGGCCGAGGAAATCCTGTACCTCCTGGGCATCCTGCTGCATCCGCAGAACGCCGAAGTGCCGTTCCCTCTGGTGTTCACCGGGCCGCGCGAGTCGGCCGGCTATTTCGAGCAGATCGACCGGTTCCTGCGCCTGACGCTGGGCGATTCGGTGGCCGAACGCTACCGCATTCTCATCGCCGATCCGCGCGAGGTGGCGGTCCACATGCAGCGCGGGTTCGAGAAGGTGAAGTCGCACCGGCTCGACAGCAAGGACGCGTTCTTCTTCAACTGGTCGCTGCAGATCGAGCCGGAATACCAGCTTCCGTTCGCGCCCAGCCACGAGAACATGCGCAAGCTGCATCTGTATCGCGACCGGCCCGCGCACGTCCTCGCGGCGGACCTGCGGCGCGCGTTCTCGGGCATCGTGGCGGGCAACGTGAAGGAGGAGGGGATGCAGGCGATCGAGCAGCACGGTCCCTTCGTGATCGACGGCGAGCCGGAAATCATGCGCGCGCTGGACGCGCTGCTGCAGAGCTTCGTGGCGCAGAACCGCATGAAGATGTCGGGCGACTACAAGCCCTGCTACCAGCTCTCGACCTGAGCCTCGCCGCGCACCGCGCTGGCGGCGCGCGGCTTCAGGATTCGGGCGCGGCCGGCGCTTCCTGGCGGCTGGCGCGGAGCATGGAATCTTCGCCCATGGCGATGTCGGCCAGCGCCGCGCCGGCGCCGGTGTAGAGGTAGAGCACCTCGTCGGCGCCCAGCGCACGAAGCTCGTCGATCTGGTCCATCCACTGGCAGATGGCGGCCACGCGCCCCGGGAACCCGGCGGCGCGCACCACCTGGAGCGCGCCGAGGTTGGACTGGTGGAAAGGCATCGCCAGCACCACCTTGCCCAGGCTGGGAACGGCCTGCAGGCGGCGCCACAGATCCGGATCGGTGGCGTCGCCGTGCAGCACGTTGAGGCCGGCCTGGCGCAGTTCCTCGACGCGGTCGAGGTCGTGCTCGATACCCAGCACGCGGCGGTTCGATTCGCACAGGCGCTGGTAGCAGGCGCGCCCGATGCGGCCCATGCCGAGCACCAGCGCGTCCAGATCGTTGAGCGGTACCGGGCGCTCCTCGGGGGCCAATCCGTACGGGTTCGGGTCGGGCCAGCGCGCTTCGATGGCGTCGGCGATTTCAGCGGCGTGCAGGTTGGCCAGCGCGCCGACGACGAAGCTGGCGGCCACCGCGACGGAGAGGGTGATCAGCCAGTCGGGCGAAAGCAGGCCGGCACCGATCGCGGTGCTGGCCACGATCAGGGCGAACTCGGAATTGTTGGTCATCACCAGCGCGGTGAGGACGGCGGTGCGCCGGCGCATGCGGGAGGCGGTGATCAGCAGGAAATATCCGAACGTCTGGATCGGAAGGAGCAACAGCAGCGCGAGGCCGAGCCAGACCTGCGGCCAGCTCGGCAGGCCATTGAGGCCGATGCTCAGGAAGAAGGCGACGAGCAGCAGCTCCTTGAGGGAAAAGATCGACTTGGACAGCTCGTGGGCGCGCGGGTGCGAGGCCAGCAGCATGCCCATGGCCACGGCACCGAGATCGCCCTTGAGGCCGACCGATTCGAACAGCAGGTAGCCCGGGTCCAGGGCGAGGAATACCGTGAGCAGCACCAGCATTTCGCCGTGGCCGATGCGCTCCCACACCGAGACGATCAGGCGTCGCGCCGGCAGCAGCAGGAACAGCGCCAGCGACCACAGCGAAGGCAGGCTGCCGGTGGCGGCCACGAGGAAGACCACGGCCATGAGGTCCTGCATCACCAGGATGCCGATGGCGATCTGGCCGTAGCGCGAGCGCGTTTCGCTGCGTTCTTCCAGCGCCTTGACCACGAACACGGTGCTGGAAAAGCTCAGCGCCAGCGCGATCGAGGCCCAGGCCTTGAGTCCGGTGCCGGCCAGCAGGCCGAGGCCGAGCGTGGCCAGCAGGCTCAGCAGCGCCACGCCGATCGCGACCATGCCGGCGGTGTGCGTCACCGCTGTCAGCCAGACTTCGCGCCGCACCAGTTGGCGGGCATCCAGCTCCAGTCCGATGGCGAACAGCATCAGGGTGACGCCGAGATTGGCGAACGCATCCACCAGCGGGTGTTCGGGAACGTCCATCGCCGAAAGCACGAAGCCGGCCACCAGGAAGCCCAGCAGCGGCGGCAGCCGCAGCGCCCGGGCGAGCAGTCCGCCCAGGAAGGCGGCGGTGAGGTAGAGGCCGGCGAGGATCATCTGCGGAAGCATTCGGCACGCGTGCCGGGCGGGGCCGGCGTCTGCGCCGATGGTACGTCCAAAGTCGGGAGGCGGGCAGGGTGAATGCGGGAGCGATGCCGTCGACCCGCGCGTGGCTGCACTGGGGGAGGTGCGGCGGGGAGCGGCATAAAGGGCTTCTCCTGCCTCGGCGTGGATCGGCGTGCGAACTTTCCTGTGGTTCTTCCTGGCGCTCGGCTTCGGCAGCGCGACGGCATTGGCCGACCCGCCGGAGGGCGAGGTGCCGGAGCAGGAGCCGCAGTTCCACGCCATCGGTGCGGCCCGCCCGTTTCGTCCGGAGATCATCACCGAGGTCAAGGTGGACCGGGCCGGCTTTCTCTGGATCGGCACGCGCGAAGGGCTTTATCTGCACGATGGCCAGCGCTTCCGGCATTTCCAGCACGAGGTGCAGAATCCCGATTCCCTTTCCAGCAACGGGATTCGCGGGCTGCTGGAAGACAGCCGCGGGCGGCTGTGGATCAACACCATCAGCGGCGGGCTGAACGAGCTGGATCGGGCGAGCTGGACGTTCCGCAGCTGGAAACACGCGCACGACGATCCGGAGAGCATCGTTCACGACGGCGTTTTCGCGCTGGCGGAAGCGCCGGACGGGCGGCTGTGGGTGGGCACCCAGGCCGGACTGGACCTGTTCGACCCGGACAGCGGGCGCTTTCGGCGGACGGTGCTGGCCACGGGCGGGGAATTCGTCGTGGCCCTGCGCAACGACCGCGAAGGGAATCTCTGGGTGGGCACGCTCGGACAGGGCCTGTTCCGCCAGCGCGACGATGGCTCGGGATTCGATCCGATCCTTCCGGCGGTGGGGCAGGCGACGCTGGACGTATTTTCCCTGGCGCAGGATGCGCAGGGCACGCTCTGGGCCGGTACCCGCGTGGGGCTGTACCGGGTGGCTGCGGACGGGTGGCGGCTGGAGCGCCCGGAGCTTGCGCCGGCGGAACTGGCGGAGGCGCTCGACAGCGTGACCGACCTCCTGCCCGCGCCCGACGGCAGCCTGTGGATCGGCACCTTCGGCGCGGGGCTGTTCCGATGGATTCCGCAGGAAGCCTCGCTGCGGCGCGTTCGGCTCGGGCCGGACGGGCCGGGTGCGCTGCACATCGACGGGGGCGCGATGGCGTTCGGACGCAACGGCACGTTCTTCGTCGGCACCTTCGGCGCGGGAATGTTCCGCAGCTGCCGGCACCTGTCCGGCCTGCGCGTCTGGTCGGAGGCCAGCCGGCAGCCGGGCGGGCATTCCAACCAGGATGTCTACGCCCTTGCGCTGGATGGCGAACCGGAGGCGGAGCCTGCGACGCTGCTCGCGGGCAGTTTCGGCGGAGGCATCGACGAGATCGCCCTGCCCGAAGGGCGGATCGGGCACGCCGGACTGCCCGCGGGGGCGCCCGAGGGCGTCGAACTCGACGGCATCACCGCGCTTTTGCGGGCGCGCGACGGATCGATCTGGGCGACGACCAGCGAAGGCGCGTTCCGCTGGAATCGCGCGGCCGGCGAACTGCGCGTCTACCGCAACGCGCAGGGGGAAGACGCGGTGCCGGGCTACAGCTATGCGCTCCTGCAGGATCGCGAGGGCCGGATCTGGGTCGGCAGCGGGGGCGGCGGGCTGTACCTGCACCTCGCGCGGGAGGATGGTTTCCGCAGGTTCCTGCCCGACCGCGCCGATCCGCAGTCGCTGCCCGATGATTTCGTGACGGTGATGCTGCAGGACCGCGCCGGGCGGCTCTGGCTGGGCACGCGTTCGGGCGGGCTGGGCGTGTGCCGGTTCGATCAGGCCCTTCGCTGCGCGCACCTGTCGGCCGGCGTGGGCCCCGATCGGATCGGCCACAACCACGTCACGTCGCTGCTGGAAGACCAGGATGGTTCGGTGTGGGTGGGAACCGCCGGCGGCGGTGTCTGCCGGGTGCGCTGGGACGAACCGCGCGCGCAGGCCTCGATCCGCCGCTGGACGCGCGAGGAAGGGCTGGAAGACGACAACGTCATGGCGCTGGTGTTCGCGCCCGATGGGGCGCTCTGGATGTCCACGCGCGCCGGACTCTCGCGCCTTCAGGCCGACACCGGGGAAATCCTCAACCTGTCCCCGAGCGACGGCCTGCCGACTTCGGTGTTCAACCCCAAGGCCGCGCTGCGGCATCGCGGCCTCCTGTACTTCGGTTCGAGCAAGGGCGTGGTGGCGCTCGATCCTTCCCGCGTGCAGGCCGCAGGACCGGCGCCGCCCACGGTCATCGCAGCCATCACCGGGGCCGACCGCAGGCCGCTGGCGGCGCAGCCCGCCTGGGAGGTCGATGCGCTGTCGATTCCCTGGGGCACGCCGCTGACCCTGGAGCTGGCCGTGCTGGGATACGACGGTGCCGCACCGCGCTTCCAGTACCGGCTCGCCAGCGCGGATGCGTGGACCGAGCTGGGTGACGGCGGCCAACTGACGCTGCACGCGCTCTCGCCCGGGCGGCATCGGCTGGAAGCCCGCGGCCGGCTTGGCGGCAGTCCCTGGACCCGGACCGCGCCGATCGCGCTGGAGATCGTGCCGCCGTGGTGGCGGCGCACCGATGTGCAGGCGGGCCTGGGTCTGCTGCTGTTCGGTGCGCTTCTGGGCGGATTCTTGCTGCGCATGCGCGGCCTGCAACGACGCCACGGCGAGCTGCGCCGCGCGCACGACCTGCGCCAAGCCGCGCTGGCGGCAGCGCGCGAGAGCCAGGCGAGGCTGGAGGATGCCCTTTCGATTTCTCGCCGCCTCACGGTGCGCCTCCAGGATGCCAAGGAGGAAGAGCGCAGACACCTGGCGCGCGAGCTGCACGACGAGCTTGGTCAGGTGCTGACGTCGGCCAAGATCCAGCTCGGGCTGGCACTGGCCGGAACGGCTCCAGGCGAGGCCGCCGGCCGCGTCCGCGACGCGATCGGCCTGATCGATCGCCTGATCGCCCAGGTGCGGGCGCTTTCGCTCGACCTGCGCCCCCCGCTGCTGGATGAACTCGGGCTGGGGCCGGCGCTGGAAGGCTATCTGCACGGCGTCGCGGCGCGCAGCGGGCTGGAGGTGCAGGTCCGGATCGAGGCCAACCTGGCTGCGCTTGCGCTGGAGCGGCAGATCGCCCTGTTCCGGATCGTGCAGGAGGCGGTCACCAACGCGCTGCGACACGCGCAGGCGCGGCGCCTCGAAGTGGCGCTGCTGCCGCAGGGCGATGCGGTTTCGGTCTGCGTGCGCGACGATGGCGCAGGCTTCGATGTCGAACGCCAGTCGCGGGAAGGAAGCCCGGGGCTGGGGCTGTTCGGAATGCGCGAACGCGTGCACGATCTGGGCGGGCGCTGGTCGGTCGCCTCGGTTCCCGGAGGCGGCACCTGCGTGACCGCGACCGTTCCCATCACCCACCCGGCGGAGCAGTGAGGCATGGCGATGCGCGTGATCCTGGCGGATGACCATCAACTGGTGCACGCCGGCCTGCGCGCGCTGCTGCAGTCTTTTCCCGACGTCGAGGTGCTGGCCGAATGCAGCGACGGGCAGCAGGCGCTCGAATGCGTCGCCCGCCTGCGGCCCGAGGTGCTGCTGCTCGACATCACCATGCCGGGCCTCAACGGACTGGAAGTGGCGCAGCGCCTCGGCGAGCTCAGCCCGGAAACGCGCGTGCTGGTGCTGTCGATGCACGCCGGGTCGGAATACGTGGCGCAGGCGCTGCGCGCCGGCGTGGCGGGCTACCTCATCAAGGATTCGGCGGTGGAAGAGCTGCGCGTGGCGCTGGATTCGCTGGCGCAGGGTCGCCCCTACCTCAGCCCGGCCATCTCGCGCACGGTGCTGCAGGGATTCCTGCACCCGGGCGTGTCACCGACGGAGTCGCCAGGTCCCGAGCTGGGCCGGCTCACCGCGCGCCAGCGCGAGGTGCTGCGCCTGCTCGCCGAAGGCCGCGGCACGCGCGAAATCGCGGCGCGCCTGCAACTGAGCGTCAAGACGGTGGAAGCACACCGCAGCCAGATGATGGACCGGCTCGACATCCACGACGTGCCGGGACTGGTGCGCTTTGCGATCCGTGCCGGGCTGGTTTCGGCGGATCTGGTCTGACCGGTTGCGCCTGCTGCCGGGAGCCGGGAAACAAGCCTCCATCCGGCGGATTCCAATGAATCAACCGTTCTGGCGGCGGCTGCATGGGGCAAGCGGTTCCGGACGGAGCGCGTCGGTCGTTCGACGGAAATCCGGTGTCTCGCGCGGTAGTCAGGCGAGGTCCGAAGGACGAGCGTTCGGTTTTCCTTTCAATTTGCGTTGAGGTGGATGGGCGCCCTTTCCACGGCGCAATTCGGGGATTTCCATGAAATGCATCCGCCTGCTTGCATTGACGCTCTTCCTGGCCATGACCGGCCGCGCCGGCGCCGTGGACCACATCACCTGCGCGGCCAACTGGGGGCAAGTCGCAGCGGCACTTTCCGCGGCGACGGCAAGCGATGGCCACCACGACATCCGTGTCGTGAAAGGAGTCCACGTCATGAGTGGAACCCTGCTGCTGGTCCTGCACCCTGATGCCTTCCTGAGCCTGCGTGGCGGCTACGACCCGGGGTGCGGTTCGCGTGACCTTGATCCCGCCAACACCACGATCTCCGGGCAGGGAGTGCATGCACTGCGCATCGAACACAACCGTGATCTGCTGCTGGAAGGCTTTACCGTGCGCAACCTTTCCGGGCTGCTGCAATCGGTGGATGGGGGCATCTCGATCCGCTGCGGCGCGACCGATTCGAACATCAGGTTCGTCACCCTGCGACACAACATTTTCAGGCAGCTCGACGGCAAGTATTCCGGGGTTGATGCATGGGGTGCGGGTGCCTGTCTGATGGGTTTCCGCAACAATCTGGTGACGCAGATCTCCGCGCCAGCCACGCAGCCAACGTTCAGCAGCGTGATCATCTGCAGCGGCTTTTTCGATTCGATGCGCCAAGGCGAATACGTCGACCAGAACACTTTCGTCGGCATCCAGGGCGGCAGCTCCGCTCAAATGTCCGCCGCGCTCAGCATATGCAAGTCGGGAACCGTTGCGCACAACCTGTTCTGGGCCAACGCTCCGCGTGACCTGGATCTTCGGCCGGGCAACGCCATGAACGTGGTCGGCAATCTCTACGATCTTTCTCCGAACACGCCGATCGGAGGAGAGAACCAAGGCAACTTCACGGCTGATCCGATGTTCGTCAATGCCGCTGGAGGTGACTATCGCCTCCAGCTTGCCTCGCCGGCGATCAACAAGGGTGCCACCATGACCGATCTTGCCCAGGATCTTGCCGGCAACGGGCGCAAGACGGGTTCACGGACGGATCTGGGCGCCTACGAGTCCAACCTCAACGATCAGACCCAGGTGCTGGTCACCAATACCGGCGACAGCGGAGCTGGAAGCCTGCGGCAGGCCATTCTCGATGCCAATGCCAATTCCAACCACACCCTCGTCCGCTTTGCCATCAACGGAACCTGCGGCACCCAGAGCATCCTGTTGAACAGCCTGCTGCCCGCCATCACCACGCCGGTGACCATCGATGGCTATTCCCAGACCGGTTCCCAGGCGAATACGGACCCGCTGGCGTTCAACGCCAAGGTCTGCGTCGGGCTGACGCAGATCGGCGGCGCGACAGTGGGTTTGCGCGCGGACACCGGTGGCCAGCTGGTGGTGCGCGGACTGTGGTTCGGCAACTTTGTCGGCTCCGGCTCCGCCGCGATCCAGTTCCTCGGTGGCGCCGACCATGTGGTCGAGGGCGTCCAGTTCTCCGGTGTGCTCCCCAATGGAGCGAGCCTCTCGGCCAACCGCATCAATGTCCTGGTTCAGGACGGCTACAACCTGCGCATCGGCGGTGCCGCCATCGGTCAACGCAATCTTGTCTCAGGAGCCACCTTGCACGGCATCGCCATTTCGGGCGCCGGGTTGGCGACGAACACCGTGATCCAGAACAACCTGATCGGAAGCAATGCCTCGCGGACCGGCATCGATCCCAACGGCGGCTCCGGCATCAGCATCAGCGGCAGCGGGGCAATCGACATCCTCGGCAACATCCTCCGGGGCAACCTGCAAAGCGGGATATCGATCAGCGGCAACAGCCTTGGCGTGCTGATCCGCGACAATGAAATCGGTTTTCCCGGCCAGGGCAACCTGGGGCACGGCGTGTACGTCGGCGGCGGCAGCTTCGGCGTGACCATTGGCGGCAGCGAGACCGTAGACGCCGGTGGCAACCGGATCCATTCCAACGGTGGTGCCGGCGTACGGGTCATCGATGGGGAGTCGGTGCGCATCCGCGCCAATTCGATCTGGGAAAATGATCAGCTCGGCATCGATCTCGGACCGGCAGGCGTGACCGCCAACGACCCCGGAGACGGAGACAGCGGGGGTGGAAACAGCCTGCAGAACCATCCGGTCATCACGGGAGCGACCCTGCTCGGCGACCAGCTCACGGTGAGCGGGATGCTGGATACGGGTGTGAACGCCAGCTTTGCCATCGACCTGTATCTGAACAACCAGTGCGATCCTTCCGGGCACGGCCAGGGGGCGGTGTACGTCGGCCGCGTCGATCTGGCGACCGATGCCTCGGGACATGCCGCGTTTTCGCAGTCGTTCGAGGTCGAAGCCGGGCCAATGGCGGTGCTTGCCGAAGTGTCGGCCACGGCGATGCTCCTGGGGCCGACCGACGCTGGAGACACCTCGGAATTTTCGGCCTGCATGCCCGTCGTGGAATTGCCGGAAACGCTGTTCCTGGACGGTTTCGAGGACTGATGAAGATCATTGCGCAAGCGATGCAAGTGCTTTCTCGATCGCCTGCGTATCGGCATGTTCCGCGCCAAGGATGGCGCGGGATGTGACCAGAGCGGTGGAAAGCTCGATGCGTGCGAGAGCCTCCTGTCCATCGGCGGCAAGGGCAAGGCCCAGGCGGTGGCGTGCGGTGATGGTGAACGGCGAATTTTCCCCGAGGCTGGCGCGCTTGAGATTCAAAGCCTCACGGTGATGGGCGATCGCGCCGGCGGCATCCCCCAGCCCGAGCGCAGTGACTCCGATGGCGTCGCGTGTCTCCAGGACGACGAGGTGGTTCGGGCCGAGCTGGCGGGTTGCCTCTTCCAGCAGGGTGCGACCCAGCGTGGCCGCCTCGGCGTAGCGCCGGCGTTCGTTCAGCAGTTCCAGCAGATTGAAGGTGTGAATGAGCCGCGCTTCGGTCTGGCCCGTCGCGCCCTCGGCCTTGTGCAGGGCCTCGATCACGCGCCGATAGCTTTCCTCGGCTTCGTCATGGCGGCCCAGCGCCTTCAGTGCATTGGCGCGATTGGCAAGAATCTGCAGGGATTCGCTGCCATCCGCTCCGTACAGTGCGGTGGCTTCGGCGAGCGCCATGTCGTTCATTTCCAGCGCCGAGGCGTAGCTGCCGCGATCCAGGAGAATCCCTGCGAGTGCGCTGCGCGTGGCAAGGGTGGCGGGATGCGGACGGGCGCCGTGGTTGGATTCCATGCGTTCCAGGCTGTCGCGTGCGATCTGCTCGGCCTGTTCGAGGTCGCCGAGTGCGGCGGTCACCTGCAGCAGTTGATGCCGCAGGTCGATCCAGCCATAGGTGATGTTCCCTTCATGGCCCGTCCATTTCGAAAGGGCATCCTGGAGGATGGCGTGCGCCAGTGTCGCATCGCCGAGCGCGAAAGCGGCGCGCGCGTTCTGTTCCGCCGCGCGGGAAAATGTGTCGATGGCCTCTGGAATGTCGCGGGCAAGTTCCAGTGCGCGCCCGGATTCGCTGCGCTGCCTTGCATAATCGCCGCTGCATTCGGCGATGCGGGCATGGATGAGTGCCGCTTCCGCCACGTCGATGTCGGCCTGCGCCAGCTCCGCTTCGCGGCGAAGCTGTTCCGCGGCGCGGCGGGCGGGTTCGAGGTTGCAGTTCACCGCTTCGGTCTGACCCAGCACCTGCAGCAGTGCGATGCGTGCGCGGCGGTGCTCCTGATCCTCTCCGGCCAGGGCGAGGCCCGACCGTGCGCTCGCCACTGCGCGGGCGTCGCGCCCCAGCGAGGAGTAGCTGCGCGCCAACAGGTGGTGCAGGGCGAGCCTTTGCGCCGTGGTGATATGCGATTCTCCGGACAGGCGGCGTTCCGCCGAATCCAGGAGATCGACCACGCGGACGTTGGCCCCGAGTCCGGCATCCGCAGGCGCGGAAATCACGTCGGAAAGGAACTTGCTCATCGCCTCTGCACTGTCTCGCGCCGCGGCTGCAGCGGCGGCTTCACGCATCGCTCGATCCGCCTGGAACAATGCGCCGAACAGTGCCGCAAGGATGGCCGCCAGTGCCATGCAGGCCATCGCGATCGCAAGGCGGTGGCGCGCGGCGAATCGACGCAGACGATAGCCGCGTGCGTCCCCGCGTGCCGCCACCGGCCTGCCTTCCAGGTGCAGACGCAGGTCTGCGGTGAGTGCGCCGACCGAGGCATAGCGCGTCAGCGGGTCGGCGCGCAGGCAGCGCGCGATGATGGCGTCCAGATCGCCGCGCACCATCGCCACCGATACGGGTCCGTTTCCTTGCGCGGACATCGTGCTGCTGGCGGCCGGGGGATCGCCGTCTCCGAAAGCTGCGGCGATTTTCGCAAGGTTTCCGTCCGAGCGCGCCTGCGGGAGTCCCCCGGTCAGCAGTTCGTGCAGGAGCAGTCCGAGCGCGTACTGGTCCACGGCGGCGGTGACGTCATCCCCGGAAAACTGCTCGGGGGCTGCGTACCGTGGCGTCATTGCCGGCGGGCCCGTGGTCTGGCCTGATGTGCTGTCTTCCAGCAGGCGGGCGATGCCGAAGTCGAGCAGTTTGGGCGTGCCGTCGGCCGTCACCAGCACATTCGCCGGTTTGAGGTCGCGGTGCACGACCAGATGCCGGTGCGCGTGCTCGACTGCTCCGCAGATCGCGAGGAACATGCACAGGCGTTGCTCCAGAGTGGGCTGGTGCTCGCGACACCAGCGGTCCAAGGGGATGCCCTCGACGAATTCGAGCACCAGATACGGCTCGCCTTCGCCATCGACGTCGGCGCCGAGGAAGTGCGCGATGTTCGGATGGTTCAGACGCGCCAGGATGCGGCGTTCCCGGAGGAGGTGCCTGAGCATCGACAGACGCGCCGCGCCGCGAACGCGCTTGATGGCCACGCGCTGTTCGACCTGGCCATCGCAGCGTTCGGCCATCCACACCTCGCCCATGCCGCCTTCTCCGATCACCTCCAGCAGCCGGAAGGGGCCGAGCATCGCGCTGCGCGGTGATGGCCTGGGAGGCGGTGCGACTTCGGCTCGCGCGGCATGGGCCACGCCATCGAGCAGTGCGGCCAGTGCATGGGCGCGTCGTGCCGCCACGCCCGCTCCCGGCGAGAGGGCGCCGACTGGCTTGCCATCGGCGATGCGCTCGATCAGCCCGTCGAGATCGTCCGGATCGGGGGGATCAGTCGGCATCCGGGTCACCGAGCAGGTCGGACATCTTCCGGATCGCCCGCTGCAGCCGGACTCGCACCGCATCGGGGGATTCACCCAGCTCTTCCGCCATTTCTGGGAAGCTCATGCCGAACTCGAAGCGCATGACGACCAGGGCCTGATAGTGCGGGGGAAGTTGCTGCAGCGCCTGCTCGAAGGCGATTGCGCCTTCGCGTCCCAGCGTGGCTTCCAGCACCGAGCCTGCGGCTGCCGGCACTTCCGCAAGCGCATCGTCGCCTTCGCGCTCGGGGATCAGGCGGCGCCCGCGCAGGGCGTCGCGCATCACGTTCAGCAAGGTTTGCCGAAGGTATGCGTAGAACGCGCCGGCATGGCGCGCCTCGAACAGTTCGGCACGCGCGAACACGCGCATCAGCGTGAGCTGGACCAGATCGGCGGTATCGCCTTCGTCGCGCAGGTTGGCCGGCAGGCGTCCATGCGCCCATCGACGGAGCATGGGTTCCACGCGGCGCACGAGCTGGTCTGCGGCCGCGCGGTCGCCTTCGCGCAGGCGCGTCAGCAATACGGCGGTCGTATGGCCCGCGGAAGGGCGAGGCGTGTCCATGGACTCAGCGCAACGGCGTCATCGATGTTCGGCAGCATAGCAAGCGCCGCGCGCAGGAACGTCCCCGCGCTCACCCGATCCGCGTGAACGGCAGCGCGGCCGGCACCCGGGGCCAGGGGAAGCGCGGCCCGGGATCGCGCTTGCGCGGCACCGGAATCGAGGCGTCGTTGCTGGCGGGCACCTGTCCGCGGTCCAGGTCCTCGTGTCCGGCGATGTGGCGCAGGGCCTCCAGCGGGTCGAGCACATTGGCAGCGCTTGCGCAGTGGCGGAGAATCGTCGCCCGTTCCGGGTGGAGAGGGATCATGAAAACGGTGCTGTGGATGCTGACGCTGATGGTGCTGGCGGGATCGGTGCGGGCACAGGAAGACTGCGCGTGGCTGCCACTGGAATCGGTGAGCAAGGCGCTGCCGCAGTACGGGCCGTGGGAAACCATGTCCGGCGGCCAGGTCGGTGCCTGCCAGTTCATGGGTCGCTCGGACACGGGCGTGGTCCTGTTCAGCCTGACTCAGATGGTGCATCCGGATGAACGCGCCGCCGTGGACCTGATCACCTCGATGCGCAAGCAGCAGATCGATGGCGTCGAAGCGGCCGAGGAGCCGGCCCTGGGCGAACACGGCTATCGATTCTGGTCGAAGGGCGAGGATCACCGTGTCGTCGAATCGCTGGTCGGCCAGCGCGGACGCGTGGTCGTGATCGGCATGATCAGCCTGCAGGATGGCCTGAGCGCGGAGTCCCGCATGCGCGCGATCGAGCTCAGCCGGCGAGGCCTGGAACTGGCCAGCGACGCGCGCGCGATGGCGGCCGCCAGCCGTTGCTGATACTTCGATGCTGCGCTGCTGAAGAAGCTTTTTGGCGGTGCCAGCTACACCGAGCAGGTATATGGCAGCAACAGCTGCATGGCGCATGAGGGTTCGCGCGTGCTGATGCTGGCCATCGTCGAGGATGTCGACGAGGAGACGGCGGCCGCCATGACGGCGACGGGTGACTGTCAACGCGATGCCGTTGCCGGCCTCGGCAGCGTCAGCCACCACTGCAAGCAGGGCAATGCGCGGGCGACCGTGAGCAGCTTGCACGCTCGTCGCCATTTGCAGTTCTACTGGGTGCCCGGCCGTGAACCGACGCCGGCCGAGCGTGAGCATCTGATTGCGCTGGCACGCGTGGCGGTGACGCTGCCCTGACGCAGCTCGCCGCTCAATGCCGACCGTGTCATCGCCACCGGCACGGATGTGGTCGATAATGGATCGCGGTTCGCCACGGAAGACGGCATAACCTGAAACGTCGTAGAGGATTTCGAGAGCGGGATCGGACATGGGCGGCATGGCGGCCGAGCCCGCCTGGCGCGTTCGCCACGCGAGACAGCGCGGGCTCATGCAACAGAATCGCGCCCCGTCAGCGCAGGGAGCAGGGTCATGAATCGACTCAACCGGATGGTGTTCAGCGCCTTGATCGCTCTGCCCGCGATCGCTCTGGCCGCGCCGCCGCCGCGCTTTCCGCCCGGCGCGGTATGGCACCAGAACATCAGTGCAGCCCCGTTGCATCCGAACTCGACATCCATGATTTCCACCCTGGCCGGGCTCGGCGGCTGGGGCAACGGCAATCGATTCCAGATCGATTTTTCCCTGCACACCTATCCGAACGCGCCGGCAGGAACGCCGATGCGCACGGTCGTCCCGCACGCCGTCTTCGACGAGTATTACAGCCCCGATTGCGAAGACCTGCCGACCAGCATGCCGGTGCCGGCCGATGCCGCGTTCGAGGGCCAGAACGGGCTCAGCTGCGACAACGAGAACGAGGACTGTCACCTGCTGGTGCGGCAAGGCAACCTCCTGTACGAACTGTACAGCGGCAACTACACCGGTGGCACCTTGAATGCACTGTGCCTCTCCGTGTGGAACCTTGCTGCGGTGTACCCACCCGAAGGTCGCGGTGATCACTGCACCTCGGCCGATGCCGCCGGCTTTCCGATCGCGCCGCTGCTGGTCAATGCGGACGAAGTCGCGGCCGCGGTGAACGTGACGAACTCCGACCTCGGCCATGCGATCCGCTTCATCCTGCCGAATGCACGCATGGCCAACGATCCGTCCCTGGGTGGCGTCAACGGGCGCCTGTACGTGCGACCGGCATCGCATGCCGGCGCTCCAAGCGGCCCGGTAGGCAGCGTCCCGTATGGCGTGCGCATGCGCCTGAAGTCCAACTTCGACATGAGCGGCTACAGCGCCGCCGCGCAGGTGATCCTGCGCACCATGCAGCGTTACGGCATCGTGCTCGCCGATGGCGGCAACATCGCGCTGACGTTCGAGTCCGACCGCTACACCACGGCCAGTTGGGAATCGCTCGACATCGAGTCGCGCACGTTCGTTGACGCCGGCAACCCGGTGCTGGTCACCGATTTCGACGTGATCGATACCGGTGCACGCATCGGCGAAACCTACGATTGCGGACGCACCACGGTCAGCGAAGTCATTTTTGCGGATGGCTTCGACTGACCGCAGACCTCGATCGGCCCACGGCACGCGGACCTTCGCCGCGAAGCTTGGCCGGCAGGCGTCCATGCGCCCATCGACGGAGCGTGGGTTCCACGCGGCGCACGAGCTGGTCGGCGGCCGCGCGCTTGCCTTCGCGCAGGCGCGTCAGCAATACGGCGGTCGCATGGCCCGCGGAAGGGCGAGGCGTGTCCATGGAGTCAGCGCAACGGCGTCATCGATGTTCGGCAGCATGGCAAGCTCCGCGCGGGGACGTCCCAGCTATCACCCGATCCGCGTGAACGGCAGCGCGGCCAGCACCCGGGGCCAGGGGAAGCGCGGCCCGGGATCGCGCTTGCGCGGCACCCGAATCGAGGCGTCGTTGCTGGCGGGCACCTGTTCGCGGTCCAGGTCTTCGTGTCCGGCGATGTGGCGCAGGGCGGGAAGCCCGGCGGCGAGCGCGGCGAGGAGGGCGATCAGGGCGTCGATCTGGGCGTCCGGATAGGGTTCGTCCATGGCCTGGTGGCGCGAGTCGAGCCAGTGCGGATAGCGGCCGGTGTTGACCAGCTCGATGCCGATGGAGCGCGCGTTGTGGCCGCGCACGTGGTGGGCGATGCGCTCGGGCGGGACGAAGCGGTGGATGCTGCCGTCGCGGTCGATGTAGAAGTGCCCGCTGTTGCCGGTGCCCGAGTCGTAGAGCACCCGCTCGCCGTATTCGCGCGCCAAGGCCAGATCGGGCAGCTCGGTGCAGTGGATCACGACCAGTTCGACGGTGGCGGGAAGGCGCAGTTCCAGCCGCGCGGCGTAGGGCAGGGGCCAGTCGTGGATGGCGGGGCCGGGCGGTGCGGCGTGGGCGGAAGGCATGGGGCCGCATGCTACCATTCGCGCGCTTTTGCGCGGTTCCTCCGCTTCCTGCGGGCTGGTCCGGATGGCCGGAACGCCCCGCCAAGCCGGTCGATTCCCGCACCCCATGCCTGCCGGAATTCCCGGGATGGCGGGCCGGATGGATCGCATTGCCGCCCACCCTTTTCCGGAGCCACGCCATGACCGGCCATTGCATCCTTTCGCACGGGCTTCGCAGCGGCCCCGAAGCCCGCAAGGTCACGGCGCTGGCGCAGGCGGCACAGGCGCTGGGCTGGAGCCACGAGCGCCCGGACTATAAGGACATCGATGCGGCCTTGGAAGGGCGCGACGTCGCGCGCCGGCTGGATCGCCTGCTCGAGTGCGTCAGGCGCGCGCCCGCGCCCGTGGTGCTGGCCGGATCCAGCATGGGGGCGCTGATTTCCGGCGAGGCTTCGCTTCAGGTTCCGGTGGCCGGGCTGTTCCTGATGGCGCCGCCGGTGCGGATGCCGGGGCACGACTACGTGCTGCGCGCGGCGAAGGTTCCGATGCGGGTGATCCACGGCTGGCACGACGAGCTGATCGCGGCGAAGGACGTGGTGGACTGGTGCGCCGAGCGTTCGGCTCCGCTGCTCCTGCTCGATGACAACCACCGGCTCGAGGCCCATGTCGATGCCATCGCCGGTGAGTTCGCGAGGTTTCTCACGTCCCTGACCCAGGAGGCCCGCGCATGAGTCTGCCGCTCACGTTCTTCGCGCCCTGCGCCAAGGGACTGGAATACCTCCTGGTCGAGGAATTGCAGGCGCTGGGCGCGCAGGAGGTGCGCGAGGCGCTGGCCGGGGTGCATTTTTCCGGCACGCTGGAAACCGGCTACCGCGCCTGCCTGTGGTCGTGCCTGGCCAGCCGCGTGCTGCTGCGCGTGGCGCATTTCGAGGCGCTGGACGAAGCGGCGCTCTATCGGGGCGTGCAGGCGATCGACTGGGCCGGGCACCTGTCCGAGAGCGGCACCCTGGCGGTACACGCCCACCTGCACGCCTCGCACCTGACCCACGAACGCTACGCCGCGCAGAAGGTGAAGGATGCCGTCGTCGACCAGTTCCGCGAGCGCTTCGGCGAGCGCCCTTCGGTGGACACCGACCGTCCCGACGTTGCTATCAGCCTCAGCCTGCGGCGCAACCTCGCCGACGTGTTCATCGATCTGGCGGGCGAAGCACTGCACCGGCGCGGCTGGCGCGGGCCGCAGGTCGAGGCGCCGCTCAAGGAAACCCTGGCCTGCGCGGTGCTGCTGCGCGGCGGCTGGCGCGAGATCGACGCCGCGGGCGGGGCGCTGGTCGATCCGATGTGCGGTTCGGGCACGCTTTTGATCGAGGCCGCGCGCATGAGCGCGGACATCGCGCCGGGCCTCGGGCGCGCGCGCTTCGGCTTCCTGCGCTGGCGCGGGCACGACGAGGCGCTGTGGAATGCGCTGGTGGGCGAGGCGCAGGAGCGCTCGCGCGCCGGTCGCGCAATGCTTGCGCCGCGTTTTTTCGGCTACGACCTCGATCCGGCGGCGGTGGCCGCCAGTCGCGAGAACATCGCGCGCGCCGGGCTTTCCGGGGTGATTTCCGTGGAGCAGGCGGACGCGGCGCGGCTGGAAGCGCCGGCGGGCGCGAAGCCTGGCCTTGTGGCCTGCAATCCGCCCTACGACGAGCGCCTTGCCGCCGATGCCACGCTGTATCGCGCGCTGGGAGCCACCTTGAAGCGCGGATTCACCGGCTGGAAGGCGGCGATCCTGTCGGGCGATGCGGAGCTTTCCCGCGCGCTCGGCCTGCGGCCGGAGAAACGCTACGCGCTCTACAACGGCGCGCTGGCCTGCGAGCTTTTGCGCATCGACCGGATCGAGCCGGCGCGCGAGCGCGCCTTCGAACCGCGGCCGCTGTCCGAGGGCGCGCAGATGGTCGCCAACCGCCTGCGCAAGAACCTGCGGACCTTGAAGAAATGGCGCGAGCGCGAGGGCGTGGCCTGCTTTCGCGCCTACGACGCGGACATTCCCGAGTATGCCGCCGCGATCGACGTGTACGCCGGCGTGCCGGAAGAAACCCCGGACGGCGCGGAAGAAATCTGGCTGCACGTGCAGGAATACCAGGCACCGGCCGATATTCCCGAGGAAACCACGCGCCAGCGCCTGACCGATCTCGTCCACGCGGCGATGGACGTGTTCGCGCTGCCGCGCGCGCGCGTGGCGGTGAAAACCCGCCAACGCGGCAAGGGCGGTGCGAAGTACGGGCGCTTCGATGCGCGCGGGCAGTACCTGCTGGTGCGCGAGGGTGGCGCGCGGCTGCGCGTCAACCTGTTCGATCATCTCGATACCGGCCTGTTTCTCGATCACCGCCCGCTGCGCCTGCGCCTTGCGCGCGAGTCGCGCGGGCTGCGCGTGCTCAACCTGTTCTGCTACACCGCCAGCGCCAGCGTGCACGCGGGACTGGGCGGGGCGGCGAGCACCACCAGCGTGGACCTTTCACCCACCTACCTCGACTGGGCCGCGCAGAACCTTGCGCGCAACGGGCTCTCCGGGCCATCGCACCGCCTGGTGCAGGCCGACGTGATGGCCTGGCTCGAAGCCGAGCGCGCGCGCTACGACCTCGTCTTCTGCGACCCGCCGACCTTCTCCAATTCCGCGCGCGCCGAGGACTTCGACCTGCAGCGCGAGCACGTGCGCCTGATCGATGCCTGCATGGCACGGCTGGCGCCGGGCGGGCTGCTGTTGTTTTCCAACAATTTCCGGCGCTTCCGGCTGGATCCCGCGCTGGCGGAGCGCTACGCGGTGCGCGATATCCGTGCCGCCACGCTCGATCCGGACTTTTCCCGCAGCCCGCGCATCCACGCGGCCTGGGAAATCCTTCACACTTGACCGCTGCCGCGGGTCGCCGCCCCCTTGTGGATTCGGGTGCAATGGCCCGATGCTTGAACCCAACCGACTTTCCGTGAACTTGCCGATGCAGCTCCCTCTCAAGCACCTGTGGCACGAACGCGCCGACCGCTGGCGATTCTTTCGCCAATGGCTGCGCCACCCGCTGACCACGGCGGCCATTGCGCCCTCGGGGCCGCAGCTGGTTCGCTGCATGATGGACGAGCTGGCGCCGGATGCGCGCCGGGTGATCGAGCTGGGGGCGGGAACCGGCGTGATGACCCGGGCGCTGCTTGCGCGCGGCATCTCGCCGCAGGATCTGCTGGTACTGGAACTCAATCCGCAGCTCGCCGAGCACCTCGGCCGCATGTTTCCAGGTACCCACGTGGTGTGCGCCGATGCGCGCAACCTCCCGCAGGAAGCGGCGCGGGTCTGCGGTCCGGAGGGCGGGCAGGCCGACGCCGTGGTGTCCAGCCTCGGGCTGCTGTCGATGCCCGCCACGCTGCAGCAGGAAATCCTGAGTGCCTCCTTCGAGTGCCTGAAGCCCGACGGGCGCTTCATCCAGTTCACCTACGGCCCGCGCCCGCCGCTGCGGCCGGAAGTGTCGCAGGCGCTGGGTCTGCACGCCATGCGCGGGGCCACGGTGTTCCGAAACATCCCGCCGGCGACGGTGTTCGTCTACGCGCGCGCCCGCTCGCGTGCCATCGTGCCGCGCGTGCGCCGCTGATCGCTCGCCGTCGCAGCCTCAGTGCGCCGTGCTGCGAGAGAACAGGTTGAGCACCAGCACGCCGGCGAGGATGAGGCCGATGCCGAGGAGGCCGGCGGCATCGAGCTTCTGGCCGTGGACCGCCCAGGCGATCGCCGTCACCAGCACGATGCCTGCGCCCGACCACACCGCGTAGGCCACGCCCACCGGAATGGTGCGCAGGGTCAGCGACAGGCACCAGAAGGCCACCGCGTAGCCGGCAACCACCGCGAGCGAGGGCCACAGCCGGGTGAAGCCCGCGCTGCTCTTGAGGAAGGAGGTGGCGATCACCTCGGCGAGGATGGCCAGCGCCAGCAGAAGCCAGTTCATGTCATGCGATCCGGGAGTTCATAGCCAGCGCCGCACCTGCCGCAGGTAGTGCGCGTAGGGTTCACCGAATCGCGCCAGGATCGCGCGTTCTTCCGGGAGGATCTGGAAGCGCGTGATGTAGGCGACGAAGGCGACCAGGCCGAGCGGCGCCAGCGGATGGGCCAGCCACAGGCAGAACGCCGCGATCTGGATGGCCATGCCCAGATACATGGGGTTGCGGGTGAATCGATAGGGGCCGTCGCGCACGATGGCGCTGGATTTCTGCGGTGCCAGCGGGCTGATCGTGGTGCGTGCGCGATGGAAATGCAGCAGCGCCCACACCTCCAGCGCGAAGCCCGCGGCCGCAATGCCGAGGACGATGCCGAGCCGGTGCGGAAGCGACAGCGCGAGCGCCGGCGCAAGCCGTGCCAGCGCCCAGGCCAGGCCGCAGCCGGCGAGCGCGACGAGGGGCGGTGGAATCCGGTGGTCGAGCTGCACCATGCCGGCCTCAGGCGCCCCGCTGCTGCTGTTTCTGCTGGCGGTGCAGGAGGATGCCCGCGATGCTCACGAGGATCATCACCAGCGTCACCACCAGCGTGGCCAGCGCGTTGATTTCCGGCGTGACGCCGAGTTTTACCTTGGAATAGATCAGCATCGGCAGCGTGCTCGCGCCGGGGCCGGAGGTGAAGCTGGCGATGACCAGGTCATCCAGCGACAGTGTGAACGCAAGCAGCCAGCCGGCCAGCAGGGCCGGGGCGATCAGTGGCAGGGTGATGAGGAAGAACACCTTCCAGGGCCGCGCGCCCAGGTCCATCGCGGCTTCTTCCAGGCTGTCGTCCATCATCGTCAGGCGCGAGCGCACCACCACGGTGACGTAGCAGGCGGTGAAGGTGACGTGCGCCAGGGTGATGGTGCTCATGCCGCGCGTCGGCCAGCCGATCAGTTCCTGCATGCTCACGAAAAGCAGCAGTGCGGAGAGGCCGAGCATCACCTCGGGCATCACCAGCGGCGCCGAACTCATCAGAGACAGCAGGCCGCGGCCGGGGAAACGACCGAAGCGCGCCAGCGTCAGGCCTGCGGCGGTGCCGATCACCACCGCGAGCGTGGCGCTGCCGGAGGCGATCAGGAAGCTGCGCCAGGCGGCGGAGAGGATCTGCGCGTTGTCGAACAGTCGCCCATACCAGGCGGTGGAAAAGCCGCCCCACACCGTCACCAGGCGCGACTTGTTGAACGAGTAGATGATCAGCGAGGCGATCGGGATGTAGAGGAAGGCGTAGCCGAAGGCCATCGCGGTGTAGAGCTGCCACGGGCGGCGGTTCATGCGCCCTTCCCCTTGCCCTGGCTGCGGTTTTCCACATACTCGAAGATCAGCGTCGGCACCACGATGAGCAGCAGCATCGCCACCGCCACGCCCGAGGCCAGCGGCCAGTCGCGGTTGGTGAAGAACTCCGTCCACAGCACGCGGCCGATGGTGATGGCATCCGGGCCGCCGAGGATGTCCGGGATCACGAACTCACCCACCGCCGGGATGAACACCAGCATCGCGCCGGCAATGATGCCCGGCAGCGACAACGGCAAGGTGATGCGCATGAACGCCTGCCACGGGCGCGCGCCCAGATCGGCGGCGGCTTCCAGCAGGGTGAAATCCAGCCGCATCAAGTTGGCGGTGAGCGGCAGGATCATGAAGGGCAGGTAGTTGTAGACGATGCCGATATAGACGGCGAGGTTGGTGTAGAGCAGGTCCAGCGGCTGGTCGATCACTCCCAGCCACAGCAGGAACTGGTTGATCAGTCCGTTGGTCTTGAGGATGCCGATCATGGCGTAGGTGCGCAGCAGCGAACTGGTCCAGAACGGCAGGATCACGCCCACCAGCAGCATCATCCGCCAGACCGGCGTGGCGCGCGCGATGCCGTAGGCGATGGGGTAGCCGATCAGCAGGGTGAGCGTGGTGGAGACGCTGGCGAACAGCAGCGAGTTGAGGTAGGCCTTGAGGTACAGGCTGTCCTTGAGCAGCGCGGCGTAGTTGGCCCAGGTGATGCGCAGCGTGAGCGCGCCGTCTTCTGCGTGGTCGAACAGGGGCGAGTAGGGCGGCGTCTGGCCGAACAGCGGCGTGGCCAAACTGATCTTCATCACGATGACGAAAGGCACCAGGAAGAACAGCCCGAGCCAGAGCATCGGGATCGCGATGACGAAGATGCGCCCGCGATGTGTGCGGAACTCCTGCCCGATGGCGCCGAACCAGCGGAAGAGGTTGCGTACCACCTGATCCCAGAACCCGCCGATGCCGACGGCTTGCCGCGTGTTCATGTCGGCAGCACCACGGCCGAGCCGGCCTCCCAGGAAAGGTACAGGGTGTCGTCCCAGTCGTAGTGCGGCTCGGAGCTGCGCACGATGTGGGTTTCCTGCAC
>CAUJIN010000055.1 GCA_963205495.1 Pseudomonadota bacterium
GCAGGTGGCTGGAGAGCCAAAATCCGCCCGGGTTCCGTCTCCGGTGAAGTGGTTCGGGATGCGGTGGTGTCGACCTGTCTGGCGATTCCGATGGCGATGAAGGCAGCTTCGTCTGGTCCGACAATCTGGGCAGTACCCTCACCACAACTGGCCCCAACCAGTTCCTGATCCGAGCCAGCGGCGGCGTGGGAATCAATACGGCCACGCTGGGTGCCGCATCCAACCTGGGCAACAGCGAGCTGGTGATCCGGAACCGCGCGGGTGGCACGGAAAGCAACGTCGACGTGATCCTGATGCCGGACACCAACCGGGGCTACAACGTGGCGACCGTGCCGGGCACGGGCGGCAACCCCGGCGAGTTCTTCATCAGCGAAGTGGATGCCCGCACGGGAGCCCCGGGGTATTACCCGAGATTCAAGATCGGCAGCGATGGCACCACGTATGTCCAGAACGGTGCGGTGGGCAACCTCTCCGACGCGCGGCTGAAGAAGAACATCGCCCCGATCGCGCGGCCGCTCGATACCCTGCTGGGCCTGCGCGGGCACGTGTTCGAGTACCTCGATCCGGCCAAGTCGATGAACGCGCCCGGCCCGCGCATGGGCTTCATCGCGCAGGAGGTGCAGGAAGTGCTGCCGAACTGGGTGTCGGTGGCCGATGCCGAGGGGCACCTCTCGGTGGCCACGATAGGCTTCGAGGCGCTGGCGGTGGAGGCGATCCGCGACCTCAAGGCGGAGAGCGACGTGCGGATCGAGCAGCTGGAAACCGACAACGCCGCGGTAAAGGCGGAAAACGCCCGGCTGCGCAGCGAGCTCTCCGGTCTTCGCGCGGAGCATCGCCGACAGCTCGACGCCCTCTCCGCGCGGCTCTCCCGCCTCGAATCGCGCCGCGGGAGGTGAGCCATGGGCAGTTACTGGCTGCACGCGGCGCTCGCCGCGGCGGGGCTGCTCCTCGCGGGAACATCGGTCGCCGGTGCGGCCGATGGCCCGCCGCCGGCCCGCTTCAAGCTCAAGTCCGCGCCGGCGGTGGAAGCCGCGCCGCTGGAAGGCGGCTCCTTCCGGATGCAGTCGCGCTTTTCCGCGCAGGACAGCGCCGGCAGCCTGCATGAAGGAGGCCGTTTCAGCCTGATCGGCCGCATGGCCAAGGCCGGCGTGGACTGCGGTGCGGATACGCTGTTCAAGGACGGACTCGAAGGGCCGTAGCCGCGACGGACAGCGCCCCGGCGCGGCGCGCGCGCGTCGGGGCGTCGAGTTTCCCGGAAGTCCGTTCCCGACGGCATCGTCCCGGCTGGCGCGACCGTGGCCCAGGGCGCTAGTCTGCCCCGATGAGACTTTTCGCCCTGCTTGCCCTGATGGCGTTCGCGCTGCCCGCGGGCGCACTGCCCGATCTGGACGACGAGGCAATGGCCGAGCGGCTGGCCGCCTGCGCCGCCTGCCACGGGCCGCGCGGCGAGGGCGCGCCCGGTTCGGAGTACTACCCGCACCTGGCCGGCAAACCGGCGGGCTACCTGTTCGCGCAGATGCAGGGCTTCCGCGACGGGCGACGCCACTATCCGCAGATGGTCTACCTGATGCGTAATTGGGACGACGCCTGGCTGGCGCGCATCGCGAGCTTCTTCGCCGCCCAGCCCGGCGTGGTGCCGCGGCACGCGCCGCCGCCGGCGCAGTCCGCGGCCGACCGCAGCCGCGCGGAAAATCTCGTTCACGAGGGCGACCGCGGGCGGGAGCTCCCCGCCTGCGCAAGCTGTCACGGGCCGCAGTTGCAGGGACGTGAACCGGGCGTGCCGGCGCTGGCGGGCCTGCCGACCGACTACCTGATCGCCCAGCTCGGCGGCTGGATGACCGGCGCGCGCCATTCGATCGAGCCCGACTGCATGGCGCGGGTGGTTGCGCGTCTCGATCCGGCCGAGGTTCGCCGCATCGCCACCTACCTCGCCGGGCTAGTGCCCGAGCCGGATTCGCGCCCGCTGGAAGCCAGCGCCGAACCGCTGCCGCTCGACTGCGGCGGGGCGACGCGCTTCGATCCCGCGCGCGGGGTGGCGCCGTGAGCGCGCCCAAGGGACCGAGCCTTGCCACCCTGCTGATGGCCTTCGGGTTTCCGCTGTTCGTCCTGCTCGCGGTAGTGACGGGCTTCCTGATTGCGGAACAAGGCGGCCTGGCCGCGCTTTCGGTACCCGACGAGGACGCCGAGACCCCGTCCGCGGATGCAGCGACGCTGGCGCGCGGCGAATACCTCGCGCGCCTCGGTGACTGCGCGGCCTGCCACACCGCGCGCGGCGGCAAGCCGCTGGCGGGCGGGCGCGCCTTCCGCACGCCCTGGGGCACGCTGTATTCGAGCAATCTCACGCCCGACCCCGAGCACGGCATCGGTCGCTGGACCGCCGCGCAGTTCCGCCACGCGCTCGCGCACGGCGTGGGCCGCAGCGGGCTGCTGTATCCGGCGTTTCCGTTCGAGAGCTTCCAGCACCTTTCGGCGGACGATGCCGATGCGATCTTCGCCTGGCTGCGGCAGCAGCCGGAGGTCGCGGGCGCGCCGCCCGAAAACACGCTGGAAGGACTGGCCGGATGGCGCCCCGCCCTGATCGGCTGGCGCATGCTGCTCCATCGCCCCTGGGCGCTGCGTTTCGACGACGCGCGCGGCGAAGCCTGGAACCGCGGGCGCTATCTGGTCGAAGGCATCGCGCACTGCGCCATGTGCCACGGCGAGCGCGGCCGTCTGGGCGCGCTGGATCGTTCGCGTCGCTTCGTCGGCGGACGCATTCTCGGGCAGGGCTGGGTCGCCCCGCCGCTGGACCGCGAATCGCTCGCGCACTGGAGCCGCGACGATCTCGCCGGCTACCTGCGCACCGGCGTGGCTCCGCAGGCCAGCGCCTACGGGCCGATGGCCGAAGTCGTGGGTTCGAGCCTGCGGCACCTCACCGAATCGGACGCGCGCGCCATCGCCGAATACCTCCTCAGCCTGCCGCCGCTGCCGCAGCGCCCCGCCCCGCCCGCGCGTCCGGCGCGCCAGACGGTCGGCCCGGCCAGTACCGCGCTGTACGAAAAGCACTGCGCCGACTGCCACGGCCGCGATGGCCGTGGGCGCGCGCGGGTGTATCCGCCGCTGGACGGCAATCCGCAGGTGGTGGCGAGCGATCCGGTGAACCTGATGCGCGTGGTGCTGTTCGGCGCCGCGCCGCCCACCACGCCGGGAAATCCCGAACCGCACACCATGCCGCCCTTCGCCGACCGCATGCCCGAGGCCGACCTGCTCGCCATCCTCAACCACGTGCGCGGGAGCTGGAGCAACGACGCGGGAGAGATCCCGCCGTACCAGCTGCGCCAGGCGCGCGCGCTGCCGCTGGAATAGCTCCCCGATGCGTGGCGGACGCGCGGCTAGCGGGCGTCGCCTGCGGGCTCCTGCGTCACCGCGCGCGTGCAGAAGGCGCAGATCGCGCGCACCAGGTGTTCCTTGTCGCGCAGGGTCTTGCGGCTGGGACCGATCGGTCCGACCAGGGCCTCGGTGAAGGCGCCGACGATGCAGGCGGCGCTGGCGTCCAGGTCCTGCTTCGGAAACTCCTTCGCTGCCACGCCGCGCTTGAGTACCGCCTTGAACACGTCGCCGAAGCGCTTGCGCCCGCGGATGCGCTCGGCATCCACTTCCGGCTCCGCAGGTTCGGCGATGAAGGCCCACGCCAGGTTCGGCCCGGTCAGCGCGCGGCGCACGAAGGACGCCACCGCGGCCTCGAGCTGCCCGCGCGCGGTGGAGCGCGAGGCGATGACCTCGCGCAGGATGTCGATTTCGTGGTCCACCGCGGCGGTGAGCACTTCCACGAACAGCTCGGCCTTGGACGGGAAATAGCGGTAGATGGTGCCGGTGGAGACCTCCGCCTGCGCCGCCACCGCGGCGATCTGCGCGTTGCGGAATCCACCCTCGGCGATCAGCCGCCGCGTCGCGCGCAGGATGCGCTCGCGGTTGCCGGCGAGGCGTTCTTCCATCAGGCGGGTGCGGCGGTAGGCCATCGGCGTTCCGTGTTCCGGTTCGGGTGCATTCTACGGGAGCGCGACGGCGCTCCGCGTTCCGTCGCATGAAAAAATGAATTAGGATTCATTCCATTGGCGACGCGGGACGGGCGGCGCCTGTCCGCACCATCTGGCGGCCGCGCGGCCGCAGGGAGACTTCCGATGTCGCACACCGCATTCGACTTTGGCCTGGGTGAAACCATCGACGCGCTGCGCGATGCGGTGCGCGAGTTCGCGCAGGCGCGCATCGCCCCGCTCGCCGAGGAAACCGACCGCAGCAACGCCTTCCCCAACGCCCTGTGGCCCGAGCTTGGCGAGATGGGCCTTCTTGGCCTGACGGTCGAGGAGGAATACGGCGGCACGAACATGGGCTACCTCGCCCATGTGGTTGCAATGGAGGAAATCTCCCGCGCCTCGGCCTCGATCGGGCTTTCCTACGGCGCCCACTCCAACCTGTGCGTCAACCAGCTGCGCAAGAACGGCAGCCCCGCGCAGAAGGCGAAATACCTGCCGAAGCTGGTTTCCGGCGAGCACATCGGCGCACTCGCCATGAGCGAGCCGGGAGCGGGTTCGGACGTGGTTTCGATGCGGCTGCGCGCCGAGCGTCGCGGCGACCGGTTCGTGCTCAACGGCAACAAGATGTGGATCACCAACGGCCCGGACGCCGACACCCTGGTGGTCTATGCCAAGACCGACGTCGCCGCCGGCTCCAAGGGCATCACCGCCTTCCTCGTGGAAAAGGGCTTCAAGGGGTTTTCCACCGCGCAGAAGCTCGACAAGCTCGGCATGCGCGGCTCCAACACCTGCGAGCTGGTGTTCCGCGACTGCGAGGTGCCGGTCGAGAACGTGCTGGGCGAGGTGAACAAGGGCGTGCGGGTGCTGATGTCCGGTCTGGACTACGAGCGCCTGGTGCTCTCGGGTGGCCCGCTGGGGATCATGGCCGCCTGCCTCGACGTGGCCCTGCCGTACTCGCGCGAGCGCAAGCAGTTCGGCCGCAGCATCGCCGAGTTCCAGCTCATCCAGGGCAAGCTCGCCGACATGTACGTGGGCTTCAACGCCTGCCGCGCCTACGTCTACGCCGTGGCCCGCGCCTGCGACCGCGGCCAGACCACGCGCAAGGACGCCGCCGGCGCCATCCTCTACGCCGCCGAGAAGGCCACCTGGATGGCCGGCCAGACGATCCAGATCCTGGGCGGCAACGGCTACATCAACGACTACCCCACCGGGCGGCTGTGGCGCGACGCCAAGCTCTACGAGATCGGCGCGGGCACCAGCGAGATCCGCCGCATGCTGATCGGCCGCGAGCTCTTCCAGGAGGGCGCGCGATGAGCGTCCTTCGCAGTTCGCTCCAGCCCGGCAGCGAAGCCTTCCGCACCAACGCCGCGGCGATGCGCGCGCAGGCCGATGCGCTGGCTAAGGTGCTCGACAAGGCCATGCAGGGCGGCGGCGAGAAGGCGCGCGCGCGCCACGTTTCCCGCGGCAAGCTGCTGGTGCGCGACCGCATCGACGCCCTGCTCGATCCGGGCTCGCCTTTTCTGGAGATCGCCCCGCTCGCAGGACACGAGCTCTACGAGGACGAGGTGCCCTGCGCGGGGCTGGTGGCGGGCATCGGCCGCATCGAGGGCGTGGAGTGCGTGATCGTGGCCAATGACGCCACGGTCAAGGGCGGCACCTACTACCCGATCACGGTGAAGAAGCACCTGCGCGCGCAGGAAATCGCCGCGCAGAACCGCCTGCCGTGCGTCTATCTGGTCGATTCGGGCGGCGCGTTTTTGCCGCTGCAGGACGAGGTCTTTCCTGACCGCGACCACTTCGGCCGCATCTTCTACAACCAGGCCACGCTCTCGGCGCAGGGCATCCCGCAGATCGCCTGCGTGATGGGCTCGTGCACCGCGGGCGGGGCGTATGTCCCGGCGATGAGCGATGAGACCGTCATCGTGAAGGAACAGGGCACGATCTTCCTCGGCGGCCCGCCGCTGGTGAAGGCGGCCACGGGCGAGGACGTGAGCGCGGAAGATCTCGGCGGAGCCGACGTGCACACGCGCATTTCCGGCGTGGCCGACCACTTCGCCCAGGACGACCGCCACGCGCTGGCCCAGGTGCGGCGCATCGTCGCCAACCTCAACTGGGAAAAGCGCGGGCGGCTCGCGGTGCGCGAACCCGAGGCGCCGCTCTATCCGGCGGAGGAGCTGTACGGCGTGATCCCGGCCGATACCCGCAAGCCCTTCGACGTGCGCGAGGTGATCGCGCGCCTCGTCGACGGCTCGCGCTTCGACGAGTTCAAGGCCCGCTACGGCACGACGCTGGTGACGGGCTTCGCGCACCTCCACGGCTACCCGGTCGGCATCGTCGCCAACAACGGCATCCTGTTCTCCGAGTCCGCGCTCAAGGGCGCGCACTTCGTCGAACTGTGCGCCAAGCGCGGCATCCCGCTGGTGTTCCTGCAGAACATCACCGGCTTCATGGTGGGGCGCAAGTACGAGAACGGCGGCATCGCCCGCGACGGCGCCAAGATGGTGATGGCGGTGGCCTGCGCCAAGGTGCCCAAGCTCACCGTGGTCATCGGCGGCAGCTTCGGCGCCGGCAACTACGGCATGTGCGGGCGCGCCTATTCGCCGCGCTTTTTGTGGATGTGGCCCAACGCGCGCATCGGCGTGATGGGCGGCGAGCAGGCCGCCAGCGTGCTGGCGCGGGTGCGGCGCGACGGCATCGAGGCCAAGGGCGGCATCTGGCCGCAGGCGGAGGAAGACGCCTTCAAGGCGCCGATCCGCGAGAAGTTCGAGCACCAGAGCCATCCCTTCTACGCCAGCGCGAGGCTCTGGGACGACGGCGTGATCGATCCCGCCAAAACCCGCGACGTGCTGGGCCTGGCGCTCTCGGCCGCGCTCAACGCGCCGAACGAAGCCACCGATTTCGGCATTTTCAGGATGTGAGGCGATGACCCAGGAACTGGTCCAGATCGAACGCGATGGCGGCCTCGCCACGCTGTGGCTCAACCGCCCCGACAAGCACAATGCCTTCGACGAACACCTGATCGCCGCGATCACGGACGGCCTGCGCACGCTGGGAGAAGACGACTCCGTGCGCGTCGTGGTGCTGGCCGGGCGCGGCAAGAGCTTTTCCGCCGGCGGCGATCTCGACTGGATGCGCCGCGCCGCGGGCTATGGCTACGAGCAGAACCTCGCCGACGCGAAGCAGCTTGCGGAAATGCTGCGCACCCTGGCCGAGCTGCCGAAGCCCACGATCGCGCGGGTACACGGCGCGGCGCTGGGCGGCGGCATGGGCCTGGCCTGCGCCTGTGACATCGCCGTAACCAGCGAGCGCGCGGTTTTCGCCACCTCCGAGGTCCGCTTCGGCCTGATCCCGGCCACCATCGGCCCCTACGTACTGC
Organism: Pseudomonadota bacterium; assembly: GCA_963205495.1. Taxonomy (GTDB): domain Bacteria; phylum Pseudomonadota; class Gammaproteobacteria; order Xanthomonadales; family Xanthomonadaceae; genus Denitratimonas. Next base: position 7,390 of record CAUJIN010000055.1, read on the forward strand.
GCGCCATCGGCGCGCGCCAGTGCCAGCGCTACTTCCAGAGCGCCGAGCGCATCGGCGCCGAGCGCGCCCGCGAGATCGGCCTGGTCCACGAGGTCGTCGGCGAGGCCGCACTCGATGGCAAGATCGCCGAGATCGCCGCCGCGCTCGGCACCGGCGGCCCGCAGGCCCAGGCCCGGGCCAAGCGCTTTATCGCCGAACTCTCGGATCGCCCCATCGACGCAGCGCTGATCAGCGAGACCGCCGACGCCATCGCCTCGATCCGCGCCACCGACGAGGCGCGTGAAGGGCTGAGCGCGTTCTTGGAAAAGCGCGGGGCGGCGTGGACAAGGACCGACTGATGAGGATTCCGCGCGGTGCGGCGTGCCGAAGGCGAAGCTTCGAGACGGACCACGGCAAGCTTGCCGGTACGCCTGGGTCAGAGCTCGTCGCCGGCCTCGGGCTGCGCGTCGGGAGCGGCATCGAGAAAGCGCAGGAAGTCTTCGCGCCTGGCGTTCGCCGCCTCGTTCCTGAGGTAGTCCAGCGTCAGCACCACGGCCATCTTCTCGGACACGGCGCTGGCAATGAACTGGTTGATGGAAACCTCGTCCCGCTGCGCCAGATCCTTGACCTTCTGGTGCACCGAATTGGGCAGGCGAATGGTAAGAGCAGTCATGGTCAATCCATCAGTCGGAGAAAATCGGCGGGAGTCATGGCGTGAACGCCAAGCGTTCGGGTGCCGGAAAAATCCTTGACGTTGTGCGTCAGCAGGTAGCGGCTGCCCGATGCCACGGCGCATTCGAGCACCATGTCGTCGTTAGGATCCCGCAGAAACGGACGCCAGAGGAAATGAATCTCCTGCGGGATGCAGATCGAGGCCAGATAGCGCAGGAAGGCTTCCGCATCGGTGGCCGTCATGCCCGACGGCAGATGTTCGGGCCTGCTCATTACCGCCATCCATTCCATGTAGAGCGGGACCGAGAGCGCCACGTCGAACCCGGGCGAGGGCAGCATCGTCAGCAGGCGGTGGCTGGCACCGCGGCGCGAACGCGTGGCTGCGATCAGGACCGACGTGTCCAGAACGATTTTCATGGTATCGCCAGTATAACCACTTTTAGCCAAGAGACGCCGCCATGCGCTGCTGCCGGCGTGGAGAGATCCCCATGAGCACACGTCCCTTCGACACCGTCCTCATCGCCAACCGCGGCGAGATCGCCTGCAGGGTGATCTCGACCTGCCGTCGTCTGGGCATCCGCAC
>CAUJIN010000056.1 GCA_963205495.1 Pseudomonadota bacterium
TCGAGTAAGGCCCGATCCGGCCGCATCGCCCCGGACGGGCGGTGCGGGGCAGGCGGTGGATGCCTCCACCGCCTCGCCCGCCCGGATGCGCAGCTGCGAACGAAAGGCCTCCCGCGCGGGAGGCCTTTTGCTTTTCCGGACTGGCCTGGCGCAGCGCGGGATCGTCCGGGCTGCGGGCGTGGCATCATCATCGCGATGGTGCGCGCGACTTCCCTCCTGACCCTGCTTCTTTTCCTCGCGCATGCGTCGGCGAATCCGGCGCTCGCGCCGCAACCTGCTTCGAACGGCCCGGCGGAACTTCCCGAAGGCGCACGGCTTTCGGCCCTCCTCACCGATGCGCGGCTGGCGGAGGTCAGCGGGCTGGCGGTCTCGCGCCGGCATCCGGGCATCGTCTGGGTCCACAACGACAGCGGTGCCTCCAGCGCCCTGTTCGCGGTGGATGCGCACGGCCGCGTGCGTGCACGGCTGGACCTTCCGGTGCCGAATGTGGACTGGGAAGACCTGGCCAGCTTCGAGCGGGACGGGCGTGCCTTCCTGCTGGTGGCAGACACTGGCGACAACGGCGGGTTGCGCCGCGAGCTGGCGCTGCATCTGGTCGAGGAACCCGAGGCGCTGGAGGACGGGCGCGCCGATGCCGTGCGCACGATCCGCTTCCGCTGGCCGGACGGTCCGCGCGACTGCGAGGCGGTGGCGGTGGATGCGGGCGAGGGCGCGGTCTACCTCGTATCCAAGAAACGCGTCCCGCCCGAACTGTTCCGCCTGCCGCTTTTTCCCGACGACGCCGGGGCGGTGCAGGTGGCCGAGCCGCTCGGAACGCTTGCCGGCATCCTCCAGCCCAGCGCCGAGGATCGCGAGAAGAATCCGGTTTACGGCAAGTATCGCGGCCAGATCACCGCGGCCGACATCCGCGCCGACGGCGCCCTGTTCGCGGTGATGAGCTATCGCCACCTCTACCTGTGGCCGCGCCACGCTCAGGGCTGGGCGCAGGCGCTGCGCCAGCCGCCGCGCCGGCTCGACCTGCCGTGGATGGCGCAGGCCGAAGGGATGGGCTTCGACGCGCGGGAAGATGCGCTCTGGATCAGTTCCGAACGCCTGCCTGCGCCCTTGATCCACTACTGGCTGGGGGTCGATGGCGAGCGGGTCACATCGGGAGGGGTGACTCGTATTGCAAGATGATATCTAAGTGATATCATAAATCCGCAAACAAGGAGAGCGTCATGCACGAGATCGCCAAGAAATCCCTGCCGGGAATCCCCGTCCTGCTTCTGGTGCTGCTGGGCTTGCTGGGCAGCGCGGCGCTGTTTCTCGCCGTCATCGGTGGCGCGACGCCGGGAATGGTCGTCGCCTCGATCCTCCTCGGGCTGGCGCTGCTGGTGAGCCTGGCCGGCTTCTACACCCTCGAGCCCAACCAGGCCGGCGTGCTGAGCCTCTTCGGCAGGTACGCAGGCACGGTCAAGGAGAGCGGCCTGCGCTGGAACAACCCGTTCTATTCGGCCAAGAAGGTGTCGCTGCGGGTGCGCAACTTCGAGAGCGGCAAGCTCAAGGTCAACGAGCTGGAAGGCAGCCCGATCGAGATCGCCGCGGTGATCGTCTGGCAGGTGGTGGACTCGGCCGAAGCGGTCTACAACGTCGACGACTACGAAAGCTATGTCCACATCCAGTCCGAGGCGGCGCTGCGCGCGATGGCCTCGAGCTACCCCTACGACCAGCACGACGGCGACCGCATCGCCCTGCGCAGCCATCCGCAGGAAGTGTCCGAGCACCTCAAGGTGCAGATTTCCGAGCGCCTGGCGCGCGCCGGCGTGGAGGTGATCGAGGCGCGCATCAGCCACCTGGCCTACGCCCCGGAAATCGCCCAGGCCATGCTGCAGCGCCAGCAGGCCGAGGCCGTGGTCGCCGCGCGCACCCGCATCGTGTACGGCGCGGTGAGCATGGTGGAGATGGCGCTCGACGAGCTGAAGAAGAGCGGCGTGGTGGACCTCGACGAGGAGCGCCGCGCCGCGATGGTGAGCAACCTGCTGGTGGTGCTGTGCTCCGACCGCGCCGCCCAGCCGGTGCTCAACACCGGCTCGCTGTATTGAGGCCCGGGAATGGGGAATGGGAAAAGCCTCCCCCCTCCCGCCCCCGTGAATCCCCGATCCCCAATCCCATGAAAGAAAAAAAGGCCTATCCGCTGCGCATCAATGCCGACGTCCTGGCGGCGGTGCAGGCGTGGGCGGATGACGAGCTGCGTTCGGTGAACGCGCAGATCGAATACGTGCTGCGCGCCGCGCTGCGCAAGGCCGGGCGCCTGTCGCCAGCCGCGCCGGCGGCGCCGGAAATCGACGAGGGAGAAGACGAAAATGCGCAGTGAACGCTGGGAATACAAGGTCGTCACCGTCACCCCGAGCATCTGGGGAGAATTCCGCCCCGACGAGGTGACCGAGACGCTGAACCGGGAAGGGCGGGACGGCTGGGAGCTGGTCAATTCCCTGCTCTACGGCGTCGTGGTCACGCTGTTCCTGAAGCGCCCGCTGTGAGACTGCAATCATGAACCGCAAGCTGGTCGTGGTCGTGCTGGCGCTGGGTTCGCTTGCCGGCGTCTATTTCAGCGCGGTGTGGCTGTTCGAGTCCCTGCTGATGCCGCCGGCGGTCAGCGCGCGGGCCGATCCGGAACACCTGCGCCTCGGCGAAGCCTTCCTCGACGACCTCGACGCCGGCCGCTACGAAGAAGCGCTTGCCCGCACCACCCCGCAGGTGCGCGAGGCGCTGGCCGAGGGCAAGCTGCAGAAGATCTGGGAGGCGCTTGCGGCCCAGCTCGGCGCGCGCAAATCGCGTAGCCCGCTGCGCGGCGAACTCGTGGGTGGAACGCCCGTGGTCACCTCCACGCTGATCTTCGGTCCGGCCGCGCTCGACGCGCGCATCGCCGTGGATTCGGACGGGAAGATCAGCGGGTTCCGCCTCGTGCCGGCGAAGCAGTCGGTACCGGCGCCGGCGCCGACGCCCGTGGCGAACGAACGCTTCGTCGAAACGCCGTTCGCGGTGGGCGAGGGCGCTTCTGCGCTGGAGGGCACGCTGACCCTGCCGCGCGGGAGCGGGCCGTTCCCCGCGGTGGTGATGGTGCACGGCTCCGGCCCGCACGACCGCGACGAAACCGTCGGCCCCAACCACCCGTTCCGTGACCTTGCCCACGCGCTGGCCGAGCGCGGGGTGGCGAGCCTGCGCTATGAAAAGCGCACCCGCGCGCATCCGGAGGCGTTCGCTTCCGGCGACTTCACCGTGGACGAGGAAACGGTCGACGACGCGGCGCGCGCGGTTTCGCAGCTTCGCGCGCACGCCGGCATCGACCCGCAACGGGTCTTCCTGCTGGGCCACAGCCTGGGCGCGATGATGGCCCCGCGCATCGCCGAGCGCGCACCGGACCTGGCCGGGCTGATCCTGCTGGCGGCACCTGCGCGACCCTTGCAGGATATCGTGGTCGAGCAGGTGCGCTACCTCGCCGACCTCGACGGGAAGCTCGACGAGGACGAGCGCGAGCAGATCGAGCAGTTTGCGGCGCAGGCCGCCGCCGTCGCCACGCTCGCCGGGAGCGAACCCGCGGCCGACACCCTGCTCGGCTTGCCCGCGCGCTACTGGATCGACCTGCGCGGCTACGATCCCGTCGCCACCGCGCGCGCGCTTCCCCAGCCGATCCTCGTGGTGCAGGGCGGGCGCGACTACCAGGTCACCGTCGACGGCGACTTCGCGCGCTGGCACGAGGCCTTCGACGGAATTGCGCGCGTGCAGTTCGCCTTCTACCCGGCGCTCAACCACCTGATGATCGCCGGCGCAGGCGCGCCCGAACCGGCGGAGTACGCGGTCGCGGGCCAGGTGGACACGGGTGTGGTCGAGGACATCACGGCCTTCGTGGGCACCGCGCCGTGAAACGGGATTTCGCCATCGCGCCGCCCGGCAAGTCGGCGCGCGTCAGCCTCGTGGCGCTGATCGCCGTCCTGCCCGCGCTGACGATCGTCCTTGTGCTCGCGCTTGGCACCTCCGGACGAATGCCTGCGGCCGGCCTCTGGATCACCACGGCCGCGGGAGCCGGAATGATCCTGCTGGCGGGCCTGCTCTGGTTCGGCCTGCACCGGATGCAGGTGCGGCTCGAAGACGGCGTACTGCGCGTGCGCGCCAGCGGCTACCGCCGCCGCGTCGCGCTCTCCGATCTGGACCTGGCGGCCGCGCGAGTCCTCGCGCTGGACGCCTCCAGCGAGTTCGCACCGCGGATCAAGCTCAACGGTATCGGGCTGCCCGGCGTGGCGGTCGGCCACTTCCGCGGCCGGCCGCTGAAGCGCCGCCTGTTCTGCGCCCTGACCGAGCGCCGCCGCGTCCTCGTCCTGCCCGAGCGCGGCGGCGAGCGCGCCCTCGTGCTGAGCGTGGAAAAGCCGCAGGAGTTGCTCGATGCGCTTGGGCGTTCCGCTGCGGGGCTGGGGCCGCGTGCCCGGGTTCCGGTACCCTGATCCCATGCGCAGGGATTCGTGCCGTCTGATCAACTTCGAACGCATCGAGGCGCTGCCCGCCGGCCTGATGCAGGGCCGCGGCAGCGCGACGGTGCGTGCGCTGGCGGGCGCGCGCTGGCTGCTGCGGCGCAAGCGCGACGGGCGCTGGCTGGGAGCGGTGAAGGGCGGGCGCGTCCTGGCCCTGCAGCCGCACGCGCTGCGCGCGGCGCTGGGACCCATGGCCGAGGGCGAGCTGCTGGATCGTCTGGATCACGCGCCCGCCGCCGGCGAAGCCACCCTGCCGCTGGCGCCGCTGCGCCTGCTGCTGGTCGGACTGGGGATCGGGGCGGACTATGGAGAGGCGCGCGGTCTTCCGGTGGTTCCCGAGCCTGCGAGCCTCGCTTTCGCCGGATTCGATCGCTACCGCAGACCCTTGTGGCTGACGGCGGCGGCGGCGCGCGGCTGGATGCGGATGCGCGCCGCGGCGGCCGCGGACGGTGTTGCGCTCGAGGCCATCTCCGGCTACCGCAGCCACGCCTACCAGCTCGGAATCTTCCGCCGCAAGCTGGCGCGCGGGCAGAGGCTGGAGGACATCCTCGCGGTCAACGCCGCGCCCGGCTACAGCGAGCACCACGGCGGGCGGGCGCTGGACATCGGCACGCCGGGCGAACCGCCCGCCGAAGAAAGTTTCGAGGCGACGCCCGAGTTCGACTGGCTCACCGCGAAGGCCGCGCGCTTCGGGTTTTCGATGAGCTATCCGCGCGGCAACCCGCACGGCATCGTGTACGAGCCCTGGCACTGGTGCCTGGGTGCATGAGGGCGCCGACGTGAACGTCCCCAGTCTCGACGGCCCGGATGCGCAGGGCATGCTGCGCCTGTCCGGCGACTGGACCCTGGCGCACCTGCCGCTGCTGGAGCAATCGGTGGCTCGGGCGAGAGGCCTGGGCGTGCCGGCGCGCGTGGATGCCGGCTCGCTCGGCCGTCTCGACACCGCCGGCGCGAGCCTCCTGCTCGAACTGGTGGGCGAGGCGGGCGTCGGTGCGCTGCACGGATTGGCGCCGGCCAACGCGCGCCTGCTGGCGGCCGTTTCCGGGGCGAACGCGCAGGCGGCTCCGTGCCCCGCGGGGCCGGGCGGCCTGCGGCGCTTCGTGGCGGGCATCGGCACGGCGCTGGCCGAGGTCTGGGGCGGCGTGCTGCGCCTCGTCGCCTTCCTCGGCCTGCTGCTGGCGACCCTGCCCGGGGTGCTGGTTTCACCGCGCCGCTGGCGGCTCACGCCGCTGGTGGTGCAGATCGAACAGACCGGGCTCAACGCCGTTCCCATCATCGCCCTGCTGACCTTCCTCGTCGGCGCGGTGGTGGCCTTCCTGGGCGCGACGGTGCTGCGCGAATTCGGCGCCACGCTCTACACCGTGGACCTGATCGCCTATTCCTTCCTGCGCGAGTTCGGCGTGCTGCTGACCGCGATCATGGTGGCCGGACGCTCGGGCAGCGCCTTCACCGCGCAGATCGGTTCGATGAAGGCGCGCGAGGAAATCGACGCGATCCGCACCCTGGGCATGAGTCCGATGGACGTGCTGGTGGTGCCGCGGGTCATGGCGCTGCTGCTGGCGCTGCCGATGCTCACCGCGCTGGCGATGCTCGCCGGCATCCTCGGCGGCGCGGTGGTGTGCGCGCTGGCGCTGGATATCTCGCCCACCATGTACTTTGCCCGCATCCAGGAGGTGACCGAGCTGCGCCACTTCTGGGTCGGGCTGTCCAAGGCGCCGGTGTTCGCGGTGATGATCGCCCTGATCGGCTGTCTGGAGGGTTTCAAGGTGTCCGGCAGTGCCGAATCGGTCGGGCGGCACACCACCTCCAGCGTGGTGCAGTCGATCTTCGTCGTGATCCTGATCGACGCGCTGGCGGCGGTGTTCTTCATGGAGATGGACTGGTGAGCGCGGTGAGCGAAGATGCGGTCATCCGCGTGCGCGGGTTGCGCAACCAGTTCGGCGCGCAGGTGGTGCACGAGAACCTCGATCTCGGCGTGCGTCGCGGCGAGATCCTCGGCGTGGTGGGCGGCTCGGGCAGCGGCAAGTCGGTGCTGATGCGCTCGATCATCGGCCTCAATCGCCCGCGCGCGGGCGAGGTGGCGCTGTTCGGCGAGGACGTCGCAGCGATGGGCGCGGACGAACGCGCCCGCATCGACCGGCGCTGCGGCGTGCTGTTCCAGTACGGCGCGCTGTTTTCCTCGCTCACGGTGGCCGAAAACGTGCAGGCGCCGATGCGCGAGCTGCACTGCCTGTCGGAGGATCGCACGGCGAAGCTGGCGGCGCTCAAACTGGTGCTGGCCGGTCTTCCCGCTTCGGCCGGTGCAAAGTATCCGTCCCAGCTTTCCGGCGGCATGGTCAAGCGTGCCGCATTGGCGCGCGCGCTGGCGCTCGACCCGGAGCTGCTGTTCCTGGACGAGCCCACCGCCGGCCTCGATCCCATCGGCGCGGCCGCCTTCGACCAGCTCCTTCTCACCCTGCGCGATGCGCTGGGGCTCACCGTGTTCCTCATCACCCACGATCTGGATACGCTCTACACCATCTGCGACCGGGTGGCCGTGCTCTCGCAGCGGCGCGTGCTGGCCATCGACACGCTCGCAGCGGTGGCCAGCCATCCCGATCCCTGGATCCAGGACTACTTCCACGGACCGCGCGGACGCGCCGCGCAGTCCAGCGCGTCGCGGACAAGGACTTGAACATGGAAACCCGTGCCAACCACCTGCTGATCGGCGCCTTCGCCATCGTCGTGGTGCTGATCACCCTGGCCAGCCTGCTGTGGCTGGCGCGCTTCGGCCGCGACCGCAACGCCGGTTTCTACGACATCGTGTTCTCCGAATCGGTGATCGGGCTCAGCCGCGGCTCGGTGGTGTCCTACAACGGCGTGCCGGTGGGTGACGTGGCCTCGCTCAAGGTGGATGTGAAGGATCTTTCCCGCGTGGTGGTGCGGGTGCGCATCGCCGACCCGACCCTCATGCGGCGCGACACCGAGGCCACGCTCGGTTTCGCGGCCGTGACCGGAGTAGCCGACATCCGCCTCTCTGGAGGGTCGCTCGACAGCCCGCAGCTGGCGCTCGACCAGGACGTTCCGCTGATCACCGCCACGCTGTCCCCGCTGGCCAAGTTCACCGCTTCGGGCGAGGACATCATGGTCAACATCAACGAGGTGGTCACGCGGATCTCCGAACTGCTCTCGGCCGAGAACCGCGCCCACGTCAGCGCGGTGCTGAACAATCTGGATGCGCTCGCCACCACGCTGGGCGAGGAGCGCCAGGCGCTGGGCGAGGCGATCCAGCAGCTTGCCGCCGCTTCCGGGCAGCTCAAGTCCACCCTCGCCAGCATCGACGGCGCCGCGCGGTCGGCGCAGACGCTGCTGCACGGGCCGGGCGCCGAGCTCGTCGGCGACCTGCGCCAGACCGTGACCCGGCTCGACGCCCTGGCCGCGAACCTGGACGGGCTGGTGGCCGACAATCGCGGCGCGCTGTCCAGCTTCAGCCAGGGCGGCCTGCGCCAGGTCGGACCCACGCTGGACGAGCTGCGCGCCACGCTGGCCTCGCTGCAGCAGCTTTCCGAGCGGCTTTCGCGTTCCGACGGCCTGCTGCTGGGCAACCGCCAACCCAAGGAGTTCAAACCGTGATCAGGCACGCATGGATCCTCGCCGCCGCGCTCTCGCTGGGCGCCTGCTCCGTGTTGCCGGAAAAATCCCCGGTGGCGCTCTACGGTTTGAGCCGCCCGGCGGCGCTTGAGGATGCGCCCGCCGAGCCGATCGCGCTGCGGCTTGCCGTGGAGAAACCCGCGGCCAGCGGCCCGCTGGCTTCGCCCTGGATCCTGGTGCGGCGCGACGCCACGCGGATCGAGGTCTACCCCGATGCGCAGTGGAGCGAACCGCTGCCGGGGCTGGTCGGCAAGGCGATCCTGGAGGCATTCGAAGCCGATGGTCGCCTCTCCGGCGTCGAGCGCGCCGCCAGCGGCCTGGCGCACGATTTCTCGCTGCTCGCCGAACTGCGCGATTTCCAGATCGAGCTGGACGAGGCGCCGGTCGCGGTGGTGCGCGTCAAGGCCAGTCTGGTCGACGCGGCGCGCGGCGAGGCGGTTGCCAGCCGCCTGTTCGAGGCGCGCGTGCCGGCCGCAGGGCGCGAAGTGGGCGAGGCCGTCGCGGCGCTGGATGCCGCGACCGCGCAGGTGCTCGCCGCGATGCGGGACTGGCTCATCGCGCGCCAGTCCCGTCCGTCCGCCGAGGACTGATCGCCCACGCCCCGCGCGGCGGGGGGCGGATCCCCTCAGCGCGGCAAGCTGCGCTCTCAGGAGCCCACGCCCGCGCGGCGGGGGCTGATCCCCTCAGCGCGGCAAGCTGCGCTCTACAGGAGCCCACGCCTCGCGCGGCGGGGTGAGGATCCCTCGAAACCCGTCTCGATGAGAACGGGAATCACTGGCTGAATAAACCGTTCGTCGGCCAGAACCTGCCGCCTGTCCTTCCTGCTGATGGGAGACCGTGCCCTGCTTCGCTATAAGACAGTGAAGAGGGACTTTCGCGCGTTCTTGATCCAGATCATGGCAAAACGCGCGAGGAGCCGGTCGGGAGGGGCGCCGTGAGGCGCCTTGCGGCAAGAGCGCAGCCAGGGGCACATCGACGTGACCAATCAGATTCTCCACCGGGCGAGCCGGTGCGACACGCATGGCGCGCGCAGCGCGGGCGATGCGGCCAGCGACGGGCAAGCGATGAATACGGCCGAACGAAGCCAGAGAGGGCGGCCGACCCGTCGGCGCCTGGGCTGGCTGCTGGCCATCGGTGCGCTGCTGGCAGGCACCTCGCTGGCGGCAAGTGCCGCGCCGGACCTGAGCGTGAGCTTTTCCCCGGCACCGGACAGCCACTATGTGCCGAGCCAGTCGCAGACCGTGACCGTACTGTTCAAGAACGGCTCCGGCGGCACCGTGACCGCGGCCACCGGCGCGGCACTGGCGGCGAGCCTGCCCTCGTCCGGCGTCAGCATGAGCAGCGTGAGCTGTTCAGCCACGGCGGGATCGAGCTGCGACAGCGCCACGGCCCTGCCAACCAGCGCCAGCATCGCCGTGGGCGGCACGCTCACCGTGGTGGTGACGCTCGATTTCGATGCCGCCGCCACCGGCGACAAGACCGCAACTTTTACCGGAAGCGCGACGGGCGCGACCTCCGCCAGCGCCAGCCATACCTTCGAGCGGACCCCGGCCACCGATCTTTCCGCCAGCGCCAGCGCCGTGGCGACGGCTTCCCCGGTCAACAACTGCCCCGCGGACAGCGGCACCTACACGCCGGGCTGCGCGGCGCAGTACCAGGTCGTTTTCGAGAACGAGGGTCCGGATGCCGCCAACGGCGCGCGTCTGAGCATTGCGCGCAGCGAAGCGGCGGCGGGCGCCTTTACCCTGAGCTGCTCGGGTACCGGCGGTGCAACGTGTCCTTCCAACACGGCAGGCCCGCTCGGCAATGTCGAGGTGACGAGTTTCCCATCGGGTGGCAAGCTGACCTTCACCGTGACCGTGCAGCACGGCGTGAGCGACAGCCATACCTCGGTCGGCGTGACCGGCAGCATCGCGTTGCCCGATCCGTCGGGCGGGCTGGTCGATCTGGACAACAGCAACGATTCCAGCACCAGCACGGGCCGCAGCCGCCGCAGCGCGGCCAATCTCAAGGTGACGACCACGGCCCTGGCCACCGGCACGGCGCCGAATCCCTGCCATGTCGATGACGGGCACTACACGCCGGGCTGCGCGGCGAACTACGAGGTGAAGGTGACCAATGCCGGCCCGGATGCGGCCAGCAACTTCACCTTCTCGCTGGCACGCGCGGAAGCTGCCGGTGCGGCGATTTCGTGGACCTGCACCGCCAGCGCCGGAAGCGCCTGTCCGGCCGCCTCGGGATCGACTCCGATCGATCAGGCCGCGGTTGCCTCGCTGCCGTTGAACGGCACGCTGACCTACGCGGTCAGCGTGTCGCACGGCTCGGGCGAGCTGTACCCGGAGGCTGGCCTGGATGCCAGCATCGCCCTGTCCGGCAGTGCTGCGGATCCGGTCGACATCAACCACTCGGACAACCAGTCCAGCCAGTCGCGCGACATCGCTCGCCGCGCTGCGCTGCGCGTGGTAAAGCGCGCTCTGGTGAACGGCGTGCCGATCACCACGATCGCCCGGAACGCTTCGTTCGACTACGAGATCACGCTCTACAACGACGGCCCCAGCGACATCGGAAATGCCGATGCGGATCCGGGTACCCCGGAAAAAGAGGATTTCCAGGCCCTGCTCTCGGACACCTTCAGCAGCGAACTTCGAGGCGCGAGCAGCGAACAGTGCACGCCCACGGGCAACGCTCCTTGCTGGAAACTGTGCCCCTCCACCCTGGGCTGGCAGGGGAATGAGGGCGGTAGCGGCACGCCGATCGCGGGAACCGGGACGGGCAACTGTCCGGTGGATCTGGTGTTGGGCAACGGGGTGCAGATTGCCCAGGGGTTCGCGCTGCGCGCGGGCACCGGCAGCCGGGTCCTGACCCGCGTCGTCGTGCCCTTGACGAGCAGTGCGACCAGCGTCGCCAACACCGCCACGGTCGCCGTGAACGGCTGCCCGAGCGGCATGACCTGCACCGCGGTGCAGGCGGTGGGTGATCCGGACGACCGCACCTCGGGCGTGACCGTCGGCGTGATCGACACGGCCAAGGCGGAGATCCTGGCCGAGAACGTGGGCGCGGGCAGCGCGGTGCCGGGAGCACTGCACAGCTACAAGATCACCGTGATCAATTCCGGCTACGAACACCTGCCGTCCGTGGCCGTGACCGGGCAGTACCCGATGACCAGCGCGGGCAATCCGATCGGCTTCGTGCCGGGCACGGTCTTTGTCCAGTGCCGCGCCACGGGCGGCGCCTGCTGCAATGCCGGAGGCACCTGCGGCACCAGCGCCGATACGCCCAAGGTCTACGCGGACCAGCTTTCCGCCACCGCGGTGCTGCCCGCCGCGACCAACAGCCAGGTCGTTTACACCGTGACCGGCATGGTCGATCCGCGCGCAACCGGCAGCATGGGGCTGGATGCTTCCGCGCAGTGGTCGAGCAGCGGCACAGATTCCAGCCATGTCGATACCACGCTGGTTCCCGACCGCCGGCTCGCCATCCACAAGCGCCTGCTGGGACGGCAGGATGCGGGCGGCGTCACCACGCTCAGCTACGAGATCACCGCCAGCAACACCGGCCCAAGCCATGCGCCCCTGATCGATTTCATTGATCCGGTGGTGCCAGGTACCGACTTCGACTTCACCCAGGCGAACTGGACCTGCACCGCCGTGCCCGTGCCTGCGCCCGCGGTGGCGCCCGAGGCCACGAAGTGCAGCGCGCCGGCAGGCAGCGGGCCGATCGAGGCGGGCGATCTTGCCCTGGACCTGATGCCCGGCGCTCGCGCCGTGGTCGCGATCTCCGTGCCGGTCACTTCGACCGCCGGCGCGCAGGTCACCAATACCGCGCGCGTCATGCTGGGCGGTTCCACCAAGGATTCCAGCGTCACGACCACGCTGCAGAGCAGCTACGCGCTGAACGTGGACAAGGACGATGGCCTGAACCAGGCCCACCCCGGCAGCGCCCATACCTATGCCATCAGCGTGGCCAACGAAGGGCCGGACGATGCCTATGACGTGCATGTCACCGACATCATGCCCGGGGCGCTGCAGAACGTGGAGTGGACCTGTGCGGCGGTTTCCCCGGTTCCCGGAAACCTGACCGCCTATCTGGGCCAGGATTCCTCCGATCCGCTGATGGTCAATCCCGCCGGCCGCCCCGGACAGGCGCTGGCGCTGTCCGCGGACGGGCGGCACGCCTATGTGGTCGGCCGCAATGTCGACGATGTCGCCACGATCTTCGCCTATGTCCGCAATGCCACGCCGGGCCTGGGCTACGGCGCCATCGCGCTGGATCCGATCGATACCGAGGTCGAGGGCGTGGATGACGCCTCCGACACCGGCGCCGCCGTGGCCAACATGGGCCATCCGATCGATCTGGCCCTGCGCCCCGACGGGGCCGTTCTCTACGTGCTGTCGAGCAACGCGGGACAGGGCAGCATCGCGGCATTCCATCGCGTCACCAGCCCGCTCGATCCGGAGCACGGTCGCCTTTCCTACGCAGGCTCGGTGCTTGTCGGCATCGACCAGCCGCGCCGCCTCGTGGCCAGCGCGGACCGGCTCTACGTGGCCGGCTCCAACAGTGGCTCCGGCCAGAACCTGGTGCAGGTCTACCGTTTCGATTCCAGCAACCAGCTTCCCATCGCGGTTCCGGCGGCGGGAGCGGCCGCACCGGTGAGCGCCGGGCCGATGGCGATCGACACCGCCGGCTCGCGCCTGTTCGTGGCTTCCACCACCACTTCGGCGGTGATGCGCTACGACATCGCCGGTCCCGGCCCGAATGCGGGTGCGCTGACGCCTTCCGGAACGCCGCTCGGCGGCGCGGTCGTCGGGCTGGCCGGCATCCACGACATGGTGCTGGCCGGAAATGGGCGCGATCTCTATGTGCACGGCGGCAGCGGTGCGGCGGCGCGCATCGGCTATCTCAAGTCCGATGCGACGGGCCTTTCCGTGGCCCTGCTGCCGGGTCTCGATGCCACCGGTACCGATCTTCTCGGCAACCCGGTCCGGCTGGCGCTTTCGCCCGATGGCGAACATCTGCTGGGCGTGAATCAGGTCAAGAACGCGCTGTTCAGCGTGCGCCGCAACCCCGTCAGCGGCGGGCTGTCGGTGAATTCGGGCGGTCTGCTTTCCTTCCAGGAGGTGCTGCGCAAGACCGGCGGCCCGGGTGCGATCACCGCCTCCGCGCTGGACCTGCCTTCGGCCCTCGCGGTCACGCCCGACAACCGCCATGTGATCGTGACCTCGGCCAGCTCGGCCGGCGGCACGGGTCCGCTGGTGCTGTTCTCGCGGCGCGCGCCGCCGCCGCAGCTGGGATTCATCGAGCGCGACCGGCAGGGCGAGGCGGGGATCGACGCCCTGACCGCGCCTGCGGACCTGATCTCCCGCGACGGCGACGTGTACGTTCTCAGCCAGGTCGATTCTTCCATCACCCTGTTCAAGCGCCGCCCGGCGCTGGCCGGCACCGACGAGGACGGCCGGCACCTGGAGTTCAGCGCGGTCTGGCGCAACCTGCAGGGCGGCATCACCAACATGGAAAGGCCCGACCGGATGCTGCTCAGCAGCGACGGCAAGACCCTGTTCGTGACCAGCCTCGACGGTGATTCGCTGGCGGTGTTCCGGCGCAATGCGGCCGACGGCACGCTGGTATTCGCCACCAGCTTCACCCGCAATTCGGGCAGTGGCCATCCGGGCCTGCTGGGGGCGCTGGGCATGGCGATGGATCCCGATGCCGGCTACCTGTATGTCGCCGGCTCCTACGAGGCCACCATCGCGATCTTCCAGTACCAGCCGGCCTCGCCGCAGCGCGTGAGCTACATAGGATCGGTGGCCGGCGGGCAGAACGGCGTCACCGGCATGAACGGCATCCGCGATCTGGTCGTGGCCGGAAAGGACGGGCAGTTCCAGCTGCTTGGCGTGGCGGCAACCGCAAATACCGTGGTGGTGTTCAACCAGACGGCAGGCGGCCAGCTGCAGTTCGTGCACGCGCTGAGCCTCGGCGCCAACCAGCGCCCGATGGCACTGGCGCTGTCGCCTTCGATCAATGACAGCGACAACACGCATGTCTACGTGGTGTCGCAGAATTCCTCCTCGCTGCATGTGCTGCAGCGCATCCTCGACACCAGCAGCCCGCAGGCCGGCCGGGTGCGGCTGGTGTCCACGCTCAAGGCCGGGATAGGTGCCCCGGCCGAGATGGCCGGGCCGCGCGATGTCGTGGTGAGCGGCAACGGCAAGCGCGTCTACGTCGCGGCCGAGTACGGTTCCAGCCTGGTGGCCTTCGACCGCTACGACAACACCGGCAGCGCGAACTATGGCGGCGTGGTTCTGGCCGAGGTCCGCACCCAGGACGTGGATGCCGTCGACGGCATCCGCTCGCCTTACGCGGTGGCGGTCTCGGGCGATTCGCGCAACGTCTACCTGGCCGGATTCGGCAGCGATGCGGTGGCCTCCTTCTCGGTCGGCACCGGCTCCAGCTGCAGCGCGACCGGTTCGGGCGACATCGACGACATGGTCACGATCCGTGCCGGCGGCGCCGTCCTCTACACGGTCCATTCGGTGATCCGCCCGGATGCCACCGGAACGCTCGAAAACCTGGCCGAGGCCAGCGGTGCGGGCGGCTTGGACTTCGACAGCGACACGACCGACCTGATCGCTTCGGCGCGGCTGGAGCTGGACAAGACCAACGACCAGATCGCGGTCATTCCGGGCACCGAGGTGACCTACCAGCTGACCGTGCGCAACAAGGGACCGGGCAACCTCACCGGGCTGGGCAATGCGGCCCAGCTCAACGTCGCGGACCTGTTCGGATGCACGCCGGCGTCGGGCGGCTTCGATTGCAGCGCCTCGCCCTTCGAGCCGGGCTCCATCTCCTGGACCTGCGCGGCTTCGGGTTCGGGTTCGCTCGATTTCCTCGCCGCCTACCGCGACGGCCAGGGCGGCGTCGAAGGTTTGGCGGGCCTGGGTTCGCTGGCGCTCATCGCGCGCGGCGACAGCGCCGCGGATCCGACGGCGGTCCGCGAGAATTTCCTGGTCGGTGCCAGCGTCGACGACGACGCCGTGGTGTTCCTGCAGCGCAATGCCATGACCGGCGCGCTCACCTTCCATTCGCGCATCGACAACGCCGCAGGCGTGCCGCTGGAAGGGGCCCGCGCGGTGGTCGTGGGCGGCGCCGGCAAGCTGCTGTTCGTGGTCAGCCGGCGTTCGGACAGCCTCAACGTGTTCTCGCTTTCCGGCGACGCCACCCATCCGCTGATCGTCACCCATCGGGCGAGCCTCAAGAACCCGGCCATCGCGGGACTGGATCAGGCGTTGCATCTGGTCGTCCTGCCCGCCGACAGCGACGGCGACGGCACGCCGGATACCGACCATGTCTATGTTGCCGGTGCCAACGATCACGCGGTGGCGGCCTTCGCCTACAACCGTGCGGCCGGCACCTTGGGCCACCTCGGCAGTCTGGTGAACGGGCAGGGCGGGGTGCTGGGTCTGGCCGACGTCGAATACCTCGTCGCCAGTCCCGATGGAGCGCACGTCTACGCGATTTCCGGCAGCGACGCGAGCGTGACCCAGCTGCTGCGCAACCGCACCAGCGGATCGCCCGACTTCGGCAAGCTCGGCTTTGTCGCGCGCTTCAGCGGCAGCATCCTGGGTGCGTCGATGCAAGGCGCATCGGCGGCGGTTTTCGAGGAGCACGGCAAGCGTATGTACCTGACCGCTGGAGACGCCAACCGGGTGATCGTGCTCAACCGCGTCGATGATCCGGGGGCCGGCAACTTCGGCAGCCTGAGCCTGGCCTCCTCGCTGGGGCAGGGCGAACAGGGCGCGCGCGGGCTGCTCAATCCGCGCCGCCTCCAGCTCAGTCAGGATGGCCAGCACCTCTACGTGACCTCGCAGGCGGGCAATACGCTGGCCTGGTTCTCGATCCATCCGCAGACCGGCGCGCTTGCCTATCTGGGCATCCGCTCCAACCACAGCGGCGGCATCGAGGGGCTGGGCGGGGCCACCGGGCTGGTGCTAGATCCGGTGCTCGATCAGATCTACGTGGCCGGCACGCTGGACGGCGCCATCGCGCATTTCCAGCGTCAGTCCGATTCCTGGTGCCCGGCCAGCGGAACCGGCCCGCTCGGGGTGTCGGATTCGAGCGGCGTGCCGGTGAACATCGCGGCCGGCGGGCAGGTGGTGTTCCGGCTCACCGCGCGCGTGGCCAGCGGCCTGACCGGCAATCTCAGCAACGTCGCCCACGTCAACTGGCAGTCGGCGAACTGCACCGGCGGGCAGGGCACGGCGCTGACGGCCTGCTCTCTGGACGCCGAGGACATCGACACGCCTTCCAGCCAGGCCGATCTTTCGATCACCAAGGATGATGGACTGGCCGAGCTCGACGGGTTGGCGGGCGCCGCGGCGCTGGCGGCCGATGTGCACAACCTCTACGTTGCCGCAGCCTCCGACCACGCCATCGGCGCGTTCCGTCGGGAAACCGGTGCCAACGGCGGCATCGGCCTGCGTCAGGTGGGCTTTGTCCGAAGCGGCGGCGCGGGAGTTTCCGGCATCGCTGCGGTCAGCGACCTCGTGGTCAGCGCCGATGGGCGCAACCTGTACGCCGCAAGCCCGGTCGACAACGCGGTCACCAGCTTCGTCCGCGAACCTGGCAACGGCGCGCTGAGCCAGATCGATCTCGACCAGAACGGCCTGCTCGGCGTCACCGGCCTGTCCGGCGCGCGCGCGCTGGCGCTCTCGCCCGATGGCGAGCACGTCTATGTTGCCGGCGGGTTCTCCAACGCGGTGGCGATCTTCCGGCGCCAGACCGTGGCGGGCGCGGCCGATGCCGGCACCCTGAGCTTCGTGGGCATGGTGCAGGCCGGCGTGGGCGGGGTCAGCGGCATCGAATCCCCGCGCGCGCTGGAGGTCAGCGGCGACGGCGAGCACCTGTACGTGGTGGGCGACAGCGGTTCGCTGGTGGCTTTCAAGCGCAACACCATCGCGGGCAGCGCCAACTTCGGCCTCCTCACGCAGATGAACCCGACGTACCAGAACGGCACCGGTGCCATCGTGGGCATGGACGGACTGCGTTCGCTCGCCCTGTCGGCCGATGGCACGGTGCTCTGGGTTCTGGGCAGCGAGGCCGGCACCCTGGTCCGCTTCCTGCGCAATCCGGCCGACGGCCGGTTGGAGTTCGCCCCGCATCCGGGTGCCAGCGCGGTATTCCAGACGCCCGAACTGGACGGCGCCACGCGCCTGCGGCTGGGCTCCGACGGGCGGCTTTATGCCGCTGCGACCGCGATCGACGGCGTTGCGGTGTTCACGCTCGATGCCGGCGGCGTGCCGACCCTGGCCGCGTTGGTCCGCAATGGCGACGTTCCGCCCAATCCCGCGCTGCCGCGCGTGGACGGCCTGGGCGGCGCGACGGACGTGGCCTATGTCGATGACGGACAGGGCTGGCTGTACGCGATCGGAAGCACCGATTCGGCGCTGGCGGCCTTCGCGCAGTCCACGGCCGATCCGGACTACCTCGGCGCGCTGTTCGACGGCATGGGCGGCGTGGCACCGGGCGATGCGGTCACCTACACCATCGAAGTCACCAACAACGGCCCCAGCGGCGTGGCTCACGCGCGGGTGCAGGACATCTTCCCGCCCGAGTTCGAACAGGTGTCCTGGACCTGCATCGGCTATGGCGGCGGCAACTGCGCGCCCAGCGGGCAGGGCAACCTGGATCTGGAGGTCGGCCTGCCGGCCGGCAGCCACGTGCAGTTCCTCGCCACCGGCGTGGTTCGATCCAAGGCGGTCGGCAGGCTGGTCAACACGGCGACGGTGGAAGGCATCGGCGTGCTCGATGCGGTTCCCGGCAACAACAGCGCCACGGATGGAGACACCGTGCTCACGCCGGCGCTCGATCTTTCGATCCAGGTGGACGACAACGGCTGCACGCTGGGGGATCCCGGCTGCACCGAGATGACCGAGGCCACCCCCGGCGGTCCGATCGGCTATCGCGTGGTGGCGGCCAATGCGGGCCCGACCTACGCCGGAGGTGCGGTACTCGAAGACACCCTGCCGGCGGCTCTTTATGACGTGGCCTGGAGCTGCACGCCCACGCCGCAGGCCGGCCTGCTGGCGCAAGTCGCGCTGGCTGCGCCGGATTTCGACATCGCCTACCGCGCCATCGCGGTCGATGCGATCGGGCAGCACGCCTATGCCGTGGGCCAGGTCGATGACGGCAGCGGCCCGCGCGATACCCTGGTTGCCTTCCGTCGCGACCCGATCACCGGCGCGCTGAGCTGGCTGCACGCCTACGTGGACGGCGTGGCCGGAACCGCCCCCGGCGGCGGCGCCGAACCGATGGTGAGCGGCATCACCGGGGCGGTGGACGTGGTGCTTGCTCCGGATGGCCGTTTCGTCTACGTCGCCGGCCGCGACGCCGATGCCATCGCGGCGTTCTCGCGCGATCCGGCCAGCGGCCTTCTGACCTGGCAGTCGAAGGTGCAGGATGGCGAGCTGGGCGTGGACGGCATTGGCGGCATCAGCACGCTGGCGATGGCGCCTGACGGTCGCCACCTCTACGCCGGCGGTGCGGCGGACAGGGCGCTTGCGGGTTTCTCGGTGAACCCCGCCACCGGCGCGCTGACCCAGATCGCTCTGCTGCGCCAGGGACAGGGCGGCGTCAATGGCCTCAACGGAGTGTCGGACCTGGGCTTCAGCCTGAACGGCGAACTGCTGTTCGCCACTGCCACGGTCAATCGTTCCGTCACCGCCTTCCGCCGCGTGCCGGTGAATGGCGCCATCAGCCACCTCGTCGGCATCGAGGAAGGGCAGGTCGGGGTGAACGCCTCGCTGGGTTCGCCTTCCGCGCTGGCGGTGGATGCGGACCAGGTGTTCGTGGCCGATGCGCTCGGGGATGCAGTCAACCGGCTGCGTTTCGTCGACGGCGCGTCGCCCGAATTCGTGCTGGAGGAAGTCATCGCGCTGGATTCCGACGCGACCCCGGGCACCCAGCAGCCGGTGGCGCTGGCCTATGTTCCCGATCAGGCGCGGCTGTACGTGGCTTCGGCCGCCAGCGGCCAGCTCCATCTCTACAGCCTGCTGGATGCCCAGGCCGAAGCCCTGGCCAGCTACGACAGCGCACATACCGCCGCGGCGGCTCAGCCCTCGGCGCTGGCCCTTTCGCCCGATCGGCGCCAACTCTACCTCACCTCCGCGGCTGACGGCGTGGTGGCGAGCCTGGCGCGCGAACACGGCTCGCGCTGCCCGCTCGCGGGCGAGGGTCCGCTGGCCGGCGTGCGGGTGGATGTGGCACCCGGCGGCTCGGTGCAGTTCGACCTGACCGCGCGCATCTTCGCCAACGCCAGCGGCCCGCTCACCTACGCGGCAGGTATCGACCCGCGCGTGCTCGCGCACGAGACCAACCCGGTCGACAACCGCGCCAGCGACACCGATGACCTGGTGCCGGCACCCGATCTGGAAACGGCCAAGCAGCTCGTGACGCCTGCGGCGAACGTGGTCGCCGGCCTGCCGGTGAGCTATGCCATCACCTCGGTCAACCACGGCGTCTCCGACGCGCTCGGCGCGCGCATCGAGGATGACCTGCCGCTGTTCCCGACCGTGGCTGCGGGGCTGGTACCCGATTCGGGCGCCTGGAGCTGCGCCGCGAATCTTCCGCTCGCCGCCGCCGGTGGTCTTTCGACCGCGCTCGATCCGCGCGTGGCCGATCTTTCCGCGCTTGCGGCCACGCCTGACGGACGGCGCTGGTTCGGCGTGAGCCAGAGCGGCAATGCGCTGGTGGACGTGGCGCTGGATGCGGCCGGCGACATCGCCAGCCTGACGCGCCTCGTCGATGGCGATCCTGCCGGAAGCGGCACCGTCGACGGCCTGCAGGGCGCCTCGCACCTCGCCGTTTCTCCCGACGGCGAGCACCTGTACGTCACCGGCGCGGGCAGCAACAGTGTGCTGACGTTCCGCATCCTTCCTTCGGGCCTGGAGTTCCTGCGGAAGCATACTTCCGGCAGCGATGGCGTCAGCGGCCTGATCGGCGTGCGCTATCTGGTGATTTCTCGCGACGGGCGCTTCGTCTACACCGCGGCCGTGCCCGGCTCCGCCAGCAACAGCGCCATCGCGCTGTTCCGCCGCGATGCCGACAGCGGCGCACTGACCTTCGTGGAGCGCATCCAGGATGGTCTGGGCACCTTCCAGCCCGACAGCAACGTGATACGCGGCGTCAAGCGCCTGCACCTGAGCGACGATGGTCTTCACCTGTATGCGCTGGCCACGGGTTCCCAGGCCCTGTCGCGCTTCGAGATCAACCCCAATACCGGGGTGCTGCGCTATGCCGGCGTGCTGCGCGGTACCGGCAGCAGCGCGCTGCCGGCGCTGGCCGGCGTTCAGGACATGGTGGCGACGCCGGCGGATGGGCAGCTCTATGTGCTGTCCAGCGCCGGCATCACCGCCTTCGCACGCGCCCTCAACGGCTCCCTTGCGGTCGGTGCCACCTGGGCGGTGCCCGATCCCGCCTCGGCCCGTTCGCTGGCGATCGACACCTGGGGTTCGCGCCTGTACCTGGCCGATGCGCAGGGCAGCGTGCAGCTCTACGTACGGCGCTGGATCGACGGTGCGCTGGAGCCGCGCTTCACCCTGGCCGCGGCCAGCGCGGGCGAGGCCGCGGCGCTGCTGCACGTCCCGGCGATCGACCAGCTGCTGCTGGCACAGCCGGGCGCCACGGGGGGATTGGCGCGCATCCACGAGCAGCCGATTTCGCGCTGCCTGAGTGCGGCCGGCGGCAACGCGGATCTGCCCGTCACGATCGACCTGGGCGTGGCCGGCAGCTCCGCGCTGAACTACGCCGCCACCGTCCATCCCAGCGCGCGCGGCCAACTGCTCAACGTGGCGCGCGCGGTGCCGGGAACGGGCGCCGATCCCGATCCGGTCAACAACGACGGTGCCAGCCAGACGCAGATCCACGTCATCTCCGATCTTTCGATCGGAAAGACCGGACCCGCCAGCGCGGTGGCAGGCGAGATCGCCGAATACGTCATCACCGTGAACAACGCCGGCCCGAGCGATGCGCTGGGCGTGTACATCCTCGACCCGCTGGACCCGACCCGCTTCGCGGGAGCCACCTGGACCTGCGCGGCCGCCGGAGGATCGAGCTGTGCGGCCGCGAGCGGATCGGGCAGCTCGCTGGATGCGCAGGCCAATGTCATGGTCGGCGGCAGCGTCACGGTCACGCTGCGGGCCAAGGTCCATCCGCGCTGGATCGGCGCGCTCCAGAATGCCGCCTACGTCCAGCCCGAACCGGGCGCCGTCGATCCGACGCCGGGCGATCAGGTGGCCCCGCCGGTCACGACCGTGGTGGTGCGTCGCCCGAACCTTTCGATCACCAAGACCAACGGCGTCGCAAGCTCCGTGGCCGGCTTGCCGGTGAACTACACCCTCGGCGTGCACAACGCCGGGCCTTCGGATGCGCCGAGCGCGCGGATCGAGGATCTCCTGCCCGCATCGCTGCTGGATGCCGCCTGGACCTGCACGCCCACCCTGGGCACGGGCAACTGCACGCCGCTGGGCGATGGTTCGATCAACGAAGTGGTCGATATCCCGGTCGGCGAAACGCTGGTGTATCAGGTGACGGCCACGTTGGCCTCCTCGGCCACCGGCAGCCTCAGCAACACCGCGAGCGTGCAGGCGCTCGGCAGCGCGATCGACCCGGACACCAGCGACAACCAGGCCACCGACACCGATGCGATTGAAACCCGTGCGGATCTCGCGGTGGTCGCCCATGCGCCCGATCGCTACGATCCGGGCAGTCCGGTGGCGATGCCGTACCGCGTTGAAATCGCCAACAGCGGACCTTCCGATTCCGGTCCGAGCGTGGCGGCGCTGTCCTTCAGCCATCCGGTGCAGGCGTCGGGCGCCGGTTGCAGCCAGCTCAGCCCGGTACGCGTGGACTGCAGCTTCCCGAACATCCAGGCGGGCACCACGGCGATCGCATCGCTGGCGCTGAACCAGCTCCCGGCGGTGGGTGCCACGCTGACTTCCGGCGTGCAGGTGGCCGCGCAGGCGGCGGACCCGGTCGCCGGGAACAACGCGTCCAGCACCAGCACCCTGATGTTCGTCGGCGTCGATCTCGATGTGTCCATCGACGATGGCCGCATCGGCCTCGCGCCGGCCGACACCAGCATCTACGTCATCCGGGTGCGCAACGTCGGCTCGGTGGCTGCGGTCAATGCGCGCGTCGAATCGCCGCTGGCGCCGGAGCTGCTCAACGCGACCTGGCAGTGCGTCGCCGGCACCGGTGCCTTCTGCAACGGCGCGGGCAGCGGCGGCATCGATGAGCAGGTCGATATTCCGCCCGGCGGCATGGTCACCTTCACCCTCACCGCGACGGTGGACCCGACGATCGATGTGATGGTCCATGAAACGGTGGTGCAGGGCGTGCAGGCGACCGCCAACCCGGCGCAGACCGAAGTCAGCACCCAGAACAACACCGCCGCAGACACCAACCAGATCTTCAAGGTGATCTACAAGGACGGATTCGAGGATTCGAACCGTCCCTATTCGGGCGCGGCGATCGATTCCCGCTCCTGGCCCGGCTGCCCTCGTTCGACGCCCGATGCCGCGCTTCCCTCCCTCCCGATGCCGGCATCGGCGCGTCGGGCGACCTGCGGCAAGGAGGGTCTGGCATGAAACTGACCGGCATGACGGCGGCATTGGCATTGCTTGGCGCGTTCGCGGCCGGCGGCGCGGCCGGCTGGCTGGGTGCGCACGCGGTCGACGCTGCGCCGGCGCCGAAGGCTCCCGAGCAGTGGGTGGCGCGCATCGGCGACCAGTACATCAGCGCCGAGGCCTTCGTGGACGAGATGAAGCGCCGCGGCGGCGATCGCCCCGGCCAGTTCCAGGACATGGAGCAAAAGCGCAGCCTGCTCGACGATCTGGTCTATCGCGCGGCGCTGGTGAAGGCCGCCGAGCGCAGCGGCGTCACTGCCGAACCCGAGGTTCGCCTCGCGCTGGATCAGGTGATCGCCAACCGCTATGTGCAGGGCACGCTGCGCGATGCCCAGCGCGAGGTGAGCGTGAGCGATGAGGACGTGGCGAGCTACTACGCAGAGCACGCCGAGGAATACACCGTGCCGGCGCGCAAGCGCATCGCGATGCTGAAGATCGCGGTGGCCAAGGAGGCCGCGGATGCGGACTGGCAGGCCGCCACCCATCGCATGGAAGATGCGCGCGCCAGGGCCGAGAAGCTGGGCGCGCGTGTTCCGCACTTCGGCGCGCTGGCCACGGAATTTTCCGACGACCCGGCCACGCGCCATCGCGGCGGGGTGATCGGCTGGATCGCGGAAGGCAACAGCGGCCGCTACTCGTTCGACCGCGCCGTGCTCGATGCAGCACGCGCGCTGGAGGCTCCCGGAAGCCTCTCGAAAGTGCTGCGCGGCGAGGACGGCGTCTATCTGGTGCGTCTGGTGGAAAGCGAGCCGCGCCAGTCGCGTTCGCTCGACCAGCTCGCCAGCGGCATCCGCCAGCGCCTGACGCAGGACCGCCTGCGCGAGGTCGAGTCCGAGTTCCGCCACAGCCTCATGCGTCAGGTGGGGGTTGAAGTGCGCGAGTCGGCATTGGCCGCGATCGCACCCGTCGGCCCGCCCGCCCGCACCACGCCGCAGCAACCGCCCGCCATGCCCCAGGACCAGGGATGAGTCTCGCCATGTCCAGTTCAATCACCTCGTTTTTCGCGCGGGTCGCCGCCTTGGCCCTCCTGCTCCTGCCGCTGTCGCCGCGTGCGGCCGACATGAGCCAGACCATCACCCTCCATCCGGGCTGGAACGCGATCTACGTTTCCGTGCAGCCCAACGACAACGAGATCGAATCGGTCTTCGCCAACATCCCGGTCCGCAGCGTATGGCGCTGGATACCCGGCCGCGAGCAGGTGCAGTTCATCCGCGATCCTTCCGAGGGGCTGGAGAACGTCGAAGGCTGGTTCGCGTGGTTCCCCGAACCGCGCCCGGACGCGATGCTGACCAACCTCTTCACCATCGACGGCAACACCGCCTATCTGGTGCGGTTGCCCGAGGATGCCGGCACCCGCCAGCTCACCATCCACGGCAAGCCGCGCTTCATCCCGACCCAGTGGCGACCGGATGATTTCACCTTGACCGGCCTGCCCGTGGCCGGCAGCAATCCGCCCACCTTCAGCGAGTTTTTCTCCCAGTCCCCCGCCCACGCCAGCCAGCCGATCTACCGGCTGGACAACGCCGACGGACGCTGGAAGCCGGTCAGCGGCAGCACGCCCATCAGCGCCAACGAGGCGTACTGGATCCGCACCCAGGGCAACTCGCGCTATCAGGGGCGCATGCATTTGGTGCTCGATCAGGGCGAATCGCTGGCCTTCGATGCCGCCTTCGACGAAATGCGCTTCGTGCTGCGCAACCTCAGCGGCGTCAACGGCAGCTTCCAGATCGAGCGCCTCGGCAGCACGCGGGTGCCGCTGTCCTTGCGGACGGAAGACCCCGAAACCGGCGAGGTGGGCTGGCCCGACCTTCCCGACGTGGAAACCATCGATGCGCCCGCCAACAAGGATGTATTCATCACGCTCTCCATCAAGCGGCCGCAGTTCACCCAGCAGCGCATGGAGCAGCTCATCGCGATCACCGACGAGCTGGGCCAGCGCATCGTGCTGCATGTGGGCGGCGACGTCGTCCAGCCGGGCGCGCTGCCGGCTCGCCCCGCAGGCATGGGCGCCGCGGGCGCCAAGGCCGGCGGCGACAACCCGCTGCTGTTCGCCGGGCTGTGGATCGGCGAGGTCGTCATCGACAAGGTCAGCGAGGCCCAGAACGGCGGCACCACCCCCGTGACGGTCGGCAGCAGCGCCTTCACCCAGCGATTCCTCGTGCACGTCAATGCCCAGGGACAGGCGCGCCTGCTCAAGGATGTCATCCAGATGTGGGAGGAGGGCACGATGCGCCCCAGCAGCATCGACCCCAGCTACCAGGAAGTGGACCAGCCGGGGCGCTATGTGCTCCTGACCAACAAGCAGCTCATCAGCCTCTACAGCGGCGTGGCCGGCCGCGATGGCACGCCGGTCGGAATCCGCTACAGCTCCATCGGCTACGACTTTCCGGGAGAAACCCTGGATTTCACCGGCGTCTTCGGGCCGGGCGGGGAGATTTCCACCACGATCGTGATGCCGCCGCAGCTTCCGACCAATCCCTTCCTGCACCGCTACCACCCCGACCACAACAACCTCGACGAGCAGTTCCTCAACTACCTGCCCGAGGCGTTCGAGGTGCAGCGCAACGTCCAGATGGCCTTCACCCCGGATGACCCTTCCGGCAGCAACGGCCCGGGCTGGGGGGACTCGCTGATCGGCGGCACCTTTGCCGAATCGATCACCGGTCTGCACCGCAACACGATCTTCACTTCCGGAACCTTCCATCTGCGCCGCGCCTCTCCGGTGACGGTGCTGAACCAGTGAGCAGGGGACAGACCATGGCAATCTTCCAGTCGATCGATCTGCGCGGCATGGCGCTGGGCACCGCGGCGCTGCTGCTTGGCGCGCTGGCTCCGCAGGCGCAGGCCGCCTGGCCGCACGGCTTCCCCAATACCGAGGTGGTGCGCACCGTTTCCGCCCCCAATGGCGACATCGTCATCGCGGGCAATTTCACCGGCGAAACGGTGATGGGCGAATTCACCCTCAACTCCGCAGGGCTTCAGGACGTCTTCGTGGCGCGCCTGGACGCCGCCGGGCGCGTGCTGTGGGCCAAATCCGCGGGCGGTTCATTGGCCGACGTGGCGGTTGGCCTGACGCTGGATGCCTCCAACAACGCCTACGTCGTGGGTTCCCTGTACGGCAGCGCGCAGTTCGGCGGCCAGTCCACTTCCGGCCCGGACAATCGTCAGGATGGCTTCGTCGCCAGGATCGGCGGGCAGGGCCAGTGGGACTGGGTGCGGCGCGCCGGCAACGGCGACGGCACCAACTATCCGACCGTGATCAACGACGTGGTCGTGCTGCCCGGCAATTCCGCCGTGGTGCCGCCCGTGCCCGATTCGCTGATCTTCACCGGTGAATACCGAGAGAAAGCGACTTTCAATGCGCCCGGCGGCAGCGTCACCCTGGTGGGTGGCGGGCAGGAAAAGGACGACTACCTCGCGCGAATGCAGGCCGATGGGTCCAAATGGATCTGGGCGGTGAACCGCTACGGCGCGGACACCTGGGAAGTAGGACGCCGCCTGCTGCGCGATGCGGACGGCGGGCTGCACATGCTGGGCGAAGAGGCGCAGAACAAGGTCACGTTCCTGGACCAGACGTTCGTCCCGGGCACCGACCTTGCGGCGCTGTGGGACGTGACGGATGCCTGGGGCGGCGCCGCATTCATCCTGGAGCCGTTTCACTTCAATCTGGTAAGGCCCCATCTGGAAGGGGGGGGCGCAGCGTCACCTGGCCTGGCCTTGCGCAGCGGCCACGTCTCGGTGGTGTCGAAGAATCCGATGAATACCGCAGGCGCCACCGCGGTGACGGTGCAGGCGAGGGTCTATCGCGGCATCAACTATCCGGTCCCCGGCTGGCCGTTTCCTCCGGTGACTTCCGGCGGGCACACCTTTACCCAATATCTCAGCGAGACCCCCGATGACTACGGCGGTGGCCATGAAGACCTTTACCTGGAATATCAGGCCGCAGACGGAAGCTGGCGCAGAATCAAGCAGTTTTCCGCGAGTGTCGCCCCCGGCGGAAAGATCGACTTCAACGCCAACCTGAAAGACGCCAGCATCCTGCACGCGAACCTGAAGATCCGGGTGCGCATGAACGGCGGCAGCGGCGGCGAGTACGACTGGTGGTTCGTCGAGCGGCTCGCGGTCAGCGCCTATTCCAACAAGGGCTACATCCAGCCGATCTTCAACGCCAACACCAATGCGCCGGTCTTCGGCCCGCAGCTGCGGCGCTTCGATGGTTCGGTGCGGATCAACGATGCTTTCGCCTTCACCAGCGGCGGACAGACGCGCATCGCGGTGGTCGGCGCTGCGCCGGCAGGTGTTTCGA
This sequence comes from Pseudomonadota bacterium, assembly GCA_963205495.1. Taxonomy (GTDB): domain Bacteria; phylum Pseudomonadota; class Gammaproteobacteria; order Xanthomonadales; family Xanthomonadaceae; genus Denitratimonas. Next base: position 27,120 of record CAUJIN010000056.1, read on the forward strand.
TTGCCGACACCGCGTGCGGTGCGGCGGCGTCCACGGCGGGCTTCCTCGCCGTGCTCAGCCCCGGCGGCGGCAGCTACAACTGCCACAATCTGGTGGGTACCGGCAGCGGCCAGGCCAATGCGGTGGCTTCCGACGGCACGCGCGTCTTCGTCGCGGGCGCCTTCAGCGGAACGCTCGGGCTGGGCATCCATTCGATCAGCGGCAATCCGGGCGGCAGCGACGCCTATGTCGCCGCGCTCAAGCTCCTCGACGGGCAGTGGGCCTGGTTGACCGGCGGTGCGCCGCCGCCGGCCACACCGCCTGGCAATCCACCCGCCGCCATCGGCGGCACCGGGAACGATCTGGCCGGGGCGATGGTGGCGACCGCCGGCGGCCAGCTCTATGTGGCCGGTCGCTTCCAGGGCATCGGCCAGTTCGGGCCCATCGACCAGATCGTGGCGATCGGAAGCACCGACGGCTTCCTGATCAAGCTGGGCAGCGACGGCCGTTTCTTCCAGCCGGAAGCCTGGTCCGTGGGCGTACCGATCACGCCGCCCGGCGGTGCGCTGATATCCCAGGCCTGGATGCTGCCCGAGGTGTACGTCGACGGCGTTCTGGTGCAGGCCACCGGCAATGAATACCGCTGGTTCACCTGGGTCTTCCGCCCGCAGCCGGCCCCGACGCCGGGCTACTGGCAGTTCATTCCGCTGCAGTCCACTGCGGAGGTGGAATTGCGCTGGCGCGTCAACACCGATCCGGCATCTCCGGCGCGCGTGGTGACGCAGGGTGCGGGCGTATGGCCCGCGCGCGCCTGCGGTGACAACGACATGCCCGGCATGCCAGGGGTCGAGGGCTGCTATCAGACCCACGTGATCGGCGCGCCGGTCGAAGCCAAGCCGAGCGGCTTCCAGATTCTCGGCGATGTCGTCCTGCCGTCCAGCGGCAGCAGCGGCGCCACGCTGGACGGCGGTGTCTTCAATGCCACCAGCAGCGGCTATGCGGTCATCCAGTATGTGCAGGGAAGCTCCACCGACCAGATGCAGTTCCCCACCTTCGTAGAAGTGGTGCGTTCGCTGCCCTACCACCTCACGGCGGGATTCCAGGATGGCGTCCAGGTGGAGATCGGCAAGAAGATCACCAGCACCGCGCACAACGAGTTCGGTCGCACCGGCTGGGTGGTGAACGAGCTGGCCTACTACGACGGAACCGGCGTCAACGCCGCGTACAACCGCGCCGCCCGCACCGGCGCCATCATCCCCGTCAACCGCTATTCGAGCCGCCGCATCCAGGATGCCGGCCGCGAGCTGGCCGTGGCCTGGTATCGCCGCAACGGCAAAGGCGCGTACTGGCCCAGCCGCGCGGTGCGCTACCAGCCGCGCTGGCCCTACGACCCCGACCGCATCGTCATTGCCAGCGAAAAGGGCAGCGAGGTCTTCGGCCAGCAGATCCTCAGCCCATCGGCGTTCCCGCAGGCGCACATCTACGTCCAGAACGACTTCGCCGCACCCGGATACAACCCCAACGACGAGCACGCCATGATGGCGCCGTCCTCGACCGGGACCGGCGTGGACGCGGTCTTTGCGCTGCGCTCGGACTTCGGCGGTGAAGCCGATCCGGTGGCACCGTCCGACCCCTACGTCCTGCTCAAGTATTTCAACGGCAGCGCGCTGGAGTGGAACTACAGGATCTACCGCGTGCTGGCCACCGGCGGCGGATTCAACCGCTTCCGCTACACCGGAATCGCCGGAACCACGGTGTCGCCGCCCTATCCGGTGCGGCTGCTGCCGGGCTGTTCGGAGACCTTCGTGGATGGCCAGGCGATCGATGGCCCGCCGCCGCCGCCGTTCTTCCAGGACCACAAGAACCAGCTCTGGGCCAAGTCGGCCGGCAGCGGCAGCGTGCATTACTACTATCCGATGCAGCCGGGGTTCTATCAGGACAACGACAACAACGACGCCAACGACTATCAGGCCGGACAGTGCACGCCCTGGCTTGCGCGCCTGCCGCAGTCGCAGGGCGGCGCGGCCACGCCGATGGATCCGATCCCGGTCGAATACACCATCACCTGGCCGGAAAACCCGCCCCTGCTGGTGGCCGGGGAAACCCTGCTCGCCCCCAAGCGCGGCCTGCCAGACATTTCCAGTCAGGCGGCGGTCGAGATCGTCTACGACCAGACCCGCGACAGCCTCGAAGACCCCGAACCGTCCGACACCCTGGCCCAGCTGATCGACCCGGTCAGCACCCGCTGGGTGCGGCTGTCGCAGATTCCCTCCAGCGTGGCGACCAGCTTCCGCACCGACGGTTTCCAGGACATCGGCGGCTCTTCCGACGGCACCCAGCGCATGCCCGCCTCGCTGGGCGAACGCATGTACTGGGACGGCATGAACAAGCGGCTGGTGCTGCACGGCGTGTTCGACGAGACCGGTGCCGGCGACCCCAAGCTGCTGCTCAACGTGATGACCCAGCGCGAGCGCGTGCTGCTCAAGAAGTTCGACGGCGGCGACGGCACCGAAGAGGAAAGCTTCACCGGCAACTGCCGCGACAGCGGCGGCTGCAGCTGGGACCAGGCGGTCGAGGCGCTGTTCCGTCTTTCCCGCAACCCCAACGGCATCCGCAAAATCTGCCGCACCTCGGAGCTGGACGAGAACCGGGTGCGCCAGTGTCACGACATGGACACCGACCTTCCCGCCAGCGAGCTTTTGATCGCCTACCAGGACCCGGACAACACCGGGTTCCTGCAGCCGCTTTCGGCTCTGGGCGGCGGCGCCGCGCTGACCGCAGGGGCGGCGCAGGGCAGCGGTTACATGACCATCGCCTTCAACAACGATCCGTCGCTCGGCGCCCTGCCGGTGTCGCTTGAGGTGATCCGCGTGGGCTGCCTGGAGTCGCCCTCGCTGCCTGGTCCCGCACCCTATCAGGGCCAGATCAACGTGATCGCGCCCGATGACATCTTCGACGAGCAGCTGGTGCTGCGCCACGGTGGCGACTTCGGCGGCAATCCGGATGCGCTGCAGTTCGAGTGGTACTTCCACCCCGATGCCAACGGCACCCCGCCGATGCCGCTGCCCAGCCCCGAAACCGGGCAGATGAATGGCTGGATCCAGTTCCCGGTGGCCAATCCCAACGGCGCACTGGAAATCAGCATCGCCGGCGCCAACATCCAGACGCTTTCGGACAACTGGTATCTGGCGCGCTACCGCGGCCTGTCGGCCTGCGGCAACACCAGCCAGTGGAGCCTGTGGGCGGGCCAGCCCGGCGCCACCCCGATCACCCCGCGCGCGCAGCTGGCCGAAGGCTGGGTCAAGCGCGTGCTCGGCCGCCTCAATCCGTTCGAGGCGCGGGTGCAGGACTTCGGCGCGTCCGACACCAACAACTACGCCAGCATGCTGATCCAGCTCGGCGAACGCTATTCGGGGCCGGTCGCGCTCAATTCCGATCCGGACAACCTCAACAGCATCGGCCTGATCGAGGCATACACCACGGTGATGCGCCGCGCGCTTCAGCTTTCGGCCGATTCCACCCCGCCGATCGACTACGGCCCGGCCAACGCCGCGGTGCTGCTGGTGGCCTCGCGTCTGGCCGATTTCTACACCCTGCTGGGCAACGAGGCCTACGCCGACGCGCAGGACCCGACCATCGCGATCGACTCCAACGGCGGCACCTATTCGCTCTCGCCGACCATCTTCACCTTCCAGAACCAGCTCGAATCGCTGCTGGACGAGGAGCTGGTGCTGCTGCGCGGACGCGACGACAGCCACGGTCCGGTGGCGGCTACGCCGGTCTACAACCGCCTGTTCTGGAACTTCACCACGGGCGATGGCGAAGTGGCCTATGCGCTGAGCTACAACATCGCCGACCAGGACGTGAACGGCGTGCTCAACGAATACGACGCGCGCATCATGTTCCCGCAGGGGCACGGCGATGCGTGGGGCCACTACCTCACCGCCATGACCACCTACTACAACCTGCTGCGCCATCCGTTCTTCTCTTGGAACCCGCAGTCCGAGGCGGTGCAGGTGGCCGGCGTGCCGATCAACGTGGACTTCCTCGACGAGCGCCAGTTCGTGCAGACCGCCGTGGCCAAGGCCAAGACCGGCGCCGAGATCGTCGACCTGACCTACCGCAAGGCCTATGTCGAAAATCCCGATGGCCAGTACCAGGGCTATGACGACACCGATCCGCAGCGCGCCTGGGGGCTTTCCGAGTGGGGGCGTCGCGCCGGCACGGGTGCCTATTTCGACTGGGTGACGGGCAACGCCATCCTGCCGGTGGAAGATCCCAACCCGGCCCACGTCGGCATCCAGAGCATCGAGCGCGGCAAGATTTCCGAGCTGGCGCAGATCACCTCCGAGTACGCCAGCATCCAGGGCAAGGTCGATCGTGCCGATGCCGGCATCAATCCGCTCGGACTCGCCAAGGGCGTGGTGTCCTTCGACATCGACCCGGCCCAGCTCGAACGCTACAACAAGACCCAGTTCGAACAGGTCTGGGAGCGCGCGATGGGCGCACTCAACAACGCGCTCAAGGTATGGGACTACGCCAACCTCCTGTCCAACCAGCTGCGCCGCACCCAGGACAGCGCCGATGATCTCTGGGACATGTCCATCGACGAGGAAACCTCCTACACCAACCAGATGATCGAGATCTTCGGCTATCCCTACGCCGACGACATCGGCCCGGGTGGCACCTATCCGGACGGCTACGACGGCCCGGACCTCTACCACTACATGTACATGGATGCCCCGGCGCTCGCCGGCACCGCCTTCGACTTCGACACGCCCGTGCAGTCGGACATGGCGGTGCGCCGAGTCAAGACCTTCACGGGTTTCTACCGGAAGGCGGTCAACGGCGTGGGCTTCTTCAACATCGGACGCAGCCGCGTCCTGGGGGGTACCCCGAACGCCACTTGCGACCAGTCGCCGATGGCCGAGGGCTGTGCTCTGGGCGATACCGACAGCAGCCAGACGCTGGAGGTGGAATACGTCACCACGGATACTCCGGGGACCGGATTGCTCTTTACCAAGCCCGAAGACTGGACCGGCCAGCGCCGTGCCCCGGGTCGTCTGCAGCAGGCGCTGCAGGAAATCCTGATGGCGCAGATTTCGCTCAAGCAGGGCATCCTCGAGTACGACGCCATGCGTCTGGAGCTGGAAGCGGGAATCGCCACCCTGCGCGCCACCTTCGGCACCGCCCAGAGCAACATCAACCTTGCCATTGGCCAGCGCAACGAGCTGCGCAGACTTACCATCGCCGCACAGGTGATGACCAACTCCGCCATTGCCGCGCGGCGCGTGGGAAGCATCCTTGGCGATGTGTTCGAGGACACCAGCAAGTGCATCCCGGGCAACATGATCGTAGGCCTGGCAGGTGGCGGTGATCTTTTCTCCACCATCAAGTGCGCGGTGAACGCCTCCGGGCACACCGTCACCAAGGTGCTCGACACCGTGGCCGACGGGCTGGACATCGCCGGCAACGCCATCGAGGCCTCCAAGGAGGATGTCAGCGAGCTGTCCGGCATCCGCACCCTGATCAACGACTCCAATCTGGAGCTCTACAACCTCGCCGGCGAAATCGATTCGATCCTGCGCCAGGAGCCGCTGCTGCGTTCGGAAATCTTCGCCCGCGCCGAGGCCATCAAGCAGCTCCAGGGCGAGTATCAGGCGACGCTTGCCGAGGGTCTGCGGGTCTACGAGCAGCTCATCAAGTTCCGCCGCGGCGCCGCGGCGGCGACGCAGGAAGCGCGCTACCGCGACATGGCCTTCCGCATCTTCCGCAACGACGCCCTGCAGAAATACCGTGCGGCCTTCGACCTGGCGGCGCGCTATGTCTATCTTGCGGCCTCGGCCTACGACTACGAGACCAACCTCTTGGGCAGCGACAGCAAGGCCGGGCAGGCCTTCCTGACCAACGTGGTGAAGCAGCGCAGCCTGGGGCAGGTGCTCAGCGGCGTGCCGGTGGCCGGTTCACCTGGACTGGCCGACACCATGGCCCAGCTCAAGCTCAATTTCGACGTGCTCAAGGGCCAGATGGGCTTCAACACCCCGCAGGTGGAGACCAACCGCTTCTCGCTGCGGCGCGAGCTGTTCCGCATCGAACCCGGTGCCGATGGCGACGAAGCCTGGCGCAACATGCTGGAATCGGCGCGCGTTGCCGACCTGTGGCAGATTCCGGAGTTCCGCCGCTACGCGCGTCCGTTCGCCCCAGAAAGCGCGGGACCGCAGCCCGGCCTGGTGTTCGAGTTCAGCACCAACGTCACCTCCGGGCTCAACTTCTTCGGCTGGGACCTGGGCGCCAACGACAGCAGCTACAACCCGAGCCGCTTCGCCACGCGCATCCGCTCGGTCGGCGCATGGTTCGGCAACTACGCCAACCTGCCGCTGGCCGATGATCCGAACGTCTATCTGATCCCGGTCGGGCAGGACGTGCTGCGCTCGCCCGATCCGCTCGACTTCACCGTGCGCCAGTGGCAGGTGGTGGACCAGAAGATTCCGGTGCCGTTCCCGATCGGCGCGGCCGAACTGGGCCGCTACGACTGGGTGCCGAACGAATCGCTCGACGGCGCGCGTACCGACATCCGCCGCTATCCGATGATGCGCGCCTTCCACTACAGCGAGCCTTTCGACGACGCCCAGGTCAGCGCCGACAGCCGCCTGATCGGCCGTTCGGTATGGAACCGCCGCTGGCTGCTGATCATTCCCGGCAACACCTTCCTGAGCAATTCGACGGAAGGTCTCGACACCTTCATCCAGGGCGCCAGGGTTCCGGGTGGCGGCGGCGTGCGCGACGGCCACGGCGTGGACGACATCCGCATCTTCTTCAAGACCTACTCCTACTCGGGGAACTGATCATGAGCCGCACGATTCCTGCCTTCATGCAGATCCTCCTCGCGCTGCTCCTGTGCCTGGCGCTGCCGGCGCGCGCCAGCATCGACGCGCCGAGCCACATCTACTACGGCAGCGCCACGCTGTTCGGCGTGCCGGCCCCGGCCAACACCGTGGTGGAAGCGCGCTTTCCCGGCAGCGGCGAGGTCGTGGCGCGCTACGTCATCGGCAGCAGCAGCCACATGGGCAACAGCTATCGCATCGACGTGCCGATGGATCAGGTCGAGCCGCGCGTGGCCGGTCGCGCCCGTCCGGGCGATCCGCTCAACATCTACCTGGGCGGCCAGCTCGCGGCCGAAGTGCCGGGCGGCGTGGGCGCGGTGGGTGCGACCACGCGCCTGGACCTCGACCCGCAGAACACCGGCACCGGCCCCGCCATCCGCATCGAGGATGGTTCCATTAACGAAGGGCAGGGCGGCATCACCAACCTCGACCTGGACGTGAGCCTCAACACCTCGGCCGGGCAGGAAGTCAAAGTGCTGCTGGAAACCCGCAACGGCACCGCGAACGGCGGCGCGAGCTGCACCGCTGGCGTGGATTTCCTCCAGATCAGCAATCGCCTGCTGGTCATTCCCGCAGGTACCACCAGCGCCACCGTGCGGGTGCAGATTTGCGGCGACACCGCGGTCGAGCCGGACGAGCAGTTCACCGTCGAACTTCTCTCCACCGTGGGCAACTTCGGCGTGTTCGAGCGATCCACCGCCACGGTCACGATCCAGGATGACGACAACGTCCCGACCCTGGAAGTGGCCGATGTCCGCGCCGGAGAACCGCCGGTCGGCACCTCCGTTGCGCGCTTCGTGGCGCGCCTGAGCCGCAGCCATACCCGCACGGTGTCGCTGCAATACGCCACCCAGGGCGCCAGCGCCCAGCCGGGCAGCGACTTCGTCGCCGCCAGCGGCACGCTCAGCTTCGATCCGGGAGAAACCGTCAAGACCATCGACGTCGGCATCCTGCCCGACGCCGCCGTCGAACCGGACGAAACCTTCCGGCTCCAGCTCAGCAACCCGGTCAGCGTGGTGCTTGCACGGGCTTTCGCCACCGCCACCATCGTCGATCCGGCGCACGACCCGGCGCTGGTGCAGGAAGACGCCCAGACCGGCGCGATGCTGCCCGACCTGGCCCAGCCCAGCGCCATCGTGCTCTCGCCCGACGGACTGCATGCCTACGCCGCCTCCGATTCGCGCAATGCCGTGGTGCACTTCCAGCGCAATCCCGCCAGCGGCGCGCTCAGCCCGGTGTCCAGCTACACCACCGCAACGGCAGGATTCCAGCAGGCCAAACTCAAGGGCCTGCAGGACATCCGCATCAGCGCCGACGGTGCCTTCCTGTATGTCGCAGCGTTGCGCGACAACGCCGTGACCGTGCTGTCGCGAGATGTCGCCACCGGCGCGCTCGGCTTCGTCCACTCCGTCGCGCAAGGCGGCACGGTGTCCGGATTGGAAGAAGTGGTGCGCCTGGCGCTCAGCCCGGACGGCGCCCAGCTCTACGCGCTGGGGCGCAAGTCCAACGCCATCGTCACCCTGAGCCGCGATCCGGCCACCGGCCAGCTCGCCTTCGTTCGCGCCCAGAACAAGGATGCGCCGGGCCTGCTGCGCCTGATCCGCCCCTCCGGCATCGTGCTCTCGTCCGACGGCGCGCAGGTCTATGTCACCGCCCGCGACGGCAACGCCGTGATCGTGCTGGACCGCAACGCCAGCGCCGGCGATCCGGATTTCGGCAAGCTCACCGTCAAGGCCAGCTATGTCGACGGCCTCGCCGGAATCAGCGGCATCCGCGGCGCCTTCGGCCTGGCGCTCTCGCCCAATGGCCAGCAGCTCTACGTGGCCGCTGGCACCGACCACAGCGTGGTGCGCTTCGACCGCGGCACCGGCGGCAGCCTCGTCCAGCGCCAGGTGTGGAAGCACGGCGACCCGGGCCTCCACGGCCTGCGCGGTGCGCACAGCGTCGTGGTTGCGCCCAACGGCAAGGAAGTCTTCGTCACCGGCGCGGAAGACGACAGCCTCACCGTATTCGACCGCGCCACGGGCGGCGCCCAGGCCGGCAGCCTGAGCGTCCATCGAACCCTGTTCAAGGGCGACGGCGGCCTCAACCACCTCTCCATCCCCGGCCAGATGGCGGCCAGCGGCGATGACCGCTATCTCTACGTCACCGCCAGCGGGGGAGACGGCGCGATCATCACCTACCGCAGGCTCTCGCTGGATCAACTCTTCCGCGACGGCTTCGAAACGCCTCCCGCGAACTGACCCCAGGGAACCTCCGAAAATCTGCCCTTTCGCGTCATTCCGGCCTTCGCCGGACTGACGCCTGTTTTTCGAGGTGCCCCCCCCAGGCGCATCACGCCCTCTCCCCCAAGCCAATGGGATGGAGAGGGCTGGGGGACAATGTTCACCCTGAAGGTTCCCGCCAAGGCAGCGGGCCTTGGGGCAAGGGCTCCCGCTCGCAGCCGGATGCCGCAGCCACACCCTCGACACATCAAGCACTTGCGTTGTGAACCTGAAATGTGTCTAATTGTTTCGCGCTGCGGCATAGGGGGCCGCGCCACCTGCTTGTTCGTCCGGGCCCATCGCGTGACACAAAACCCCATCCCGCTGCGTACTACCTGCAGGCCCGAAGCTGCCACAACGCTTCGGGCTGGAAAGTTCCCCGTGCGCAGCAAGTACTTGCACCGCATCCAGCGTGTGTTAAGCTCGCTTCGCTTGCGGGAGCCTTGCCTCCACGGTTTCGTCCGAACAATCAATACATAAGGGTGTTGAACATGAAGATTTCCACCAGGACCCTCCTGGCCGCGGCCCTCCTTGTCGCCCTGCCGACAAGTGGCGCACTGGCCTGCACCATCACCAACTGGAACGGTACCAACACCGCCACGGCAGCCAACACCGGCGGCCCGGCGCAGAGCATCGCCCGCTACAGCGGCGTTTGCGCGCTCGCGGTCGACAGCGGCAAGTACGTGGTCGACAACACCCCGGGCACCGAGGGCACCTACCGCGCCCGCTTCTACGTGCTCACCAAGGCCACCGGCGGCACCGCCACCATCTTCCGCGCCGGCGCCAGCGACAACGGCGGCTCGCCCGTGCTCGAAATCGACTACACCGGCTCGGCCTTCAACTTCCGCCAGAACGGCACCACGGTCGGTTCCGGCGTCACCGGCATCCAGGCCAACAAGTGGTACTCCATCGAAGTGTTCTACAAGGCCGGTGCCAGCTTCAGCGCCACCGTTGGCGGTGCCGGCAGTGATGCGGTTGTGGGTACCGTTTCTTCCGCCACCGCAGGCGCGGGCACGATTGCCTCGGCCGTCCTTGGTGCCGTGGCCGGCACCACCGGCTCGGCCAGCCTGGGCTTCGACGCCTTCGAATCCACCCGCTCGGAAACGACGGCCATTGGGCGCCTGTGCCGGGGTGATGCGAATGCAAACGGGACTATTACGATCGGTGATCGCACCGCGCTCAACAATGAGTTGATGAGCGTGTCGCTGGCAACGGGTCAGCCTGATTGCAACGAAGATGGCAATATTACGGTGGGTGATCGCACCTGCGTGAACAACCGGATTCTCGCCAGCGCCACCTGCAACTAATCTTTGGAGTGCATAATCATGTCTTTCAATAAATTTGCGGCAGTCGCTGCTTCTGGCCTGCTGATGTTTGGAGCTGCTCAGCTCTCTCACGCCGAAGAACTGCTGGTGACATCTGTTGCTAAGGCGAAGGGAAGCGTATTTTCCGTCGACGTGATGACTGAAGGTGCTGCAGTGGCACTTCAGTTCAACATCGCATTGCCTAAGGGCGTTTTGCCGGAGCAGGTTGATTTGTCCAAGTGTGTTGCAGATCTGCCCAAGAGTCATAAGGGTCAGTGTTCCGTGGCGAAAGGGCAGATTATTGGCATCGTCTACAATGACCAGAATGTTGCACTGCCGGCAGGTGTTGTTTCCATTGGAAAGATTGGGCTGAACAACGGTGCTGCAAAGAGCGCTAAACTTTCGGTCGCCTACTTCGAGGTGAACGATGCGTCCGCGCGTGAACTTCCAGTGAGTTCCCGAGTTTCACAGGAAAAGTGAACACGTGTCGTATGCTGTTGATTGATTCATCAATTGGAGTGATGTGAACTATGAAACATAAGAACTATTTGTTGTTGCCCCTTGCAGCAGCGCTGTTGATGGGGGCGGGTGTTGCATCTGCAGCGACTATTGCAGTGAGCAGCGGAACTGTGCCGGTTGCTGGTGGCCCCGTGACGATCACGGCCAGCTTTACGGGTGATGGTTTGGTTGTTGCTTATCAGTCGGACGTCTTGTACGACGGCACGAAGTTTTCGGCGGTGGCAACAACCAACGCAGGAACCGGCTTGTGCAGTGTCTTGAGTCCGGGTGTGATTCGTCTTCTTGATGGGACACCAGACAATAGCCCGCTTGGAAACACGACGACTTGCAGCATCGTTTTCACTGCGAACGCAGGTGCTGGCGGTGATGTCGAGCCGCTCACGCTGGGTGGCGTTCAGGAATTGAACGATGCCGGGGGCAATTCGCTTCCTTTGGCGAACCATACGTTCACCAATGGATCGATCACCTGGCTTGCCGGTCCGCCGCCCGATGTGGTCGTGACCTTCAACCCGATCTCCGGTTCCACGGTGGCCTTCGGTGGCGGTCTGCCGGGTGCCAACGTCACGCAGTCCATCGCGATCGGCAACACCGGCACCATCGGCACCGGTACCGTCAGCGGTTGCGTCCTCTCGGGTCCCGATGCAGCGTCGTTCAGCATCACGGGTGGCAACCCGTCCACGGTTCCGCCGGCGACGTCGCTCGGTCTGCAGGCAACGCTGGGTGCGGCGGCTCTCAACGCCACCCTCACCTGCAACGTGGCTGACTCCAGTGCAACCACCAGCGCCACCTGGACCCTGACCGCTCCGGCGGGCACCGTGCTCCAGGCTCCGACTCTGGCCTCCAACCCGGCCAGCGGCGCTTCGATCACCCTGCCCAACAGCTACGGCACCCCGGTGACCACGCCGATCGCCTTCACCCCGACGGGTGGCGACGCGGGCGGCCCGAACGCCTCCGTGACCTGCAGCACCGCTTCGGCGGGCTTCACCGTCACCCCGGCGGGCGCGCTGACCTTCACCCCCCCGGGTGGCGCTGCGCAGAATGCGGTCGTGGGTTGCACCCCGGGTGCCTCGCCTGTTAGTGGTGTCGTGACCTGCACGGGCACGCACCAGGGCGGTGCCATCAACTGGTCGTATGACGTCACCTGCCCAGCGGCTCAGACGGCTCCGCCGCCGCCGACCTTCGTGCCGGCCACCTCGCTGTGGTCCAAGCTCGCCCTGTTCGGCGTCTTCGCCGCCCTCGGCATGCTGGTCCTCGGCCTGCGCCGCAACCACTGATCGGCAACGGTCAAATGCTGCATCGGAAAGGGCGCCCTCGGGCGCCCTTTCTTTTTTGGCACACACGCAAAAACCTCACCCCGCAGGTCGGCCCTGCGCGGTCGACGTTTGCATTGCGGTACCTGATTAGCCCTGAGTCTCAGCCGCGCCCAGAGGGGCGAGTCCCCTCTCCCCCGCCAATGGGCGGGGGAGAGGGGGAGGGTGAGGGGGTACGCGCTGGGAGGCGCTATTGCGGTCTTCGCGGAACGGCTCCGAAAGTCCTCTCACCCCAACCCTCTCCCCCATTTGCATGGGGGAGAGGGAGCTTTACAGCTGAGACTCAGGGCTAATCAGGTTGCGGTATGCGCAAGCGCCTTTCTTGATCGGGCACCACAGGTAGGAATCCTGGCGCGTCTCATCTGATGAGACGCCTGCCCGCTAGCGTGCACGCATGAACGACCCTGCTTCCACCCTGATTCTCGCCATCACGGCATTGGCGTTGTGCGCCGCTGCCTTCTGGTTCCGGTCCGCGCGCATCCGCGAATCCACCCAATCCACCGCGTTCCAGCAAGGTAGAGCCTCGCGCGAAGGCGAACTGATCGCGCTGACGCACGAACGCGATGCGCAAACGGAACGTGCGAAGGAACTCCACGCCCGGCTGGCCGCCTTGGAAGCGGAAGCACACCGCCTGCGCGAACGATCGGATCAACTTTCCGACGAGCGCGCCGCGCTTTCCGCACGCGCCGAACGCTGTGCCCAGTACGAGGCCCGAGCCGAACGTCTGGAGGTTGAACTGCAAGAAGCGCGCGAAAACGGCGCCTCCGCCCGCGCGCGCTGCGCCGAGCTGGAAGCGCGTCTGCAGGAACAGCAGATCTCTCACGAAACCCGTCTGCGCGACTTCGACGAACGCCTCAAAGCCGAACTGGCCCAGCTGGCCCAGGGCGTGCTGGAGGAAAAGACCCGCCACTTCGACGAGCGCAGCGAAAAGCAGCTCGGCAGCGTGCTGGCCCCGCTGCGCGAACAGCTCGGCCAGTTCACCCAGAGCATCACCCGCACCAACGCCGAAATCCTGTCGCTGCGCCAGCTCAATCAGCAGATCACCTCCGAGGCCGCAAACCTCACCCGCGCGCTCAAGGGCGACAGCCGCAGCCAGGGCGTTTGGGGGGAATTGGCACTGGAGCGGCTGCTGGAACTGGCGGGTTTGCAGAGCGGGCGCAGTTTCGATGTGCAGGTGGTCTTCAAGGGAGAAGACGGAGGTCGCCCGCGACCGGACGTGATCGTGCGCCTGCCCGAAGAGCGCGACCTGGTGATCGACGCTAAGGTGTCGCTCACCGCCTGGGAGCGCGCCGTCGCAAGCCACGATGACGCCTCCCGCGAGCAAGCCATGAAGGAGCATCTCGGCTCCCTGCGCCGCCACATCGAGGAGTTGGGCAGGCGCGACTACAGCGCCGTGCCGGGCGTGCGCACGCTCGACTTCGTGCTCCTGTTCGTGCCGGTGGAGGCGGCCTACATCGAGGCCCTGCGACGCGACGATGCGCTCTACGCCTGCGCGATGGAGCGCAACATCGCCCTGGTCAGTCCCAGCACCCTGCTTGCGACCCTGCGCACCGTCGCGCACCTGTGGCGCATGGAAGACCGCAGCCGCAATGCCCGGGAAATCGCCCGCCAGGCCGGCGCCCTGCACGACGCTTTCGTACTGCTGGAGGGTGAACTCACCCAGGTCGGCGAACAGCTCAACCGCGCCCAGCACAGCCACGAAGCCGCCGTCCGACGCATCCGCACCGGCCGAGGCAACCTCGTAGGCCGCGTCGATCGACTGCGAAAGCTCGGCGCAGATGCGCACAAGCGACTGAATGCAGAAGGTTTTGATGATGAGCAGGATTCTCGGAGCACCTGCTCGAGCGTCCAAGGCCAGGGGGACCGGTAGCAGCACGGCACCGACCAATGCGGGCACTTATCATGTGGTGGCCACGATGGATGACGGCAACCTTCACGGAACGGCCCCAGTGCGCGGTTGTTGTGAAAAAAGATGAACTCGATCGGCTCTGACACGATTGCATCGCGCCGCGATTACCGTTCTTCCTGTGAAAGGATAGGATCAGCCCAGCTGCAGCGAGGAGGTCGGGGTGTCAGTTCTGACTCGCAGCTACGCGGCAGTGTCTCCGGACATCGTGAATACAACAGGGGTATGCATGAAATTCTATCGTTGGGTCTTGCCGATCCTGGCGGGCTTTCTCGCCAGTGTGGCGGTGTCACAGGCGCAGTCGCCGATACGGCAGCCGAACCACGCGGCACCGGGAGGTGTGCTGCTTCCCAATCTCGGAATGGCTCAGCCGGAGGGTGCGCGCGCACCGGCCACCGGTGCTGATCTTGCGCGGCTTGTCCGGCAGGACGGTCAGGTCAATGTGATCGTTTCACTGGCGTTGGACGCCACGTTCCATGAGGAAGGGCGTCTGTCCAATGCGGAGGTGCAGCGCCAGCGCGGTCGAATCGGCGTCGCGCGCAATCGCGTGCTTGCGGAGCTTCCCCTAGGCTCGTTCACGCTCAATAGGGAATACGAAAGCATTCCGGCCGTTGCGCTGCAGGTGGACGAAAGCGGCCTGGCCGTGCTGGAGCGTTCTTCCTCCGTGACGCAGGTCGTGGAGGATGCGCTCTCGGTAACCTCGCTCCTGCAGAGCGTTGCCCTGATCGGTGCGCCGCGCGCCTGGTCGGCTGGTTACGACGGCAGCGGCTGGGCGGTGGCGATCCTCGACACTGGCATCGATATCAATCATTCCTTCTTTCGCAACGCCGCGAACAACTCGCGCATCGTGGCGGAAGCCTGCTATTCGCGGGCGGGCGGTGCTCCGGCGGGTACCGCCTCGCTCTGCCCGAACGGCACGCCCACTCAGACTGGTGCTGGAGCCGCCAACGCGAACACGGCGAACTGCCTGAGTGGCGGCAACCAGCTCTGCGACCACGGCACGCATGTCGCCGGCATCGCCGCGGGCTACAACGGCAGCGTCCTCGGAGAAACCCTGAACGGCGTGGCGCCGAACGCTAACATCATCGCGATTCAGGTGTTCACGCGCTTCACCACTGCTGCCGGGTGCAACCCCAATCCGGCGCCCTGCGTCAAGTCTTACAATTCCGATCAGCTTGCGGCGCTCAACTACATCAATACCACGCTGCGCCCGAGCCACAATATCGCCTCGGTCAACATGAGCCTCGGTGGCGGCAGCTACGCGAGCTACTGCGACGCGACTGCCGGCGCGACCAAGACGGCGATCGACAACCTGCGCTCCAACGGCATCGCGACCATCATCGCCACCGGCAATGATGGTTCCAGCAGCACGATCAGTTCACCTGCCTGCATTTCCACGGCGATCGCCGTTTCCTCGACCAGCAAGGTCGACATCGTCTCGGGCTTCTCCAACGTGGCGACGATCATGGATCTCTTCGCGCCGGGTTCCGGCGGTGCGGGCGGGGCCCCCTGGGATGGCGGGATCGCCTCCTCGGTCCCGGGCGGCTGGGCACTCATGAGCGGCACGTCGATGGCGACACCGCATGTCGCCGGAGCCTATGCGGTGGCGAAGCAGGCCGCGCCTGCGGCGAGCGTGACCGATGTCCTCAATGCCTTCATCACGACCGGTACGCCCGTGACCGACACGCGGCCGAGCGCGAGCGGAACGATCACCAAGCCGCGCATCAACGTCGATGGCGCGGTGGCGGTGCTCACGGGCGGAACGACCTGGACGGTGACACCGAGCGTCAACGGCTCCGGCGGCAGCATCGCGCCGGCGAGCGCGGTAACGGTCGCGAACGGAGCGACCCCGAGCTTCAATCTGTTTCCCGATCCGGGCTTCGTGGTCGATACGGTCGGCGGAACCTGTGGAGGGACACTCAGCGGTGGACGCTATACCACGAATGCGGTGAGCGCGAACTGCACGGTGACGGCGAGCTTCAAGCCCTTCGTCGGCAATCCGGAGGTCTGCGGCACGCTCAACTATCCGTTGGTGCAAACCGCGGACGGCAGCGCCTTCAGCTTCCTGACCGGCATCGCGCAGGGCTACAGCGCGTCGCGGGTCGACGACATCAATCTCTACGTCAACGGCGGCAACATGTGGGCGTGGTGGTATGGCGGCCCCGGTGGCGTTGCTTCCGGCGCACAGGTCGCGGTGCTGGCGGCCGGTACCACGATCGGACCGGGCTCGACCTTCAACAACGACAACAAGGCGATGAACAACTGGTTGCCGGGTCGTACCGGCTACCTGGGCATCGCCTTCGAGAACGCGAACACGGGCGTGCGCAACTACGGTTGGTTGCGGATGACCACGGCGGGTACCAATGGCTATCCGGCCACCTGGCATGAGTACTGCTACAACTCGGTCGGTGGATCCATCGTCGCAGGCACGCCTCCGGCCCAACACACGATCACGGTCAATCGCAGCCCGGTGGCAGGTGGCACGGCGAGCTGCTCGCCCAACCCGGTCTACAACGGCTTGGCCAGCGTGTGTGGCGCGACGCCCAATCCCGGCTACACCTTCTCCGGGTGGAGTGGAGCCTGCAGTGGTGCCACCTGCGTCCTGACCAACGTGACCTCGGTGAAGACGGTCACGGCCAACTTCACGGCGAGTAGTTACACACTGACGTTCGACGCACAAGGTGGAAACCCGACGCCGGCATCGATGACGGGAAGCGCCGGTGTCACGGTGACGCTGCCCGCAGCTCCGACCCGTACGGGCTACACGTTCGTCAACTGGAACACCGCGGCGAATGGTTCGGGCACGGCGCAAGCGGCGGGTGGCAGCTACACGATGCCGGCAAGCAACACCACGCTGTACGCGATCTGGGCCATCAACCAGCACACCGTGACCTTCGTGGACTGGGACGCGACGGTGCTCAAGACCGAGTCGGTGAACCACGGCGGCGCGGCAACGGCCCCGGCGAATCCGAGCCGCACGGGCTACACCTTCACGGGCTGGAGCGTGCCGTTCAACAACGTGACGGCGGACCTGACGGTCACGGCGCAGTACGCGATCAACAGCTACACCGTGACCTTCGTGGACTGGGACGGCACGGTGCTCAAGACCGAGACCGTGAACCACGGCGGCGCGGCAACGGCCCCGGCGAATCCGAGCCGCACTGGCTACACCTTCAACGGCTGGGATGTGGCGTTCAACAACGTGACGGCGGACCTGACGGTCACGGCGCAGTACGCGATCAACCAGTACACGCTGAGCTTCGACAGCCAGGGTGGAGGCCTGGTGGGCGACATCACGGCGGATTACGGTGCCACGGTGACGCTGCCCGCAGCTCCGACCCGTACGGGCTACACGTTCGTGAACTGGAACACCGCGGCGAATGGTTCGGGCACGGCGCACGCGGCGGGCGGCAGCTACGCGATGCCGGCAAGCAACACCACGCTGTACGCGATCTGGACGGTGAGTCAGTACACGCTTGCATATCAGGCCGGACCGCACGGCTCCATCGTGGGCAATGCAAGCCAAACCGTGGCGCACGGCGGCAGCGGTACTGCAGTGACTGCGGTAGCCGATGCTGGATGGTTCTTCGATGTCTGGAGCGATGGGCGAATCGACAATCCGCGCACCGATATCAATGTGGAAGCCAGCATTGCCGTGACAGCTCGATTCAGCCAGCGCTGCGACATCTTCTGCAACGGATTCGAAGACAACCTTGCGCCGCGATCGGAGCCGCTGGTGCTTCCTGGCGACGAGACCGAGGGTGTTTCGGCCGGCTGGCGTATCCCGGCGGTTGGTGTCGGTGTTGCCAATCCGGTGATCGAGCTGCTGGATGCGCGCGGTACGGCGATTGCGTGGATCGACGCTGCACGTGTGGCCGACGGCATTTCGCTTCGCTTGCGTCGGATCGATGCGCAGGGGGCCGAGCAGGCCGGAACGTGGGTGTCGTGGGCAGGCATCGAGCGGGTCGGATATGTCTGGGGCATTTCCGGCAATGATCTTCTGCTGCGTTTTGGTGCAGACGACCGCTATCCCGACGCGCTGGTGCTGATCCTGCCGGAGGGTGCGCGACTCCCCGAGGCGGCGCGGGTACGGCAATCCCCAAGCGACTGAGTTGCATCGATGCAGTGATGACGGGGCGAAGCCTTCGGCTTCGCCCCGATCTTTTTGCGGATTGACGCGTGTCATGACCAACGGGCCTTTGCGTTGCTGCGCCGCGCTTCTACCATCGCGCCTTTCCGTCCTGAAATCGGGAGAGGCAGAGATGATCCGGATGTTGACCGCCAGCGCGCTGGCGCTGGCCGTGATGGGGGTTCATGCGGCGCCGCACGGGCTGACCGCGGAGGAGCTGGTGGCGCTGGACCGGGTGTCCTCGCCCGTGCTGTCGCCGGACGGTCGTCAGGTGGTGTTTTCCCTGCGCGAGGCCGACGTGGCCGCGAACCGTGGCACCAGCTCGCTGTGGGCCGTGCCGCTGGACGGAAAGGCTCCCGCGCGACGCCTGCTGGCACCGGGTACGGTGGCGGTGTCGGCGCAGTTCTCGCCGGACGGGCAGCAGCTCTTTTTCCTTTCGCCGCGCTCGGGTTCGATGCAGGTCTGGCGCCTGCCGATGGCCGGCGGCGAGGCGCAGCCGGTGACGGCGCTGCCGCTCGATGTGGGCAGTTTCCGCCTGTCGCCGGACGGGAATTCGCTGGCCTTGAGTCTGGAAGTGTTCAACGACTGCGCGGACCTGACCTGCACGCAGAAGCGTCTCGAGGAGCGCGCGGCGCAGAAGACCACGGGCGTCCTGTACGACCGGCTCTTCGTGCGGCACTGGGACACCTGGGCCGACGGGCGCCGCAGCCAGCTCTACACCGCCGCGATCGGCGCCGACGGTCGCGCGGCCGAGCCGGTGAAGGTCAGCCGCGACATCGATGGCGACGTGCCTTCCAAGCCGTTCGGCGGTTCGGAGGAATTCGCCTGGGCGCCGGACGGCAAGAGCCTGGTCTTCTCGGTGCGCATCGCCGGCAGTTCCGAGGCGTGGTCCACCAATTTCGACCTCTACCGCGTTGCTGCCGACGGTTCGGGGGCGCCAGTCAACCTCACCGCCGACAACCCGGCCTGGGACACTTCGCCGGTGTTCAGCGCCGACGGCAGGACGCTCTACTACCAGGCCATGAAGCGCCCGGGCTTCGAAGCCGACCGTTTCGCCCTGATGGAAAAGAACCTCGCCACCGGCGCCACCCGGGAAATCGCGCCCGGCTGGGACCACTCCGCCGGCGGCATCACCCTTTCGGCCGACGGCAAGCGCATCTACACCGCGACCGACGATGTGGGCAATCATCCGATCCACGTGATCGAGATCGCCACCGGAAAGGCCCGCCGCATCTCTGGCGCGGGTACGGTGGAAGGCTTCGACCTCTCGCGCGATGCGCTGGTCTACACCCAGTCCTCGCTCGGTTCGCCCGCCCAGCTCTACGCGGCCAGGGTCGACGGCAGCCAGCCGCGCGCGCTGGTGCGGTTCAACACCAAGGCGCTGGCCGACGTGCGCCTGGGTGAGTACGAGCAGTTCAGCTTCCCCGGCTGGAACGAGGAGACCGTGCACGGCTACGTGGTCAAGCCGTGGAACTTCGAAGCCGGCAAGACCTATCCGGTGGCCTTCATCATCCACGGCGGGCCGCAGGGCTCGATGGGCAACAATTTCCACTACCGCTGGAATCCGCAGACCTACGCCGGACTCGGCTTCGCAGTGGTGATGGTCGATTTCCACGGCTCGACCGGCTACGGCCAGGCCTTCACCGACTCGATTTCGGGCGACTGGGGCGGCAAGCCGCTGGAAGACCTGAAGAAGGGCTGGGCCGCGGCGCTGGAGAAGTACGACTTCCTCGATGGCGATCGCGCCTGCGCGCTCGGTGCCAGCTACGGCGGCTACATGATCAACTGGATCGCCGGCAACTGGAACGAGCCGTGGAAGTGCCTGATCAACCACGACGGCGTGTTCGACACCCGCGCGATGGGGCACGTCACCGAGGAGCTGTGGTTCTCCGAGTGGGAGAACGGCGGGCCGGTCTTCGAGGTGCCGCAGAACTACGAGAAGTTCAACCCGGTCAACCACGTCGCCAAGTGGCGCGTGCCGATGCTGGTGGTGCAGGGCGAGAAGGACTACCGCGTGCCGGTGGACCAGGGGCTGTCTGCCTTCACCGCCCTGCAGCGTCGCGGCATTCCCTCGCAGCTGCTCTATTTCCCCGATGAAAACCACTGGGTGCTCAAGCCCCGGAACAGCATCCAGTGGCACAACGCGGTGGGCGACTGGCTCAAACGCTGGACTTCGGCGAACTGATGGATCGGGCGGGGGTCGGGCGCATCCCGGCTCCCGCCGCCTCAGCCCACGTTGGCGTGGGCCAGCGCGACCAGGTTCGGGGTGAGGCGGATCAGTAGCTTCTGCAGCTCGGCGTGGCTGCGGGTTCCCGTTTTGGCGAGGAGCCGTTTGACATGGGTGCGCACCGTGTCCGGACGCACCAGGAACGCCTGCGAAATCTCCTCGGTGCTCATTCCGCCCACCAGCGCGTTGGCGATGCGCGCCTCGGTTGCGGTGAATCCGAACAGCTCGCGCAGCACTTCGGGATCGTGGCGCGCGGCGGGCTGCTGGTTGTCGATCAGGACGAGCAGGACGCGCGCGTTCGAGCGCGGGTCGTCCAGGCCCACCAGCAGGCCGAAGTGGCGCGCGATGCGGCTTTCGTCGATCGGCAGCGGAACGCAGCGCGAACGACGTCAGCGCCCGCGCTGGGCCGCTTCGGCGATTTCCCGGATCGGGGCTTCCAGCCGCGCGGCGTGGTCGTGCTCGCTGCCGGGGGCGAGGCGGTTGTCGCGTTCCAGCCGCAGCCGCTGACCGTCGTGCAGCAGTGCTCCGGCGGTCGCGTTGTGCGTTACCACGGCTCCCGCCGCATCGAGCAGGAGGATGGGGCGATTCCACGCGTCCACCCCGGCGCGCAGCACGGCCAGTTCGCATTCCATCTGGCGGGTGCGGTGGCGTGCGCGAAGCCGGTTCGCCACATGCGTGTGGAAGAGGCCGAGCGCGTCCCGCTCGCAGGCCGAAAACGGGGGTTTGTCCGCGCCACGGAAGAGCCGCAGGCTGATCAGGTGCTGCGGATCGGTCCGGGCGAAGTGCCCGAGCCCGTAGACCAGGTCGCCGTGGCGCGCCAGAAAGCGCATGTGAAATGGATGGAGGCGCAATTCCTCGGGCGGCAGCAGTTCGCGCGAGAGTACGGCGCGCCCGGAACGCAGCGCCTCGTCGCGGACCGCCTCGGCCGAGAGCGGATCGATCGCGCGGAATCGCGCGAAGTAGTCGTTGAGGAACTGCGAGTCGGTGCAGGCGCTGGCGCGCAGCCGGGCGATCCCGTCCACTTCCTCCCACTCGTAGGCAAAGGCCTGGCAGCAGGGTACCAGTGCCACCACCGCGTCCAGGGTGAGCCGGAGGATCTGCTGCGGGTCGTCGGTGTTGTCCAGCGCGGTCAAAAGCTCGAGGAGCAGGCTCTCGGGCGCGGGTGGCAGGGCCCGGGATGGAGGCGGAACGGAAGGAGGCGGGACGTAGTCGATGTTCATGGTTTGGAAGCTTGTCGTGGTGCTGCGACAGGATGTGTCGTGCAGCGCCGATTCAGGGAATGCGTACCTTTTATCGGGTACGCACCGGCCGCGGTATCAGAGAATTCCTACCCCATTCGGGGTGGGTGGGCGCGCAAGGCAGGGAATGCAGCCGGATGCGAAGCGCCGCGTCGGCTTTCCCCGGGCGCGGTGGCCGGATGACCGGGAGTAGGGGGCGTGCGCGCCGGGGTCGGTTCTGCTATATTGCTTGGCCCGTTCCGCACTGCGGATCGGGGTGCAGTACCGCTCGGCGCAAGTCGGGCGCAAAGAAGCGGATGCAAGCAGGAAGGAAAGCGCGGGTTCGCCCGCCGCTTGCATCGGTGCCATAACAGCGGCCCTGCGCCGCACCTCAAGGAAACATCTCCATGCCCAAGATCAAGACCAATCGGGCGGCGGCCAAGCGCTTCCGGAAGACCGCTTCCGGCAAGTTCAAGTGCGGCCACGCCTTCAAGAGCCACATCCTGACCAAGAAGGCCACCAAGCGTAAGCGCGGCCTTCGCGCCACCAACCACGTTCGTGCCGAGGACGCAGGCCGCGTCCAGCGCATGCTTCCTTACCTCTGAGGAGTACTGAGCCATGGCACGAGTCAAGCGTGGAACCATCGCGCGCCGCCGGCACAACAAGGTGCTGTCGCGCGCCAAGGGCTATTACAACGCCCGTCGCAAGGTCTATCGCGTAGCCAACCAGGCCGTCATCAAGGCCGGTCAGTACGCCTACATCGGCCGCAAGCAGCGCAAGCGCCAGTTCCGCGCGCTGTGGATCGTCCGCATCAATGCGGCGGCGCGCCAGTTCGGCCTGTCCTACAGCCGCCTGATGAACGGACTCAAGAAGGCCGGCATCACGCTGGATCGCAAGGTGCTTGCGGACATCGCCGTGCACGACATCGCAGCCTTCGGCACGATTGCCGAGAAGGCCAAGGGCGCGCTCGCGGCGTAAGCGGCTGCGCGGCGGCTTCGGCTGCCGTCTTTGCAACGCTTGGATGGCGGCTCGGCCGCCCACGCATGGGGAAGGGCGCAAGCTCTTCCCCATGTGCGTTTCTGGAACCCGAACAACGCCGGTCTGGGCCGGCCATATTGCAGGGCTTGCAATGGACGATCTGAATTCGCTGGTCGACGAGGCGCTGGAGTCGATTGCCGCCGCCGCTACGCTGGAAGCGCTGGACGCGGTGCGCGTGCGCCTGCTCGGCAAGTCCGGCAGCGTGACCGCGCTGCTCAAGAGCCTGGGCAAGCTTGCGCCCGACGAGCGTCGCGCGCAGGGCGAACGCATCAATGTCGTGCGCGACCGGCTCGGCGATGCCCTGGCGCAGCGCAAGGAGGCGCTGGAGAAACTGGCGCTCGATGCGCGCCTTGCTGGCGAACGCATCGACATCACCCTGCCCGGACGCGACGGCGAGCGCGGCGCGGCGCATCCGGTAGCGCGGGCGTTGGCGCGCATCACCGCGATCTTCGAGCGTCTGGGCTATCAGGTGGCCGACGGCCCGGAGATCGAGGACGACTGGCACAACTTCGAGGCGCTGAACTTCCCGCCGCACCACCCGGCGCGCACCATGCACGACACGTTCTGGTTCCCGGACGGGCGCCTGCTGCGCACCCACACCTCGCCGGTGCAGATCCGATCGATGCAGGGGCGCCAGCCGCCGATCCGCATCATCGCGCCGGGCAAGGTGTACCGCAGCGACTCCGACCAGACCCACACTCCGATGTTCCATCAGGTCGAGGGCCTGCTGGTGGACGAAACCTCCAGCTTCGCCGACCTCAAGGGCACGCTCAAGCAGTTCGTCGACGCCTTCTTCGAGCGCGATTTCCGGATGCGTTTCCGGCCCAGCTACTTCCCTTTCACCGAACCTTCGGCCGAAGTCGACATCGCCTGGGACCGCGGCGACGGCAGCGCGCCCGGCTGGCTGGAAGTGCTCGGCTGCGGCATGGTGCACCCCAACGTGCTGAAGAACTGCGGCATCGATCCGGAACGCTACAGCGGCTTCGCCTTCGGCCTGGGCGTCGAGCGCTTCGCCATGCTGCGCTACGGCGTTTCCGACCTGCGCAGCTTCTTCGAGAACGACCTTCGCTTTCTCGGGCAGTTTGCCTGAGCGCGGGAATCGGGAATCGGGAATCGTGAAGGCGAGGTCCCTGCCGGATTGCCGAAACCCGCTCTTCCCATTCTCCATTCCCTTTTCTCCATACCCGGCTCCAGTCCATGAAATTCCCCGAATCCTGGTTGCGTGAACATGTCGCCGTTGCGGCGGACAGCGATACGCTGGCCGCCACGTTGACCGCGATCGGTCTGGAAGTGGAGGACGCCGCGGCCATCGGTGCGCCGCTTCCCGGCGTCGTGGTGGCGCAGATCCTTTCCTGTGAAAAGCACCCCGAGGCAGATCGGCTGAAGCTGTGCCAGGTGTCGGTCGGTGCGCAGACCGTGCAGATCGTGTGCGGCGCGCCCAACGCCCGCGCCGGCCTCAAGGCGCCGCTGGCCACGGTCGGGGCCGAGCTTCCCGGCGGGCTGGTCATCAAGGCGGCGAAGCTGCGCGGGGTCGAATCCTTCGGCATGCTGTGTTCGGCCAAGGAGCTGGGCATCGATGCCGATGCCTCGGGCTTGCTGGAGCTGCCAGGGGATGCGCCGGTCGGTACCCCGATCGGCGAGTACCTGTCGCTGCCCGATACCCGCTTCGAGCTCAAGCTCACCCCCAACCGCGCCGACTGCTTTTCGGTTCGCGGGCTGGCCTACGACGTCGCCGCGGCGCTGGGCGGGGCGGTGAGCGACCTGGAGATCGACCCGGTCACTGCCCGGATCGAGGAGGTGCGCGAGGTGCGGCTGGATGCGCCGGCCGACTGCCCGCGCTACTGCGGGCGCATCGTGCGCGGCGTGGACCCGGCCGCAGCCACGCCGTTCTGGATGGCAGAGCGCTTGCGCCGCGCCGGGCTCCGTCCGATCAGCGCACTGGTCGACATCACCAACTATGTGATGCTCGAACTGGGCCAGCCGATGCACGCCTTCGATCTCGACCGGATTGGCGGCGCGATCCGCGTGCGCCGCGCGCAGCCGGGCGAGCGCCTCAAGCTTCTGGACGAGCGCGAGGTCGCGCTCGATCCCGGCTTCCTCGTGATTGCCGACGATGCCGCGCCGCTGGCCGTGGCCGGCGTCATGGGCGGTTGGGATTCGCGCGTCACCGACGAAACGCGCGACGTGTTCCTGGAAAGCGCCTTCTTCTCTCCCGAGGCGATCATCGGGCGCGCCCGCACGCTGGGGCTGCATACCGATTCCTCGCAGCGCTTCGAGCGCGGCGTCGACCCCGAGCTTGCGCGCCGCGCGCTGGAGCGGGCCACGGCGCTGGTGCAGGAGATCGCCGGCGGTGCTCCTGGTCCGATCGTGGAGGCCATCGACGCGCAGCGTCTGGTGGCGCGCAATCCGGTGCGCCTGCGCCGCGCGCGGTTGGCGCGAGTGTTGGGCATGAGTGTTCCCGATGACGAGGTGGAACGCATCCTGCGCGCGCTGGGCATGGGCGTTTCGGCCGACGCCGAAGGCTGGCTGGTGGCACCTCCTTCGCGCCGCTTCGACATCGCCATCGAGGAAGACCTGATCGAGGAAGTGGTGCGCATCCACGGCTATGACCGGGTGCCGCTGCACGCGCCGACCGGCCAGCTCCAGCTCGGTGCCCTGCCCGAAGCGCAGGTGCCGCTGGCGGCTTTCAGCACCCAGCTCGCCGCGCGCGGCTACTTCGAGGCCATCAACTACGCTTTCCTGGACGTCTCGGTGCTGCGGGCCTGGTCGCTGGAGCAGGGCGCCGAGGTGCTGTCCAACCCGCTGTCCGCGGAGCTGGGTGCGATGCGCACCGCGCTGCTGCCGGGTCTGGTCGAGGCGCTGCGCCGCAATCTGGCGCGCCAGCAGTCGCGCGTGCGTCTTTTCGAGACCGGCCGCGTGTTCCTGCGCGATGCCGAAGGACCGCGCGAGGCGCTGCATCTGGCCGCAGCGGCCTGCGGACCGGCTCGCACCGAGCAGTGGGGCGAAAAGGCGAGGGAGATCGATTTCCACGACCTGCGCGGCGATCTGGAATCCCTGCTGGCCCTGGCCGGCGATCAGGCCCCCGTCACCCTCGTTCCGGCGCAGGTGCCCTGGCTGCATCCCGGGCGCGGCGCGCGCGTGGAGCGCGGGGGCCGTGTTCTGGGCCATCTTGGCCACCTGCATCCGGCGCTGGCGCGCACGCTCGACCTGGATCAGGAGGTCCTCGTGATGGAGCTGGATGTGGCGGCGCTTTCCTCGCGCGCGGTGCCCGTGGCGCGCGAAATCTCGCGCTTCCCGTCCGTACGCCGCGACCTCGCCGTCGTCGTGCCGCAGGACGTCGCCTGGGCGCGCCTGGAGGCCAGCCTGCGCGCCTGCGCGGGCCCCTTGTTGCGCGCCGTCACGCCGTTCGACGTCTACCAGGGCAAGGGGATGGAAACAGGATTCAAGAGCATTGCTATGGGCTTGATTTTCCAAGACGATTCGCGCACCCTTGCGGAACAGGATATCGAGAAGGCCGTAGCGGCTGCGCTGGATGGGCTGGCGCGCGATTGCGGGGCTGTACTCAGGGGATCGTGATGGCATTGACCAAGGCCGAAATGGCCGACCGGCTGTTCGAGGACGTGGGCCTCAACAAGCGGGAAGCCAAGGAATTCGTCGACGCTTTTTTCGACACCCTGCGCGAGGCGCTGGAGGGCGGCAATCAGGTGAAGCTGTCGGGTTTCGGCAACTTCGACCTGCGCCAGAAGAACCAGCGCCCCGGCCGCAATCCCAAAACCGGCGAGGAAATCCCGATTTCGGCCCGCACGGTGGTGACCTTCCGTCCGGGGCAGAAGCTCAAGGAGCGCGTGGAAGCGTATGCTGGACCCGGGAAGTAACAACGAGCTTCCGCCGATTCCGGCCAAGCGCTACTTCACCATCGGTGAGGTCAGCGAGCTGTGCGACGTCAAGCCGCACGTGCTTCGCTACTGGGAAACCGAGTTTTCCAATCTCAAGCCGGTCAAGCGGCGCGGCAACCGGCGCTACTACCAGCGCCACGACGTGTTGACCATCCGCCAGATTCGCGGGCTGCTCTACGATCAGGGCTTCACCATCACCGGTGCGCGCCAGCGCCTGGACGGCGAGCACGGCAAGACCGAGTCGACCATTTCCAGCCAGATCGTGCGCCAGGTGCGCATGGAGCTGGAAGAAGTCCTGCAGCTCCTGCGGCGCTGATCGAAACCGGTTCAGCCAAATCGAGCAAACTCTGCTAAGATGCGCGGCCCGCCGACGCACGGCGGAATCCCAATACTTCGGGGTATAGCGCAGCCTGGTAGCGCACTTGTCTGGGGGACAAGTGGTCGTCGGTTCAAATCCGGCTACCCCGACCAAACGCGAAGCAAGAGCAACGGCCCCCGGAATGATTCCGGTGGGCCGTTTCTTTTCCGTTCGATGTGATGCGCAGGCGTGCTGGATCGTCGTATCGTCCGACGGGCGGGGCGACCGGACGGCCCGGATCTTCCGGTGAGCGCCGCTGCGGAGAACGGCTTCCTGCTCCGTTTCGCGTGGTGTAGGCTTCCGCGAGCACGGCTCGCATTCGGACGGGTCGCACGGGGGCCGGCGGCGACTCCGGAACGAGGTCGAGAGAGGTCGAAGTGGATCGGCATGTAGCGCGAGCGGTCAATGACCTGCCAGAGGCCGATGCGGAGGCCGCACGGCGCCGGTGGCTTCGCGACCTGTTCCGCTGGATCTACCCGCTGCGCGTTTTCGGGATGACGCTCGGGCTTCTTCCTGTGCTGGTCGTGCTGCGGGAAATGCGCGCGGATTGGCCTGCGTGGGGCTGGGCGATGGGCTGTTGCCTGGCATGGCCGCATCTGGCGTGGCTGCACGCGCGCCTGAGCGCTGATTCCCATCGCGCCGAGCTTCGCAACCTCCTGACCGATTCCGCGCTGGTGGGTAGCCTGATTCCGGTGATCGGATTCAACCTGTTGCCTTCCGTCGGGCTGGTGGCCGTGGCGGTGGCAGACAAGATCAATTCCGGTGTGCGCGGGATGTGGCAGCGCTCGCTTCTGGGCATGCTGGGCGGGCTGGTTGCCGCCGGACTGATGACGGGATTCCAGTTCCGGCCAGATACCAGCATGGCGGTTCTTGTGGCCTGCCTGCCGCTCCTGATCCTGCACACTCTGGCTACGAGCGTCAGCAATTACCGGCTGGTCCGGCGAGTGCAACAGCAGAACCAGCAGCTCGAAATGCTGAGGTGCCACGACGCACTCACGGGGCTGGAAAGCCGCAGCCACTGGGAAGAAATGGCGGATGCGCTGCGTGCGCGGTGCGGCGAACGGCGCGAGGCCAGCATCCTGCTGCTGGACGCGGACGGGTTCAAGTCGGTCAACGACGGATACGGGCACGCGGTGGGAGATGACCTTCTGCGCGCCATCGCGGCCTGCGTCAAGGCCGAATTGCCCGAAGGCGGTCATGCGGGGCGTCTGGGAGGGGATGAGTTCGTCGTGGCCCTGCCGCTGACTGTCAGGGAGGCGGTGGATCTGGCGGATGCCATCCATGCGCGCGTGCGGCGCATCGAGCTGGCCCATGCGCCCGATGTGCGCGCATCCGTCAGCATCGGAGCCGCGGCGGCACCGCAGCACGGAGAAGGCATGCGCGCCTGGCTGGAGGCCGCGGATCGCATGCTCTATCGCGCCAAGGAGGATGGGCGAGGCTGCACGCGCAGCACCTTCCTGCCGACATCTGCCGTGCGAGCATGATCCGCGTCATCGGGAGCGCATTGCCTTCCACTGCCTTGTCAGGCTCAAGTCGCGTTGACCGAAGCTACAATTCGGGGTCCATTGCCGACCCGGAGTCACCATGCGCACGCTCTATCCCCCCGTCGAACCGCGGATCGTCGGCAGCCTGCGGGTATCCGACCGCCACGTCCTGTATTACGAGGAGTGCGGCAATCCCGACGGCAAGCCGGTGGTACTGCTGCACGGCGGGCCGGGCGGGGGATGCAGCGCGAACATGCGCCGTTTCCACGATCCGGCGCGCTACCGCATCGTGCTGTTCGACCAGCGCGGCAGCGGGCGTTCGACCCCGCACGCCGATCTCCTCGACAACACCACCTGGCACCTCGTGGACGACATCGAACGCCTGCGCGAGCACCTGGGGATCGCGCGCTGGCAGGTGTTCGGCGGCTCCTGGGGATCGACCCTGGCGCTGGCCTACGCCCAGAAGCATCCGGAGTCGGTGACCGAGCTGGTGCTGCGCGGCATCTTCCTGCTGCGGCGCTGGGAGCTGGAGTGGTTCTACCAGAAAGGTGCGAGCCGCCTGTTCCCGGATGCGTGGGAGGAATACCTGGCGGCGATCCCGCAGGTCGAGCGCGGCGACCTGATTTCCGCCTACCACCGCAGACTCACCTCCGAGGACCCAGCGGAGCGGCTGGCAGCGGCGCGTGCCTGGTCGGTTTGGGAAGCCTCGTGCAGCTTCCTGCATCAGGATCGCGAGTTCATCGATTCGCACCGCGGCGAGGACTTCGCGTTGGCATTTGCCCGCATCGAGAGCCACTACTTCGTCAACGGCGGCTTCTTCGAGGAGGAAGGGCAGCTCCTGCGCGACGCGCACCGGCTGCACGGGATTCCCGGAACCATCGTGCACGGTCGCTACGACGTGGTTTGCCCGATCCGGAGCGCATGGGACCTCAAGAAGGTCTGGCCGCAGGCCGAGCTTGCGATCTGCCCGACCGCCGGACATTCGGCCTTCGAGGCGGAAATCACCGACGCGCTGGTGCGCGCGACGGACGGCTACGCTGGCGGCTGATCGGTGCTGCGAACCCCGATCATGAAAAAGCCCGCGGCGACGCGGGCTTTTTCGTTTCCGGAGAAGAAGCGCAGATCAGGCGGCTTCCTTCACCGCCTTGCGCGGCCCGTGCAGCAGGGCCTGGCGCACGCTGTCCACCACCAGGTCCACTTCGCGCGAGGTGATGGCGAAGTGCGGGGTGAAGCGCAGCGAATTGGCGCCGCCGTGGATCACGCCGATGCCGTTCTCGCGCATGTATTCCTCGATGCTGTTTTCGCCATAGCACTTGAACAACGGGGCCAGCTCGCAGGAGAACAACAGGCCGGTGCCCTGCACCTTGGTGATGAGCTCGGGCAGCTCGCGGCGCAGGGCATCGAGCTTCTCCACGAACTCGCGGCCGCGTGCGGCGATGTTGGCGCGGATGGCCGGGGTGAGCTGGGACATGACCGTGGTGGCCACATCCATGGCGCGCGGGTTGGTGGTCATGGTGTTGCCGTACACGCCGGTGCGGTAGAGCGCCGCGGCCGAGGCACTGGCGGCGAGCACCGAGAGCGGGTACTGGCCGGCGTTGAGCGCCTTGGAGTAGGTTTCCAGATCCGGTGCCGGGAGCTTCTCGAAGCCGGGATAGTCGATCACCGAGAGCACGCCGTGGGCGCGCAGGCCGGCCTGGATGGAGTCGACGAGGAACAGGCTGCCGTGGGAGGCGGTGAGCTCGCGCGCGGCGGCGTAGAATTCCGGCGTCACGCCGCGGCCCGGGTCGCCTTCGCCCATCACCGGCTCCAGGAACATGGCCTCGATGAACCAGCCCTCGCGGTCGGCCTTGGCGAACAGCTCGCGCAGCTGCTCGACGTTGTAGGGATCCACCGTCAGCAGCGATTCGTCGCCGCGGTAGCTGGCCAGGTGCGCCAGATACGCCTTGCGGGTGGAGTCGGAATAGCGCGCCGGGCCTTCGGTGCGGCCGTGGAAGGCGCCCTTCACCGCGACGTGCTTGATGGTCTTTCCGGCGTGGCGCGCGCCCGGCTCGGTTTGCAGTCGGGCGTTGATGTCGACGATGCGGCAGGCCAGCGTCACCGATTCGGAACCCGAGTTCAGGCACATGAAGCGCTCGTAGGGGCAGCCGCCGCGGCGATGGCCGATTTCGGCCTGCAGCGCGCGGACGAGGCGCAGCTGGGAAAGCGAGGGCGTCATGATGTTGGCCATCGCCTGCGGGCGCGCCATGGCTTCCAGCACCGCTGCCGGGGTGTGGCCGAAGCCGAGCATGCCGTAGCCGCCCGAGTCGTGCAGCACCGCGCCCTTCAACGTGATGACCCATGGCCCGCGCGCGGCGAGCGCGACGTAGGGATTGACCGCATCACCCGCGTAGAAGTTGACGAAACCGGCCTGGATGGTGGCGCACTGGGCGTCTTCGTCCATCGCGAGGATTTCGGGAAACTCCACGCGAACGGCGTCGAACTGGGCGCGCGCTGCGTGCACCGCCTCGACCAGATCGGGAAAGGCGGGGGCCAGCGACAGCAGAAGCTCATCGGACAGGCCGCGGGTGCGCACCGCGCCGGGCTGGGCGCGCAGTTCGGAAAGGGTCTGGATCAGGTTCATGGTGCCTCCTTGCGGCGGTGTCGGATGCGGAAACGAAACCACGGGCGCGAGGAAGTCCCGCACCCTGTTTCCGTGGGATATCAGTCAATTGCGGAATTGTATCACCGCGCCTGATCCGGCATAACCCCCGTGGCTGCGGGCTTTGCGGTGGTTGCCTCGGGTTTGTCCGGCCTGCCCGCACATTGGATAATGGGCGGCTTGCCGAAAACTCCCGACCGTGAAGAAATCCGACTTCCGCTACGAACTCCCGACCGAATTGATCGCCCAGCATCCGCTGCCCGAGCGTTCGGCCAGCCGCCTGCTGGTGCTGCCGCCGGCACCCGATGCCGTTTCCGA
Source organism: Pseudomonadota bacterium (assembly GCA_963205495.1). GTDB lineage: Bacteria > Pseudomonadota > Gammaproteobacteria > Xanthomonadales > Xanthomonadaceae > Denitratimonas. Next base: position 58,591 of record CAUJIN010000056.1, read on the forward strand.
TCGCACGATCCGCGAGCTGCCGGAATTTCTGCTGCCGGGCGACCTGCTGGTGTTCAACGACACCCGCGTGCTGCCGGCGCGCCTGTTCGGGCGCAAGGCCACGGGCGGGCGGGTCGAGGTGTTGATCGAGCGCGTTCTGGGCGGCAACGAGGCGCGCGCCCAGCTGGGCGTGAGCAAGTCGCCGCAGGCGGGCAGCGAGCTGGTGCTGGACGACGGCACCCGCGTGGCGGTGCTGGGGCGCGAGGATGAGTTCTACCGACTGCGCTTCGAGAGCGAGGAGCCGCTGGAAAAGCTGCTGCAGCGCATCGGCCGCATGCCGCTGCCTCCCTACATGACACGCGAGCCGGAGGCCGCGGACGCCGATCGCTACCAGACCGTGTTCGCGCGTGCCCCCGGGGCGGTGGCGGCACCCACGGCAGGGCTGCACTTCGATGAAACCCTGCTGGCTGGGCTGCGCGCGCGCGGCGTCGAGTTCGGCCACATCACCCTGCACGTGGGCGCCGGCACCTTCCAGCCGATGCGCGCCGAGGAGTTCAAGGATCATGTGATGCACAGCGAATGGCTCAACGTGGGTGCCGCGCTGTGCGAACAGATCCGCGCCGCGAAGGCGCGCGGCGGGCGCGTGGTGGCGGTGGGAACCACCGTGGTCCGGGCGCTGGAAACCGCGTTTCGCGAGGGTGAGGTGCAGCCTTTTGCTGGCGACACGCGGTTGTTCCTGTTTCCCGGCAGGCGCATCCGCAGCGTCGATGCGCTGGTCACCAACTTCCACCTGCCCGAATCCACCCTGCTGATGCTGGTCAGCGCCTTCGCCGGCTACAAGCGCGTGATGGCGGCCTACGCCCACGCGGTGCGCGAGCGCTACCGCTTCTTCAGCTACGGCGATGCGATGCTGGTGTTTCCCGAAGCCGGGCAGGGGGAGGCGTGATGTCGAGGATGCGGTTCGAGCAGACCGGCAGCGACGGCGCCGCGCGCCGCGGGCGCCTGACGTTCCTGCGCGGCACGGTGGAAACTCCGGCCTTCATGCCGGTGGGCACCTACGGCTCGGTGAAGGGCATGACGCCTGATTCGATCCGTGCCATCGGCGCACAGATCATCCTGGGCAACACCTTCCATCTCTACCTGCGCCCCGGGCTGGAGGTGATCTCGGCGCACGGCGGGTTGCACGGCTTCGCGCGCTGGGACGGGCCGATCCTGACCGATTCGGGCGGCTTCCAGGTGTTCTCGCTGGCGCACCGGCGCAAGATCACCGAGGCCGGGGTGGCGTTTTCCTCGCCGGTGGACGGGCGCCGGGTGTTCCTCGGTCCCGAAGAGAGCATGCAGATCCAGCGCACGCTCGATTCGGACATCGTGATGATCTTCGACGAATGCACGCCCTACGCCGTGGACGGCGTGGTGACGAGCGAGAGGCGCGCGAAGGAGTCGATGGAGCTGAGCCTGCGCTGGGCCGCGCGCAGCCGCTCCGAGCACGACCGGCTGGGCAACGAAGCGGCGCTGTTCGGCATCGTCCAGGGGCACGTCTATCCGGAGCTGCGCAGCCGCTCGGCGGCGGGTCTGATCGACATCGGTTTCGACGGCTACGCGGTGGGCGGGCTGGCCGTGGGCGAGCCGGAGGACGAGCGCAACGCGATGCTCGAGCACACCTGCCCGCAGCTCCCCGAAGACCGCCCGCGCTACTTGATGGGGGTGGGTAGGCCGCAGGACATCGTCGAGGCGGTGCGCCGCGGCATCGACCTGTTCGACTGCGTGATGCCCACCCGCAACGCGCGCAACGGGCACTACTTCACCCGCTTCGGCACGGTGCGCATCCGCAACGCGAAGTACGAGAAGGACCTGCGCCCGATCGACCCGGAGTGCGGCTGCCACGCCTGCGCCGGCGGCTTCACCCGCGCCTATCTGCGCCACCTGGACCGCTGCAACGAGATGCTCGGGCCGATGCTCGCGACGATCCACAACCTGCACTACTACCAGGAGCTGATGGCCGGCATCCGCGCGGCCATCGAGGCGGGAAGGTTCGAGGCTTTCGTGCGGGATTTCTACGCGCGGCTTGCCGCCGGCGAAGGCTGAAATCGCGCACCGGAAACGACACGCGGGCCAGCGGCCCGCGTGGTGATGCGCAAAGTCAATGAAGCAAACGACTTACGCCAACCCTTCGGCCTTGAGCGCGGCCTGCACGCCGGCGTCCGATTCCATGTGGGCGACGAAGCGGGCGAGGTTGCCCAGGCCCGAGAGGTCCAGCTTCATCGCCTTGGCCCAGCGCAGCACGACGTAGAGATAGGGGTCGGCCACGGAGCGGCGGTTGTCCACCAGCCAGACGTTGCCGCCAAGCTGGGCGTCCAGGGTTTCGAACTGCTCGCGCAGGCGCTCGGCGGCCTTGTGCTTGAGGCTCTCCTGCGCGGCCTCACCGTCCACGAAGCGCGGCGCGCTGAACAGCGGCGAGAAGTTCTTGTGCACGTCGGCGTTGAGGAAGGCCAGCCAGCGCAGCACGCGGGCGCGGGCCAGCGCCGAGCCGTCGCCCATCAGCTTCGCCTCGGGCGCGAGGCTGGCGAGGTAGTCCAGGATCGCGATGTTCTGGGTGAGGATGGTGCCGTCGTCGAGCGCCAGCGCGGGCACCGCGCCGCTCGGGTTGATCTTGAGGTAGCTGGTCTTGAGTGCCTCGCGCGCCACCTGCTCGACCTCGTAGGGCTTGCCGATCCACTCGAGCACGATGTGGTCGGTCAGCGAGCAGGCGCCGAACATGCAATACAGTTTCATGGGAGATCCCGGAAGTGTTTGGGACTCATCGACATGGTGGCGCAGGTGCCGCGATTCAAGCGGCCTGCGAAGCTCAGAGCCGGCTGGCGACCTGATAGAAGGTGTGGTCGCCGATCGTTGCCACCGGCGTGCCCTGCGCCCAGTCGGGCGTGGCCTGCGCCTTCACCACGAAGTGGTCGGCACCTGGGACCACGAAGCGCCGGGTGGCCCACGGCAGGTTCCATTCGGAGCGGGCGCGCAGCGCGACCGCGACCGCGCGGTTCCACGCCTTGAGGTTGCGGATTTCGTACTCGGGTGGGAGCAGGGTCGGGGCGAACTGGCGCGGAGCCGTCACCACGCCGCAGAGGGTCGAACCCCAGCGGCCCGAGTCGAGGCGACGCAGCGCGACTTCGGCCACGGCGCGCTGGCCCAGCTCGGACTGGTTGCGCGCTTCCAGATAAACCGTGGTGGCAAGGCAGGCCTGGTCGGCATAGGGCTGGGGCAGCAGTTGGGCGAGCCAGAGCACGGTGGCCAGTTTCATTGCGGACTCCTTATCCGTTGCATCAGTGCGGGCCTTCACCTCGCCGCGAACGTGCCATTTCGGAACACGGAATTGCGGGGCGTGGGGAAGCGGTGGCTGACATGGCGTTTCGGGGGTACGCCTGGCGCGGGCCGGTTCGGGCATCGCGGCGCCAGCCGCACGGGCGGAAGCGGAAGAATGCTTCTACGGGCCGTTGGTTCCGCGTCGGCGAAGGGTGGGGCGGACCGGAACCGGCGGCAAGTTACGGATTGAATGCCTAACGGGAGCTGAATTGTTGAAGCGCCGAATTCACGCTGCATTGCGGGAGCGACAGTTCCGGCGGCCTGCCGGAATTCGCAAGACATCGCGCTTTGCGCAGGAATGCCCGGCTTCGCAACGGGTGCGGATGAAGCCGGTTTTCACGAAAGGAGAAAAATGTCAATGCGCGCGTTGCCCCGCGCTGCGCTTCAAAGTGCGGCCGCAAGTTCGCAGCCCTGGGCGATGGCGCGCTTGGCGTCCAGCTCGCCGGCGACGTCCGCGCCGCCGATCAGGTGGATGCGTCGACCCGCCGCTTCCAGCGGTGCCTTCAACTCGCGCTGCGACTCTTGCCCGGCGCAGAGGATCACGTGGTCGACGGCCAGCAGGCGGTCTTCCCCGGCCACGCGGATGTGCAGGCCGGCATCGTCGATGCGACGGTATTCCACCGCGCCGAGCATCTTCACCCCGGCGCGCCGGAGCGTGGCGCGGTGCACCCAGCCGGTGGTCTTGCCCAGGCGCCTGCCGAGCGCGCCCTCGGTGCGTTGCAGCAGCCAGACCTCGCGCTCGGGCGGCTCGGGCTGCGCCGACACGCCTTCGATGCCTCCGCGCGACGCAAGCGTCGGGTCGATGCCCCATTCGGCCAGCCACTGTGCGGGACGCAGGGTGGTGGAGGGTTGCCCCTGCACCAGGAATTCGGCCACATCGAAGCCGATGCCGCCGGCGCCGATGATGGCCACGCGAGGCCCGGCAACGCGCGCGCCCGAGAGGAGATCGGAGTAGGCGACGGCCTTGGGGTGATCGATGCCTTCGATCGGAGGAATGCGCGGCGTGACGCCGGTGGCCAGAACCACCTCGTCGAAGCCCGCCAGCGCGGCGGCCTCGGCGCGTTCTGACAGGCGCAGCTTCACCCCGGTCAACTCGATGCGGCGCTGGAAGTAGCGCAGCGTTTCGGCGAATTCCTCCTTGCCCGGGATGCGGCTGGCGAGGTTGAACTGGCCGCCGATGCGCTCCTGCGCCTCGAACAGCGTGACGTCGTGACCGCGCTCGGCCGCGACCGTGGCGCAGGACAGCCCCGCCGGCCCGGCACCGACCACGGCGATGCGCTTGCGCGTGGAGGCGGGGCGGTAGTTCAGCTCGGTTTCGCGCCCGGCGCGCGGATTCACCAGGCAGCTGGCCGGCTTGTTCTCGAAGACGTGGTCCAGGCAGGCCTGGTTGCAGGCGATGCAGGTATTGATTTCATCCGAGCGCCCCTCGCGCGCCTTGCGTACCCAGTCTGCGTCGGCCAGCAGCGGGCGCGCCATCGAAACCATGTCGGCTTCGCCCCGCGCGAGGATTGCTTCGGCCACTTCCGGCATGTTGATGCGGTTGCTGGCCACGATCGGGATGGAGACTTCCCCGCGCAGTCGCGCCGTCACGAAGCTGAACGCGGCGCGCGGCACGCTGGTGACGATGGTCGGGATGCGCGCTTCGTGCCAGCCGATGCCGGTGTTCAGGATCGACGCCCCGGCCGCTTCGATGGCCTTGGCGGTGGCGATGGTTTCCTCCAGCGTCGCGCCGCCCTCGACCAGTTCCAGCATGGACAGGCGATAGATGAGGATGAAGTCCGGCCCGACCGCTTCGCGCGTGCGCCGCACGATCTCGGTGGCGAAGCGCAGGCGGTTCTCGAACGAGCCGCCCCAGCGGTCTTTGCGGCGGTTGGTGCGTGCGGCGAGGAACTCGTTGATGAGGTAGCCCTCCGAGCCCATGATTTCCACGCCGTCGTAGCCGGCCTCGCGCGCCAGCGCGGCGCAGCGCGCGAAGTCGCGGATCTGGCGTTCGACCCCGCGCCCGGACAGCGCCCTCGGGGTGAAGGGCGAGATCGGGGACTTGAGTCGCGACGGTGCCACCGCCAGCGGATGGTATCCATACCTGCCCGCATGGAGTATCTGCATGCAGATGCGACCACCTTCGCCGTGCACCGCGTCGGTGACCAGCCGATGCTTGCGCCCCTCCCAGGACCAGGACAGCTTCCCGGCAAAGGGTTTCACCCAGCCCGAGAGGTTCGGCGCGATCCCGCCGGTAACCATCAGCGCGGCGCCACCGCGCGCACGTTCGGCGAAGTAGGCGGCCAATTTAGGGAAATCACGGCGTCGATCCTCCAGTCCCGTGTGCATCGAACCCATCAGCACGCGGTTGGGCAGCACGCAGTGGCCGAGGTCGAGCGGGGAAAACAGGTGGGAGTGCTGGGTGGGCATGGCAGAGCGAGAGTCGGGATGAAGGCTGGAAAGAGCAGCCTACGTCGAAATGAGGACCCGGTGTTATCGATGTGTTAAACTTGACCTGCATCAAGCATGTAAACTTGCCCGGTCGGCATTTTTCAATTCTGCCTGTCCGCATGTTCGGGGGATTCCCCATCATTGTGTTCAACCTCCACACCTTCCTTGAAGGAGCAACAAATGAAGAAGACTCTCCTGGGTTGTGCCCTCCTTGGCGCACTGGGTCTTGCCCAGATCGCCACGGCGCAGGATTTCGATGACCGCTGGTACCTTTCCGGCACGGCAGGCTTCATCGATCACGACGGCGACCGCAAGGTTGAGGATGGCCCTCTGTACGCGATTGGCGTGGGCAAGTTCTTCACGCGCAACTTCTCGCTGGATCTCGACCTCACCAGCGACAACCCCGAGAAGAATGGCAACCAGCTGCACTGGAGCAGCTACGGCGCCATGCTGACCGGCCGCTCGCACTTCCGCGGTGCGGACCGCAACTGGTGGCCGTACGTGGCCTACGGCGCGGGCGTGCTGCGCCACGACGAGTCCTATCCGAATCAGAGCGGCGGCCAGCCGCTCAAGCGCAAAGACAGCAACCTTGCCGCGCAGCTGGGCGTGGGCCTGCAGGCGGATTACAGCCGCATCGGCATGCGCACCGAACTCCTCGCACGCTACGATGCCGACGACCAGAGCGTTTCGGCACCGCGCGAAAACGCGTTCGTGGACGTGATCGCCCAGGTCAGCATGCTGGTGAAGCTGGGTGAGCTGGCCGCAGCGCCGATGGAAGAAGTGGCTCCGCCACCGCCGCCGCCGCCGCAGCCGAGCTGCGCCGATCTGGACGATGACGGCGACGGCGTGAACAACTGCGAAGACCGCTGCCCGGATTCGCAGCCTGGCCAGACCGTCGGTCCGGACGGCTGCCCGGTGGCCGTGACGATCGACCTGCGTGGCGTCAACTTCGACTTCGACAAGGCCACCCTGCGCCCCGACGCGGTCGAGACGCTGAAGGAAGCCGCTGCGGTGCTGACCCAGTATCCGGAGCTGCGCGTGGAAGTGGCCGGCCACACCGACCTGTGCGGTGCCGACGGCTACAACCAGAAGCTCTCCGAGAGCCGCGCCAAGGCCGTGTACGACTACCTGACGAGCAACGGCGTGGCCGCCTCGCGTCTGGTCGGACCGATCGGCTACGGCGAGAGCCGCCCGCTCGAGGCGACCGAGCAGACCTTCCCGGCCTGCAAGAGCGAGACCAATCGCCGCACCGAGCTGAACGTGCAGAACTGATCCGTCGCGGGGTTCGCCCCGCGTTGCAGGAAAAGCGAAGCCAGGAACGCCCCGACCTCCACGGTCGGGGCGTTTCTTTTGGGCCTGGGTCGGATTTCGTGTCTTGGCGTCGTAGTGCCGAAACCGATTTCCGGTTTCGGGAGGTGCTCCGCTGTGTGCCGCGGGGCGGCGCTCAGAGCGGACGCAGCTCGCTGGCCGGTCGCGCCCGTTCCCAAACTTCGTCGAAATAGGCGAGCAGCTGGCGGCTGCGGGCCGGATCGCGCAGGCTGGCGCTGGCTTCGAAACGCGTGGCGATGGGGCGGTACAGGTAGCCGTCGCGGTCGTTGGCGAGGAAGGCGGCGGGGTACTGCACGTCGGGTTCCTCCTCGACCACGCGGAGGGCGAAATGGCTGGAAAGCCGCTGCGCCAGGGAAATCAGCGCGTGGCCCTCTCGCACCGCGCGGCGCAGGTCGTGGACCAGCACCCGCACCAGGGCATTGCGGGTGCCGGTGGCGAAAGCGCGCAGCGCGTCGGCGGAGGCGCGCGAATCGAGGATGGTCGGGTCCAGATCGCGGGTGTAGATCGCAAGCTCCCGTCGCGCGCGGCCGATCAGCTTCTGCGTCAGGTCGGCAACCTGCGAGGGCGAGTCGGTTTCCAGCAGCGCGCGTTCGTCCTGCGGCGCCAGCGCGAGCCGCATGCTGCGGTGGGGAATCCCGGCCTCGTCGTACTCGGGGCCGAAGGCGATGAAGCCGAAGCGTTCGTAGAAGCCGATGGCGTGGGTCTGCGCGTGCAGTTCCAGCGAAGCATGGCCCAGCTTGCGCGCATGGTCGATCAGGTATTGCAGCAGCGCCGCGCCCACGCCGCGCCCGCGCCACGGCGCCAGCACGGCCATGCGCCCGATGGTCGGCAGGGGCGTGAGGCGGGCGGTGCCGATCGGTGCGCCCGCGGCGTCGCGTGCCAGCGCGTGAACGCTCTGCGGATCGAGTTCGTCCCACTCCAGCTCGATCGGACAGCCCTGTTCGAGAATGAACACCGGCTCGCGCACGGCGCGCAGGTCGGCAAGGTGCTCGGCGTAGTCGGCCAGTTCGATGCGGAAGTCGGAGGCGTTCATGCGGGCGCTTCAGGCGGATTTGGACAGCGCCAGAATGCCGCGTTTCACCAGCGTGTGCACCCGCGCGCGATCTGCGGAATCGAGCGTGGCCCAGAAGCCGGCGTCGATCGATCGGTGCGTGCACAGGTGGCGGGCCAGGGCGCGGCCGGCCTCGTAGCTTTCGCCGTTGACGTGCAGCCGCGCGTTCGCGCCACGCCCGCGCCAGGCGCAGCGCGCCAGCGGGTGCAGGTGCAGGCCGGCGCCGTGCTGCAGGCGGCTTTCCACCTGCGCTGCGGAAGGCGCGCGCGGCGGCGCGGCGATTTCCCCGCCGCTGCGGTAGCGCGTGATGAAGCCGCCGAACCACTCCGCCAGGGCGGCATCGTCGATTTGCGCAAGGCTTTCCAGCGCGCCGCGCAGGCGCCGCAGCGTGTCCGCGTCGATGCGCCCGTCGCTGGCGGCAGGTACGAGGTCGGGATCGGCGTAGCGTCGGGTTTCCGGCAGGCGCTCGGTGAGCGCGTCGGCCAGGTCGGACAGGAGTTCGCTGTGCGAGGGCGCGCGCATCCCGACCGAAAGGGTGAGGCAGGCGTCGAGCGCCACGCCGTGGTGCGGCACACCCGGAGGAAGATAGAGCACGTCGCCCGGTTCCAGCACCCAGTCGTGGGTCGGGGTGAACTGCTGCAGGAGCTTGAGTTCGACGCCCTCGCGGAAATCCTGCGGCGGATTGGTGCCGGCGTCGATCTTCCAGCGGCGCTGCCCGAGGCCCTGGATCAGGAAGACGTCGTACTGGTCCACGTGCGCGCCGACCGAGCCTTCCGGCGCGGCGAAGCTCACCATGATGTCGTCGATGCGCCAGCGCGGCAGGAAGGCGAAGTGCTCCAGCAGCGCCGCCACGTCCGGGTCCCACTTGTCCACGTCCTGCACCAGCAGGGTCCAGTCGCGCTCGGGCAGGGTGGTGAAAACGTCTTCGGGAAAGGGGCCGGTGCGTACCTGCCAGCGGTCGCCGCGCGCCTGGTGCACGATCAGCCGCGCCAGCGCGCCTTCTTCGCAGGAAAGTCCGGCCAGTTCGTCCGGCGAGATCGGGCTGGTGAAGCCGGGAAATGCGCCGCGCACCAGCAGCGGGTGCTTTTGCCAGTAGTCGCGCAGGAAGGCGGCGTGGGAGACGCCGAGGCGGTGGCTGCGCGTGGCGCGGCGCTCGATGGGCGGGGTCATGGGATTTCCTCGTGTCAGGCGCTTGCGCCGGCCAGACGCAGCTCGTCGGCCTGGTGCTCGCGCCGCAGGTGCTGGATCAGCTCAGACAGGTCGCCGGCCAGCACTTCCGGCAGGCGGTAAAGCGTCAGGTTGATGCGGTGGTCGGTGATCCGGCCCTGCGGATAGTTGTAGGTGCGGATGCGCTGGCTGCGATCCCCTGAGCCGACCTGGAGGCGGCGCGATTCGGCCTGCGCCGCGGTCTGGCGGCCGCGCTCCTCGTCCAGCAGGCGGGCCTTGAGCAGCGACAGCGCGCGGGCGCGGTTCTTGTGCTGGCTGCGCTCGTCCTGGCACTCCACCACGATGCCGGAGGGCAGGTGGGTGATGCGGATCGCCGAGTCGGTCTTGTTGACGTGCTGTCCGCCGGCGCCGGAGGCGCGGAAGGTGTCGATCTTGAGGTCGGCGTCGCGCAGCTCGATGTCCTCGATCTCGTCCATTTCCGGCAGGATCGCGACCGTCGCCGCCGAGGTGTGGATGCGACCCTGCGATTCGGTTTCCGGTACCCGCTGCACGCGGTGGGTGCCCGATTCGAACTTGAGTTGGGCAAAGGCGCCGGCGCCTTCGATGCGGGCGATCACTTCCTTGAAACCGCCGTGCTCGCCCGGATTGGCGCTGAGGATTTCCACCTGCCAGCGCCGTGCTTCGGCGTAGCGGGTGTACATGCGCAAGAGGTCGCCGGCGAAGATCGCGGCCTCGTCGCCGCCGGCGCCGGCGCGGATTTCCAGGAACAGATTGGCGTCGTCGCGCGGATCGCGCGGCAGGAGCAGCAGGTTGAGCGACTCCTCCAGCGCGACTATGCGTCCGCGCTGCTGGACGATTTCCTCCTCGGCCAGATCGCCCAGTTCCGGATCGTCCCGCATGGCTTCGGCAGCGACCAGCGCGGTGCGGGCCGCGTCGAACTCGCGCAGGCCGGCGACCACGTCTTCCAGTTGGGCGTACTCGCGCGAAAGCGCGCGGAAGCGCGCCGGATCGGAATGGATGGACGGTTCGGCCAGCAGCAACCCGACCTCCTCGTGGCGTTCAGCCAGTGCGTCGAGCTTGCGGCGGATGCCGGGAGTCATCGGTTTCTGTCCGGGAGGGCGGCGGGTCGGCGTGGAAAAGCCGCGCCGCCGCGTGCAGCAGGTCGCGGTCGCCCTGCAGGGCGGCCTGGCGCAGGCCGGCGCTGGGCGCGTGCAGCAGCTTGTTGGTGAGGGTGTGGGCGAGGAATTCCAGCGCTTCCTGCGGACTCTTGCCCTGCGCCAACAGCGCGCTGGCGCGCGCCAGCACTGCGTCGCGGGTGGATTCGCCGTTCGCGCGCAGGCGCTTGAGCGTGTCCTGGGCGTCGCAGGCGCGCCACCAGGCAAGATAGTGCTCCACCTGCAGATCGATGATGGCCTCGGCTTGCTCGGCGGCCTCGCGGCGCGAACGGCGGTTTTCGTCGATCACCTGTTCCAGGTCGTCCACGGTGTAGAGAAAGGCGTCTTCCAGCTCGCCGACGGAGGCCTCGATGTCGCGCGGCACGGCGAGGTCGAGCAGGAACATCGGGCGGCGGCGGCGCGCGCGCAGCGCCGTCTCGACCATGCCGCGGCGCAGGATCGGATCGCGGCTGGCGGTGGCCGACAGCACGATGTCGGCATCGGCCAGGTGGCGGTCCAGTTCCTCCAGCGGCAGCGCCATGCCGCCGAAGCGCGAGGCCAGCGCCTGCGCGTGTTCGAGCGTGCGGTTGGCCACCAGCAGGCGTTTGACGCGTTGGTCGGCGAGGTGTCGTGCGGCCAGCTCGATGGTGTCACCCGCGCCGATCAGCAGCACGCTGGCCTGATCCAGCGCGGAGAACACGCGCTGCGCCAGCCGCACCGCGGCAAAGGCGACGGACACCGGCTGCGCTCCGATGCGGGTGTCGGTGCGGGCGCGCTTGGCCACGGAGAAGGTTTGCTGGAACAGCCGATCGAGCGTCGTCCCGAGCGTGCCCACGCTGCGCGCTGCCTGCCAGGCGTCCTTCACCTGTCCGAGGATCTGCGGCTCGCCGAGCACCATCGAGTCCAGCCCGGTGGCGACGCGGAACAGGTGGCGCACCGCGGCGGCATCCTCGTGGCGGTACAGGTAGGCCTGCAGCTGGTCGTGGCGCAGCTGGCCGAACGTGGCCAGCCAGTGCTCCGGCAGGTGTTCGGCGCCGGCCTCGACCTGGCAGTAGACCTCGGTGCGGTTGCAGGTGGAGAGCAGGGCGGTTTCGACCACCCCGTGCTGCGCCGTCAGCGTGCGCAGTGCCTCGGGCAGCACGCCCGGACCGATCGCCAGCTTCTCGCGCAGGGCAACCGGTGCAGTCTGGTGATTCAGGCCGAGGGCGAGCAGGGGCATGGTGCGCTTGGGGTAGACTTTTGTCGCTGGCGTGCAGGCGGGCTGGGCGAACGGCTTGCGCGCATCATCAACTACAGGCTCAGGACGATGCCGCGACTCCTAGTTTACCTGCTGCTGGCCGTGCTCGTGCCGCTGTCGGCGCGCGCCGAGGATATCCAGGGCGCGCTGGAACCGCTGATGGAAGGCGAATTCGCCCTGCAGGAAGGCCGGCTCGCGGCCGCGTCGGACGCCTATGCGCGCGCCGCGGAGGGCAGCCGGGAGGCGGCCGTCGCAGAACGCGCGGTACAAGTTGCGCTGCTGGCCAAGGATGCGGTGCAGGCGCGTCGTGCACTGGCGCGGTGGCAGGCCCTGGCGCCCAGGGACGAGGATCTCGCCGTGGCCCGCCTGCGCCTTGCCGTGCTCGACGCCGATCCGGACGCGGCGCGGCCTCTGATGGCGCAGGTGCTGGGGCTGAAGCAGGGCTGGCGCAAGGTTGCGGCGGCCTTGCTGACGGCGCCGGATCCGGAAATCGCGAAAACCCTCGCCGGACAGGCACTCGATCACGGGCTGCTGCCCGACGACATCGAGGCCTGGCTCGCTTTCGGCGGCGCGGCGCTGCGTCTGGATGACAAGGCCCTGTACTCGCGCCTGGCGCGGACCGTGGCCCTGCGTCTGCCCGACGAGCCTCGCGCGCTGGCCTGGCAGGCCGAAGACGCGCTAGCGCGTGGCGATGCAAAGAGTGCGCGCAGATCGCTGGACGCCGCGCTCGCGCTGCCCGAACTCACCGCCGCCGAACGGCTCGCGATTGCAGCCCACTTTGCTGCGCTGGACGACCCCGCCGCCGCGGCGCGGACGCTGGAACCGGCGCAGGACGACGATCGTGCCCTGGCCGCGCGCGCCGCCTACCTGTCCAGCGCCGGCGACACCGCTGCGCTGAAATTGCTCTACGAGGAACTCCTGTCGCGCACGCCTGCCGCGGATGCGCCTGCCGGACGCCTGATGCTGATGGGCCAGCTGGCCGAAATCCGCGAGGACTATCCGGCGGCTCTGGCCTGGTATCGCCGGATCCATCTCGACCCGACGCGCCAGCAGGCGCAGCTGCGCATCGCGATCCTGCTGGACAAGACCGGCGATGCGGACGGGGCGCGAGCGATGCTGCGCGAGATGCAGGCCAGCGACAGCGAATGGGGGGATCTGGTGCGCGATTCCTATCTGCTCGAAGCCGAGCTGGCGCGCAATCACGACGATATCGGAGCCGAGCTGTCGGCGCTGGATCGCGGGCTGGTGGTGTTCGAGGAAGATCCCGCGCTGCGCTACAACCGCGCCCTCGCATACGAGCGAGCCGATCGCGTGGACGAGGCGATCGCCGACCTGCGCGCGCTGGTCGCGGCCTATCCGGAAGATCCCGATTACCTCAATGGTCTGGGCTACACCCTGGTGGACCGCACCGAGGCGATCGAGGAGGGGCTGACGTGGATCCGCAAGGCGCACGCGCTCAAGCCGGATTCCGCCGCCATCCTGGACAGCCTGGGCTGGGCGCTGCATCGGCTCGGGCGCGACGCGGAGGCGCTGCCGCACATTCGCCGCGCCTTCGAGTTGCAGCGCGATGCCGAGGTCGGCGCGCATCTGGCGGCGGTGCTGGCGGCGCTCGGCCAGTCCGAGGAGGCGCGCTCGGTGCTGCGTCTGGCGCAGGAGCTCGATCCGGACAACCGCGCCTTGCGGCAGGTACGCGAGGCGCTGGGCGAATGAAGCGCATTTTTTTCCTGCTCCTTGCCGCGACGGCGCTGGCCGGATGCGTCACCGCGCCGCAGCGCCCGGCGCCGCTTTCCGTCGATCCGCTGGAGGCGCAGGCCGAACGCGAGGCGCGACTGGCGCAGAGTGATCACTGGCGACTGACCGGCCGCATCGCCGTTTCCGATGGACGCGACGGCGGCAGCGGGCGGCTCGAATGGATCCAGCGCGGTGAGCGCTATGAAATCACCGTCAACGCGCCGGTCACGCGGCGCAGCTGGCGGTTGCAGGGCGAGCCGGGACGCGCCAGCCTGGAGGGATTGGAGGGCGGGCCGTTCACGGGCGAAAGCGCCGAGGCGCTTTTGCAGCAACACCTGGCCTGGACGGTGCCTCTGCGCGATCTGGCGGACTGGGCGCGCGGCATGCGCGCCGCGGGCGCCGCTTCGATCGTTTTCTCCGAAACCGGCCTGCCCGCAAAGATCGAGCAGAACGGCTGGAGCATCGAATACCGCGGTTTCGACACCGCGCGAAATCCGCCGCTGCCCACGCGCGTGTTCGCCACGCGCGGCGAGCGGCGCGTGCGCCTGCAGGTCGACTCCTGGTCGTTCGAACCCGATTCGCCCTGAGCCGGTACCGCATGGAACGCCTTTCCGAGCTGCCCGCCACCGCGCCAGACGGCTGGAGCCTGTGGCCGGCGCCGGCCAAGCTCAACCTGTTCCTGCACATCACGGGGCGGCGCGAGGATGGCTACCACCTGCTCCAGACCGTGTTCCAGCTGCTCGACTGGGGCGACGTGGTGGCGCTGCGCCCGCGCGCGGACGGGCGCATCGTGCGCCATCGCGGAGGCGTGGGCGTGGCGCCCGAAGAGGACCTTGCGGTGCGCGCCGCCCATGCGCTGCGCCGCCTGGCGGGCGACGCCGTGCCAGGCGTGGACATCGACGTGGACAAGCGCATCCCGCAAGGCGGCGGCTTCGGTGGCGGCAGCTCCGATGCGGCCACGGTGCTGGTGGCGCTCAACCGGCTCTGGAACCTGCGCCTGTCCGAGGACGAACTGGCCGATCTGGGGCTGACGCTGGGGGCCGATGTGCCCGTATTCGTGCGCGGGCGCAGCGCCTTCGCCGAAGGCGTGGGGGAAAAACTGCTGCCGCTGGAGCTTCCGGCGCGCAGCTATCTGCTGGTCGATCCGGGAATCAGCGTGCCGACGGCGGAGCTCTTTCGCGCCCCGTATTTGACGCGCGATTGCCCAGCCATGACAATACCCGGCTTGATTTCAGCTTCCGTGAACGACAACGTCTTCGAACCGGTGCTGCGGGCGCGAAGTTCCGTGATCGCCGCCGCGCTGGATCGGTTGGCGCAGGTCGGGCCGGCGCGGATCACCGGCACGGGCGGAGGAATGTTCGTCGCCTTCGATCACCACCCCGCCGCGCTGGCCGCGCGGCAGGCGCTGCCGGAAGACTGGCGCTGCTGGTTGGTGCGGGGCGTGAACGAATCACCGCTGCGGCAGCGGCTGGCATCGGATTGAGTGCGCGGCGCGGGCAAGGGTCCGGCACGCGGCAGACGGATGGAACGGCAGACAGTCGCTTCGCAAGGAAAACTTGGGGCGTCGCCAAGCGGTAAGGCACCGGGTTTTGATCCCGGCATTCGCAGGTTCGAATCCTGCCGCCCCAGCCACATCGGCATCGCCGGCGCGCACCGACGATGCGTTTCGGACCAGACTTCGACACGGCGCGCAGCGCCATCAGGAAAGTGACGTGGATACCAACGGACTGCTGATCTTTTCCGGCAATGCCAACCTGCCGCTCTCCCAGGCCGTCTGCCAGGATCTTGGCGTGCCGCTGGGCAAGGCCATGGTGGGCAAGTTCTCCGACGGCGAGGTGCAGGTCGAAATCGAGGAGAACGTGCGCCGTCAGGAAGTGTTCGTGATCCAGTCCACCTGCGCGCCGTCGGCCGAGAACCTCATGGAACTTCTGGTGCTGATCGACGCGCTCAAGCGCGCCAGCGCCTCCGGCGTCACCGCCGTGGTGCCGTACTTCGGCTATGCGCGCCAGGATCGCCGCCCGCGCTCGGCGCGCGTGCCCATCACCGCCAAGGTCGTGGCCGAGATGTTCGCCGCCGTGGGCACCGACCGGGTGCTGACGGTGGACCTGCACGCTGACCAGATCCAGGGATTCTTCGATTTTCCGGTGGACAACGTCTACTCCTCGCCGCTGATGCTGGCCGACATCTGGCGCACTTACGGCACCCGCGACCTGATCGTGGTGAGCCCGGACGTGGGCGGCGTGGTGCGCGCGCGCGCCATCGCCAAGCGCCTGGACGACGCCGACCTTGCCATCATCGACAAGCGCCGCCCGCGTGCCAACGTGGCCACGGTGATGAACATCATCGGCGACGTGCGCGACAAGACCTGCGTGCTGGTCGATGACATCGTCGATACCGCCGGCACCCTGTGCGCGGCGGCCGCCGCGCTCAAGGCCAACGGCGCGCGCCGCGTGGTCGCCTACTGCACCCACCCGGTGCTTTCGGGGGCCGCCATCGCCAACCTCGAGAATTCCGCGCTGGACGAGCTGGTCGTCACCGACACCATCCCGCTCGGCCCCGCCTCGCGCGCCTGCGCGCGCATCCGCCAGCTCAGCGTCGCCGAGCTCCTCGCCGAAACCATCCGGCGCGTCGCCTTCGGAGAGTCGGTCAGCTCGTTGTATGTCGATTAGGCGGGGATTGGAGATTCGGGATTGGGGATTGGAAGAGCGGGGTGCCCGCTTCACGAATCCCGAATCCCGAATCCCGAATCCCGAATCCCGAATCCCCGCTTCACCCCCACTCACCTGGTCGCGGGTGAGTGTTTTCCCCGCCGCGAGGCGGGTTCATTGCAACAACAGGAAGCAACACCATGGCACATCAAATCAATGTTGAACGCCGCTCTGAGGCAGGGAAGGGTGCGAGCCGCCGCCTGCGTCACGACAGCAAAATTCCGGCCATCGTCTACGGCGGCGGGCTCGATCCGGTCATGATCCAGATCGACCACGAGGCCATCTGGCTGGCACAGCAGAACGAGTGGTTCTACTCGTCCATCCTCGACCTCAGCCTCGGCGGCGACGTGCAGAAGGTGCTGCTGCGCGACATGCAGCGCCACCCGGCCCGCCCGCGCGTGCTGCATCTGGACTTCCAGCGCGTGATGGCGGATCAGGCGATCCGCGCCTCGGTACCGCTGCACTTCGTCAACGGCGCGACTTCGCCGGCCGGCAAGACCTCGGGCGTGCTCATCATGCACGAGCTCAACGAGGTCGAAGTGTCCTGCCTGCCGGGCAACCTGCCCGAGCACATCGTGGTGGACCTTGCCGATCTGAAGATCGGCGACGTGCTGCACCTGTCCAACATTCATCTGCCGGCGGGCGTGGAGATTCCGGCGCTCAAGCTCGGCCCGGACCACGACGTCGCGGTGGTGGTTGCCCGCCATTCGCGCCATGCGGAAGAGTCGGATGCGGCTCCGGTCGCGCCGGCCGCCGAAGTGCCGGCGACCAAGGCCAAGGCGCCCGAGAAGAAGTGATTGCGCCCGCTCCGGTCCGGCAGACGCCGGACCGGAGCGGTGGCAGCCCCGCAATGGCCGCACTGAAGCTCATCGTGGGCCTGGGAAATCCGGGCGCCGAGTACGATCGGACCCGGCACAACGCCGGATTCTGGTTCGCCAATGCGCTGGCCGATGCGGCGCGCGTGCGCTTCTCGCCCGACGGCAAGCTGCACGGCGAAACGGTGCGGCTGGGCGGCGATTTCGGTTCGGCCTGGCTGCTCAAGCCTTCGACCTTCATGAACCGCAGCGGCCAGTCGGTGGGCGCGGCATTGCGGTACTTCAAGATCGAGCCGGAGGAAATGCTGGTCGCGCACGATGACCTCGACCTTTCGCCCGGCACCGCGCGCCTCAAGTTCGACGGCGGCCACGGCGGCCAGAACGGTTTGCGCGACCTGGTCGCCCACCTGGGCCACGGACGCTTCCACCGCCTGCGGCTGGGCATCGGCCATCCCGGCAACCGCGACCAGGTGACGCCCTGGGTGCTGGGCCGCCCCGGCAGGGACGACGAAGCCGCGATCCTGCGCGCCATCGACGAGTCGCTCGGCGTGCTTCCCCTTGCGTTTGCCGGAGACTTCAACGAAGCCATGAAGAGGTTGCATACCCATCGGGGGTAGGGAATAGGGAATGGGGAATCGGAAGAGCGTGTGGCGCCTTCAGCGATTCTCCATTCCCGATTCTCCATTCCCGGGACAAGCCATGGGCATCCAATGCGGCATCGTGGGGCTTCCGAACGTCGGCAAGTCCACGCTTTTCAATGCGCTCACCCGAGCAGGCATCGCTGCGGCCAATTTTCCGTTCTGCACGATCGATCCCAACGTCGGCGTGGTTCCGGTGCCAGACCCGCGCCTCGATGAGCTGGCGAAGATCGTCAAGCCGCAGAAGGTCGTGCCCACGGCGGTCGAATTCGTCGACATCGCCGGGCTGGTCGCCGGCGCCAGCAAGGGGGAAGGGCTGGGCAACAAGTTCCTCGCCAACATCCGTGAAACCGACGCCATCGCCCATGTGGTGCGCTGCTTCGAGCATCCGGACGTGATCCACGTGGCGAACCGGGTCGATCCCATCGCCGACATCGAGACCATCGATACCGAGCTTGCGCTGGCAGACCTTGAGTCGGTGGAAAAGGCCCACGCGCGCTACGAGCGCGCCGCCAAGGCCGGCGACAAGGATGCGATGGCGCGCCGCGATCTGCTGGCGCGCGTGCGCGCCCACCTCGACGAGGGCCATCCGGCTCGCAGCATGGGGCTTTCGACGGAAGAGAAGGGTCTGCTGCGCGAACTGTTCCTGCTCACCCTGAAGCCGGTGATGTACATCGCCAACGTGCGCGAAGACGGCTTCGAGGGCAACCCGCATCTGGACGCGGTGCGCGCCCGCGCCGAAAAGGAAGGCGCACAGGTGGTGCCGGTGTGCGCCGCGATCGAGGAGGAGCTGTCCCAGCTCGACGAGGCCGATCGCGACGTGTTCCTCGCCGACATGGGTTTCGAGGAACCCGGCCTCAACCGCGTGATCCGAGCCGCCTACGCCCTGCTGGGTCTGCAGACCTACTTCACCGCCGGGGTCAAGGAAGTGCGCGCGTGGACGGTGCGGAAGGGCGCGACCGCGCCGCAGGCCGCGGCCGTCATCCACACCGACTTCGAAAAGGGCTTCATCCGCGCCGAAACCATCTCCTTCGATGACTTCCTGCGCTACAAAGGCGAAGCCGGTGCGCGCGAAGCCGGACGCCTGCGACTGGAAGGCAAGGAGTACCTTGTGCAGGAAGGCGACGTGCTGCACTTCCGATTCAACGTCTGATTTGAACCGGACCGTTCAGGCGAATGCGCCTGCGGGTGGATTTGCCCGAACCGACTTGAAGCCCCGCGGATGCGGGGCTTTTTCGTTTTGCTGCATGGACGGCATTTGCTGGTGCCGTGCAGGCGGGGGCGTGCTGCATCAGGGGCGCGGCGGCTTCTGCCGCCGCAGGTGCATGCGCGTCTGGGCGTGTGGCGAAGGCGGCATCGCGACGAGTGTGCACTGAGCATTCGAGGTGTCAGGCGAGAGCGAGCGTGAGTTGCCGTGAGAAAACGCGAGCATTGGTGAGCAACGGCAATGATTTCAATGAAATACGACGAATATCTACTGATATTTCGAGCAAATGGCGCTTGCCATCATGCAGCGTCGCATCCATCGCGATGAGTTTTTTTGCCATCCCATACAGGGGGACTCCCTATGACTACACAGGTCTTCTCGCGGTGTGCGGGCGCGCTGTCGGCGTGCCTGCCCACTCGACGCATCTCGCGGCTGCTCCCGGCGCTTGCGCTGGCGGCAGGGCTTTTGCCGGGCGTCCAGCCGGCACAGGCGGAGGGTACGCGCACCATCCATCCGGCCGCCGGCATCGGTTCCACCGGCAACCGCGGCGTGATGGATCTCACCAATGCGAACGCCGCCGGCGTGGCGAGGCAGACGCAGTTCACCTACGTCTACGCCCGCGAGGGCGAGGTGATCCTGCTGGGTTCGCGCAACCGTACCACCAACACCGGCACCAACCGTGGCCAGATCCGCCTCTGGGCGCCGCCGGTGGGCGCGCCGGTGCTGACCATCCTCAAGACCGGCCCAGCCAATGTGACTCCCGGAAACCAGATCGTGTTCACGATCGTTGTGACCAATACCGGGCCGGTGGTAGCCAACGGCGTCGCGGTAACCGATCCGACGCCTGCCGGCCTGACGTTCGTGTCCAACGGTGGCGACTGCCTCACTGCCTTCCCGTGTGCTCTGGGTACGATGGCGGTTGGTGACACGCGCACGATCACGGTGACCCTGATGGTGCCGACGGGCTAAAGCGGCCCCAGCCCGATCGTGAATGTCGCGACTGTGAGCAGCACGTCCACAACCGCGACATCGTCCTCGACCGCGAGCGTACCGGTGGCCTTCGGGTTGCCGCCGCGGATGGTGCCGGCCAATGCGAACTTGGCGCTGTGGCTGATCGCCGTCTCGATGCTGTTGCTGGGCGCTGGTGCCATGAGCCGCATTCGCGACTGACGTCAACGATCATTGAACTCAAGGGCCGCCCGGGAAACCTGGCGGCCCTTTTTTCGGTCCTGGCAACTGCGGACATGCGGGAAGGGCGATCAGACGCGCGCGGCACGGGCTGGTACGCGGTGCCGGATGCGGTTGGCCCGCTCGCTCGACGAAACAGCGCATTTGGGCATTGACATGTGGCCTGACACAATACAGAATGCACGGCTCGTTCGGAGGGATACCCAAGCGGCCAACGGGGGCAGACTGTAAATCTGCTGGCTCACGCCTTCGGTGGTTCGAATCCACCTCCCTCCACCACTTCAACCGTGCTTGGCACGGACGGTGGCACGTTCGAAGATTCGGTCCGTCGAGTATGGCCGTGCCGGTTCGCGCGATGCGGGAGTAGTTCAATGGTAGAACCTCAGCCTTCCAAGCTGATGGTGCGGGTTCGATTCCCGTCTCCCGCTCCAGCGGGCTATCGCGAACGCTCCGCAGGCAGCGAATGGGTTTGAGGCGACAGAGGCGGATCGGGCACAACATTGCTCATGTAGCTCAGTCGGTAGAGCACTTCCTTGGTAAGGAAGAGGTCACAGGTTCGATTCCTGTCATGAGCACCATCCCGGCCATTCCAGCCCAAGGCTGGCGTGGCTTTTTGTCCAATCAGAACGCATCGGGATCTAGCAATCATGGCCAAGGGTAAGTTCGAACGCACCAAGCCCCACGTGAACGTGGGCACGATCGGTCACGTGGACCACGGCAAGACGACGCTGACGGCGGCGCTGACGAAGGTGGGTGCCGAGCGTTTCGGCGGCGAGTTCCGCGCGTACGACGCGATCGAC
>CAUJIN010000057.1 GCA_963205495.1 Pseudomonadota bacterium
TGCGATTGCATCGGGAAGTTCCTGAAATGGAGAAGAATTCGGTGCGGGGCCCGGCGCGACGGCTCGGGTGCGCCGGAAAGCAGCTGGAGAATGGATGCGATTGTAAACGCGAGCGATTCGCATTCGTTTTGACCGAAGTCAAATTCCTTGCCTCTTCCACCTGGTGCCACGGAGGAATTGCGCACCGCTCGATTGATATTTCCGAGTTCGCGGGTCGACTCAGCGCCTTCCCGTGCGAAACGCGCCGCGCCATGAAACCCCTCGCCGCCCCGCAGCGCGGCTGCGGGGCAGGAAGGAAGGCGGGCCTCAGGTCTCGGCCCAGCGCCGCAGCAGGTTGTGGTAGACGCCGGTGAGCTGCAGCACCGCGGCGCTGTCGGCATCGCTGCCGCGCAGCGCAGTGAGCGCGGTGTCCATCTCCAGCAGCATCCGGCGAAGGGAATCGTCGCGGACCATGCTCTGGATCCAGAAGAAGCTGGCCAGTCGCGCGCCGCGGGTCACCGGCGTGACCTGATGCAGGCTGCTGGAGGGATAGACCACCGCGTCGCCCGCCGGCAGCTTGACCTCATGCTCGCCGTAGGTGTCGCTGACGATCAGCTCGCCGCCGTCGTACTCCTCCGGCTCGTTGAGGAACACGGTGCAGGAAACGTCCGAGCGCAGCTGCTGCCCGTCCGCAAGCCGCATCACCGCGCCATCGACATGGAAGCCGTAGGTGCCGCCTTCGGCGTAGCGGTTGAAGCGCGGCGGCAGGATGCGCAGCGGCAGCGCGGCCGCGAAGAACAGCGGGTGCCGCTGCAGTCCTGCCAGGACGACGCGGCCCAGCTCGGCCTTTAGCGGCGAGGCATCGGGCAACTGCTGGTTGCGCTTGACCCGGGCACCCTGGACGCCGACGGTCTCGCGACCGTCGGTCCACTTGGCCCGATCCAGCGCGCGACGCAGGCGCGACACCTCTTCGGGGGTGAGTACTTGCGGAAGATGCAGAAGCATCGCGTGGTTCCTTGTCAGTAGCTGAAATCGGCGCTGAGCAGGAAGGTGCGCGGCGTGCCTGGCGTGTAGCGGTAGCCGGACTTGTTGATCGCCGCGACGTAGTCCTTGTCGAACAGGTTGTAGGCGTTCAGCCGCAGCGTCAGGTGCTCTCCCGCCGGATAGGCCAGGCTGGCGTCGTAGACCGTGCAGGACTTGGTCCAGGCCGGTGTTCCGACCGCGCCGTCGCGGCCACGGTGCAGGCCGGCGGTGTAGCGCACGCCGCCGCTCAGGGTCAGGCCGGACGGCAGGGAGTAGCTGGTCCAGCTGGTGAAGGCGGAATCGGGCGTGTAGCTCAGGTTGGGCGTGCCGTCCGCGCTGGTCGGCGGGCCGTTCGTCACCTGCGCTTCCTGGTCGACGTAGCCCAGCGAAACGCTCCAGTCGTCGGTGAGGTGGCCCACGACGCTGAGCTCCACGCCCTTGACCTCCTTCTCGCCGGTCTGGGTGGGATTGCCGGCGTCATCGAGCTGCTGGGTGTTGATCTCGTTGCCGACGCGGGTGCGGAACAGGGCGATATTCAGCGCCAGCGTATCGTCCAGCAGCATCCACTTGGCGCCCGCTTCCCGGGTCCGCGCTTCCTGCGGTTCCAGATTCGGGTTGTTGGCACTCATCGAAGAACTGCTGAGGCTGAAGTTGTCGCCACCCGGCGGCTGCTGGGAAAGCGCGAAGTTGGCGTAGAGGCTGAGCTGCGGCAGGGGTTTGTAGACCGCGCCGAGCTTGTAGTTGACCAGGGTGTCCTCGGCGCCGAGATCGGTGCCGGTGACCAGGCTGCCGTCCGTCACGCCGGCGGGACAGGCCACGCCGCCGCGCGGCAGCGGCACCGCGGTCGTGCAGATGGCGGTGGCGAGGTAATCGGTGTCGTAGCGATCGGCGCGCAGGCCCGCGGTGACCAGGAACTTCTCGCCGAACTTCAGGGTATCGAAGGCGTACAGCGCCGCCGTGGTGGTCTTGCCTCGGCTGCGGGTTCCGGTATGGGCAACCGCCGGTCCCGGCACGCGCCAATCCGGCGCGTAGAGGTTGGCCGGCTCGGCGGTGCCGATTGCGGCCATTCCGAGATTGACCTGCTCCTCGCGCGCCAGCTCGAGGCCGCTGCTGAGGTAGTGGTCGACCGCGCCGGTGGCGAAATCTACCTGCAGGTTGAGCTGGTTGGTCAGGATGCGGTTCACCTGATCCTTGAGGGTGGGGATGCTGCGCTTGAGGGTGTAGCTGGACAGGTCCGCGGGGTCGGTCCACTGGATGTTGCCGCGCAGCGGGTCGCTGGCGGTGCCGCCGGTGGACATGAAGGAGGTCAGGAGATACTCCTGCGCGGTACGGCCCCAGCGCAGGGTGTTGGACAGGCGCGCGCCGCTGGCCAGGTCATGCTCCAGGCGCAGCGTCGCCATCTGCGCGCTGACCCGGTCGCGGTCATCGGCGGTGCCGTAGAAGTTTTCCGGATCCACCGGATGGCCCGCGAGCTGCTCCAGCCCGGGCTGCGGCTGCCAGCCGGGCAGGCCGATGGTGGGCACGAAGCCGTCCGGCACGTTGTCCTGCTTGACGTACAGCAGGTCCGCGTAGATCCGCGTGTCGGTACCCAGGCCCCATCCCAGCGAGGAAGCGATGCCGTGGCGGCCGTTGTTTACGCGCTCGCGTCCGGGCACATCGCTGTCCTGCCACAGGGCGTTGAGGCGCAGCGCGCTCTGGTCGCCCAGCGGGCGGTTCCAGTCGGCGCTGGCGCGCTTCTGGCCGTCGCTGCCGCCGCTGAGGGTGGCCGCGATCGCGTCTTGCAGATGGGCTTCCTTGGTGACCTGGTTGATCGCTCCGGTGGGCGCGGAGCGGCCGGTATCGGTACCGGCCGGCCCTTTCACCACCTCCACCTGTTCGATGTTGAACAGGTCGCGCGAAATCGCGCCAAGGTCGCGCACGCCGTCCAGGTAAATGCTGCTGGAAGTATCGAAACCGCGCATGTAAAGCGCATCGCCGGTGCTGGTTCCGCCGTTTTCCCCGGCATAGAACGTACCCACGCCGGCGCTGTTGCGCAGCGCCTCGGTCAGCGTGGTCGCGCCCTGCTGGCGCAGCAGCTGGTGGTCGATCACCTCGATGGTCTGGGGCGTGTCCTGCAGGCTCTGGGTGAACTTGGGCGAAGTCACCATGCTGCGCACGCCGCGTACTTCGATCTCGTCCAGACGCGAGGCCTTGCTCGCCGCCGCCGCGACACCGGCGCCGGCATCAGGCGCATCGGCCAGATCGGCGGCCAGCGTCGGCAACGTCAGCACGAGACCGGCGGCCAGCGTGGCGGTGGGGAAAAATCCGCGCGCAGCAGGGTGCTTGCGGCTCTTGATGTAGCTCATGGAGGGTTTCCTTTTTCGGGAACACGGGGTCCGTGCCGGACGTGGCGTCGGCAGTGTCGGCACGGGGTGGGGGGGGGGGAATCAGTCGAACCGCAGGGCGGCGCATCGAAGCCGTTTTTCCCGGATCCGAGCGCAATCCGGACGCGGCGCACCGGGGGTCGGCGGTACGCACGCGCCGGCCTGGGCGTGACTCGCGGATACGGGAAGCATGGGGAGATCGCTCGTTCGAACGGGAATGCGTGTCTTTCGCAACTGCGGCGATCTTAGTAAGAACAGTTATCATTTACAACCGGTTCTGCTTGCGGCATTCTTCGCGTCTTCCCTTCGCCTTTTCGGTCATGGCGTCCTCCGATCCGCGCGCGCGCGCCGCCTGGCTGCGCACCCTGCACCTGTGGCACTGGATCAGCTCGGCGCTGTGCCTGGCCGGGCTGCTGCTGTTCGCGCTGACCGGAATCACCCTCAACCACGCCGCGCAGATACCCGCCACGCCCGCCACGGTGACGCGCAGCGATGCCCTGCCCGAGGCGTTGCGCGACGAACTGGCCGGACGCGCCGCGGCGCAGGTCGATCCGGCGCCGCTGCCTCCGGAGCTGCGCCGCTTCCTGCGCCTGCGCCTGGACGCGCGCGTCGGGCTGCGCGAGGCGGAGTGGTCGCCCGAGGAGATCTATCTCTCGCTGCCGCGCCCGGGTGGCGACGGCTGGCTGAGCGTGGACCTTTCAACCGGCGCGGTGGAGTACGAAACCACCGACCGCGGCTGGATCGCCTACGCCAACGATCTGCACAAGGGCCGCAACACCGGGCCGGCCTGGCGCTGGTTCATCGACGTGTTCGCGCTGGCCTGCCTGGTGTTCGCGCTCACCGGCCTGTGGCTGCTCGCCCTGCACGCTCGCCAGCGCGGCCTGACCTGGCCGATGGTCGGGCTGGGCGGACTCATCCCGCTGCTCATCGCCCTGCTGCTGGTCCACTGACTTCCGACTTTCCCTCCCGCTCCGACACACGCCCATGACCCTTCTCCGATCCCTCAGCCTTCCCCTGCTGCTCGCCGCCGCGCTGCCCGCCGGTGCCGCACGTCTTTCGCTCGAAGTGGAAATTCCCGCGCTGCAGGTGGCCGAGTACCACCGCCCCTACGTCGCCCTCTGGATCGAGCGCGAGGACGCCAGCGTGGCGGCCAACCTCGCGGTCTGGTACCAGCAGGACAAACCCGGCCACAAAGGCGACAGCGGCACCAAGTGGCTGCCGGACCTGCGCCAGTGGTGGCGCCGCAGCGGGCGCGGCCTGCGCCTGCCGGTGGACGGCGTGACCGGCGCCACGCGCCCGGCCGGCAGCCACACGCTTGCGTTCGACGACCGCAACGCGCCGCTCCGGGATCTGCCGCCCGGCAGCTATCGCGTGGTGGTGGAAGCGGTGCGCGAAGTGGGGGGCCGCGAGCTCCTCAAGCTGCCGCTGCAGTGGCCACCGACCGCCGCGCAGGAAGCCCGCGCCCAAGGCAAGAACGAGCTGGGCGCGGTGCGCCTTTCCGCCACGCCCTGAGCGTCCGCGCCTTTGCCCCTGTTCGACCGCCCCGATCCTCACCCCCAAGGAGCCTTCCGATGATCCGCACGCCCCGTTCCCCGCGGCTTTCCTCCCTTGCGCTGGCGCTGGCCGCCGTGGCCCTGCCCCTCGCCGCGCAGGCCCACAAGGCCTGGCTGCTGCCCTCCTCCACCGTCGTCTCGGGCGAAACGCCCTGGGTCGGCGTGGATGCGGCGATCTCCAACAGCCTGTACTACCCCGACCACTTCCCGATGCCGCTGCAGTCGCTGGCCATCACCGCGCCCGACGGCAGCAAGGCGGTTGCGCAGAACCCGCACACCGGCAAGTACCGCAGCGTGTTCGATGTCGAGTTGAACCAGACCGGCACCTGGCGCATCGCCAGCGTCAACTCCGGCTTGTTCGCGAGCTGGGAGGAAAACGGCCAGCCCAGGCGCTGGCGCGGCAGCGAGGAAACGCTGGGCAAGGAAGTGCCGAAGGACGCGAAGAACCTGCAGATCACCCGCAGCGCCGGCCGCGTGGAGACCTTCGTCACCAGCGGCGAGCCCAGCACCGGCGCGCTCCAGCCCACCGGCTCGGGCCTGGAACTGGTGCCCGTGACCCACCCCAACGACCTCTTCGCCGGCGAAGCGGCCCGCTTCCGCCTGCTGATCGACGGCCAGCCCGCCGCCGGCGTGGAGGTGACGGTCGTTCCGGGTGCTACCCGCTACCGCGACAGTCAGGACGAGTTCGCCGCCAAGACCGATGCCGACGGCCAGTTCAGCGTGACCTGGCCTGCGGCCGGCATGTACTGGCTGACCGCCTCGCTGCAGGACGACAAGGCCGCGCCGCCGGCCAGCGCGCGCCGCGCCAGCTACACCGCCACGCTGGAAGTGCTGCCGCAGTAATGGAAGCGCGCCCCGCACGCGCCGGCCTGTGCGCGCTGCTGTCCGCGCTGGCCGGCTGCGCGAGCCAGCCCGCGCCTCTGGAGCTGGGCGGCGCGGCGCTGGGCACGACCTGGTCGGTGAAGGCCATCGCGCCCGAGGCGCAGCGCGCGGCGCTGACCGAGGGCATCGACGACCGCCTCGATGCCCTCGTCGCGGAAATGAGCGCGTGGGAACCCGAATCGGCGCTGTCGCGATTCAACCGCGCGCCGGAGGGCAGCGCGCACGTCCTGCCCGCCGGCCTGTGCGCTGTGCTCGACCACGCCCTGGCGCTGGCGCGCGACACCGGAGGAGCCTACGACCCGACCGTGGGCGCGCTGGCCGAGCTGTGGGGCTTCGGCCCGGGCGCGGCGCCGCGCCAGGCACCGCCCGCACGGACGCAGATCGATGCGGTCCTGAGCCAGGTGGGCTGGCGCAGGCTCGCGTTCGAACCCGAACCCTGCCGCGCGTACCAGCCCGGCGGCGTGCACTTCGACGTGTCCTCGCTCGGTCCCGGCTACGCCGTGGACCGGATCGCCGCGCAGCTCGACGCCGCCGGCATCTCCGACTATCTGGTGGAGCTGGGCGGGGAAATGCGCGCCCGCGGCCAGCGCCCGGACGGCCAGCCCTGGCGCATCGCGGTGGAGCGTCCCGACGACCCGGCCGCGCGCGACGTGGTCCTCGCGCTGCGGGACGCCGCGCTGGGCACCTCGGGCGACTACCGCTCCGGCTTCGTGCACGAGGGCCGGCGCTATTCCCACACCCTCGACCCGCGCACGGGCGAACCGATTCGGCACGAATTGGCCGCCGTGACCGTGGTGGCCGATTCGGCCATGGCCGCCGACGCGCGCGCCGCCGCCCTGCTGGTGCTCGGCCCGGAAGCGGGGTACGCCTACGCCCGCACGCACGGCATCGCCGCCGTGTTCACCCTGCGCGCAGGCGAGGGCTACGCGCGCCGCACCACGCCCGCGCTGGAACGGTACTTGCAGCCATGAATACGTCGCGTCCGGGCCAATGGCTGACGCTGGCCGCGCTGCTGGCGCTGGCCGCTGTGCTGGTGCCGCTGAACGAGGGGCGCTGGAGCCTGAGCGAAGATCCGCTGCGGCACGCCCTCGCGCTGGCCGCAACGCTGTCCTTTGCCTTCGCCTGGCGGATCGGCGCACGAAGCCGCGCGCGCCGCCGCGCGCCGCCGCAGGCCCTGCCCGAAGCGCCTTCCGACCAACCTGCTCCGGATTTTCTGCCGATCTTCCACGCCACCCAGACCGGCGAAGCCGAGGCGCTCGCGCACCGCGCCCGCGACGCGCTGCGCTCGGGCGGCGTGGCAGCGCAGGTGTTCGCGCTGGAAACGCTGGAACCTGCCGCGCTCGCGGCGCTGCCGCGCGCGCTCTTCATCGCCAGCACCACCGGAGAAGGCGATCCGCCTGACGCCGTGGCCGCCTTTGCAGGGCGAACGCTGGGCGCGACGCTGCCGCTGGCCAGCCTGCGCTACGGCGTGCTGGCGCTGGGCGACCGCAGCTACGAGGACTTCTGCGGCTTCGGCCGGCGCCTGGACGAGTGGCTTGCATCGCAGGGCGCTCGGCCGCTTTTTCCCCGCATCGAGGTGGACGACGGCGACCCCGCCGCGCTCGACGCCTTCCACCGCGCGCTCGCCGAGGCGGTGGCCGGGGTGCCGCTGCCCGCGCCCTGGCGCGAAGCGCCGTTCCAGGCCTGGCGGATTGCGCGGCGCGTCCATCTCAATCCCGGAAGTCAAGGCGAAGCCGCCTTCCTGCTCGAACTATCCCCCATGAGCGGGCTGATGCCGCAGTGGCGCGCCGGCGACCTTGCCGAAATCCTGCCCGGCCACGCGCCCGAGGCGCTGGCGCGCTGGTTCGAAGCCACCTCGCTGGATCCCGACACCGCGGTATCCGGCGCCGACGGCATGGAGCGCCTCGGCCTGCGGCTGGCGTGCAGCGAACTGCCCGATCCGGCCGACGTCGCCGGCCTCACCGCGCAGGCGGTGTCCGACCGGCTGGTGCCGCTTCGTCCGCGCGACTACTCGATCGCTTCGCTTCCTTCCGACGGCCACCTCGCCCTGCTGGTGCGCGAGTCGCGCCGGCCCGACGGCCGCCTGGGGCTGGCCTCGGGCTGGCTGTGCCGGCACGCGCCCGAGCGCGCGCGCATCTCCCTGCGCCTGCGCGCCAACCCCGGCTTCCACGCGCCCGATGACGACCTGCCGCTGATCCTGATCGGCAACGGCACCGGCATCGCCGGCCTGCGCGCGCTGCTGCGCGAGCGCATCGCGCAGGGGCGCTTCGATACCTGGCTGGCCTTCGGAGAACGCCAGCGCGCGCGCGATTTCTTCTTCGGTCCGGAACTGGAAGCCGCCCGCGACGCTGGCCGGCTCGCGCACCTGAGCCTGGCGTTCTCGCGCGACGGGGGCCAGGCGCGCTACGTCCAGCACCTGCTCGAAGAGCGCGCCGATCGGCTGCGCGACTGGATCGCGCGCGGCGCCCACCTGCGCGTCTGCGGCAGCCTGGAAGGCATGGCCGGGGGTGTCGACGAAGTCCTGCGCCGGATCCTGGGCGCAGCCGCCGTGGATACCCTGCTGGAATCGCGGCGCTACCGGCGCGACGTGTACTGACCACGCTTGAGAACCCGCGCGCGCGTCGCCATGCTCCCGCCATGGCGACCGGATGGGCGAAGGAAGGGGCGGTTCAGGAGCAGATCGACAGCACCGTCGAAGACGCCGTGCTGCGCGCGCGCAGCCGCCTGGCCAGGGGCCCCGGTCTGGCCGAATGCGAAGACTGCGGCCAGACCATTCCCGAAGCACGCCGCCGCGCCGTGCCCGGCGCGCGCCGCTGCATCGCCTGCCAGAGCGCGCAGGACGAGGACCTCGCCGCCAGCGGCTACAACCGCCGCGGCAGCAAGGACAGCCAGCTGCGCTGAAGCCAGCGCGCGAGAGGCGGAATTCAAAGACGATTAATCGCCACCTGATAGCGTGGCGCAGCCGCCGGTTCGCGGTTGTCCTTACAAGGAAACGCCATGCGCCTCCTCTTCGCCCTTCTGCTTGCCGCTTTCCTCGCACCCGCCGCGCACGCCTACGAGCCCGAATCGGGCGCGTGGTGGAACCCGGCCGAGTCGGGCACCGGCTACTACATCGAGATCCAGGACAACCTGCTGGGCTTCATGGCCTTCAGCGGCGATCCCAACGGCCGCGCCAAGTGGTTCACCTCGGTGGGCTTCCTCAACTACACCGATACGGGCGTGAGTTTCCAGGCCGACCTCTTCAGCTACCAGAACGTGCAGCCTGCGGGCGCACCCTACGCCGGACGCCCCACCGCCGAGCCGAGCCTGGGCGCGCTGCGCATCGTGTTCAACCCCAACGACAACCGCCGCGCCACGCTCACCTGGCCCAGCGGGCGCAGCATCCCGATCCAGCGCCACGAGTTCTACTTCGAACGTCCGGAGGACACCGGCGGCGTCACCGCCAGCACGCTCAAGATGCTGGGCGAATGGCAGGTCACGGTGGACCTGTCCACCAACACCAGCGCCAGCTTCCCCTTCACCGCCGACGTGCTGGTGCTGGACGACTACGGCTGGGACAGCGGCGTCAACGCCTGGACCTACGAGGGCTGCCGCCCGGACAACGCGCAGATCGGCGGCTGCAGCCAGTTCGCTCTCGACAACCATGACGTGGTGGGCTACTTCGGCGCGCCAAGCAGCGATTTCCCCGCCGGCGCGCAGGTCATCGTGCTCAAGGACGGCTACTACAACGGCGTGATGTGGTATGTGCTCTACGAGCTGGCCATCGGCACCAACGACGGCTCCGGCCTGTTCACGCTGTATCCCAAGGGAACCAATCCCTACAGCTACCCGGCCTACCCCACGCGCGCCTTCCGCAGCGCCAGCCGCACCTTCGTGCAGGAAGGCAAGGGCCCCGCCAAGCACGGCGGCCGCAGCGCAAGCCTTGCGGCCCAGCTCGACGCGCAGGGCGCGCTGCCGGTGGCGGCCAAGACGGTACGGCCCGAGAACGCCGGCCGCGCCGCGCGACTGGAGCAGGTGCGCCAGCTGGAGGCACTGCTGGAAAACTGAGCGCGCATTCCTGCGGCACAGCGAAAAGAGGGAGGCCCTGCGGCCTCCCTCTTTATTTCCTCTTCCGTGCAGACCGGATCAAGCCGTCAGGGACTTCCCGCCAGCCGCACGCCGTCGGCGAGGATGCGGTATTCCACCGCGGCCACTTCGCCGCCCTTGCCGTCCGCCTTCATGTGCGCGACCTGCGCGGGCGTCAGCTCCTTGCGCGAAAGCGTGCCGTGCACCACGGCGCTGCCGCTGGAATCCTTCGGGATGAAGAAATCGTCCTCGCCGAACATCACGCGCGCGGACTGGCCCTCGTGTTCGAGCACCATCCAGCAGCCTTTCATCTGACAGACCTCGGTGATGCGTCCCGTGAAGATTCCCGGCGAGCCCTCGTGGGAATCGAACGCGGCGATGGCCTCGGACACCGGCACGGCGGCGCCGTCCGCGAAGGCTTCGCCATAGGCGGTGTAATCGCCCGCATGGGCGAGGAAGGCGGCGGCGGACAGCAGACAGGCGGCAACAAGGCGCATGGGAAACTCCGGAGGGTTGGAAAATTTCCGCCGACAATAGCGGCGCGTGCACCGCGCTGCCAGAGGTCGCGTGCGCGGTGCCGGCTGCTACCCTTCGCCCCGCATGAGCGACCCCGTTTTCCCCATCGACCCGCTGCTGCCGGCGATCCGCCAATCGCTGGCCGCGCACCCGCGCCTGGTGCTGGAAGCCCCGCCCGGCGCCGGCAAGACCACGCGCGTTCCGCCCGCCCTGCTCGACGCGCCGTGGCTTGCCGGGCGGCGCATCGTGCTGCTGGAGCCGCGCCGCGTGGCGGCGCGCGCGGCGGCGGGGTTCATGGCGCGCGAGCGCGGCGAGGCGGTCGGGGACACCGTCGGCTACCGCATCCGCTTCGAGAACCGCACCGGCCCGCGCACCCGCATCGAGGTGGTCACCGAGGGCATCCTGACGCGGATGATCCAGGACGACCCGATGCTCGAGGGCATCGGCGCGATCCTGTTCGACGAGTTCCACGAGCGGCACCTCTCCGGCGACCTGGGCCTGGCGCTCGCGCTCGACGTGCAGGCGCAGCTGCGCGAGGACCTGCGCCTCCTCGTGATGAGCGCCACGCTCGAGGGCGACAAGCTCGCGCGCTTCCTCGACGCCCCGCGCCTGGCCTCGGAAGGGCGCGGCTTCCCGGTGAACATCTCCCACCCGCCGGCGCGCCGCGACGAGCCGCTCGCAGCGCAGGTGCGCCGCTGCGCGGAAGCCGCCTTCGCGGCGCATCCGGGCGACGTGCTGGTGTTTCTTCCCGGCCAGCGCGAGATCGGCGAGGCCCGCCGCGCGCTCGAATCCGCCGCGCTGGACGCGGAAATCCTCGCGCTGCACGGCGAGCTTGCGGTCGAGGCGCAGAGCGCGGTGCTCGAACCGTCCGCGCAGGGCCGTCGCCGCATCGTGCTGGCCACCAACGTGGCCGAGTCCTCGGTCACCCTGCCGGGCGTGCGCGTCGTGATCGACTCGGGACTGGCGCGCGAGCCGCGCTTCGATCCCAACTCGGGCTTCCCGCGGCTGGAAGTGGTGGCGATCCCGCAGTCCTCCGCCGACCAGCGCGCCGGCCGCGCCGGCCGCGTGGCCGAAGGCTGGTGCTACCGGCTCTGGCCGCAGTCGCAGCGGCTGGAGGCCTCGCGCCGCCCCGAGATCGCGCTGACCGAACTGGCCGGCCTCGCGCTGGAGCTGGCGGCCTGGGGCAGCGCGGCGCTGCGTTTCCCCGACCCGCCGCCCGCCGGCGCGCTGGCGGCCGGGCGCTACCTGCTCGAACGCCTCGGCGCGCTGTCGCAGGACCGCATCACGGCTTTCGGCAAGCGCCTGCTCGCGCTCGGCACCCATCCGCGCCTGGGGGCCATGCTGCTCGCGCCTGAAACGCCGGAAGAGGCGGCGCTGGCCTGCGACCTGGCCGCCCTGCTCGAGGCGCGCGACCCGCTCAAGGGGCCGCGCCGCGACGACCTCGCCGCGCGCTGGCAGGCGCTGGCCGCCTTCCGCGCCGGGCGCGTGCCGCCGGAGGCCTCGCGCGGCGCGCTCGCGGCCATCGACCAGACCGCGAGGGAGTGGCGCCGGCGCCTGAATCTGCGCGAGACCCCGCCGCGCGAGGCCGCGCCGCACCGTCTGGGCGAGGTGCTGATGTTCGCCTTCCCCGACCGCATCGCCCGCCAGCACCCGAACGACCCGCACCGCTACCAGCTCGCCAACGGCCGCAGCGCCCAGCTTGCCCCCGACAGCGCGCTCTACGGCGAACCGTGGATCGTGGTGTCCGAACTGCGCGACGAGGCGCGCGACGCGCGCGTGCTGCGCGCCGCGCCCGCGGACGAGGCCGCGCTGGAACGCGCCTTCGCCGCGCGCTTCGCGACCGAGGACCGCGTGTTCTGGGACCGCGACGCGCAGCGCATCGCGGCCCGGCGCGAGCGCCGCTTCGACCGCATCGTGCTCGACGCGCGCCCCATCGCCCAGCCCGACCCCGCGCGCTTCGCCGACGCGCTGGTGGACGCGGTGCGCGAGGCGGGGCTGGAC
Source organism: Pseudomonadota bacterium (assembly GCA_963205495.1). Taxonomy (GTDB): domain Bacteria; phylum Pseudomonadota; class Gammaproteobacteria; order Xanthomonadales; family Xanthomonadaceae; genus Denitratimonas. Next base: position 12,383 of record CAUJIN010000057.1, read on the forward strand.
GCGCTGCCCTGGACGGACGGCCTTCGCCAGTGGCGCGAGCGCGTGCGCTGCCTGCGCGAATGGCTGCCCGGGGACGAGGCCGCGGCCCTGCCCGATCTTTCCGACGAGGCGCTGCTGACCCGCCTCGACGACTGGCTGCGCCCCGCGCTCGCCGGCAAGCGCCGCCTCGACGCCCTCACCGAGCCGGAGCTGGCCGAGGCGCTGAAGTCCACCGCCGACTGGGCCACCCGCCAGAAAATCGACGCGCTCGCGCCCACGCGCATCGGCGTGCCCTCGGGGCTGGAGCGCCCGATCCACTACGCGCACGACGCCGCGCCCGTGCTCGCGGTGAAGCTGCAGGAGCTGTTCGGGCTGGCCGACACCCCGCGCATCGCCGCAGGCCGCGTGCCGCTCACTTTGCACCTGCTCTCGCCCGGCGGCCGCCCGCTGCAGGTGACCCAGGATCTCAAGGGGTTCTGGGAGCGCACCTATCCGGAAGTGAAGAAGGAGATGAAGGGGCGCTACCCCAGGCATCCCTGGCCCGACGATCCCTGGACCGCCACCGCCACCCACCGCGCCAAGCCGCGCGGCGCGGCGGGATGAGCGCGCCGCCGCGCAGGTACCACCGAAGGATCGATCGAGGCCCCGGGCATTGGCCGTGGCCAAGGCCCGATCGGCGGCCCGCCCCCGCAGGAACACGACGCGAGCCTTGCCGCCCCGTTCGCGCGCGTCGATGATGGGGTGGTCCCGGGGCGCGCAACCATGTTCGAATCCTTCTGGCCGCAGCTGGCTTCCATTCCGCACATCGGCCCACCGCTGGCGCTGGCGTGGGGCACCTATCTGGGCGTGCTCGCGGTGTGGATCATCTGGGACAAGCGCGAGCCGGTGGCCACCCTGAGCTGGCTTCTGGCCCTGGCGGCGCTGCCTGTCGTGGGGCTGGCGATCTACTACCTGTTCGGACCGATGCGGATCCGGCGCCAGCGCATCCGCCGCGCGCGGGCGCGGGCGGCGCTGGCGGCCCCGACGGTGCACGAGGAAGGCGCCAATCTGGCCGAAGTACAGGTGGCCCGGCTGGCTCGCCGCACCACCGGGCTGCTGCCCAAGGAAATGCGCGACGCGCGGCTCCTGCGCGACGGGGCGGAAACCTACGAGGCCATGCTGGAGGCCATCGCCGCTGCGCGCCACCACATCCATCTGGCCACCTACATCTACGACCCGGACGCCACCGGGCGGTGCTTTCTCGATGCGCTGGTGGCGCGCGCCCGGGCCGGGGTGAAGGTGCGGTTGCTGATCGACAGCGTGGGCAGCGCCGGAACGCGCGCGCGCTTCTTCGCGCCGCTGCGCGAGGCCGGCGGCGAGGTGGCGTGGTTCCATCCGGTACGGCTGCGCTTTCCGCGCCGGCCGGCGCTCAACCAGCGCAGCCACCGCAAGCTGCTGATCGTGGACGGCGCGCTGGGCTTCACCGGCGGGGTGAACCTTTCCGACACCCAGGACCCGCGCCGGCGCTCCGACGCCTACTGCGACCTGCACCTGCGCTTTTCCGGCTCGGCGGTGCAGGGCCTGCAGATCACCTTCATCGAGGATTGGGCCTACGTCACCGGCACGGCGCTGTGCGATGCGGATTTCTGGCCGCGGCAGGAGGGCGGCGGCTCGCCGGCGCTGGTGATTCCCTCCGGCCCCGACAGCGGCTGGGAGGCCTTCCACCGCGTCGCGGTCGAGTCGATCCACGACGCCGCCGAGCGGGTCTGGCTGGTGACGCCCTACTTCGTGCCGAGCGAGGCGGCGCGCATGGCGCTGACCAACGCCGCGCTGTGCGGCGTGGACGTGCGCCTGATGCTGCCGCGGCGCGCCGATTCGCGCCTGGTGAGCGCGGCGGCGCGCTCCTACTACGACGAGCTGCTCGCCGCCGGGGTACGCATCTTCGAGTACCAGCCCAACGTGCTGCACGCCAAGACGATGCTGATCGACCGGCGCCACGTGCTGATCGGCAGCGCCAACTTCGACTACCGCAGCTTCCGGGTGAACTTCGAGCTGTCCGCGCTGGTGAGCGATGCGGCGCTGGCGCAGTCGATGGAGGCGGCGTGGCACGATTTCGCCACGCGCTGCGTGGAAATCCGTGCCGATCGGGAGCAACCGCGCTGGCGCCGGCTCGGGGATGCCACGGCGCGGCTGTTTTCGCCGCTGCTGTAGCTGGCCGGCGACCGCCGGCAAAACTTCGGCGTTGCCGATCCACTCACCCGCAGTGGATCGGCACGCCTGCGGTTTTCAGCTTCCGCGCGCTTCCATCGTGCGCTCGATGCGCTTGAGCATGCGGTTGGCGCCGACATCGACCACCAGCGCCTCCGGATACTGGCGGCGCAGCGCGTCCCCGGCACGACGTCCCATTACCGGAATGAGCGCCGGTTCGTGATCGGCCCTGTCCAGCGCGGCGGCGACCGCCGGAACGGCGTCGGCCGCGGTGATGACGATGTCGTATCCGCGCGCCGCCAACGCCTCGGCCAGCGCCTCGGGACTCTCGACGAGGGTGATGCGGTGCCCCGCCGCCTCGAGGCTGCGGCGAAACGCTTCCCGATCCATCCCCTGGGCAGATGCTGCCACGGATTCTCCATAAACCAGGATTTGCGCGGGATGGCGCGTGGCATGGGCCTGGTATCGAAGCGCGCTGCCCATGCGATACATGACTTCGCCGCAGGCCTGGGCCGGGGGCGCGGTGGCGAAACCCAGCGCCAGTGCCAGTGCGGCGGCGATGAGGGATGTACGGCTGTCCATGGTTTCCTCCTCGTGTTTCCCGGGTGCGGCCCGGAGTGATGCACGCCGTGGCGACGATTCGCCTCCGGTCGATTCAGAATTCGCGCGTCAGGCGCAGCTCCGTGGCGTGATCGAAGTTGTTCACAGAGCGCCCCCATATCATCGAGTGATAGGCGGCTGATACGGTGTAGCGCCCACCGATCCGGTAGTCGGCACCGACGCCCACTTCGGCGAAGTCGTGCACGATGATCTGGTCATGGTGATACCAGTAGTCGTTGCTGCGCCCGTCGGTGAGCGGCCCGAGTTCCTTGAGGGTGTAGCCCTGCCCCTGCTTGCCCATGGCGAAGGTACGCAGGGTCAGGCGCTCATTGGCGAAGTAGCCCAGCTCAAGATCGAGCTTGTGGTGGCTCATGCGCGTGTCGAGCACCCTTTCGGTGTACACGTAGCCATAGCCGACGCGGTAGTAGAAGTTGCTGAAGGCGAACTGATGCGCGAGTTCGACCGAAGCTCCGATCTTCCAGATGCGCTGACCGGCCGCCGCATTGGAAAAGAACGTGTAGTTGCGACTCGGCACCTGTGCGGTCAGGGCCGTGGTCAGAAGATGGTTGCCGCGCAGGGAAGAGTGGTGCGCGACGCCGATCGTCCAGTCCTGCCAGGTGCCGTGATAGCGCCCGTCATCCTGGAAGCGCGATTCCGGCCGCTGCGGGTTCAGCGGCTTCACGCCGGCGCACTGCGGCGGTGCCGTCGTCGGGCAGTGGGGAGAGCCGTGGAACACGTTGGAGACGTATGGAATCCCCGCGCGCACCGACCAGGCGTCGGATAAAAAGTACTCGAGATCGATCTGCACCGACCGCATCGTGCCGTGGCCGGCATCGATGATGTTGGCGTTGCTGGAACGCAGCCCGTCCACGGCCGTGCTCTGGTAACCGATCGACAGCGAGCCGTGCCCTTTCGCCGAGCCTTCCGCCAGAGAACCACCGCGATCTGCGGCCCCGGCGCAAGGGGCCGAAAGCAGGAGAAACAGGAGCGCGAGAGCCCCTGTCTTGATACGCCATGGCTGCCTTGTGAATCGCATGGTGCTGCCTCCAGGTTGCGTTGCGATGGCGCCAGTCGGACGCGCCCTTGTTGTCGGGATACGGACGTTGCTGCGAGCGATTACAGCATTCGCGGATCCGCTGAAGGTTCTGCCGTGATTGCGAAGAAAACGGGATTGGACCACTGGTCCTGCGGGGTTTCCAGGTCAAGGGAAACGACGCTCTTTTCGGGATGGGGATTGGTCAGGCGCGGGTTGCTGATGAGCAGCAGCCGGGCCGAGCCGATCTGGCGCAGGAAATCGCTCCTGACCCATCCGATCGGCGTCGGCGGATCGTGACCGGTCAGCCCGGGTACATCGATCTGGGTCCGGATCGGCAGTCGCGCATGACTGCCATCAGCGAAATTCAGGCGTATGTAGGCATAGTCACGCACCTCCGCTGCCGGAGCGGCCAGCGGTGCAAACAGCAGCACGTTCAATGCGGCAATTCGCAGTGCGGGTACCGGTATCCCGCGCACGCGGCCGTAACCGCCCACGCCGTGCGTGCGAAGCTCGATGGCACCGCGCAGGTCGTAATCGACACCGTCCAGGCGAGCCAGACCCAGACGCATGCCTATGAAGGGGATGGCGCTGGAGGTCACGTCGATACGCAGGTCGGTCGGTCGGTTGTAGGCCTGTGTCAGATCGATCTGAAGAGGTGTGGCGGCAGGATCGCGGGCCGGGATCGCCAGACCTCGCACCTGGCGCGCGCTGGTGAAACCGGGGCGCGATTCCGCCGCTGGCGGGGCGCCGGAGTCGGCCTGTCGCAACCGCGCGCGCTGTGCCGGATCGGCGAGCTGGAGGAGGTTCCGACTGCCCTCCGGGGGAATGAGCAGCCGCGCCTGCTCGCGAAGCTGCTCCAGCGGCCGCGCGTCTGCCGCGACGGGCCATGACAGCCAGGGCCGGAACCCGCCAAGGAGGGTGCGATCATCGGGAGAGAAAGCCAGCCGAACGGGCAGCACATAGGACCCTGCATTCGAATGCAGCGGCGGCCCGACCGGCGCGAGCGTCGCGGTGTCGTAGAGCTGCACATCGCGGCCGATGGCGTGCGCCAGAAGGCGTCCGTCATGACTGTGCGCGAACACGGCGGTGGTCTCGCTGCGGGTACCGACCGGGAAGGCGACCTCGCCCGGAGCGCCTGCGTCGAACAGGTCGCGGTCACGCGACGCCAGCAGCGGACGGCCCGCGATGGTTGAAACCGCGACCGGAAACACGCCCGCGACGTGGCGGCGCTCGGCAATGACGCCGCCGCGCGGATCCCAGCGCAGCAGGTCGGCATCATCGGCCATGCTGTCATCGGGGTCGCGTGCGAGGAGCCATAGCGCGTCGGAATCCGGAATGAAACTTGCCCAGGTCACCGGGCGATTCGGGTCATTGACACGGGTTCCGAGCACTTCCAGGTCGGCGGCAGAAAACACCGTGGTCGCGCCGTCCGAAGGCCCGGCCACCAGCAGCCGCGTTCCGTCGGGCGAAAGCTCGAACTGCCGCAGCGGCCCGCGCACATGCGCCTGCGCACGCCGCGCACCGGAGTCGAGATCAACCACCTGGATGTCGACAGAAAAGCCCGAGAAATCGTTGTACCCGTACCCGAGTACCGCGATCGAGCCGCCGGCATCTATCGTCAGGTGCAGGGGCGTGCCCTGCAGCGGCACCGGCGCGAGGCGTGGCAGCAGATTGGCGGCGTCGAGGACGTGCAGCCGGCTGCCGGCGACCACCACCAGCCGGCGCGGGTTCGAGCTGGCTTCGGCAAAAGTGATGGGATGATCGAATGCCCGCCACGGGGTCGCAGTACGGCCGTCGATGCCCAGCATGCGCACCTGGTTCCAGGCGATGTCCGGCACCTGCGCACCGTCGAAATGCAGATTTCCGCCTACCGGCCCGTCGGCCTGGGTTTGCGAAACCAGCGGCGGCGGCGGCGCGACACGCCACAGGCGAACATCGCCGTTCATGTCGGCACTTGCGAAGAGACGGGCCTCCAGCGCCATTCCGAGCGCATTGGTTCCGGCTCGCCCGGTATTGGAAGGCGAGCTGATCAGGCGGGTGGCGTCGAGCGGATTCGGTCCCTCTTCAGGCAGGCGCCAGAGCGCGCTGTGGCCCAGTCCCGCAACCGCCAGCAGGCGTTCGCTCCGATCGATCGCCACCTCATGCGCCTCGAAGCCGTTCTGGATCTGCCCGGCATGCACCGGATCGGCGCTGAGCGTATCGAACACGAAGGTGGCACCATCCCACCGGGTGGCGGCCAGCCAGGCATCGTCTCGACTGAAGGCAACCCAGGTGACCTCGCGGCCCGAAGGCGTCGGGAGCTGGCGCGCCACGCGGGTTGCGAGATCGACCAGGAAGACGTGCCCGCGGGAATCACCCAGCGCCAGGGACGCGCCATCGCTGCTCTCGGCCCACGCAGTGATCGCGCCGCTGAGTCCGGCAACCGGGGCGGGCGGCGCATCCCCACGCGGATCGCGCAGCGTCAGATAGCCGTTCGCATCCTGCTCCTTTTCCGCCAGGAACCTCCCCGATTTGCCGAGCAGTGCGGCCCACACCGAGGATCGCGGCTGGTGACGAAGCGGCGAAAGCGGCTGCCAGGGATCTACCTGCCAGAGTTGCGTCCGATCTTCACGGTCGCGCAGGAGTGCGTGGCGCCCATCGGCACTGAAAACGGCTTCGGCAGGATCGGAGAATGCCTCGGGAAGCGCGACGAGCCCGCCCCGATCAAGATCGATCAGGTGGCTGTCGTTGTGCGAAGGGCTGGCGAGGTAGTCGAACCAGTCCAGCGTGACCAGGAGACGGTGAGCATCGATGAAGTGGAGCCGGCGTGGCAAGCGCGCTTGACCATCGGAGGTCGGAACGTCAGAAACATCGACACGACCGCGCTCGGTCAGCGTACCGGCGTCATACCAGCGCACGGTGAAGTCATTGAAGGCCAGCGCGAGAAGGGTGCCATCGGAGCTGAGGGCGCTTGCCAGCGGCGTGGCATCGGGCACGATGAATCGGTCGATCAGGCGCACGCCCTGCGACAGGATCATGCCGACCTCGCGTCTTTCCATGCCCCGTGGATCGGCGTGTCCCGCCCGCTCCTGTTCCTCGATGTTTTCCAGCAGCGGCACGAGTGCCTGGAAGCCCTGGCCATCCTGCATCAGGCGCAGCGCGGCCTCGCGCCGACCGGCCCAAAGCCGCTCGCTGGCCTGCGCGGTACTGGCTTCGGCACGATGGGCGTTTGCCTCTGCCCGCTGCCACTGCTGGGTGGTCGCAGCCAGCCCGCCGACGAGGCTGCCTGCGACCAGCAGCACCATCGCGGCCAGACGCGGCTCGCGTCGGATCCAGCGACCAACCCGCCGCACCGTGTTCAGCGGCCGCGCCCGGACCGGAAAACCCTCCATGTAGCGCGTCAGGTCCTCCACCAGTGCCCGTGCGCTCGGATAGCGCTGCTGCGGATCTCGCGCCAGACAGCGCAGGATGATCGCCTCCAGATCCAGCGGCAGCTGCGGCCGCGTCTGGCGCGGGCGGCGCACCTGGTTCACGCGCACCAGACTCAAGGTGGACTGGGCGGTGTCGGCACGAAACGGCGGCTCGCCGGTGACCAGGTCGTAGAGAATCGCGCCAAGGCCCCAGATGTCCGTAGCCGGTGAAAGCGGGAGCGTCCCGATTTCGGCCTGCTCGGGTGCCATGTAGCTCGGTGTGCCGGAGATCTCGGTGTTGTCGGTTTCGCGTAATGGGTCGACCTGCCGCGCAAGTCCGAAGTCGGCGACATGCGGCGTTTCCTGTTCGTCCAGCAGCACATTGGCCGGCTTGAGATCCAGGTGCAGCACGTTCAGGCTGTGCGCATAGGCCACCGCTTCGGCAACGGTGCACAACAGCGCTGCGGCGCGACGCGGTTCGAACGGACCATCGGCCGCCAACGCCGCCGCCAGGCTGCGCCCCCGCACCAGGCGCATGCTGAAGAAATGCAGGTCCTCCGCAGTGCCGACCTCGTACACGGTGACGATGTTGGGGTGCTGCATCCGCGCCGCGTGGCGCGCCTCGTCCAGGAATCTCTGAACAAACTCGCGCGACGCCCATGGCCCGGCAGCAAGCAGTTTGATGGCGACCTCGCGATCCAGCGCGACCTGGCGCGCGCGGTACACCATGCCCATTCCGCCCTGTCCGATGCGCTCGAGCAGCTCGTATTCGCCGAACTGGCGCTGCAGTGGATCGCTCAGATCCAGCTCCAGCGCGTCGCTGGGCAGAAGTGCGAGAGGCGCAACGACGCCGGCCCCTTCGGCCCGCACGCTGGACAGGTGCCCGAACGCCAGCTCCGCCAGCGCGACCCGCGCCGCCGAATTCTCGGGCATCCGCGCCGGCGGGGGTGGCAGGGTGTTTCCGACTCCGCCGGAGGAATCAGAGTCGGGTGCTGAGGATGCCATGCAGGGTCCTCTGTTCCTCGGCCAGACCACCCGCCGAATCAACCGTATCCGACAGCTCGCGGCCGACCAGATCGCGAAAGCGCTGGCGCAGTCGCTTGAGCGCGACTATCAGTGCCAGCGGCCGGTGCCCCAGCTGCTCGGAGATGGTGCGATAGTCCTCCTCGGCCGGTTCGGTGGTGAGGTAAGGGAAAAGTGCCTGGTACATGCCCAGATGGCCGGCCTCGCGCGCCTCCGCGTGCAGCTGCGCAAGCGCCCGCGCCATGACTTCGGAAGCAAAACCATGCTGATAGACCATCTCGGCCGTCAGCCCGACGACGGCATCGCCCCGGTAGCGCTCCTCGAGGCCGACGAAGTCCGGCTCGGTCAGCGGCGGCACGGCCTGCGGCAGCGGTCTTTCGCCGGCGAGGAAGGCGCGCAGTCGATCGAGCAGGAAATCACGGAAGCGCCGGGGCCGCTCCGGAGGCATTTCCGCCGCGCGGATGTGCATCAGGCTGCCGAAGAAGGCGCGCGCTATATCCTGCGCTTCGGCCGGCGGATGACCGATCTGGCGCAGATAGGCATAGGCGGGATACCAGTAGCGACGACACAGTTCGCCGAGCGCGGCGGCACCCGCGTCTTGCGTGGGATCGCCGTTGATCACGATCGACCAGCACGTCGTCAAGAACTCGCGCGAGAAGCGGCCGGAGGCGGTCGGAATCATGCAAGGTACCCGCAGGCGATTCGCCGCTCGGCCCGCATGGTCATTCCTCCCCGCGGGTGCTCAGGGCCGAGTGCAGTTCGGTCAGTTCCCGCTGCAGCGCCTCGGGACAGTTGGTGGTTTCGCGGATCTCCGCACGAACCAGCTCGCGCAGGCGCTGCCGCAGACGATGCACCGCGACCGCCAGCGTATTGCGTCGCAGGCTCAGTGCCTCGGCAAGTCGTGCATAGTCGGTGTCGCCAGGTCGCTCGATCAGGAACTCTCGCAGCCGGTCGAACAACGCCAGCTTGTCGGCTGCACGGGCCTCCTCGCGCAGACGCACCAACGCGGCGTCCAGGACAGCCAGCGCCCAGTCCCGCTCGAACATCGCCTCGGGATCTTCGCCACCGGCAATATCGCCGGCATCCAGGGCATCGACGGACTCGAACCGGATGCCCCCACCGCGCTTCACGGCCAACTTCGACTCGTGCTGGTCGATCAGGAATCGCTTCACCGCCGTGAGCAGGTACGCGCGGAAACGCCCGCGTGCAGGATCGGCAGCCGCATGGCCCGCCCGCTCGAGAAAATGCAGAAAGAAGGCCTGGGTGAGATCCTCCGCCGAATCGACATCCCGAATGTGGTGGCGCACATAGGCGAGCACCGGGTTGCGGTAGGTTCGGCACAGGATCTCCAGCGCCGCGCGCGCGCTGCTTTCCCCACCCGCAGCGGTCTGCACGATGCTCCATCGGGTGGTTTCGAATCGCTGCATCCTCGCCCCCACCGCAACCCTGACGAGGCACATTATCCTCTTGTCCGCGCCTTTCCAATGCAGTTCGACGGTCGACTCGCACGGGATCCCCTCCTGACGGCAACCGATGCGGCCGCATCCCTGTGTTCGGAATATGGCACTGCCGATTACACGCGCCGCACACTCGGGTACAGCGATGGCCGGCGACCGCCGGCACGATTCCACCGACGACCGTCACGGCGGCGCTGGCGGGGCCATCGACGGGCCTCTTACACTAGCGCCGACTGGCAGCGCGGCGCGCTGTCGATCCCCTTTCGCGGAGAATTTTCATGCGCTGGCTCTGGTTCGTGGCTTCCCTGCTGTGCTTTGCCGTGGTGTTCAAGACCACTTCGATCGCGCTGGCGCTGCTGTGCCTGCTCGGCGCGCTGGTCTTCATGGTGGTGGGCACGCTGGCGCTGGCGGCGCAGCGCATCGACAGCAGCCGCGGCGACCTGGGCCGACTGATCGGACCGGAGGAAATCCGCCGGATGCGCGAAGCCGAGGCCCGCCGCAAGGCGGACGCCGGCGCGGGCGAAGCGGCCATCGTCGGCGTGGCCACGGTGGGTGCGATGCTCGCGGCCGAGGCCGCGGGACGCGATGCGGATGCACCGCAGGACGGGTCGGCGGACGAGGCAGGCGACGCGTCGTCCTGATCGCAGGATCGAGCGCGCCGCACGGCGCGCTCAGGCGCCCGGCGCGCCGCCCTGCTTGCGCCACCAGTTGCCGAGCTGACGCAGGCCTTCGAGCGTGCTGACCTTGGGCTGGTAGCCGAAATCGCGGCGCGCGGCGCTGATGTCGTAGTAGTGCGCGGTGGAAAGCTGCTCGGCGAGGAAGCGCGTCATCACCGGCTCGCCCTTGATGGGCAGGACCGAATAGGCCAGCTCCAGCGCCGCGCCGGCCCAGTAGGCGGCGCGGAACGGCATGAGCTGGGTGACCGTGGGCGCACCGACCGCACGCAGCAGGCTGTTGAGGATGTCGCTGATCGGCTTGGGTTCGCCGTTGGAAATGAAGTAGGCCTTGCCGGCGCACGCCGCATCGGGCTTGTCGTGCAGCGCGTCGAAGGCGTCCAGATGCGCCTGCGCGGCGTTGTCGATGTAGGTGGTATCGATCAGGTTGAGGCCGTCGCCCACGAACTTGAGCTTGCCGGCGCGGGCCCGTTCGGCCAGTCGCGGCAGCAGGTGGTTGTCGCCCGGCCCCCAGATCAGGCGGGGGCGCAGCGCCACGGTGCTGAGGGCGTTGCCGTTGGCCGCCAGCACGCGCGCCTCGGCCACGCGCTTGGTGGCCGGATACCAGGCCTTGTAGCGGTCGGCGAGCGTTGCCGCGGCCTCGTCGGCGCCGGTGACGGGCCGGGTGCCGCGGTGCGCGACGCTGGGCGTGGAGGTGTGCACGAGGGTGCGGACGCGGTTCATGCGGCAGGCCGCGATCACGTTCCAGGTGCCGCGCACGTTGGCGTCGAAGTATTCCTGGAAGCTGCCCCAGGCGCCGGCCTTGGCAGCGACGTGGAAAGCCCCGTCGACGTCGGCGAAGGCCGCGGTCACATCGCTGAAGCTGGCGAGGTCGCCACGGATCTGCTGCACCCCCAGAGCCTTGAGCTCGGGATGCTCGCCGCGCGAGTAGGAAAACACCTCCCATCCGCGCGCGACCAACCGGGCGCAGATCGCCCGACCGAGGAACCCGCCGCCTCCGGTCACCATCACCCGCATCGTGCCGCACCCCTTCGACCTTCCCCACGCACTGTAGGTTTCGATCGGGCGTGGCGCAAGCCGGGATCGGCCCTTGCATGCGTGCCGGGGCTGCCAAGGCCACGGCGGAGCGCCCCGGGAAGGTGCGCGGCCCGCCGTGGCGCTCGGCTTCACTGCACGATCAATCCTCGAAGCCGTCGGCAAAGATCGCATCGCCGCCTGGCACACCCTGCTCTTCGGTCAGTGTCTTGCAGGCCGAAAACTCCGAGGTGTCGCCAGCGGGGCTGGTCACGGTCACGGTGATGGAATCGCCCACCGCGGCATCGACCTCGGGCAGCCACGCCGTGAACGGCTGGGTGCAGTTGCCGTCCGCGCAAACGATGCAGATGCCACCGCCCGGCGGGCAATAGGGCGCATTGTCGATGGTCAGGAACATCGCGGCCAGCGGCCGCTGGCCTTCACCGTGTCCGTTGGCCTCGCAGCCGTCGCTGCCGAAGACCTCGATACGGTACGGCCCGCCGAGGGTCGACCGCAGCGTGCCCTGGACGCGGATCGGCCGGCCGAGCGGTATGACCCCGCTGTGTCGCAGTTCGGCGCTCGTCAGCACCGCGAAGTTCTGCCCGCGATTGGCGGCGCAGCCCAGGGTCGGATCGCAGATCACCGGGTCGGCGTCGTTGGCGGTCACGCCATTGACGCCCAGGTCGATGCCCAGCGCCGAGTTGCGGGCGATGTGATTGCCGACGATGGTGTTGCGGCCGCGCGCCGTGGGCATGATGCGCACGCCGTCGTCGCCGTTGCGGCCGATGACGTTGTCCGGCCCGATGCGGTTGTTGTTCGCGTCCGATTGCAGCATGACGCCCATGCGGCCGTTGCTGGATGAGGCAAAACCGAACGCAAGGACTCCGCCACCGATGCGGTTGTCCTCGATCCGGTTGCTTCTGGCGTTCTCGCCGGAGAGCAGGATGCCGTCCTGCAGGTTGCCGCCGATGCGGTTGCCGCGGATCAGGTTGAAGCCGCCGTTGATGCGGATGCCGGTGCCGTTGGCGAGCGCGCTCATGCCATCCTTGTCGATGCCGATCAGGTTGTTGATCACGCTGTTGTCGTTGCCGCCCAGCCCCAGGAAGGTGGTGATCAGCACGCCCACATCGGTGGAGCCGCCGATCATGTTGCGATAGGCCGCAGGATTGCCGCCGATCACGCTGAGACCGCCTCCGATCAGTGCGATGGCTTGGTTGTTCGCGGACAGAAGCGGACCGAACTGGCTGCCGATCTGGCCGCCGAACTGGTTGCCGTAAACGGCGTGGCCTTTGCCGAAGGCCAGCGAGATGGCCAGGTCAAAACCGCCGAAGGCCAGCCCGCGCACCGTGATCGGGTCGCTGCCGAGACTGCCCATGGTTTCGATGCCGATGCCACCGTTGCCGCTCAGAATCACGCAGGGCAGTGCGTTGAAACCGGATTCGCTGGTGTTCTTGACCGAACCGGGCTGCGACCAGCCGTCGAAGTTCACGCTTTCGTGCACCTGCAGCGAGCCGGACAGGGCGATCGTCTGCGGACAGCCGCCGGGGATGTTGAAGCGGATGCGGTTGAAGCCCGGATCGGCATTGGCGTTGGCCAGCGCCTGGGCCAGCGAGCCTGCGCCGGAGGCGTTGGTATTGGTGACGGTGAACACGCCGGTGCCGTCGACCGGCGATTCCAGCGCGCCGATGTCCACGGCGACACCGATCACGCGGGCACCGCCGGCATGATCGGTCTCCGGCAGTCCGTCGGGCACGACGCTGGTGCCGGCGTTGATCATCGGCGAGCCGACCGCCGGCACGTAGTTGGCATCGAGCTGCGGGTTGGCGGTGGTGTTCTGACCCGAACCCGGAATCAACATCGCGCCGCCGATGAAGCTGATGCCGTCATAGCGGCTGCTGGCGGCAAAGATGTGCGCCCGGCTTTCGATGTCGTTGCCGGAGACGCTGAAAATGCTGTTGTAGAAGATCGCTGTGCCCTGCCTCCCGGCGTCCAGGCTGTTCAGCCACGTCAAGCCATTGAACACCGTCGAGTTCACCATGGTCAGGGTCGAGGCCGCGTCGTAGGTGTCATCGTCATCAGCCAGATAGGTGCTGAAGGCGGTGTTGTAGGGAACGATGGTGTTGTCGGGATGACGTATCCCGTTGGTGAACAGCGAGTTCTCGACCCGTACGTTGTGGCACCACGCGACGGCATCGAACTGGGCCTGGTCGATGCGTACACGATACAGGGCGAACGTGCGCCGTTGCGCGGGGCAGGGGCTCAGGATCGGGCTTTGCATCACCAGCGAACTGCCCTGGAAGCTCATTCCGGCCACACTCGCATGGCCGGTGCTGGTGATGATATCCAGGGAGGAGTGGTTGCTGCTGACCAGTGTGGTTGCACCCGGCGTCAGCGAATAGCTGCTGCAGTCGGCGTTGTAGCCGCCGCGGATGGTCAGGCGCCCGGCCGGCAACGCGTATTCGAGGCTTGGCTCGTAGCGCAGCTCGTTGCTCAGGTTGTAGGTGCCGGCGCGCACCTTGATCAAGCTGTCCTCGCCGTCCAGCTCGGCGTCATCGAGCGCAATCTGGAACGTTCCCGGGGTGCCGACGCAGTATTCGGCGGCGTGGGCAGGCAGGGTGCAGGCCAGCAGCAGGAAGAGGAAGGAGCGCATCAGTCGCAGGGTCATGGCGGCGGTTCCGTGGGTGGTCGACTTCCTCCACGCGAATCGGCGCGATCAGGGGCCATGCGCGCCGGGACGGCACGCAACCCGGCCGCCTCGCCGTGGCAGAATGCCGGCCCGCCCCAAGGACATCCGCCCGTGCGCGTCTGCATCTACGCCTCCTCCAGCGACTACGCCCCCGCCGCCTACACCGAAGACGCCCGCCGCCTGGGTGTCCTGCTGGCGCAGGCCGGCTGCGAGATCGTCTACGGCGGCGGTTCGCGCGGTTCGATGGGGGCGATCGCCGACGGCGCGCTGTCGGTGGGTGGCCGCGTCATCGGCATCCTGCCGCGCTTCATGGCCGACCTGGAGTGGGGCCATCCCGGCCTGACCCATCTGGAGCTGGTCGGCGACATGCGCGAGCGCAAGCACCTGCTGCTCACCGGCTCGGACGCGGTGGTGGCGCTACCGGGCGGCAGCGGCACGCTGGAGGAGCTGTTCGAGGCCGTGACGCTCAAGCGCCTGGGCCTGTACGCCAATCCGATCCTGCTGCTGGACACGCTCGGCTACTGGCAGCCGCTGCTGAAGTTCATGGATGAACAGGTCATCGCGCAGCGATTCCTCAACCCCGAGCACCGCGACCTCTGGCTGCGCGTGGCCGCGCCCGAAGACGTGCTGCCCGGCATCGCCTCGGCGCCGCGCTGGGGCGAGGACGCGCGCGGCCTGGCGGCGGTGCGGGCCGGCTGAGAAGGCGGGGCGATTTTCCCGGGGCGGGCGGCGCCGGGTTGCCGCGATTCAGCCTTCCTCGCCCGCGCCGCCCGAAGGTTCGTCGAAACCGAAGTGGAACTCCATCGAGGGCGCTTCACCGCCTTCGCCGGAAATCTCGCGCACGGCCGAGACGGCCAGCGCCGCGGCGCGGCCGCGCGAAGGCGGGATCAGCGCCACCTGCGCCTCGGCCTGGGCCGCAAGCTCGGCGCGGCGCTCCTCCGGCACCTTCTGCCAATGGCAGCCCAGGAGCGTGCCTTCCAGCGCGTAGAGCATGTTGAGGCTGGGGCGGAATCCGGCGCGCTTGCACTTGACGTAGGCCGCCACCGCGCCGACCTCGATCAGGTCTTCCTGGCTGCGGATGCCCACCTGGCGCAGCCAGGCGACGGACTTGGGCCCGATCTTCAGCGGTGTGCTCATCGGATCGACTCCAGATAAAGCGCGGCCAGCGCCGCAAGACCCGCCGCGTCGTCTTCGTCGAAGCGCGCCGGCTCCGGGCTGTCGAGGTCGAACACGCCGACCAGCGCGTCGCCCTCGTACAGCGGCACGACCAGCTCCGAGCGCGAGGCCGAATCGCAGGCGATGTGGCCGGGGAAGGCGTGGACATCGGCCACACGCTGGATCTGCCGCGTGACGGCGGCGGTACCGCACACCCCGCGCCCGAGCGCGATCCGCACGCAGGCGGGCTGGCCCTGGAACGGGCCGACCACCAGTTCGCGGCCGTCGTGGAAATAGAACCCGACCCAGTTGAGCGCGGGCAGCGCGTGGTACACCAGCGCCGACAGGTTGGCGGCATTGGCGACGCGGTCGCGCTCGCCGTGCAGCAGCGCGCGCGCCTGCTCCAGAAGCTGCGCGTATTGTTCGGCTTTGCTGCCCGAAAGCGCCTGTGCGTGGAACATCGGCGTCCCCTTTGAAAACCGGATCAATCGATCAGTGTAGCGGGGTGCGCACGCGGGCGCAGAACGATCAGCCCTGACGCAGGTGCTCCTGCGCCATCGCAATGGCAGCGGGGAAGTCGCTCGCCATGCCGAGCAGGGCCGGGTGACGGGACAGCTCCATGCGATCCACGGTGCGACGTGGCTGCGGCTGCAGGCCGGAGAAGACCACGCGCATCCCGCGCCGCTGGCAGCGGTCGAGCAGGCCCTTGAGCGCGGTCACGCCGGAAGCGTCCATGATCGGCACCATGCGGGTACGCAGAATGAAGACGCGCGTGGCGCGTGGCACCTGATCGAGCACGTTGTCGATGCGGCTGACCGCGGCGAAGAACAGCGGCCCCGACACCCGGCAGGCCTCCACGCCCGCCGGCAGCGCCTCACGCTGGCTGGATCCGGCCTCGTCGCCGGCTTCGTCCAGCACGGCCTGATCGGGCGCATCGGCTTCGATTTCCACGACCTGGCTCATGCGGTTCATGAAGACGAAGGCCGCCATCACCACGCCCACCTCGATGGCGACGGTGAGGTCGAACATCACGGTCAGCGCGAAGGTGGCCAGCAGCACCAGCCGATCGCCCCAGGACGAGCGCAGGAGGTAGCCGAAGCGCTCCACTTCGCTCATGTTCCAGGCCACCATCAGCAGCACGGCGGCGAGCGCGGGCAGCGGCACATAGCGCATCAGCGGCGCCAGCAGCAGCATGAAGGCGAGCAGGAACACCGCGTGCAGGATGCCGGTCATGGGCGAGCGGGCGCCCGAGCGGATGCCGGTGGCGGTGCGCGCGATCGCGCCGGTGGCCGGCAGGCCGCCGATCAGGGCCGAGCCGACGTTGGCCACGCCCTGCGCCACCAGCTCGGCGTTGGAACGGTGGCGGCCGTCGATCATGCCGTCGGCCACCACCGCCGAAAGCAGCGACTCGACGCCGGCGAGGAAGGCGATGGTGAAGGCGGCGGGCAGGAGCTCGAGCGCACGATCGAACGGAATCTGCGGCAGCGCCAGGCTCGGCAGGCTGCGCGGCAGCTCGCCGAAGGTCGAGCCGATGGTGGCCACCGGCAGCGCCAGCGCCGCCAGCGAACCGGCCGCCACCGCGATCAGCAGCACCGGCCACTGCGGCCGCCAGCGCTTGATCGCGACGATGAGCGCAAGGCAGGCCAGGGTCAGGCCCAGCGCCGCCGGGCTGAAGCTGTCCATGTGCGAGAAATAGGCCTTCCAGCGCGCGATGAACTCGCCCGGCAGGTGCGCGATCTCCAGCCCCAGCGCGTCCTTGACCTGGCTGACGAAGATCGTGACCGCGATGCCGGCTGTGAATCCGGTGATGACCGGCTGGGGCATGAACTTCATCAGGTTGCCCAGCCGCAGCGCGCCGGCCGCGATCAGCATCAGGCCGGCCATCAGGGTGCAGGCGATCAGGCCACCGTAGCCGAACTTCTCGATCACGTTGAAGACGACCGGGATGAAGGCCGCCGTCGGGCCGCCGATCTGCACCTTGGACCCGCCCAGGGCCGAGATCAGGAAGCCGGCGACGATGGCGGTGTGCAGGCCCTTGTCGGGCGTGGTGCCCGAGGCGATCGCCAGCGCCATCGCCAGCGGCAGGGCCACCACCGCCACGGTGAAGCCGGCGATGGCGTCGGCGCGCAGGTCGCGCAGGGTGTAGCCGTGCCGCAGGATGGAGACGAGCTTGGGTTCGAACTGGCCGCCGGGAAGGCGCCTGGTCGCGTTCATCGGTTCAGGGGCTCAGCGCGCGGTGGAAGCGATCTTCGGCAAGCCCGTGGTCAGCCACCAGCGCCGCGCCGCCGGATCCCAGCGCCAGCGCTGGCGATCCTGGATGACGCGCTCGGTCAGGGTGTGGCGATTGACGAGGCGTATCTCGACCTGCTGCATCAGTTCGTTCTCCGACAGCATCTCGCTGCCGGTCACCTGATAGCCGGTCACCTGGATCTGTTCGAAACGCTCGCGTTCGAGCGCGGTCATCGGGTGCTGGCGGGCATACTCGGGATCGACCATCGACCAGGCATCGTCGATGTGGCCCCAGCGGATCGCTCCGGCGTAGGCGAACAGGGTGTTGTCGCGGAGGTCGTTCTGCGAGCCCACGCCGCAGGCGGCGAGCAGCGCCAGCGCGAAGGCGGCAAGAAACAGGCGGAGACGAAGGATCGGGCGGTTCATGCCGTCATTCTTGCGCATCCGTGCGCCGCGCGCGAGCCGCGCGGCGGAGCATGCATCAGCGCCCGCGCGCCAGCGGCAGGTCGGCGGCCTGCCAGGCACCGATGCCGCCGTCCAGCCAGTGCACGCGCTTGAAGCCGGCCTTGACCAGACGCTTTGCGGCCTGCGCGGACACCATGCCGTTGCGGCACACCACGGCGATCGGCAGCTCCTGGGCCTTGGCCAGGAGCTTGTTCTCCGGATCGAACTGGCTCATCACCACGTTCCTGGAGCCGACGATGTGGCCTTTCTCGAAGTCGTTGAGCGGGCTCACGTCCACCACCAGCGCGTTCTCGCGGTTGATGAGATGGGTCAGCAGCGCCGGGGTGAGGGCACGATAGCCGCGCGTGAAGCGCGACAGCTCGTTGGCGATCAGGGCGAAGGTGACGGCGACCAATCCGAGCGAAAGGATCGGATGGGCGCTGATGAATTCGGGCAGGCGTTCGAGGAACACGGCGCGGTCCTGGCTCAGTCGCCCAGCTCGCGCATGAACTCGGGACTGGCGAGCGCGGCGCGGTGGATGTCGACGTTGTAGTAGCGGGTGGGAAAGGTCTTGGAGTGCGCGCCGCGCTCGCGGAAGCCGCTCAGCTCGGCCCCCTTGCGCGCCAGCGTGCAGCTCCACCAGCCGGTGGGATAGCAGGGCTGGGGGAAGGGCAGGGTGCGGAAGTGCGCGAAACCGGCAGCCGCCATGTGGTGGCGCATCGACTTGATCAGCGACAGATGCACCAGCGGCGATTCGGACTGCTGCACGAGGATGCCGCCGGGCCGCAGCGCGCGGTGGCAGGAGGCGTAGAAGGCCTCGTTGAACAGGCCCTCGGCCGGCCCGACCGGGTCGGTGGAATCCACGATGATGACGTCCACGCTCTCGGGCGCGGCGTTCTTCATGTAGGCGATGCCGTCGTCGAACAGGAGCTGGGCGCGCGGATCGGCGTTGGAGTCGCACAGTTCGGGAAAGTGCTTTTCGGCCATGCGCGTGACCTGCTCGTCGATGTCCACCTGCACGGCGTGCTCGACTTCCTTGTGCTTGAGCACCTCGCGCAGCGTGCCGCAGTCGCCGCCGCCGATGATGACCACGCGCTTGGGATTGGAATGGGTGAACAGCACCGGATGCGACATCATTTCGTGGTAGAGGAAGTTGTCGCGCGTGGTGAGCATGATGGCGCCGTCGATCACCATCAGCTTGCCCCAGTCGGTGGTGCTCCAGATCTCGATCTTCTGGAACGGCGACTGCACCTCGTCCACCTTGCCGGTGACGCGGAACCCGATCGCCGACCCCGAATGCTCGAAGTTT
The DNA here is from genome assembly GCA_963205495.1 of Pseudomonadota bacterium. Lineage (GTDB taxonomy): Bacteria > Pseudomonadota > Gammaproteobacteria > Xanthomonadales > Xanthomonadaceae > Denitratimonas. The sequence continues at coordinate 31,565 of CAUJIN010000057.1, forward strand.
TCGTAGAACCAGGGGGCAGATTCGGCGCTCATGGAGTTTCCGGAAGGTCAGAAAAGAAAAGGTACAGCCGGCGGATTGTAGCCGATGCGGGAGATCGGAGGGTCGCGCGGATCGCCGGCTCCCGCCGGTTGGCTGCGCCCGGCTAGCGCCCGCCGCGCGCCAGCAGCACCGCGTCGATGGCGGCCGGATCGGGCGTCCTGACGCGCCAGGCCACCTCGCCGCCACCGCAGTCGTAGTAGCGCGCGATGCGCGTATCGGCCAGCGCGGTGGCGGGCTGGCCGTCGATCCATACCTCGATCTGCGCGCGGTTGAGCAGCGGGGTCAGGTTGGTCAGGACCAGCAGGGCGCCCTCCGGACAAACCGCACGTCCTTCCAGCACGCGGTCGCCCGCCGCATCGAAAGGCGCCTGGCGCTCCGGCCGGTAGCGCACGTCCACCTCGGCGAGCCGGCCGTCCCGGGTCAGCGACCGCAGCGGCGCGCGCAGCACCTGGCCGAAGCGCACCGTCCCGATTTCGAAGCCCAGCTCGCGCGCCAGCCCCGCCGGCACGCCGGCCAGATGGTGCGAACCGGCCGCGCCGCCGAGCTGCGGCAGGTTGTGCGGCGTGCAGTGCAGCCGCGCCGCCACGCCCTGGCTGAAATCGAACACCGCGGCCAGCTCGCCGTGCAGCGTGACCGGTTCCGCCTCGGCGCAGGCTTCGCGCGCCAGCGCGTCGAACTGGCGCACCGACAGCCACGGGCTGAACTGCGCCGGCAACGCGCGCGAAGCGGCGACATCACCCACGCTGGCGCCGGGCAGCAGGATCCGGCCTTCCGCCTCCAGCCCGATGCGCTGCGCCAGCGCCAGCGCCGCCGCCGCCACGGCGGCCAGCGACAGCGCGGCCAGCGCCGCATCGCGGTGCGCGCGGTCGTGCAGCAGACCCCAGCCGCCCAGCGCCAGCAGCGCCGCTCCCGGCGGCGCAAGCGCATAGGTCATCCAGCTCGGCGTCGCATCGCGCAGGATCGCGAGGAAAAGCAGGGCGAACACCGCATAGCCGCCGAGCGCCAGCAGCCAGCGCCGGGCGCGACGCGCGGCTTCGCCGGATGCGGTGGAAAGCAGCAGGACGGCGCCGCCCGCGGCGACCAGCAGGAGCAGGCCGTGGAGCAGCCAGACCAGTGCCGCCGGAAGCGGCAGCAGGAAGCGCCCGCCGAACCACGCGCCGCCGGTCAAAAGCGCCCAGGCGATCTGCGGCAGGCGCGCCAGGCGTGCGGCCGAATCCGCCTCCTGCAAATAGCCCAGACTGGCCGCGGCCTGCGGCCAGCCGGCGCGCATTTCCGCCAGCATCGCCGGCACGAACGGCAGCACGAACAGCACCGCACCCAGCGCCAGCCAGGGCCAGTGCGCGCGCGTGCGCAGCGCCCGCCACGCCGCCGGCAGCAGCGCGGGCGCCGCGATCAGCGCGGTGGGGTGGGCGTGCAGCGCCAGCGCCAGCGCACCCGCGCCCAGCGCGAGCAGCACCGGACGACGATCCTGCCAGGCCGCCAGCGCCAGCCAGAACGTCGCCAGCACCGCGGTTTCCACCACGCTGGTGTGTGCGATGACCAGGGTGCCGACGCTGCTCCAGCCCGGCAGCGAGATCGCCAGCGCCATGAGCAGGCCCAGACGCGCGTCGAGCATGCGGCGCCCGACCAGGAAGGCCAGCGGAATCTTCAGCGCCGCGATCGCGCCGGTGAAGATCGCCGCCGCGGTCACGCTGCCCCACAGCCGCAGCGGCAGCGCGAGCGCGTAGAACCACACCGGCCCCAGCTTCCAGCGTCCGAACAGGCTCGGGCCGTACTCCGGATACGGCCCGCCGTGGCCGATCGCCCAGGCGTTGGCGAGATCGCGGCCCGAATCGGTCACCAGCGTGGCAAAGGCGAACAGCGCCAGATGCAGGCCCGCGAGCAGCGCCAGCGCCGCGAGGACGCCGGCGGCTCTCCCGTCGGGGCGTGCGGACAGGTGCATCAGACGCGGACCGAAGCGCGGACGTTGGGCAGGAAGCGCATGGGCCAAGCTTAGCCGGAAGCGTTCCCGCGGCACTAAACTGCGCGGATGAATCGACACGGCGAATACAAGATGCCCGGCGGCAAGCTCGTCGTGGCGGACCTCGCGATCGCAGGCGGGCGGCTGGAGCGCATCCAGATCAGCGGCGATTTCTTCCTCGAACCCGACCACGCGCTCGATGCGATCAACGCCGCGCTCGCCGGCCTCTCCGTCGAGAGCGACGAGGCCGCGCTTGCCGCAGCGGTGTCCGCGGGCCTGCCTGCGGACGTGCGGATGTACGGGATCTGCGCCGAGGCCGTCGCGGTCGCGGTACGGCGCGCGCTGGAAGCCGGAGAAACCCCATGATCGAACGCTGGAACCAGCACGACTGGCAGCTCGTCCACACCCAGCCGCAGTCCCCGGCGCTGCACATGGCGCTGGACGAGGTGATCACCGACGAGGTCGGCGCCGGGCGGCGCCCGCCCACGCTGCGGGTGTGGGAATGGGCCAGTTCCACGGTGGTGATCGGGCGCTTCCAGTCGCTGCGCAACGAGGTCGATCCCGAGGGTGCGCGCCGCCACGGCATCGGGGTGGTGCGCCGGATCAGCGGCGGCGGCGCCATGTTCATAGAGCCGGGCAACACCATCACCTACTCGCTTTCGGCGCCCGAATCGCTGGTGGAAGGCATGAGCTTCCAGGAGGCCTACGCCTTCATGGACGCCTGGGTGCTCAAGGCGCTGCAATCGCTCGGCATCGAGGCCTGGTACGTGCCGCTCAACGACATCGCCTCGGCATCGGGCAAGATCGCCGGCGCTGCCCAGGCGCGACGTTCGAAAGCCGTACTGCACCACGTCACCATGGCCTACGACATCGACGCGGCCAAGATGCTGGACGTGCTGCGCATCGGCCGCGAGAAGCTTTCCGACAAGGGCACCCCGAGCGCGGCCAAGCGCGTGGACCCGCTGCGCAGCCAGACCGGCCTTGCGCGCGAGGCGGTGATCGAGCGCATGGTGGAGACCTTCCGCCGCGACCACGGCCTGACCGCGAGCGCGATCTCTCCGGAGGAATTGGCGCGCGCCGAGCGGCTGGTCGCGGAGAAGTTCGCCACGCCCGAATGGACCGCCATCGTCCCCTAGGCGACTTGCCCGTGCAGATCGGTTCCCACGCCTTCGCCACCCCGCTGGTGCTCGCGCCCATGGCGGGAGTGACCGACAAACCGTTCCGGCTGCTGTGCAAGCGGCTGGGCGCGGATCTCGCGGTGTCGGAAATGACCACCTCCGACGCGCACCTGTGGGCCACGCGCAAGAGCCGCTGGCGCATGGATCACGACGGCGAACCGGCACCGGTCAGCGTGCAGATCGCCGGCGCCGACCCCGCGACGCTGGCGGAAGCTGCTCGCTTCAACGTCGCGCACGGCGCGCAGATCATCGACATCAACATGGGCTGCCCGGCCAAGAAGGTGTGCAACGTCTGGGCCGGTTCGGCGCTGATGCAGGACGAGGCGCTGGTGGCGCGCATCCTGGAAACGGTGGTGGCCGCGGTCGAGGTGCCGGTGACGCTCAAGATCCGCACCGGCTGGAATCCGGAGAACCGCAACGCCCCGCGCATCGCGCGAATCGCGCAGGAGTCGGGCATCGTTGCGCTGGCGGTGCACGGCCGCACCCGCGCCGAGCACTACCAGGGCCGGGCCGAATACGACACCATCGCGCAGATCAAGGCCGAGGTGTCCATTCCGGTGCTGGCCAACGGCGACATCGACTCGCCGCACAAGGCCGCCGCCGTCCTGCGTCACACCGGTGCCGACGGCCTGCTGATCGGCCGCGCCGCGCAGGGCCGGCCGTGGATCTTCCGCGAGATCCGCCACTTCCTGGATACCGGCGAACTCCTGCCGCCGCCCTCGCCCTCCCGCGTGCGCGAGATCCTGCTCGGGCACCTGGAGTCGCTGTACGGCTTCTACGGCGAGGAACACGGCGTGCGCATCGCGCGCAAGCATCTGGGCTGGTACGCCAAGGACCACCCCGAAGCCGCCGACTTCCGCCGCATCGTGAACCAGGCCACCTGCGCCAGCACCCAGCACGCCCTCACCGCCGAATGGTTCGGCGCGCGGGACGAAGCGGCCTGAAGGAGCACCGGCTAACCGCGGAATTTGCGGTGCGCGGCCAGCGACAGGACGATGCCGAAGCCGGCCAGCAGGGTGACGGCCGAAGTGCCGCCGTAGCTAATCAGCGGCATGGGCACGCCCACCACCGGCAGCAGGCCCGAGATCATCCCGCCGTTGGCCAGCACATAGACGAACAGCGTCAGGGCGAGCGAGGCGCCGAGCGTGCGTCCGAAGCTGTCGCGCGCCTCGGCGGCGATCCACAGGCTGCGGCCGACGATGAAAAGATACAGCGCCAGCACCAGGCACACGCCGATGAAGCCGAAGTCTTCCGCCAGCACCGCGAAGATGAAGTCGGTGGTGTGCTCGGGCAGGAACTCCAGTCGCGACTGGGTGCCCTCGCCCCAGCCCTTGCCCCACAGCCCGCCCGAACCCACGGCGATCTTGGACTGGATGATGTTCCAGCCATCGCCGAGCGGATCGGCTTCCGGGTTCATGAAGGTGAGCAGGCGGCGCTTCTGGTAGTCGTGCAGGAAGCCCCATCCAAGCGGTGCGGCAAGCGCACCCAGACCCGCGATCAGTCCGATCCGCCACCAGGCCATGCCGGCAAAGAACGCCACGAAAGCGCCGCTGGCACCCACCAGCATGGCGGTGCCGAGGTCCGGCTGGATCGCGATCAGAGCAACCGGCAATCCGATGATGGCAGCGCAGACCGCAAGCGAACCCCAGCGCGGTGGCAGCACGCGCTCGCTCAGGAAGGCCGCGGTCATCAGCGGCACGGACAGCTTCATGAGTTCCGCCGGCTGCACGTAGAAAGCGCCCAGATACAGCCAGTGCCGGCCACTGCGCCCGGTGCCGAAGATCGGGACCAGAAGCAACAGTGCCAGGCTTGCGGCGTAGAACCACGGCGCCCACAGCCGCAAGCGCGCCGGCGGCACGCGCGCCAGCGCCAGCATCGCCACCAGTCCGGCACCGTCGCGCAACGCCTGCGAGCGCACCACGGCCAGGTCGCCGGCGGCGGCACTGTGCAGCACCGCCAGCCCGATCAGCACCAGCACAAGCAGGGCACCACTGAGCCAGGGATCGACTCTGGGCGGAACGAGCAGGCGCTGCCAGCCGGGCCGGTAGGCGCTCATTCCGGATTCCTGCGCAGCCAGGCATCGATGATGCGCAGCGCCACCGGCGTGGCCACCGCGGAGCCGGATCCGCCGTGTTCGACCACCACCATCACCGCCACCCGCGGCGCATCGGTTGGAGCGAATGCGATGAACAGCGCGTTGTGGCGCTGGGTGAAAGGCAACTGGTTGACATCGAGCGACTGCTCGCCACGCCGGCTCACGCGCTGCGCGGTGCCGGTCTTGCCGGCCACGGTGTAGCCGAGGTGGAACTGCGCCATCACTCCGCGCGCGGTGCCGGTGGGGCCGTGCAGCACCTGCACCATGGCTTGCGTGACGGCCTGCAGGTTCGCGGGATTCTGCACCATGGCCGGGCCGGGTGCAGGCCAGGATTCAAGCACGGGCGGAGCATCGAAGCGCGCCTGGGTGGCACGCAGCAGATGCGGGGCGTATTTCAGCCCGCCATTGGCAAGCATCTGGGTGGCCTGCGCCAGCTGCAGCGGCGTCACCACCCAGAAGCCCTGTCCGATGCCGGCGATGACGGTCTCGCCGGGATACCAGGGCTGGCTGCGGTTGGTGCGCTTCCACTGCGGCGAGGGCAGCACGCCGGAGGCTTCGCCGAGGAGATCGATGCCGGTCGGCTGCCCGAAGCCGAAGCGCCCCAGATAGCTGCTCATGCGCTCGATTCCGAGGTCCACGGCGAGCTGGAAAAAATAGGTGTTGACCGACTGCGCCATGGCCTCGCCGAGGTTGACGTGGCCATGTCCGCCGCGCCGCCAGTCGCGGTATTCGCGCTCGTGCCCGGGGAGCCGGAAGGCACCGGTGGACAGCGTGGTGTCGCGCGGGGTGCGCAGTCCGTATTCCAGTCCCGCCAGTCCGACGAAGGGCTTGAGGGTGGAACCGGGCTCGTAGCCGCCCTGCAGCACGCGGTTGAACAGCGGCCTTGACGGCGCTTCCAGCAGGGCCGCATAGGCCGCGCGACCGATGCCGCTGACGAAGGGATTGGGGTCGTAGCTGGGCAGGCTGGCCAGCGCCAGCACTTCGCCGTTGCGCGGATCGAGCACCACGGCGGCGCCGGGCTGGCCTTCGAAGGCGTCCACCACGGCCTGCTGCAGCTCGGCGTCGATGCTCAGGTAGATGTCCTGACCCGCGTGCGCGGGCTCACGCCCGACCACGCGCAGGGTGCGCCCTTCGGCGTTCACCTCGACCTGCTCCACGCCCACCTGCCCGTGCAGGCGCTCCTCGTAGCGGCGCTCGATGCCGGCCTTGCCGATGTGGGTGGCACCGCTGTAGCGCGCCGGATCCACGCGCGCGAGATCGGATTCGTCGATGCGTCCGACGTAGCCGACCACGTGCGCGAAGAGGTCGCCGTAGGGATAGTGGCGGTTGAGGTAGGGCACCACCTCGACGCCCGGAAAACGGTGGCGGTTGACCGCAAAGCGCGCCACTTCGGCCTCCGAAAGGCGCAGCTTCACCGTCACCGGCTGGAAGCTGCGGCGCGCGCGCGCGCTGGCGATGAAGGTTTCGGCATCCTCTTCGCCCAGCTCGATCACCTCGCGCAGTCGCGCGACCAGAGCCTCCAGATCACCGGCGTCCTCGCGCACCACGTCGAGCCGGTAGGCCGGCACGTTGTCGGCGAGGATGCGGCCGGTGCGGTCGTAGATCAGGCCGCGCGCCGGCACGATCGGCCGCGCCTTGATCCGGTTGGCCTCCGAGCGGGTGTGGAACTCCTCGTAGCGGGCCACCTGCAGCCAGGCGAAGCGACCCGCCAGCACCGCGAGCAGGACGAACACCAGCAGGAAAGCCACCAGCGCCCGGCGCCGCTGCGTGATCGCTTCGGCCAGGGGATTGCGCATCGGGCGCCCGGGAGTCCGCATCAGGACGGTTCGCGCGCCCGCAGCCGCAGGCGCACGTCATCGAGCAGGAGGAAAATCCAGGGCCACAGCACCGCACCGACCAGCGGCGCGATCCAGAACGAGGCCGGGGGCCAGCCTTCGCCGGCCAGCGCGCGCACCATGAGCACCACGACGCGGTCGTTGAGCAGCAGGGCGAGCACCGCCAGGGCCTGCTGCAGCAGGGTGAAGTAGCGCAGCTGGGCGCGAAAGCGCAGCAGGATGAAGGCGATCACGCACAGCCGCAGGGCCTGTTCGCCCAGCAGGGTGCCGAACACCACGTCGGCGCACAGCCCCAGCGCAAAGGCCACGCCCAGCCCCGCGCGCCGCGGCGTCTCCAGCACCCAGTAGCACAGCACCAGCGCCAGCCAGTTGGGCCGCAGCACGGCCAGATAATCCGGCAGCGGCCACAGCGCCAGGGCAAAGGCCATCAGGAGGGAGGCCCACAGCAGGCCGGTGCCGCCGCGCTGTCGGCTCATGGCACCGCCTCCTGCGCGGGTTCGGTGCGGCGCAGATCCGGCGGAACCGGCGGCCCGACCTCTTCGACGGCGTCCGGCGTGCTCCAGACCAGCAGCACCTCGCCGCCGCGATCCAGGCGCGCCGCCGGCCGCGCCTCGGCCACCATGAACAGGCGGGTGTCGTCCGGATGCAGGCTCTCGATCGTGCCGACCCGGAACCCGGCCGGGAAGCGCCCGCCCATGCCGGAGGTTTCCAGCACATCGCCCACGCGAAGATCGGCGCTGAGCGGGATGCTCGGCACTTCCAGAAGATCGGTGCGGCCGGTGCCGTAGGCGATGGCGCGCAGGCCGGTGCGCACCACCTGCACCGGCACCGCGTGGCTGGGATCGGAGACCAGGATCACCGTCGCGTTCGCCGGAGTCACGCGCAGCACCTGACCGACCAGCCCATCGCCGTCGATCACCGCCAGGCCTTCGGCCACGCCGCGGCGGCTGCCGGCGTCGATCACCAGGCGGTGCCGGAACGGATCGAGGTCGATGCCGATGAGGCTCGCCAGCTGGACGTTGAGCTGCAGCCCGTGGGTGCCCCCGAGCAGCTCGCGCAGTCGCTGGTTCTCCACCTGCACGCCGGCCAGCCGGTCCATGCGTGCATTGGCCAGGAGCAGCTGCTGGCGCAGCGCGGCGTTCTCGGAAAGGAGGCTCTGCTGCGAGGTGAAGTGCGCGCGGGCGCCGCGCGCCAGATCCGCCGGCGCGCTCGCCAGACGGTAGATCGGCCCGGTGAGCAGGCCAGCGGTGCTGCGCAGGGTTCCGAGGTATCCGCCGCGGTGGTCGGCGACCATCAGCACCGCCGCCAGCGCAAGGTACGCAAGGAGCTTGAGCGTTCCCGCGCCACCTTCGACGAACAGATTGCCGCTGCTGCTGCCGGGCTGGGCCACGTCGAACCGTTCCTCACGCTGCGCCGTCCGGCGCGTGTCGGATCAAATGGGCGCGACGAAGTCGTTGCCGTGCATGTCGATCAGTTCCAGCGCCCGCCCGCCACCGCGGGCGACGCAGGTCAGCGGATCGTCGGCCACCTGCACATAGAGTCCGGTTTCCTGGGACAGGAGCTTGTCCAGATCGCGCAGCATCGCGCTGCCGCCGGTCAGCACGATGCCGCGCTCGTACACGTCGGCGCTCAGCTCGGGCGGGGTCTGCTCCAGCGCGGCGCGCACCGCGCTGACGATGCCCGAAAGCGGCTCGTGCAGGGCTTCGAGCACCTCGTTGGAGTTGATCGTGAAATTGCGCGGCACGCCTTCGGCCAGATTGCGGCCGGAGACCTGGATCTCCTTCACGTCTTCCTGCGGGAAGGCGCAGCCGACCTCGAGCTTGATGCGCTCGGCCGTGGTCTCGCCGATCAGGGTGCCGTGGTTGCGGCGCACGTAGCTGATGATGGCCTCGTCGAAGCGGTCGCCGCCGATGCGCACCGACTGGGAATAGACGATGCCGTTGAGCGAGATCACCGCCACTTCCGAAGTGCCGCCGCCGATGTCCAGCACCATCGCGCCGCGTGCTTCGTGGATCGGGATGCCGGCGCCGATCGCGGCCGACATCGGCTCCTCGATCAGGAACACCTCGCGCGCGCCGGCTTCTTCCGCCGATTCCTTGATCGCGCGGCGTTCGACCTGGGTCGAACCGCAGGGCACGCAGATCAGCACGCGCGGGCTGGGACGCAGGAAGCGCGACTTGTGCACCCGGCGGATGAACTGCTTGAGCATCTCCTCGGTGTGCGCGAAATCCGCGATCACGCCGTCCTTGAGCGGCCGCACCGTGGTGATGTTGCCGGGCGTGCGGCCGAGCATGCGCTTGGCCTCCAGCCCGACGGCCGCGACCTGCTTGGGCGAACCGGGGGTGCGGTCCTGGCGGATGGCCACCACCGAGGGCTCGTTCAGCACAATGCCCTGGCCGCGCACGTAGATCAGCGTGTTGGCAGTGCCCAGGTCGATCGAAAGGTCGTTGGAAAACAGACCACGCAGCATCTTGAACATCGGAATCGGCCCGGCAATCGGAAGCGGAAAAGCAAGCTAGCCTAGCAACCCGCAAAAACCCCGGCAACACGCGGTTTCGGCGCCGTTAGCCGCCTGTTAACGGCGGCTTTGCCGGGCGATGCCCGAGCAAGAGGTGCCGGTGATGGGTTCAGCCCGGCGCCGGCTGCGCGTAGAATCGCCCGCTTTGCCGGCGCGGGCCGGCCCTGAACCGAGGATTTCCGATGTCGGCACTGATCTGCGGCTCGCTCGCCTACGACACCATCATGGTCTTTCCGGACCAGTTCAAGAACCACATCCTTCCCGACAAGGTGCACGTGCTGAACGTGTCCTTCCTCGTGCCCCGGATGCGGCGCGAGTTCGGCGGGTGCGCCGGCAACATCGCCTACAACCTCAAGCTGCTCGGCGGCGATCCGCTCCCCATGGCGACCGTCGGGCAGGACTTCGCGCCCTACCGCGAGCACTTCGAGGCCTGCGGCATCCCGCTGACGCACGTCAAGGAAATCGCCGACCTGTTCACCGCGCAGGCCTTCATCACCACCGACCTCGACGACAACCAGATCACCGCCTTCCACCCCGGCGCGATGATGCGCAGCTACGAGAATCACGTGAAAGACGTGGCGGACGTGAAGTTCGGCATCGTGGGCCCGGACGGTTATGAAGCCATGCTGCAGAACTCGCGCGAGTTCGCCGAATGCGGCATTCCCTTCATCTTCGACCCCGGCCAGGCCATGCCGCTGTTCAATGGCGCCGAACTCACGCAGATGATCGAGCAGGCCACCTACGTCACCGTCAACGACTACGAATCGAGCCTGCTGGAAGAGCGCACCGGCCTTTCCACCCGCGCCATCGCCGAGCGCGTGGAGGCCTACCTCATCACCCGCGGCGGCAAGGGTTCGGAAATCCACCGCCGCGACGGCATGATCCACATCCCCGCCGCCAGCGCGATCCGCGTGGTCGATCCCACCGGCTGCGGCGACGCCTACCGCGCCGGCCTCATCTACGGCCTGATGCACGACATGGACATGCCCACCGCCGGCCGCATCGCCTCGCTCATGGGCGCGATCAAGATCGAGCACCTGGGACCGCAGAACCAGCGCTTCGACTACGACGAGTTCGCCGAGCAGTTCCGCCAGCAGTTCGGGTACGCGCTGGATTGAGGGCTGGCCAGCAGGCGCGGCGCCGATCATCAGGACTGCGCCCGGAAAAATCGTTTCGCGTCAACCACAGGGAACGCAAGAGCCGCTTTACACCAGCCACCCGCGTGCGATTCCATTGCGGCTGAGCAGGACGAGGCCGATGCCAATGGTAAGTACGATCGCTTGCATGACGACAGCAACAGTACCAGCCAAGCTGGCCCCGTCTGCCAGCACGAAGAGGCCGAAGTCCTGAACAAGAATGCCGATTAGGGACAGAACAAAGACTGGGAACGCCCACTTCTTACGCAGGAGGAGGCCAATGGAACCCAGAGCCCCGCCGAAGACCGCAGCAGCAGTGGCTGCAACCGCCCAGCCAGGGCGGGCCGCGTAAAGCGCTTGCTGCGCCTCAGGTAGCTTGGCGAGGTCTTCTGGCGAAAGACGAAGGTCAGAGAAGTATGCAAAACAGCCGAGCAGGTTCCAGAGCAATGCCAAGACCGCGACAACTTTGAACCATGTTGGTGTGTTCATTCGATTTCTCCCCAGATTGCGAACGAAGTGCTTGGGCCAGCTAACGCCAGAGTTAAGCCGCGCCGCGAAGCGGCGTCGGCTTGAATGATCGAATGGACTCCTCCCGCATCCCACACGGCTTCGATGAGCCAGACTGGGGTTGCGCCATCAGGCACGGGATCACGAGGGGAGTCCGACATGCACGCTACCACCAAACCCGCTTCCGTTGGGTCTTCCGCC
>CAUJIN010000058.1 GCA_963205495.1 Pseudomonadota bacterium
CTCCCCCATGCAAATGGGGGAGAGGGTTGGGGTGAGGGGGCTTTCGGAGCCGTTCCGCGAAGACCGCAATAGCGCCTCCCAGCGCGTACCCCCTCACCCTAGCCCTCTCCCCCGCCCATTGGCGGGGGAGAGGGGACTCGCTCCTCTGGGCGCGGCTGAGACTCAGGGCTAATCAGGAAGGCGTGAGGCGTGCGGTGGCGGTTGTATCCTCCACCCATTCCCGATTCCCCATTCCCGCTCATGTTCGATCTATTTCCCACGCTCGACTGCGCCGGCCGGCCACTGAAGCTTGATCGCGCGCGCATCCTGGGCGTGGTGAACGTCACGCCCGATTCGTTTTCCGACCATGGCGCGCACGCCGATGCGGACGCTGCCGTGGCGCATGGTTTGATGCTCGTGGCAGAGGGTGCCGATGCGCTGGACGTGGGTGGTGAATCGACCCGTCCGGGTGCCGCCGAGGTCGGCGTGGAGGAAGAAATCGCGCGCGTGGTGCCGGTGATCGAGCGGCTCGCGCGCGAGGCGACGGTGCCGATCAGCGTGGACACGTCCAAGCCCGAGGTGATGCGCGCCGCCGTGACCGCCGGTGCCGGCATGATCAACGACGTCTATGCGCTGCGCCGCGAGGGCGCGCTGGAGGCGGCGGCGGAGCTGGGCGTGCCGGTGGTGCTGATGCACATGCAGGGCGAGCCGCAGACCATGCAGGACGCGCCGCACTACGACGACGTGATGGGCGAGGTGCGCCGCTTCCTCGCCGACCGCATCTTCGCCTGCGAGCTGGCCGGGATTGCGAAATCGCGCATCGTGGTCGATCCGGGCTTCGGTTTCGGAAAGACCCTGGAGCACAACCTCGGCCTGCTGGCACGGCTGGATGCGTTTGCCGACCTGGGCGTGCCGCTCATGGCCGGCATGTCGCGCAAGCGGATGATCGGCGACATCACCGGACGCGGGCCGGGCGAGCGCATCGCCGGTTCGGCCGCGGCACACCTCCTGGCCGCCGAGCGCGGCGCGATGCTGCTGCGCACCCATGACGTGCCGGCGCTGCGCGACGCGCTGGCGCTGTGGGAGGCGATCAAGCCGCTGCGGCCTGCGTCGAAGCCAGCCGCCCGTGGCGGTGCGCCGATCTGGCCCGACGACGATTGATTGCTCCCCATCAAATCCTGGGACAAACCAATATTTCTGCCTGCCTCAGCCTTTCGACCGCGATGGCGTGGTCATCGGTTTTTCAGACGGTGTGCGAAGCAAGCTTCGCACCTACGACATGTCGCTTTGGGTAGGGTGGAACCCGCGCAGCGGTTTCCACCAAGGGGGCGCTCGGCCGCGACGCCGGCGCGAGGTTCAATCGGCGAGCCTGCGTGCGATGGAGCGGGGCAGGACCAGCTCCTGCCAGCCCTGTTTCCTGACGTGGTGCAGCACGGCCACGGTGTCGTCGCAGGCGTGACGCACCGCCTCGGACAGGGCAACGCCGCGCGCGCGGCGCGCGGCGATCAGCGCGGCGAACAGATCGCCCGTGCCCTTGACCGAATGCTCCACGCGCGGATGCTCGAAACGCTCGCAGCCCTCGTGCGTCACCAGCAGCACGCGCAGGAGGTCTTCGGTGCATTCTTCCGGGACGGCGCTGGTGACGGCGATCCAGCGCGTGGTATTTCCCAGCAAACCGGCAGCGGCCTCGGCGCAGGATTCCAGCGTCGGCAGCGGGCGGCCTGCGAGCTGTTCGAGTTCGAAATGGTTGGGCGTGAGCCCCTCGGCGCGCGGGGCCAGCACGTCGCGCCAGACCGGCACCAGCGCCGGGTCGATGTAGACGCCGGTGTCGCGGTCGCCGATCACCGGGTCGATCTGGAAGCCGAGCGCAGGATTCACCTCGCGAACCCGGTCGATCCAGCGCGCCAGCGTCAGCCCCTGCGCCGGAGTGCCGAGGTAGCCGGCGAGCACGAGGTCGGCGCGGGTGGCGGCTTCACGCGCGATCAGGTCGTCGAGGATGCCTTCGAACCAATCCTGCGGCAGCGCGCCGCCGTGCATCGTCGGATAGTGCGGCGTGTTGCCGAGGATCACCGTCGGAACCGCGGCCACCTGCAGCCCGAAAGCCTGGAGCACCTGCACCGCGATGCTGTTGCCGACGTTGCCGTAGGCCACCTGCGACTGCACCGAGATCACGTCGATCAGGCGCATGCCCGCATCGGGACGGAAGGTGTCGGTGATGCTCATTCGCTCTTGCCGGCAAAGCCGGGCCAGTAGGCGCTGTCGGGCGTATACCGGAGGCCGAAGATGGCCGTGCCCACGCGCACCGTGGTGGCGCCCTCGGCGATCGCCAGCTCGAAGTCGCCGGACATGCCCATGGAAAGCTCGTCCATGACGATCCCGTCCGGCGCGCTCTGGCGCAGGCGGTCGCGCAGGGTCCGCAGGGTGACGAAGCAGGGCCGCACCCGCGCCTCGTCGTGCGAGAACAGCGCCAGGGTCATCAGGCCGCGCACGCGCAGGGAGGAAAACGCGGGGAGCTGCTTCACGAAGGCTTCCACCGCATCGGGCGCAAGCCCGAACTTGGTGTCCTCGCCCGAGGTGTTCACCTGCACCAGCACGTCCAGCGCGCGGCCTTCCTTTTGCAGGTGGCGGTCCAGCGCCTCGGCCACGCGCAGGCTGTCGAGCGCCTGGAATTCGCTGGCGAAGCGCGCGGCATGCTTGGACTTGTTGGTTTGCAGGTGGCCGATCAGCACCCAGCGCAGGTCGGCCAGATCGGCCATCGCCTCGGCCTTGCCCTGCGCTTCCTGCACCTTGTTTTCGCCCAGTTCGCGCAGGCCCAGCGCATAGGCCTGGCGAAGCCGGGCTTCGTCGACGGTCTTGCTGACCGGCAGCAGGCGCACCTCGGACGAATCGCGCCCGGCGGCGCGGCAGGCCACCGCGATGCGATCGCGTATGGCCTGGAGGTTGGTGGAGAGGCCGGAGCTGGAATCGGTCATGGAAAGCGGGCGCGCATGCGGAACGCGGTGAATGAAAAAAGCATTGTGATGCAGCGTCGCGCCAGCGTCACGCAGACGCGGCACGCTGACGGATCAGTCGGAGGATGCCGAGAGGCCGATGCGGCGCGCGAGAGTTTCCGCCGCGGCGCGGTTGACCTCGGTGGGCAGCATGGCTTGACGCAGGATCGGAAGCACCTGTGCCAGCTCGCGCCGCGCCGCCGCAGTGCGACCGCGGGCAAGGTTGATTCCGGCGCGCTCGGCGCGCGCAATGGCGAGGTCCACCTCGATGCCGCCCAGGGCTTCGAGGCGGGCAATCGCCTCGTTGATTTCTCCGGCAGCGACGGTGAGATCGCCACGCATCCGTGCGAATGCGGCGTGCAGGCGGTGGACGTGCGCGAAGAGCACATGCTCGGGGCCGAGGAACGCCGCAAACCGGGTGCGGGCTTCCTCCAGCCAGGCCTCACCGCGCGCGGGATCGTTCATTTGGCGCGCCAGCACGGCGAGCTGCCAGGTAGTGATCGCATAGCTGGGCGAATCCACGCCTTCCTCGCGGCGCTCTTCTTCCCGCAGGGTGGTGAGCGCCTCCAGGGCTTCCTCATGCCGACCGGCCAGGCCGAGCGTGCGGGCGCGGCTGCGACGCATCTTGCGCGCGGCGGCCTGGTTGGCCGCGTCCTTTTCCAGGAGGACGATGGCGGCATCGAAGTTGCGCAGGGCGCCGGCGTAGTCGCCCGCGCTTTCCATCACGTTGCCGATGTTGCCCAGCGAGGCGGCCGTTTCGACGTCGGAGGTCATGCTGGGGGCGTAGAGGAGGTCGGCGCGCTGCAGGGCTTCGAGTGCTTCGCGGTAGTGTCCCTGGATGTTGAGTGCATTGCCGAGCGCGTTGAACAGGTTTCCGGCGCGGATGCCGCGCAGTCCGGCGCTTTGTTCCTGCACGGCGATGGTCTGGCGCAGCAGGTCCACCGCTTCGCCCGCGCGGCCGATGTTGCCGAGAATTTCGGCGTGGGTGCGCGCCAGGTTGACGATCAGGAGTGATTCCGGCGTCAGGCCGTGCGCCCTGGCGTAGGCCATGCCTTTGCTGCTGATTTCCAGCGCGCGCTCGGGATTTTCCTGCATCAGCCAGGTGGAAGCCGACATCTGGTACACGTCCAGCATCACGTCCAGCGGAGCGTCCGGTGGCGGGTCGGCGAGAATCGCATCCCAGAGGCGGTGGGCCTGCTCCAGTTCGCCGCGGCGATAGTGCGTGTAGGCAAGCTGCGCCTGGCTGCGAATGCGTTCGGCAGCGTCGTTCGGAGCGAAACGCTCGCGCAGCGCGGCACTCTCCTGGGCGTGGCCCATCGCCTTGTCGCCGTGGCCGAGCGTTCCCTGCAGGCTCGACAGGGTGTCCAGATCGCGCGCGAAGGCCAGAGCTTCCGTGGTGGTGGCTGGCTGCACACCTTCGATGCCTGCTTCGAGCAGCTCCGCCGCGATCTGCGGCTCACCCAGCGACTGGTACAGGTTGCCGAGCAGGCGCTGCACCATCTGGCGCGCATCCGCAGGCAGCGATGCGTCGTCTTTCATTCCGGCACGCGCCTGATCGAGCAGGTCGCGCACGCTGATCTGGGTGCTCATCGCCACTTCAGGTGAAGCCGCGGCAAGCGTTCGTGCGAGGAACTCCATCGAAGCACGCGCGGCCTGGCTGTCGCGCTCGGCGGTGACCAGCGCGTGCGTGGCGGCGGTTTCGGCGTCCAGCGCACGGCTGCGCTCCACTGCCAGTCGCCACATGAAACCGGAGGTGGCGAGCAGCGCCAGCGCCAGCAGCGCCACGCCGGTGCGGTGGCGACCGATGAACTTGCCGGTCCGGTAGCGCCAGCTGTCCGGCGCGGCGAGCACAGGCCGCCCTTCGCGCCAGCGCGCGAGGTCCGCGCGCATGGCTTCCACCGTGGCGTAGCGGTGTGCCGGATTGTCTTCGGTTGCGCGGGTGAGGATGCCGCGCAGATCGCCGGGAATCCGCAGTGCCACGAAACCCTGCGGCAGCGGCGCGTGGACGCCCGGTTCGCGTTCACCGGTCAGCATCTCGCGCAGCACCACGCCCAGCGCGTAGACATCGGTTGCGGTGGACACGGCGTGGCCGGCGCGCTGTTCGGGGCTGGCGTAGCCGCGGCTGAAGATGCGGGTGGAGGAGTCCTGTTCGCCCGAGTCGGCGCCTACGTCCACCAGTTTTGCCACGCCGAAATCGAGCAGTTTGGGTTCGCCGTTGTCCTGCACCAGCACGTTGCCGGGCTTGAGGTCGCGGTGGATGACCAGACGGCCATGGGCGTGCTGGACCGCGTCCGCGATGCGGTCGAACAGCGCCAGGCGGGCGTCGATATCCAGCGTGGTGCTGGCGAGGTGGTCGAGCAGGCCGGCGCCGTGGACATATTCCATCACCACATACGGCTGGCCATCCTGGGTCTGGCCACCGTCGATCAGGCGCGCAATGTTGGGGTGGTCGAGCTGGGCGAGAATCTGGCGCTCCTGACGCAGCCGGCGTTGGCCGTCGGCGGTGGGAAATCCACGGATCAGCTTGATCGCCACCTGCTGCTGGAACTGTCCGTCGGCGCGTTCGGCCAGAAGCACCGTGCCCATGCCGCCGGCACCCAGTTCGCGCAGCACGCGCCACGGACCAAGCCGCATCCCGTCGGAGACGGATTCCACCAGCGCACTGCGGCCCATGTTGATGGCGGCAGCCGTCGGATCGTGAGTCTGGTCGTCCGCATCCAGCAGCCGGCGCAGACGTTCGGCCAGGGCGGTATCCAGTTCCGCCAGGCTGGCTTCGCGCTGTGCGGGCGGCTGGCCAAGCAGCGCGTGGAACAGCTCTGTCAGGCGCGCATGCGGGGCCGGATCGCTCATGGGGAAAGCGCTTCCTTGAGCCAGGCGCGGGCAAAGCGCAGGTCGCGATCGACCGTGGCGACGGATACCTCCAGCGCCTCGCCGATTTCCTCGCGCGAGAAACCGCCGAAATAGCTCAATTCGACGATCTGCGCCTGACGTGAGTCTTCCTGTGCCAAGGCCACGATGGCCTCGTCCACGCGCACCACGTCGTCGTCGAAACCACCGCCGGGAACTTCGGGTGCCTGGCTCAGCGGCAGGGCTTCCACGCCCTGGCCGCGCTTGTCGCTCAGGCGACGGCGGGCGTGATCCACGATCACCTGCCGCGTTGCCTGCGCCACGACGTGGAAGAAATGGCGGCGATCGACCCAGCCCGCATTCGTTCCCAACAGGCGGATCAAGGCTTCGTGCGCCAGTTCGGTCGGCGTCAGCGTGGCCTGCGCATGTTTCATCAGCGACTGGTTTGCGATGGAACGCACGCGCCGGTAGACCAGCGCCATCAGTTCTTCCCGTGCTACTGCGTCTCCCTCCTGCCAGCGGTGCAGGAGGATGGTCAGCGCGTGGGTGTCGTCAGAAGCGGTATCGGACATGGAGGCAGCGCAGGCAGGCGATGGACTGAGTATAGGCGCGCGTTGCGTACACCGCCGGATCGGGTGATCAGGCGTCCAGCCAGCGTTGGGCGGCGTCCAGCATGGCTCGACGGCGCAACAGGAAGTCCCAATAGCTGCCGCGAAGCTGGCGCCAGAGCACGGCCGAACGCACTGCGGCCAGCAGGCAGGCGCGCACCTGCGCCACGACGGCCTCCTGCTGGAGCTGCGTCGGATCGCCCTGCACCAGCACCCGGGTGGACAGGCGGCTGACGGTGTTGGCATAGACCTCGCCCAGACGCGCGACGACGGTGGGATGGGTGACGCCGAAGTGTTCGCGCTGCCGTCCCGCCTCGATGATGCCCTCCTGCAGCGCGTCGAGCAGGTCGGCGCGGGCGTTGAGCTGGCGCTCCACGCTCAGCACCGTCATGGCCATCTTGCCGAGGCTGCCGTCGCGCTGCCCGCCGCCCTGGAATTGCCCGATCAGGATTTCCAGTCCGGTCTTCATGAGATGCGCCGAACCGTAGACCGCTTCCACCGAGTCGGCGTCGATGCGGAACACCGAGGCCAGCGATGCGGCGAGGTCGGCCTCGTCCGCCTGCCCGCTGCGGGCGATGGACTGGACCAGGCGCAGGCCCTGCATCATGCCGGCCAGCGCAAGCGTGCGATCTTTCATCAAGGTCCTCTGTCGGCCGCAGCGTGCGGCAGGTGTGTGCGAATTCCGATTTTCGGTGATTTCTGGCGTTCCGGGAAACCGCAGCCGCACGCGTGTCGCGATGATGCTGGAAATTCCTCCACGGCGCGGGTAGGTTCCCCCCGATTCCACCCGCAACGGACTCCTCGATGATCGCTGACATCACCTCCCAGGCGCTGGCCTGCCGCGACGGCGCGCAGGCGCTGGCGCAAATGGATACCGAGGCGCGCCGCGCGCTGCTGCATGCCATGGCTGCGCGGCTAGATGCGCGCGGCGAAGCCATCCTCGCCGCCAACGCGCGCGACCTGGAAGCCGCCGCGGCGCGCGGCATCGGCGCGGCGATGCTCGACCGCCTGCGCCTGGACGATGCGCGCCTGGCCGGCATCGCCGAGGCGGTGCGCCACGTCGCCACGCTGCCCGATCCGGTGGGGCAGGTCACGCGCGAGGAAGTCCGCCCCAACGGCATCCGGGTGCGGCGCGTGCGCGTGCCGCTCGGCGTCGTCGCGATGATCTACGAGGCGCGCCCCAACGTCACCGCCGATGCCGCCGCGCTGTGCCTCTACGCCGGCAACGGCGTGATCCTGCGCGGCGGCTCGGAGGCGATCCACTCCAACACCGCGATCGCCGCAGCGCTGAAGGAGGCCATCGCCGCCGCCGGCCTGCCCGAAGCGGTGCTGACCCTCGTCGCCGATCTTTCGCGCGACACCATGGTCAGACTGCTGCAGCTCACCGACATCGTGGATCTGGCCATCCCGCGCGGCGGCGAGGGGCTGATCCGCTTCGTCGCCGAGCACGCGCGCGTGCCGGTGATCAAGCACTACAAGGGCGTCTGCCACCTGTACGTGGACGCTGCCGCAGACCTGGATCTGGCGTTGGACCTGCTCATCGACGGCAAGACCAGTCGTCCCGGCGTCTGCAACGCGCTGGAAACCCTGCTGGTGCACCGCGACGTCGCCGACGCCTTCCTGCCGCGCGCCGCCGCCGCGCTGCGCGCGCGCGGGGTCGAACTGCGCGGCGACGCGGCGTCGCGTGCGCGCGTGCCGGACATGGCCGAGGCCAGCGAGGACGACTACGCCGCCGAGTTCCTCGACCTCGTGCTCGCGGTGCGCGTGGTGGACGATCTCGAACAGGCCATCGCCCACATCCGCCGCTTCGGCTCGGACCACACCGAGGTCATCGCCACCGGCGACGAAGCCGCCGCGCGGCGCTTCACCGCGGCGCTGCGCTCGGCCGTGGTGATGGTGAACGCCTCCTCGCGCTTCTCCGACGGCGGCGAACTGGGCCTGGGCGCGGAAATCGGCATCTCCACCACGCGCCTGCACGCCTACGGCCCGATGGGTGCCGAGTCGCTCACCATCGAACGCTTCGTGGTCGAAGGCGAAGGCCAGGTGCGGCACCCGCTTCGCGCGACGGATTCCTGAGGGCGAAGCAAACCGCCGTGCGCGCGGCCCGTGCGCGCCGTGGCACCGCGGGCGCAGTGGCTCAGCCGGACTTTGCCGCAGGCGGCTTGCCGCCGCTGCGGATGTCGAGCATCAGGCTGTAGGCGGCGGTGAAGGCGGGCAGCAGGTTCTGCAGCACGCCCACGGCATCCTGCTTGGCGGAAAACAGGAAATAGCTCAGCGCCATCAGGCTGCCGGCCAGGCTCATGTACCAGAACAGGCGAGGAATCACCGGGCGTTTCGCGCGGTGCGAGGCGACCACCTGCACCAGCCAGCGCAGGCCGAACATCATCGCTCCGCCCAGGCCGATCAGCTTCCACGGGGTCATGTGCAGCCCGGTCCAGCCCAGCCACAGGATTTCCTCATTCATCGCCCTTGCTCCACCGGCCGTGGCGCGGGAATTTCGTCGGTGCCGACGACGTGGCTGCGCTGGATCAGCCAGGCCACGCCGAGCAGGTCGCGCACGCCGACCAGGGCGCGACCGACGTTGGTGTATTTGGACTGGCCCGCGCCGCGCGCGCGGTGCGACACCGGCACGCTGACGGTTTTCCAGCCGGCGCGCTGCATCAGCGCCGGCAGGTAGCGGTGCATGTGGTCGAAGTAGGGCAGGTCGAGGAAGGCGGCGCGCTCGAACAGCTTGATGCCGCAGCCGGTGTCCGGGGTGTTGTCGCGCAGCAGCCACTGGCGTATGCGGTTGGCCCAGCGCGAGGCCCAGCGCTTGCTGCCCGAATCCTGCCGCGACACGCGCCAGCCGGCGAACAGCTTGACCTCGGCCTCGGCCGCGTCGCGCGCGTCCAGCAGCTTCGGGATGTCGGCCGGATCGTTCTGCCCGTCGCCATCGAGCGTGGCAATCCAGGGGGCCAGCGCGTGCCTGACGCCGCTGCGGATCGCGGCGCTCTGGCCGCAGCGCGCGGCGTGGGCAAAGGCGCGCAGCTCCGGTACCTCGGCGCGCAGCGCCGCGAGCACCTCGCGGGTGTCGTCGTCGGAGCGGTCGTCCACGCAGACGATCTCGAACTGGACGCGGCCGCGCAGGTGCCGGACCACCTCGTGCACCAGCGGCGCGATGTTGTCGCGCTCGTTGAATACGGGAATGACGATGGACAGTGCGGTCATGGCGTGTCTCTGAAGGCAGGGGCGCAAAGCGGAAGCGTGGACGACATTTCAGCGATCGGCGCCGAACAGGTCGCGGCTGTAGATTTTTCCCGCCACATCGGCGAGATCCGCGGTCTGGCGATTGGTGACGATCACGTCGGCAAGGCGCTTGAACGCATCCAGATCGTCGATCACTTCGGAGTTGAAGAAGGTGCTGGTGTGCAGCAGGGGTTCGTACACGATCACCTCCACGCCCTTGGCCTTGAGCCGCTTCATCACGCCCTGCACGCTGCTGGAGCGGAAGTTGTCGCTGCCGGACTTCATCACCAGCCGATGGATGCCGACCACGCGCGGGTTCAGCCGCAGGATGTCGTCGGCGATGAAGTCCTTGCGCGTGGTGTTGGCATCGACGATGGCGCGGATCAGGGTTTGCGGCACGCGGTCGTAGTTGGCCAGCAGCTGGCGGGTGTCCTTGGGCAGGCAGTAGCCGCCGTAGCCGAAGGACGGGTTGTTGTAATGGTCGCCGATGCGCGGGTCGAGACAGACGCCTTCGATGATCTGGCGGGCATCCAGTTTGTTCACCGCCGCGTAGGTGTCCAGTTCGTTGAAGAAGGCCACGCGCATGGCCAGATAGGTGTTGGCGAACAGCTTGATCGCCTCGGCCTCGGTGTTGCCGGTCAACAGCACCGGCGCATCCGGGCGCAGGCTGGCGGCCAGCAGCAGATCGGCCAGTTCGCGCCCGCGCGGCGACCGTTCGCCCACCACGATGCGCGAGGGGTGCAGGCTGTCGTGCAGGGCCGAACCTTCGCGCAGGAACTCGGGTGAAAACACGAGGTTGGCGAACTTCAGCTCGGTCTTGAGCGCCTCGGTGAAGCCGACCGGGACGGTGGACTTGATCACGATCAGGGCCTCGGGACACAGCGTCATCGCCGCGCGCACGACGGATTGGACCGACTCGGTGTCGAACTGGTTGCTGTGCGGATCGTAGTTGGTGGGCGTGGCGATGAAGACGAAGTCGGCACCGGCCAGCGCCTGTCCGGGATCGGCGCTGGTGGCAAGGTGCAGGCTTTCGTCGCGCAGCTGGCGCTCGATGTCCGGGTCGGAAATGGGCGAGGTGCGCTGCCTGATCGCCTCGATCCTGGCCGCATCGATGTCCAGGATCGTCACCGCATGCTGTCGCGCCAGCATCACCGCGTTGGAAAGACCGACATAGCCTGCGCCGGCGACGGTGATGCGTTTCATGCGGTGGTTCCCGTGAAGTGTCGAGGGTTGCCGCGATGCCGCGGCTCGTGCGCGGTGCGCGGTCCGATGCCGCCGGCCATGCCGTCCAGAAGCCTGTTCATGCGCTGCCGCTGCTCATTCGTGCTCGATCTCCGCCGCCCAGCCCGCCGGCATGTCGCAGCCCGCGATCCAGGCGTGGCCCGGCAGCAACGCCCAGGCGCGGCGGTTGGATGCGCCGATGTCGATGACCTGGGTTGCATCCATGCACGGGCCGATCGCCTCCAGGCGAAGGAACAGCCAGCGCCTGGACGGATCGGCCTGCAGCCAGTCGCGCGCCAGCGGCCACTGTTCGTCCCAGGGCCGCTTGAAGCCGAAATCCACGACCGGGCGGTCGGCCTGCAGCCTGTGCTGCTCGCGCCAGCCCAGCATCGCCAGTTCGGCCTCCGGACCGATGCGCTCGCCGACCCGCTGCATCAGCGCCTGCGCCGAACTCTCCGGGCTGATCGCCGGTATCAGGCCGACGCCGTAAACGATCCACAGCAGCGCGGTAATCACGATCACCGCCGTGGCCGGCTGCCCGCGTCGCCGCCACAGCGCCAGCACGATTGCGGCCAGCGCGGCCAGCCCGAAGGCCAGCAGCCAGCGTCCCATCGCCACCGCGACGGCCGCATCCATGCCGCGCCCCTCGACCAGCGGGCGCAGGCGCTCGGGAGTCGCCAGCAGCAGCCACGCGCCCAGCGCCAGTCCGGCCAGGGCGAGCGTGCCGATCCATCCCCACAGCACCGCCCGCACCCCGCGCCGGCGCAGCAGCGCCGGCAGCAGCGGCGCGGCGGCGATGCACAGCGCCGGCAGGATCGGGAAGATGTACACCTCGCGCTTGCCCGGCGTGGAACTGAAGAAAATCAGCACCAGCGCCGCCCAGCCCAGCAGCAGCGCGTAGCGCGGATCGACCCGGCGCAGGCGTCGCCACCAGGCCGGCAGCAGCCAGGGCGCGAGCAGGATGCCCGGCAGCCACAGGGTCAGCATCGACTGCAGGTAGTACCAGGCCGGCTGGACGTGGTGCCAGGCGTTGGCATAGCGGGTCGCAGTCTGGCGCAGCAGCATTTCGCGGGCATAGGCGTGCAGCGCCGGATCATCGGACGCAAGCACCGCCGTCAGCATCGGAACCAGCCAGACGCCGGCACCGAGCAGGAAGCCCGCCACGCCCGCCAGCGCGTGCCAGCCGCGATGGGGCGGCAGCGAGTGCGCCGACTTCGCCCGCACCCACAGCCAGGGCAGGAACACCAAAAGCGGCAGGAAACCCACACCCTTGGTCACCGTGCCCAGGCCGGCGGCGAATGCGCCCAGCGCCAGCAGCCGCGGATCCGGTTTTTCCAGCAGGTAGCGCAGCAGCGCCCACAGCGACAGCGTGGTCAGGCCGACCAGCGCCATGTCGATCTGCGCGCGCTTGGCCTGCAGGGCGAACTGCAGGCAGACGAACAGGCCGAACACCGCGTACGGCACGGCGCGGCGTCCCCACAGCCGCCGCGCCAGATCCCCGCTCAGCCACAGCGTGGCGAGCGCGGCCAGCAGCGAGGGCAGCAGGAAGGCGATCCGCCAGTTGCCCACCAGCTGCTGGCTGGCGGCCTGCATCCACATGAACGTGGCCGGTTTTTCGGCATACAGCTCGCTGCCGCGTCGCGGGAACAGCCAATCCCCGGTCTCCACCATCGTTTGCGCGACCAGCACGAAGCGTGGCTCGTCCGCCGGCATCGGTTCGCGCATGCCGATCCCGGCCAGGAGCGAAAGCACGACCAGCGCGAGCAGCAGCGGAATCGGCCAGGCGAAGGAGGAACGCAATGGATTGAAGTGCATCGAGCGGCGGGAGCGGGTCGCGACAGAACGCGTATTGTGGCGCAGGTGGCGTGGAAAAATCGTTTTGGCAGCCGATCACGCGCTACGCGGGCGGGGGGGCTTGCGGGCGCGCGCGGGCTTGGCGGAAGGCTCGGGCAGCAGGGAAGTGAGCTGCTGGTAGCGCTCGAACAGGAAGGCGACGCGTTCGGCGTCGGTGGTGAGCCTGGGCGGTTTGCGGCCGGCGGCCTTCTCGGCGGCGAGGTAGGCGGCGTCCACGGCCTTGTCGAGCGCGGCGTGGGCTTTCACCAGCGCCGGCGGCATGGTCGGCGGGTCGTAGAGGTCGGCGAGGGTGGCATCGGGAAACTGGGCGCGGGCGTCGAGCACGGCCTGCGCGGCGGCCTCGATGGCGGCGCGAAGCTTTTGCCCTTGCTCGTCATGCCCGCGTGCCCTTGCTTGTCATTCCCGTGACCTGATTAGCCCTGATCCTCAGCCGATGCTTCGGCGAAGAGTGGCTTTGGCTCGCCATTCCCGCATGCTTTTGGCGGAAACCCGGTGACTTGGCTTTTGTTGTGGGGGCATCTGGAAGCAAAGACACTGGATTCCTGCCTTCGCAGGAATGACGAGCTGAGAGTCAGGGCTAATCAGGTCCCGTGAAGGCTAGCCGCTTTTGACAGACGAACGTCTGTCCCATCCAGCGTCTTTGCTTCCGTCAGATCGGGCTAGGGGAAGTTGTTTTAGACGATGCCGCTCTAGTACTGACAGCTAATCAAAAGGGCATGCTTTCAATCCATTGCTTGACGATCACTGCCATTTCGGGTAACGACAAATTCTGATTGCCGACATTCCGAGTCGAGGGGGGTAACGCGCGTGTCTGCATCCAATCATTTCCACCGTCTTTTCCAGCGCATCGGCGCGGCGCGCGGTGCGCAGTGCGCGGCGGCGCTCTGGTTCCTGATGGCCTTGCCTCTTGCCACACCCGTTCTGGCGCTACCGCAACTGGTGTGCGTCGCGCCCACGGTCCGGACGGAGCATGGGACCACGCGCGAGCCGCGAACCTGCTGGTTCGAGGACGACGGACGCAGCACGTCCGTAGGCGACCAAGGAAACTTCGCGGGGATCGGCGGAGGCGGCGGCGGTCGTGGCAACGCCGGCAATGCGACCGAGGTACGCGATGCGGCCGAGAAAGACTGCGGTGAGCGAGCCGGCAATCCGGTGGTGATCACCACGGGCAACAAGATCGAGTCGGCGCTGGATTTTTCCAGCGCCGGGGAAATGGGCCTGTACCTGCGCCGCACCTACAACCATTACTGGGTCTACTCGGGCCTGTTCGGGCGGCACTGGATCAGCAACTTCGACTACTCGCTCGTTCGCCAGGACGCCAGTACGCTTTGGCTTCAGCGCCCGGACGGGCGGCGCATCAAGTATTCATGGCGCGCCGCAGCCGCCCGTTTCGAGGAGGACAAGGCCGGGCCAGTGGCTTACGTCATCCAGGTGGGAACCGAGTATGAGCACCATACCGAGGCGCAAACCATCGAACGCTATGATCGTTTCGGTTACGTGCAAACGGTTCGCAACCGCCAGGGCATCGGCTGGACGTTTTCCTACAGTGACAACTACCTGCAATCGGTCACCCACACCTCGGGCCGGTCGGTGCAGTTCACCTGGACGGGCAACCGCCTGACCCGCGTCACCGATCCCGACGGGGCCGCGTTCGACTACGGCTACGATCTGGATGCCTTCGGCGGCGGGCTGCATCGCCTGGCCTCGATCACGCTGCCCGCGACCGCAGGCTCCCCCGCATCACCGGCCACTTTGGTCAAGTATCACTACGAGAAGGCGACCTTCCCCGGCGCGCTGACGGGCGTCTCCTACGGCGGCGTGCGTTATTCCACCTTCGATTTCGACGGACTTGGCCGTGCCACCCTCAGCCGGCACGGCACCGTAGCCGTGCCCGTGGATCGCCATACGTTCGCGTATCAGGGCACGATGACGCCGCCGGCCACTCCGCCGCCGCTGCCACCCCCGCCGGGTGGGCAGTGCGATCCGGGCGGCATGCACTGGTGCCAAGAGCCGCGTCCGGCACCGAGTTCGAATGCGGATGCCGCCGAGCTGGCGCAGCGCGAACAACGCGCCAATGCTGCCTTCGCCATCCTCAGCCAGCCCATCGAGATGGAGTACGTCACCCAGACCAACGCGCTGGGCAAGGAAACCGTCTACACCATCGAAGAAGGCCGCATCGGCGAAGTGGAGGGCCTGGCCTCCACCCACTGCGCCGCCAGCGTGGCCGAACAGGGCTACGACACCCGCGGCTACCCCGAAACGATCACCGACGCCAGGGGCTACCTCACCCGCTTCACCCACGACGACCAAGGCCACCTGTTAAGCGCTGTCGAAGCCGAAGGCACGACCGTTGCCCGCACCACCACCTACGACTGGGATACGGTCAACAACCGCCCGGACTGGGTGGAAGTGCAGGGCGATCATCGGCAGAGCTTTGCCTATCATCCCGATCACCGCCTGAAAAGCATCACCCACCGCAACCTCTCGCCCCACGGCACGCCCAACCAGACCCGCAGCACCGGCTACGCCTACACCTTCCACCCCAACGGTCTGGTCAAAACCCTCACCGAAGACGGTCCGCTGCCCGGCACCGGCGATGCCATCGTGCGCACCTACAGCGCGCAGGGCGACCTGACCGAGGTGAAGAACAGCCTCGCCCACACGATCACCTACAGCCAGCACAACGGCCGCGGCCAGCCGGGTCGGATCGTGGGCGTGAACGGCGAAGCGGTGGAATACGACTACGACGCCCGCGGCCGGGTTCGCCAGGTGCGCAGCTTCCGCAACGGCGGCATCCAGAGCACGAGCTTCACCTACGCCGCCTCGGGCCTGCTCGATGCGGTGACCACGCCCGACGGGGTGACCGAGAGCTACGCCTACGACACCGCCCGCCGCCTCCAGACCGTCACCCGCAACACGCCCACCGGCCCGCAAGTGCGCGAGCGGTTCTACGACGCGGCCAGTAACCCCGTTCGTGAGGAAGTGCGCTTGAACGGCACCCTGATCGCTCGCAGCTACACCGACTACGACGAACTCGACCGCGTGCGCGCCCGGCGCGGCAACGATGGTCAGGAAACGGCCTACACCTACGACCTCAACGGCAACCTTCAAACCCTCACCCGCACGCTCGGCCAGGTGACGCGGTTCCAGTACGACGCCCTCAACCGCCTCAAGAAGCAAACCGATGCGACGAACGGCATCACCTTGTTCGAATACGACGCAGGCAACCGCATCACCCAACTCACCGACCCGCGTGGCCTCGTCACCACCTGGCAATACGACGGCTTCGGCCAGCTGTGGCGCTACGCCAACCCCGACACTGGCACCACCACCCAGCAGTGGAACGCGGCGGGCCAGCGCACGGGTGCCACCCGGGCCGATGGTGTGACCCTCAGCTATGGCTACGATGCGCTCGGCCGCCCGACCAGCGTCACTGCCGGTGCTGGCGCGCAGGCGGTGACACACAGCACGATCTGGGACAGTGGCGTGAACTGCACACACGGCAAGGGCCGCATC
>CAUJIN010000059.1 GCA_963205495.1 Pseudomonadota bacterium
GAGCCTTGCGCCGCGGCGCTGCCGCAGAACGCCAGGCCCAGAGCCAGCATCCAGCCAAAACCTCTGCGCGAACCACTCGACATACCCTGGGCACTCCATGGTTGTCCACATTCCACCCCGGGATGAACCCGAGCACGCCCCCAAAAATACGGAAGCAGATTCAACACCGATACGCAATCCCTCCGCGGCGGCGAGGAGGCTCGGGTGATTCGGAACACACATCCGGGCAGACACGGGTTCCGCCTCGGATTGACGTCCGGTTAACACCGGTTCGCGCTACTCGCGCCATCATCATCGCTTCGTCTCTGACACAGCGATGTCCCGATGATCCGCAGGCTTCTCGCCACCGCCCTGACCGCCGTGCTGACCGGCGCCCTGCCCTGCGCCAACGCACAGACCTCGACGAGCCTGCCCGAAATGGGGTCTTCGGCCGCGGAACTGCTCACGCCCGCGCAGGAGCAGGCCTACGGCGGCATGATGCTGCGCCAGCTTCGGGCCTACGAGATGGTCATCGACGACCCGCTGCTGGAAGGCTATCTGCAGGGCCTGGGCTACCGTCTGGCTGCGCGCAGCGATCGCCCGGCACAGCCGTTCACCTTCTTCCTGATGAGATCGCGCCAGATCAACGCCTTTGCCACGATCGGCGGCTACATCGGCATGAACGCCGGCCTGATCCTCACCGCCGAAAGCGAGGACGAGGTTGCCGCCGTGCTCTCGCACGAAATCGCCCACGTCACCCAGCGCCACGTGCTGCGCGCGGTGGAGCAGGCCAGGAAGGACCAGCTGCCGATCATGCTCGGAATGCTCGGCGCCATCCTCGCCAGTTCCAAGGCAGGCAGCGGCGACGGCGTGCAGGCCGCGATCGTGGGTGGCATGTCGCTGATGCAGCAGCGCCAGATCGACTACACCCGATCCAACGAGCACGAGGCCGACCGACTCGGCATCCAGACCCTGTCGCGCGCCGGCTACGAGCCGATCGCCATGGCCGATTTCTTCGCCCGCATGGAGCGCCAGATGCGCGGCAACACCGGCGGCGCTCAGGCCCCCGAATACCTGCGTTCGCACCCGGTCAGCACCACCCGCATCAGCGAAGCCAAGGCCCGCGCCGAGCAGATCCACCTGGCGGAAGGCTGCGCGCAGGCGGATCGCGACACTTCCGCCGGCACACGCTGCCTCACGACACCCGCTTCGATGCCGCCGCGCACGCTGGCCAATCCGCTGCTGCCCGACTACGTCGCCGCAGCCATCGGCGAACCGGACACCACGCGCGGGCTGTTCGACCTGGCACGCGAGCGGCTGCGTGTCCTTTCCGCCACCTCGCCGACCGAGGCGGTCGTCGAATACCAGCGCCAGCGTCGCGCCGCACCCGAAGCCTTCACCGCTGCCCAGCGCTATGGCCTTGCGCTGGCGCAGAGCCTGGCGGGCCAGACCGCGCCAGCCGAAACCGGGCTTGCGGCGCTGTCCCGGGAATTTCCTTCGCTGTACTGGATCGCACTGGCACGCGCCGAGAACGAACACCGCGCCGGGCGGCGAGAGACGGCCCGCGCCAGCTACGAGGCGCTCCTGACCGCACACCCGAAGAACACCGCGATCACGCTCAGCTACGCCGCCGCACTGGCCGAATACGGCAGTCCGGAAGCCGCACGCACCGCCCAGGACCTGCTGCGGCCGCTGCTGGCCAGCCACGGAGACGACCCGGGCTTCCAGCGGGCCTTCGCGCGCGCCAGCGAAGTTTCCGGTGACCTCGTGCGCGCCGCCGAAGCCCATGCCGAAGTCGCCTGGCTGAACGGCCGCCCGGACGATGCGCTGGGCCAGCTGGAGCGCCTGCGCAAGAACGCCGACCTGGATTTCTACCAGCGCGCCCGCATCGACGCCCGCATCGCCGTCATCACCCCCGACGCGCTGGAAATGCGCCGCCAGACCCTGCGCGGCGAAGCACCGCCGCCGGATACGGTCCTGGGGTTTGCGCCGGCGCGCTGACGGGGCACGTTGCCACCCGGCCGCAGGACGCCGGACGCGACCACACCCTGTGCGCAAGCCGCGCGCGCAGCCCGCCCGGTTGCTATCCTTCCGCGATGCCGCGCCCTACTTCGCGCTCCTCGCGCACAGCCTCCACCGCCGCGACGCAGGATCTTGACGATCCGTCGCTCTACCTCAACCGCGAGCTGTCCCAGCTCGCCTTCAACTTCCGCGTCCTGGCCCAGGCCATGGACGAGAGCGTGCCGCTGCTGGAAAGGCTGCGCTACCTGTGCATTTCCTGCACCAACCTCGACGAGTTCTTCGAGATCCGGGTGGCGGGCCTGCACCAGATGCAGGAAATGGGCGCGCCGCTTCCCCCGGACGGAATCGCCAGCGGTGCCTTGCTCAACCTGATCCACACCCGCGCCAGCGCGCTGGTGGAGGCGCAGTACCAGTACTGGCGCCAGACGCTGCGCCCGGCGCTGTCCGAGGCGGGCGTGCGCATTCTTTCACCGGAAAGCTGGAATGCGCGCCAGCGGCGCTGGCTCAAGCAGCACTTCGTCAACGAAATCATGCCGGTGCTCTCGCCGCTGGGCCTGGACCCGGCGCATCCGTTCCCGCGCATCCTCAACAAGAGCCTGAACGTTGTGGTGCTGCTGCAGGGCAAGGACGCCTTCGGCCGCGCAGGCGGCATGGCGATCGTGCGCGCGCCGCGCTCGCTGCCGCGCATCATCCAGCTGCCGCCGGAAGTATCCGGTGGGCCGCACGACTTCGTGCTGCTCTCGGCGACGCTGTCGAGCTTCGCCGGGGAAATGTTTCCCGGGATGCGGGTCAAGGGCATCCACCAGTTCCGGGTGACCCGCAACTCCGAGCTGCTGCTGGACGAGGACGAGGTGGAAAACATCGCCCACGCGCTGCAGGACGAGCTGCGCGGGCGCGGTTTCGCACGCGCCATGCGCCTGGAGATCGCCGACTCCTGCCCGAACGAGATCGTGCAGTCGCTGATGGAGAACTTCGGCCTTGCGCCCAATGCCGTCTACCGGATCAACGGGCCGGTCAACCTCAACCGTGTCACCGCGGTTTACGACCTGGTCGACCGTCCGGACCTGAAGTTCCCGTCCTTCACCCCGCGCCGGCTGCCCGACGGCGACGAGGAGCGCATCTTCGAGACCATCCGCTCCGGCGACGTGCTGCTGCACCATCCCTTCGACGCCTTCGGTGCGGTGGTGTCCCTGCTCAAGGCCGCCGCGCGCGATCCGGACGTGCTCGCGATCAAGCAGACGCTCTACCGCGCCGGCAAGGATTCCGTGCTGGTCGAACACCTGATCGAGGCGGCACGAGGCGGCAAGGACGTCACCGTGGTGATCGAACTGCGCGCGCGCTTCGACGAGGAAGCCAATCTCGGCCTCGCCGACCGCCTGCAGGAGGCCGGCGTGCAGGTGGTCTACGGCGTGGTCGGCTACAAGACCCACGCCAAGATGCTGCTGATCGTGCGGCGTGAAGGCGCGCGACTGCATCGCTACACCCACCTTTCCACCGGCAACTACCACGCCGGCACGGCGCGCCAGTACACCGACATCGGCCTGATGACCGCGCATCCGGAGATCGGCGAGGACGTGCACCGCCTGTTCCAGCAGCTCTCCGGGCTGGTGCCCTCGTTCAAGCTGGCGCGCCTGCTGCAGGCCCCTTTCACCCTGCACGCGGCGCTCCTGGAAAAGATCGGGCGCGAGGCCGAACACGCGCGCTGCGGCAAGCCGGCGCGCATCATCGCCAAGCTCAACGCGCTCAACGAGCCGCAGGTCATGCGCGCGCTGTACCGGGCCTCGCAGGCCGGCGTGGAAATCGACCTCATCGTGCGCGGCGCGTGCAGCCTGCGTCCCGGCGTGCCGAACGTATCCGAAACGATCCGGGTTCGTTCGGTGGTGGGGCGATTCCTCGAACACAGCCGGGTCTACTGGTTCGCCAACGACGGCGAACCGGAGCTGTACTGTTCCAGCGCCGACTGGCTGGAACGCAACCTGCTGCGCCGCATCGAGACCTGCTTCCCGATCCTGGACCCGGCGCTGGCGCAGCGGGTATACGAGGAGGAACTGGCCAACTATCTCGCCGACAACACCCAGTCCTGGCTGCTGCAGTCGGACGGCAGTTACGTCCGCACATCGCCTTCGGACGACGAGATGCCTTTCAGCGCCCAGAACGCCCTGGTGGCCCGACTATGCCGATGAGCGACACGGCTTTGCGCGAAGGCGAGCTGATGGCCGCCATCGACATCGGCTCCAACAGCTTCCACATGGTGGTGGCGCGCAGCGTGCTGGGGCAGCTGCGCATCGTGGACCGGCTGCGCGAGACGGTGCGCATCGCCACGGGCCTGCGCGCCAATGGCGACCTCGAACCGGCCGCGCGCGAACGCGCGCTCGCGTGCCTTGCGCGCTTCGGCGAACGCATCCACAGCCTGCCGCCCGGACGCGTGCGCGCCATCGCCACCAACACGGTGCGCCGTCTGCGCAATCCGCAGGCCTTCCTGATTCCGGCCGAGACCGCGCTGGGCCACGCCATCGAGGTGGTGTCCGGCCGCGAGGAGGCGCGCCTGATCTACCTCGGGGTTGCGCACGGCCTGCCGCCCAGCGAGGCGCGCCGGCTGGTGATCGACATCGGCGGGGGCTCCACCGAGTTCATCATCGGCACCGGCTTCCAGCCGCTGGAACGCGAAAGCCTGCAAATGGGCTGCATCGCCAGCACCCGACGATTTTTCCCGGACGGCAAGCTCTCGGCGCGGCGCTGGCAGGACGGCCAGCTGGAGCTGGCGCAGCAGTTCCAGCAGTTTTCTCCCGCGTATCGCTCGCTGGGCTGGGACGAGGCCATCGGATCCTCGGGAACCGCCAAGGCCATCGCCGAGATGCAGGGCGACGTCGATCTTCCGGAAAACTGCATCACGCGGGCGGGCCTGGAGCGCTCGGTCCAGGCCCTGCTGGAATTTCGCCACATCGACGACATCCGCCTCAACGGCGTTTCCGCCGACCGACGGCCCGTCATCGCCGGCGGGCTTCTGGTCATGGCGACGGCGTTCGACGCGCTGGGGCTTGCGCAGATGCGCGTATGCGAAACCGCCATGCGCGAGGGCATCCTGCACGACATGCTGGGCCGCACCCAGAACCGCGACCCTCGCGACGCCGCCATCGCGGCCCTGGCGCTGCGCTACGGCGTCGATGCCGAGCACGCCGCACGGGTCGAAACGATGGCGCAGGCCCTGTTCGATCAGGTGGAAGTCGACTGGGAGCTGGACGGCGACGACCGCCTGATGCTCGGCTGGGCCGCGCGCCTGCACGAGCTGGGGCTGGCGATCTCGCACAGCCAGCACCAGAAGCACGCGGCCTATGTGATTGCGAACTCCGACATCGACGGCTTTTCGCGTCAGGAGCAGACCCTGCTGGCCGCGCTGGTGCGCAGCCAGCGCCGCGGCCTGTCGCGCAGCCTGCTCGCCGGGCTGTCCGGACGCGCCGCGCAGGCGGCGCTGCGCAGCGCCGTGCTGCTGCGTCTTGCGATCCTGCTGTGTCGCAGCCACGCCGCCGAACTGCCGCAGCCGAAAATCCGGGCGCGCGAGGCGAAAATCGGAATCGCGCTTCCGCGCGCCTGGCTGGACGCGCACGCCCTGGCGCGCGCCGACCTCGCCACCGAGCGCGATGACCTTGCCGAAATGGGGCTTGCGCTGTCCGTCGAGGCCGCCGGATAGCCGGCGGCTCGCGACGTCTGGGCGACCTCAGTCGCCCATCAGCTTCTGACGGTGCTCCCAGCGCTCCTGCGCGTCGAAGCTCAGGGTGGCGATGGGGCGCGCTTCCAGACGATCCAGGCCGATTTCCTCGCCGGTTTCCTCGCAGTAGCCGTAGTCGCCTTCCTCGATGCGCTTGAGCGCCTTGTCGATCTTGGAGATCAGCTTGCGGTAGCGGTCTCGGGTGCGCAGTTCGAGCGAGTTTTCCGTCTCGCGCGTGGCACGTTCGGCGTCGTCACCGACATCGCGCACTTCCTCGCGCAGGTTGTCGATGGTCTGCTGGGATTCCTCGACCAGATCGGCGCGCCACTTCATCAGCTTCTGGCGGAAATATTCGAGCTGCTCGGGACTCATGTATTCCTCGCCCGGCTTGGGGCGATAGCCCATCGGCAGGTCGGGACGGTCGGGCAGGATGGCAGCGCCGGAATCGGCAACGGGAGGCGGGGCCGCCGGCTTCCTGGCCTTGGCGGCTTGCGGTGCAGCTTGGGTCATCTTCTTCCTTGCAGTGGTATGCGCAGCGGATGCGGCGGGCGCGGTCACGACCGCGACGGCTGTTTCCTTGCGGGTGCTTCCCGGGGTGCGTGACGCCGGTTTGGTTGCTGGCCTGGGGGCCGGCTTGGTGGCTGCCGGCTTGGATGTCTTCTTGGTCACCGGTTTGGTCGCGGCCTTGCCAGCAGATGCCGCCACCTTGGGCTTGGCAACGGGCGACTTGGGTGCGGCAGACTTCGGCTTGACCAGTCGCGCCAGTGATTCGGCCACGCGCTTGATCGTGCTTGTCGGCTTCTTCGCGGCCTTGGTCGCCACAGGCTTGACCGGAGCGGATTTGGCTGCGGCACTTTTGCTCGGCGCAGCCTTCTTCGCGGCGGGCAACTTCGCCGTAGCTTTCTTCACGATGCCAGCCTTGCCGCCAGCCTTGTCAATCGCCCGAATGGCGGACGGCTTGCCGGCCGGCGCTTTTGCCGCCGCCTTGGCGGAAGGCCTGGCTGCCGGCTTCCTGGCGACCTTGGCGGCCTTTGAAGCGGTTGCAGGGGCTTTGGCTGAAGATCGGTCGGAAGCTTTCACTTTCGTTGCCACGGTGGAGGCCCTCGAAGAGTCGTCGTTGAGCACGAGTGGTCGCGTGTTATAGCCTAGTCCCCCCGAAGCGGCAAGCAATCCGCACGGGCACATTCGTCTTCCGCGACACCGCCCCATGAATTCCCCGCTCATTGCGCTGCTGCGCGGCTACAAGCGGTTCATCAGCCCGCTGCTTGGCCAGCACTGCCGCTTCCATCCGAGCTGCTCGATGTATGCCATCGAAGCCATCCAGGTGCACGGCCACCTGCGCGGCGGCTGGCTTGCGGCAAAGCGCCTCGCACGCTGCCAGCCGCTGTGCGAAGGCGGACTGGATCCGGTGCCGCCGCGCGCCCCGAATCGCTGATCTCGCCGCGCGGGGCTGGCCCCCCGCGCGCAGTGCAACGATAATGCGCCGCTTGCCGCTGCTGGCGGCCGCTCACGCCTCCCCTTTTCCATCCGGAGCGCCCGATGGCCGACGCCTCCCGCCACGACAGGACCGCCCGCCAGCTGCGGCTGCTGTCCGATGCGCTCGACACCGGCCGCCTGGGCCCGGTGCGGCGCCTGATCAACACGCTTTCCCCGGCGGAAATCGCCAACCTGCTCGAATCGCTGCCTACGGCCAAGCGCTCGCTGGTGTGGGGGCTGGTCGATCCGGATGACGACGGCGAGGTGCTGGTCCACGTCGGCGAGGACGTGCGCGAGAGCCTGATCGCGGAGATGGACCCGGACGAACTGGTCGCCGCGGTCGAAGACCTCGACATCGACGATCTGGCCGACATCGCCGAAGACCTTCCCGACCAGGTGATCGAGGAAGTCCTGCGTTCGATGGACCGCGAGAACCGCGACCGCCTCGAACAGGTGCTCTCGTTCCCGGAGGGCAGCGCCGGACGCCTGATGAATCCGGACGTGGTCACGGTGCGCGCCGACACCACGGTCGACGTGGTGCTGCGCTACCTGCGACTGCGCGGCGAGCTGCCCGACCACACCGATTACCTTTTCGTGGTCAGCCGCAAGCACCAGTACCTGGGCCGGGTCTCGCTCACTTCCCTGCTCACCCATGAAGCTTCCACGCCGATCAACGAACTGATCGACGACGAGCAGTCGGCCATCGCCGCCGGCACCGGCGAACGCGAGGTCGCCAACCAGTTCTCCGACCACGACTGGGTCTCGGCTCCGGTGGTGGACGAAAACAACATCCTGCTCGGTCGCATCACCATCGACGACGTGGTGGACATCATCCGCGAACAGGCCGAACACCAGGCCCTGGGCGCGGCCGGCCTGGGCGAGGACGAAGACCTTTTCAGCCCGGTCGGACGCGCCATGCGGCGGCGGCTGGTGTGGCTGTTCGTGAACCTGTGCACCGCCTTCATCGCGGCCAACGTGGTCGGACAGTTCGAAGGCACGATCGACAAACTGGTCGCCCTCGCGGTGCTGATGCCGATGGTCGCAGGGCTCGGCGGCAACGCCGGCACCCAGGTGCTGGCGCTCACCATCCGCGGACTCGCGCTGGGCCAGGTCGGCGCCTCCAACGTGATGATCCTGCTATGGAAAGAGCTGCGCGTGGCGCTGTTCAACGGACTCCTCATGGGCGCGGTATTGGGCCTGATCGTGCTGGCCTGGTTCCGCAACGTGGGGCTGTCGATGGTCATTTCCGTGGCGCTGACGGCCAACCTCCTGCTCGCCGCCGTGGTGGGCGTGACGATCCCGCTGCTGCTCAAGCGCATGGGCTTCGACCCGGCGCTGGGCAGCGGCATCTTCCTGACCGCGCTGACCGACTCGCTCGGCTTCTTCACCTTCCTGGGGTTGGCGACCCTGCTGCTGTTGGGTTGAATCGAACTCTGACAGACGCACCCGCTTCCGCCAGAATGGAATGGTCACCGTCCGCAACCACAATGGAGAACGCCTCATGTCTGCCTGGAAAACGATCACCGTCGGCCTGCTCCTTTCCTGTGCATCCGCCACGGCCCCGGCCGCCGGCCTCGGCTCGCTCAAGGGTGCCATCGGCGGCAGCGACGCCGGCTCCCTGCTCTCTTCCAACGCCGGAAACGCCGCCGGAATCGTGCAGTTCTGCATCAAGAACAAGTACCTGGGCGAGGATGTCGCCGGCACGGTGAAGGATCGGCTGCTGGGCAAGCTCTCCCTCGGCGGGGGTGCCGAAGCCGCGTCACAGCCGGCGGATGACGAGGGCTACGCCAACGGTCTCAAGGGCCTGCTCTCGACCCAGGATGGCAAGAGCCTCGATCTTTCCGACCGCAGCGACAAGCTCAAGGAAAAGCTCACGGAGAAGGCCTGCGACGTGGTGCTGGATCAGGCCAAGGGGATGCTCGGCGGCTGAGGTCGGTACGGGCAAGGTGGCTTGCCGGACGATCGAGCTTTTCGCCGGGGTTTCGTCCGCCGCCGAGGCGGACGAAACCCTGCGCCAGCGCAAAATCAATCAACGAAGGAAGCCGAAGCCCGGATCGAGGCGAAACCGACGATCACGGCAGATCGACACGATGCCGTACCAGCAGCTGCACCCCGCAGCGGTCGCGGAAATCGTCGGTTTCCAGCTGGTAGGCCAGGTGCAGGCGCGAAGCCGGGGGCGTGCCGTCGTAGCCGCCGAAGTGGATCGCGTCGATCGGAAAACCGGAGGCGGTGTGGCGCAGCTGCAGCTTGAGGTGGTTGTTGCCGACCACGCGCCAGCCGGCGACGGTGAATTCGTCGTCGAACACCGGCTCGGGGAACCCTTGCCCCCACGGGCCGCCGTCGCGCAGCTGCTCGGCCAGGTCACGGCTCAGGTCCTGCGGGGCGAGCGCGCCGTCGCTGAGGAGTTCCGCGCGCAGGGCGGCGGGGTCGAGGCGTTCTGCGGCGAGCACAAGGAAGGCGGCGCGGAAGGTTTCCAGAGCATCCGGGGCAAGGCTCAGGCCTGCGGCCATCGCATGGCCTCCGAAGCGGGCAATGAGGCCGGGCTGGGCGGCGGCAAGATCGGCCAGCGCATCGCGGATATGGAAACCGGGAATCGAGCGCGCGGAGCCGCGCAGCAGGCCATCCTCGCCACCCGGCGCGAAGGCGACCGTGGGGCGATGCACGCGCTCCTTCAAGCGCGAGGCGACCAGACCGACGACGCCCGGATGCCAGTCCGCATCGAATACGCACAGCGCGGCCTCGCCGCCGTCTCCGGCCTCGATGGTGGCGATGCAACTCGCGGCCATGGCTTCGGCCTGTTGCAGCATCTGGTCCTGAAGATCGCGGCGCTCGCGGTTGATGGCATCGAGCTGTGCCGCCAGCCGCAGCGCCGTGGCCTCGTCATCGGCGAGCAGGCATTCGATGCCCAGCGCCATG
>CAUJIN010000060.1 GCA_963205495.1 Pseudomonadota bacterium
TGATCGGCGGTGGCGAGACCACCAGCGTGACCTTCCCGGTCAGCAAGCTGGAGAAGGGCGGCGACTACACCTTCTTCTGCTCCTTCCCGGGGCACTGGGCCGTGATGCACGGCAAGCTGGTGTTCGGCGGCTGATCGCCTGACGCGTCACCGCGTTTCGAAAGCCGCCGGCCGCAGGGCCGGCGGTTTTTTTGGTGCGCCCGGCAGGGCCCACCTGCTTTGAGGTGAAAGTCCTCTACTCGCCCGGCAAGGGGAAGAGTCAGCCGAACGGCAAGGGTGTCGCGGGTAACTGCGAATCTGGAGGAAGCTGAAGGCAAAGCGCTGGCCTGACGAACAGGAAGCGGATACGAAGCGGCACAGCGGGGTAAGGCGGCCAATATCGTCGAAGCCCGGTTCTTGCACGGAACGCTGTGACGTAGATCCGACAGGCACAAGCGTGAAGGCAGGTGCGTCATACCCGGGGAGATCCTCGTCCGTGCCTTGCTGCTACCGACGTCGCGAGGCGTCGGGATGCGGGCGGGGAAGTCGGCAGAGGCCGTAGTAGGCGCCGGGATGGGCTGAAGGGCCGAACACGGAAGAACGCGAGTAGGCGATCAGACCTCGATGGCATCGTTATCGGCAGAAGTCCGTCGGTATGGCGGAGCGCAGGCAGACGGACCCGGACGGAATCCGGGAAGGGCTGCGCTGCGTGCCGAGATGGAGTCGGTGGCTGAGCCGCGGACGAAAGCGGAATCGATCGGGCTGATGGAAGCCGTGTGCGAACGCGGCAACCTCTGGTCTGCGTATGAGCGGGTGGTGAGGAACAAGGGCGCTGCTGGCGTCGATGGGCTCGACCGGCTGGCGTTCAAGGCCCATCTGCAGCAACACTGGCGAACGATCAATGCCAAGCTGCTGGCGGGGACGTACATCCCGCAGGCAGTTCGCCGGGTGGACATCGCCAAGCCAAGCCGCAAGGCGGGGTGCGGACGCTCGGTATTCCGACGCTGACGGATCGGTTGATCCAGCAGGCGTTGCATCCGGCGTGGTATCGCCGAGTACGCAAGGCACGCCGCAGGGTGGTCCGTTGAGTCCGCTGCGGTCGAACATTCTGTTGACGGATCTGGACCGGGAACTGGAACGCCGCGGTCACGCGTTCTGCCGCTATGCGGACGACTGCAACATCCACGTTCGCAGCGAAGCGACCGGCGCGCGGGTGCTGGCGAGCATTACGCAGTTCCTGGAAGAGCGACTGAGGCTCAACGTCAATGCGGCAAAGAGCGCAGTCGATCGACCTCGGAATCGCAAGTTTCCGGGCTGCCGCCTGACCTCGCACAAGGCACCAAAGCTGCGCATCCCGCCGACCAGTATCGACGGGCTCAAAGCCAAGGTCGGTGCGGTGTTTCGCCGGTGCCCCCGCGCGCCGCATGAGGATTCTCGTGTGCGCTGCGGGAATCACCGCACTGCGTTCTCAGACGCGTTCCGTATCCGGTCGGCCATGATGACGCGGTTGCGACCCTCGGCCTTGGCGCGGTAGAGCGCAGCGTCGGCGAGGGCGAACAGGCTTGCGGTGGTCGGCAGGCTGAATGGAGCGATATCGGCCATGCCAATGCTGACCGTCAGATTGATCCGGTGCTCGTCGACCAGCACGGGCGTGTCGGCCAGCTCCTGTCGCAGGCGCTCGGCCAGCAATCGCGCCTGGGTCCCTGTTGCGGTCAGCAGCACGACGAACTCCTCGCCGCCGTAGCGTCCGAGTTCGCAGGTTTCCGGCAGCACTCGCTCAGCCCGCTCGACGAAGATCTGCAGGCAACGATCTCCGGCCGAATGGCCAAAGCCATCGTTGATCCGCTTGAAATGATCCAGATCGCACATCAGCAGCGTCCCGCCTTTTCCCGCATTCAAGCGCGTCTTCAGGCGGAGTTCGAAACCGCGGCGGTTGTACACGCCGGTCAGCGCATCGCGTTCCGCCAGGCGCATCGCGGCGTCGCGCTCGCGCTTGAGTGCCAGCGTGCGGTCCGCGAGGCCGATCGACAGCAGGAAGGCCTCGAAGGCGGCCGCCGGCAGTTGCATCGCGCGCAGGGTCTGGCCAACCTCGGCGCCGAGTACGGTCAGCACCACGGAGACGAGCACCTGGGTCAGGAAGGGTAGCCAGGCGATGCAGAAATAGCGCGCGTAGCGGTGACCTTTCCATGCCAGTCGCACACTGACGACCATCAGCACCAGGCAGGCCACGCCGACCAGCAGATTCTCGGCCAGTATCACGAGGCTTGCGGCGTGCCCCGAGACGATGGTGCCGAGAACTTCCAGCATGCCGAACAGCAACATGGCGTAGACGATGACGCCGAGGATGCGATCGGCGCGCGGTGAGGTGTGCGCCAGGTCGAGGAATTTCCGCGTGAATCCCAATGTCATGGCCGCCGCAAGCGCCAGCGTGAAAGCGCGCAGGATCAGCATCGGTGCAGGGGCGCCGGGCAGGCCCACGAGAAACCTGGCCAGCGCCCATTCGTTGAGTCCGGCGAACAGCAGAAAAGCCAGCAGGTGCCCGAGATAGCGCAGGTAGATCGCGTCGCGCAGGGCGATCCAGAAGGTCAGCGCGAAGGCCGACATGGCAAGGATGACGGCGACAGACCCCGCCAACAGCGCGCGCAGGTCCAGTTCGCGTTCGATCTGAAGCTCCGCAGGCCGCAGTTCGATCATCCCGGGCGACACGTGGCTTCCGGCCAGGCAGGTCAGCACGAGGCCCGGCTTTGGCGCGGTCAGCAGCGCGGTATGCCAGTAGGAAGTTCCCGTATGCGGCGGGGTTGGCATCTGCAAGTCGTGCCGGTACGGGGTCGCCACGCCGGGCAGATGGATTTCCAGATGCTGCGCCCCGAAAATCGGCAGCACGAGCATCTGCGCCGGCCATGGCGGCGGCAGCGGGAAGCGAATCCAGGCATGGCCGGTTCGAGGCGCCGCATCGCGGGTCAATGGCCGCCATTCGGACGCGGGCGCCTGGCGCACCGTTGCGATCGCTTCGCAGCCCTGCGTGCCGATCCAAAGCTCGCTGCCCGGTGGCAGCGCGGCCTGCACCTGCGAGCACGCCAGCCAAAGCAACAGCGTGATGAACGCGGCAATCGTCCGTCCCGCCGGGTATCGAGCCATCGCACGGTGGCAGAGAGAGCGCGGCGAAACAGGCACTGTGGGCGAACCAGGCGATCGACGCCGGCATCCTCGCAAATGAATGCGCGGTGGTCCATCGTGTCGAGGCAGGTGGTCCACGCTGAACGGTTCGGGTTACGCCTCCGCCTTGGCCCGGTTCCTGCCGTCACCGCGATCTGCAAGCAAGGCACCTGCCAGCCCTCTGAGTTCCTCGGCCGGGCGCGCCGGGAACCCTGACCGAAACCGGCACGGTTTCCGATGGATGGCTAGCCGCGCGCCATCCGTCGCAGGGTGTCGTCGTGCATCGCGTAGTGGTGGTACAGCGCCGCGGCTGCGTGCAATCCGATCAGCCAGTAGCCGATCGTTCCGATCAGGCCGTGGAGGTCTTCCAGCCGATGGGCAAGTGCGTCGTCCGGCGCGACGAGTGCGGGCAGGGTCAGTCCGAAGAATGGCACCGGCTTGCCTGCGGCGCTCAGCACCGTCCAGCCCAGCAGGGGCATGGCGATCAGGAATCCGTACAGGGCCAGGTGCATGGCCTTGGCCAGCCACTGCTGCCAGGCCGGCGGCATGGGGGTGATGGGAGGGGTGCGGAAGAAGGCGCGCGCCGGCAGGCGCACCAGCAGCAGCGCGAACACCAGGAGCCCCAGCATGAAGTGCCAGTGCTTCATCAGATCTCGCGCTTCGCTGCCTCGCGGATAGATTCCTCGCAGTTCGATGAGGGCGTAGACGGCGATCAGGAGTGCCAGAGTCAGCCAGTGCAGGCCGATGGAGATCGGGTGGTAGCGGGAAGCGGATGGCATGGGGTCGTCTCGGCAGGGGCGGGGCAGGCGGATGTCGATGAGTTCAGTATGCACTCGGAGGTGAAACGCCGCATCGAGCCGGATCCGTCGCGTCCGCGCCCGCAGTGCGCTGCCGGATCCATGATTTGACGTTGGCCGCATCCGGGGCGCGGGCGCAGGGTTTCCGGCATCGGCTATGATGTCCGGCTGGATGAGGATGCAAGACATGCGGGTACTGGTCAGCAACGACGATGGCGTGGATGCGCCCGGAATCAAGGCTCTGGCGCAGGGGTTGCGCGGGGCCGGGCACAGCGTCGTGACCGTTGCACCGGACCGGGACCGTTCCGGCGCGTCCAATTCGCTCACGCTCGATCGTCCGCTGCGCGCGCGCCGCGTGGATGAATCCACCTGGAGCGTGGCGGGGACGCCGACCGACTGCGTGCATCTGGCGCTGGCCGGGCTGCTGGATTTCGAGCCGGGCATCGTGGTGTCGGGCATCAACACCCACGCCAACCTGGGCGATGACGTGATCTATTCGGGCACGGTGGCGGCGGCGATGGAAGGCCGTTTCCTCGGGTTGCCGGCGATCGCGATGTCGCTGGTGTGGGCCAACGGCGGCGAGCGCCACTACGATACCGCCGCGCGCGTGGCGGTCGAGCTGGTGGCGCGCCTGCTCGTGGATCCGCTGCCGGCCAATACCATCCTCAATGTCAACGTGCCGGACATTCCCTGGAGCGAGCTGCGCGGCTTCGAGGTAACCCGACTGGGGCATCGCCACAGAGCCGAGCCCTGCATCGCCCAGGAAGACCCGCGCGGGCGCCCGATCTGGTGGATCGGAATGGCCGGGCCGGAGCGGGACGCAGGCCCGGGCACGGACTTCCACGCCGTGCGCTCGCGCAGCGTGTCGATCACGCCGATCCACGTCGATCTCACGCGCTACCAGGCACTGGAGAAGGTGTCCGGCTGGGTCGACGGGTTGACCTCGGCGATGGAGGCGTCGCGGTGATGATCACGCGGCTCAGGCAGGAAGCCGGCGGCTCGGGCATGACCTCGCCGCGCGCGCGCGAACGTCTGGTCGAGAGCCTGCGGGCCAATGGCATCCGCGACGAACGGGTGCTGGAGGCGATGCGCAGCGTGCCGCGCCACCTATTTATCGACGAGGCCTTGGCGAGCCGCGCCTACGAGGACACGGCGCTTCCGATCGGCCGCGGCCAGACCATTTCCCAGCCCTGGGTGGTGGCGCGCATGACCGAGGCGCTGCTGGAGGCGGGCGCATGCGGCAAGGTGCTGGAAATCGGCACCGGCTCCGGCTATCAGGCCGCGGTGCTGTCGGGGCTGGTGGCCGATGTCTACAGCGTGGAGCGCATCGACGAACTGCAGCGCGCTGCGCGCCGGCGCTTTCGCGCACTGGGACTGCGAAACATCCACTGTCGCCACGAGGATGGACGCGCCGGCTGGGCCGAGCACGCGCCCTACGACGGAATCCTGGTCACGGCGGCAGCCAGCGCGCTCGCCCCCGAACTGCTGAACCAGCTTTCCCCCGGTGGGGTGCTCGTGGCTCCGGTGGGCGAGCCTGGCGCACAGCAACTCGTGCGCTGGAGCGCGGGCGGCGGCAACTGGCGTCCGGAGGTGCTGGGAACCGTCTCCTTCGTGCCCCTGCTGGGGGGCACGGCGTGAGGCTGTTCGCGCCGATCTACGAGGCCATGCTGCGCTGGTCGCGGCACCGGCGTGCGCCTGCGCTGCTGGGGGCGATCAGCTTTTTCGAGGCGATCGTGTTTCCGATTCCGCCCGAGGTGATGCTGGCGCCGATGTCGCTGTCCGAGCCGCAGCGCGCCTACCGCTTCGCGGCCATCAGCCTGGCAGGCTCGCTTCTGGGCATGTTCGTGGGGTACGCCTTGGGCCACTTTGCGATCGAACTGGCGATGCCGCTGCTGGAGAGCTTCGGCTACGCCGCGCAGTTCGAGGAGATCAAGCGCGAGGCGGCGGAAAACGGCTTCTGGCTGCTGCTGCTGGCCGGCTTCACGCCGGTGCCCTTCAAGGTGTTCACGCTGGCCTCCGGGGCGGTGTCGATGCCGCTGCTGCCCTTCTTCTTCGGCGCGCTGATCGGCCGCGGCAAGCGCGTGTTTCTGGTGGCCTGGGCGATCCGGCTGGGTGGCGCGAAGGCCGAAATGGCGCTGCGCCGGCACATCGAACCGATCGGCTGGATCGCACTTGTGCTTCTTGCGGCCGCGATTGGCTGGCTGGCGCTGCGGGGAACTTCGGGATGAAGTGTGTGCGTTTGCTGGTTCTGCTGCTTGCCGTGTTCTTGGCCGCCTCCTGCGGCGTGCGGCCGCAATCCGTCGTCAAGCGCGAGCCGGTTTCCGCCGGCGCGCAGCGCACCCAAAAGACTCCTGCGGACGCTGCGCGGGGAACGCATGTGGTGGTTCGCGGAGACACCCTCTACGCCATCGCCTTCCGGCACGGTCTGGATTACCGCGAGCTGGCGCGCTTCAACGGCATTTCCCCGCCCTACACGATCTATCCGGGCCAGCGGTTGAATCTGTCTGCCGCAGCGCCGTTGCGCGGTG
Source organism: Pseudomonadota bacterium (assembly GCA_963205495.1). Taxonomy (GTDB): domain Bacteria; phylum Pseudomonadota; class Gammaproteobacteria; order Xanthomonadales; family Xanthomonadaceae; genus Denitratimonas. The sequence goes on from CAUJIN010000060.1 coordinate 6,460, forward strand.
CTGCGCCGGCTTCGGGTGGGCCGCGCGGCTCCGCTCCGGCGGCTGGTGCGCAGGCTTCGACTCCGGCTTCATCCTCGCCCACCGCGGCGACGACGCCTGCGCCTGCGCGCGGATCGGCGGTTGCGGCACCTGCGGCACCTCCTGTCGTGACCGGTACGACGAATCGAACGCCTCCGCCCCAGTCCGGCGGCAGCGTGGCCTGGCGCTGGCCCACCAGCGGGCAGGTGATCGAGAAGTTCGTTGCCGGCGAGCCTACCCGGCAGGGCATCAACATCGCCGGAAACGCCGGTCAGCCCGTGATCGCGGCGGCGGCGGGCGAGGTGGTGTATTCGGGCGCCGGCCTGATCGGCTATGGCGAACTCGTGATCATCCGGCATTCCGACACCTTCCTTTCGGCCTACGGCCACAACCGCAAGCGCCTGGTGGGCGAGGGCGAGAAGGTCGAGGCCGGGCAGCAGATCGCCGAGATGGGCCGCAGCGGTGCCAGCCGCGACATGCTGCACTTCGAGATTCGCCGCAACGGAAAGCCGGTCGATCCGCTGCCGCTCCTGCCCGGGCGCTGATCCGCGCCTGCGGCTCGTCGATCGGGTGTCCACTCGTTGCATCGGGAGAACCGCTGACGTGAACCGCAACACCGCCCCGACCTCGATTCTTTTCGTCTGCATGGGCAACATCTGCCGCTCGCCGCTGGCCGAAGGCATCGCGCGGGTGGAATTGCGCGAGGCGGGATTCGCCAATATCCGCCTGGATTCGGCCGGAACGCACGACTACCACACGGGCGCGCCGCCCGACGAGCGCGCGCGGCGGGTGGGAAGCGAGATCGGCTGCCCGATCGACGACCTGCGCGCGCGCCGGGTCGAGGCGGGAGATTTTTCCCGCTTCGACCTCATCCTTGCGGCCGACCAGGCCAATCTGGCGTGGCTGCTGCAGCACTCGACCAGCACGTCCGCCCGCATCGACCTGCTGCTGCCCTGGTGCGGCGCGGCGGCGGGCAGCCAGGTGCCCGATCCCTATTACGGCCAGATCGAGGACTTTCACCGCGTGGCCGAACTGCTGCGCTCGGTCATGCCGGGACTGGTGTCGCGCTTGCGGGAACCGGCCTGATCCCGATAATGGCCCATGGATCCGCGGATCGCCCGTCAACAGGACTACCGATGACCGAATTCCCGCTGGCGCCCGATCTTCCTCTTGCGCTGCACTGGGTCAACGCCGCGCCACTGCGCATTGCCGCCATGCGCGGACGGCTCGTTGCGCTGGTGTTCTGGCACGCAGGTTCTGCCACTTCGGCCAATGCGCTTGCCGACATGGGCTTCCTTCAGGCCAAGTACGCCGACGGCCTCACCGTGATCGGCATCCACACGCCCAAGTTCGATGCCCAGCGTCAGGAGGACCTGGTGGCGCGCGCGGTGAACCGCCTGGGCGTCCGCTTTGCGGTGGCGAGCGATGCGGACGCGGTGGCCTGGCAGCACTACGGCGTCCGCGCCTGGCCCTCGGTGGCGCTGATCGATGCGCACGGCCGGCTGGTGGAGATCATCGCGGGAGACCACCAGCGCGATCTCGTGGAGCAGCGCATCGCCGAACTGCTGGACGAAGCGGGCGAGCAGGGCGTGCGCGTCTACGAGAACGCGCCGCCGGCGCTGCGGCCCGAGCCGATGCGCGAGCTGTGCTTTCCCGGCGCGCTGGCGCTCACGCCGCAGCGGCTGTACCTCTGCGACAGCGGCCACCATCGCGTGATCGAGTGCAGTCACGAAGGCCAGGTGCTGCGGGTGTTCGGCTCGGGTGCCGCGGGCTTCGAGGATGGCCCCGGCGTGCGCGCGAGCTTCCATTCTCCCGGAGGGCTTGCGGTACTCAAGGATGCACTGTTCGTCTCGGACGTGGGCAACCATGCCATCCGCCGCATCCAGTTGGGCACAGGTCAAGTCGATACGCTGCTGGGGCAGGGCGTGGCCGGCACGCCGCAGGCAGTCGCCAATTTCCGCGAGACGGCAGTGCATCTGGACCGCCCCGCCGGTCTGGCCGCCAACTTCGACCGGCTCTATGTCGCGATGTCTGGCGCCAATCAGGTATGGGAAGCCGATCTCACCCGCTTCGGATTCCGTCCCCTGGCAGGTTCCGGGCGGCTGGCGTTGGCCGATGGCGCGGGCGCGCTGGCGGCGTTCGCGCAGCCGGCCGGTCTCGCCGTGCTGCAGCACACGCTCTATGTTTGCGACAGTCAGGCCTCGGCGCTGCGCAGCCTGCATCTGGGCACCGGCGCGGTGCAGACCCTGTTGGGGTTGGGGCTGTTCGACTTCGGTCAGGCCAACGGCAAGCGTTCGACGGCACGGTTGCAGCATCCGGTGGGCATCTCGCTGGACCCGAAGTCGCCGGCGCTGTGGGTGGCCGACTGCTACAACGATTCCATCGCCATGCTGCGGCTGGGCACCGGCGAACTGACCCGCCTGCCGCTGGCGCATCCGCTGCGCCGCCCGCGCGCCGTGGTCAGCGACGGCGCGCGCCTGTGGATCGCCAACACCGATGCGCACGAGCTGGTGCGCATCGAGCTTGCCACGCGCGAGGCCACCGTCCTGCCGATGACCTCATGAGGCCGTTGGCGGATTCGGGGGCGCGCGGTGGGTGATCGCGAAGAAGATCGACGGGAAGCGGAGCAAGCCGCGCCCGAGGGGTTCGACGGAAAGCGTTTCGCGCGCGAACTGACCGCCGCGCCCGGCGTCTATCGGATGCTGGCCGCCGACGGCAGCGTGCTTTACGTCGGCAAGGCGGCCTCGCTGAAGAAGCGCGTGGCCAGCTACTTCGTCAACGCCGAGCGCAGCCCGCGCCAGCGCGCAATGCTGGCCCAGGTGGCGCGCATGGAAGTCACCGTCACGCGCACCGAGGGCGAGGCGCTGCTGCTGGAAAACCAGCTCATCAAGTCGCTCAAGCCGCGCTACAACGTGCTGCTGCGCGACGACAAGAGCTATCCCTACATCCATATCTCCACGCAGGACGAGTTCCCCCGCGTCACCTTCTACCGCGGCACGCGCGCCCTGCCGGGGCGCTTCTTCGGGCCGTATCCGAGCGCCTCGGCGGTGCGCGAGACGCTCGATCTGATCCACAAGCTCTTCAAGCTGCGATCCTGCGAGGACAGTGTGTTCCGCAACCGCAGCCGGCCCTGTCTGCAGTACCAGATCGGGCGCTGCAGCGCGCCGTGCGTGGCGCTGATCGATCCCGGGGAATACCGCGCCAACGTGCGGCGTGCCGAGCTTCTTCTCGACGGGCGCAACGACGCCCTGATCGAGGAACTGGCGGAGGAAATGGAGGCCGCGAGCGTGGCGCTGGAGTTCGAGCGCGCCGCCCGTCTGCGCGACCAGATCGCCGGCCTGCGCAGGCTGCAGGCGCGCCAGTATGTGGATGGCGAACAGGTGGACATGGACGTGCTGGCCTGCGCCATCGACCGCGGTGCGGCCTGCGTGGTGCTGCTTTCCTTCCGCAACGGCATGAACCAGGGCACGCGCAGCTATTTTCCGCGCAGCAACGGTGCCGATGAGCCGGGTGAAGTACTGGAGGCCTTCGTGTCGCAGTACTACGCCACCCAGCCGCCGCCGCGCGAAATCGTCCTGAGCCATGCCCTTGTCGAACAGCCGATGATCGAGAACCTGCTGGGCGAACGGCGCGGCAGCCGCGTCGCGCTGAAGGCCACGGTGCGCGCCGAGCGCGCGCGCTACCTCGATCTGGCCCGGCAGAACGCGCGCATCGCGCTGGCCGCGCGGCAGGGCAGCGAGGCCAACCAGCGCGCGCGCGTCGAGGCGCTGTGCGAACTGCTCTCCCTCGATGGCCCGCCGCGCCGCATCGAGTGTTTCGACATCAGCCACACCCTGGGCGAGGCTGCCGTGGCTTCGTGCGTGGTGTTCGACGCCGACGGCCCGGTGCGCGGCCAGTACCGGCGCTTCAACATTTCCGGCATCACCCCGGGCGATGATTACGCTGCGATGCATCAGGCCCTCGTCCGGCGTTTCGTGCGCGCGAAGGAAGAGGGGGTGCTGCCCGATCTGCTGCTGATCGACGGCGGCAAGGGCCAGCTCGCGCAGGCCAAGACCGTGCTGGCCGAGCTGGGGATCGAAGGCCTCGTTCTGGTCGGCGTGGCCAAGGGCGCGGCGCGGCGCGCAGGGGATGAGACCCTCGTGCTGGCGGACGGGCGCGAGCTGCATCCCGGCGCGGACTCCCCTGCGCTGCACCTGATCGCACAGGTGCGCGACGAGGCGCACCGCTTTGCCATCACCGGCCACCGCGGCCGGCGCGCCAAGGTGCGCGAGCACAGCCGGCTCGAAGATATCCCGGGCATCGGCCCGCGCCGCCGCGCTATGCTTCTGCGGCATTTTGGAGGCCTGAGCGAACTCAAGGCTGCCGGCGTCGAGGAGATTGCACGCGTGGAAGGCATCAACATGGCTCTGGCCCAGCGCCTGTGGAGCGCACTGCACGGGGTTCCCGAGCCGGACGGGCAGGGCGCATCGTGAGGCTGACCATCCCCACCATGCTCACGCTCTTCCGGATTGCGTTGATTCCGGTGCTGGTGCTGGTGTTCTACCTGCCGTACTCCTGGACCCACATCGGTGCGGCGCTCATCTTCGCGCTGGGTGCGGCGACCGACTGGCTGGATGGCTGGATCGCGCGCCGCTACCGCATGTTCTCGGCCTTCGGCGCCTTTCTCGACCCGGTGGCCGACAAGCTGATGGTGGCGGTGGCGCTGTTTCTCATCGTGCAGGGACATCCGACGCCGTGGATGGCGTTCTGGGCGGCGGTGATCGTGGGGCGGGAAATCGCCGTCTCGGCGCTGCGTGAGTGGATGGCAGAGGTCGGCCAGCGCTCGCGCGTCAAGGTGGCCTGGATCGGAAAATTCAAGACCGTGGTGCAGATGGTGGCGCTGCTGTGCCTGCTGTATTCGGTGGTGCCGCCCAAGCCCGAGCGCGTACATCCGTGGATGGGCGGCCCGATCTTCCACCTGGGCGACTGGCTGCTGGCGGCGGCGGCGATCCTCACGCTCTGGTCGGGTTTCCAGTACCTGCGCGCCGCCTGGCCGGCGCTGCGTGACGATCCGCAGGATTGATCGAAAGCGGCGCGCCGCTTTGTCTTTCCTGCCCCTCGGGGTAGGCTCGACCTCAGGAGGCGCGCGGGGGCGCGTCGAAGGGGGCGACATGGGGATTTCGCTACGCCTTTTCGGCTTGGTGCTGGCGCTCTGGACGCTGGCGCAGACGCCTGCCGCGGCGCTGGAGCTGGCCGCTCGGGATGCGGTCAGCGGCGCGCCGGTGGACGCGGTTCTTCTGTATCCGCACGAGGGCAGGACACGCCAGCTGCGTCTGACCGGCAGGCTCGAAGCGGTGGAGCCACCGGCGCGGCCCGTTCAGGCCATCGCGAGAGCGGACGGCTACCGCGACCTGCGCCTGACCCTGTACCCGGCCGCCTCGCGCATGACCCTGCTGCTCGACCCGCTGCACGAACCCGACGCGCTGCAGCGGATTTCCGCGCGTACCCTGGGTGATCCATCCGCGCGCTGGATGCAGGGCTGGGTTCGGCGCGCCGAGGATGGATCGCCCGTGCCCGGCGCCCGGATCCAGTTCGAAGGGCGGCTGGTGCGAAGCGATGCCGAGGGCCATTTCGAGATCGAGCTGCGTCCCTGCGGTCCGGGCGACCTGAGCCGCTCGCGGCTGCGGGTCAGTGCCGACGGGCTCGGCGAGCAGGTGTTCGACGGGCTGCTGTGCACGCCGGGCATCCAGACCCGACTGATCGCGCTGGACGCGAAGCGCGCGCACGCGCAGGAATCGATCGGTGCGCTGGATCGACCGGCTTCCGCGCTGGCGGGAGCCGGGGTCGATCCTTCCGGGCCGGTATTTCTTCCGGATCGTGCGCGCACGCCGCTCGATCTTGCGGTCGCGCCCGGCCTTGCGCCGCCGCCTTCGATCCGGGTGGGCTTCGCCGACGCCGCCTGCACCGCCTCCTGCTGCACCGCGAGCTGCACCCACACCTGCACCTTCTCGCTGGAAACCTATGTGCGGCGGGGCCTCAACGACGAGTGGATCTCCAGCTGGAACCAGTCCAGCCTGCGCGCCGGCAGCATCGCCTACCGCAGCTACGGCGCCTGGCGCGTGGACCATCCGATCCGGCCCGCGTTCGACATCTGCTCCAGCGCCTGTTGTCAGGTCAACGCGCCCAACACGGTGTCGAGCACCGACAGCGCGGTGGCGCGCACGCCGGGCATGATGCTGATGCGTGGCGGCAGCGGCCCGATATCCAGCGAGTATTCGGCCGAGAACAATGGCTGGGACGATCCCGACGACGGGCGCAATTGCAGCAACGCGGACCTTTCCTGCGGCAACGGTTTCGTGGGATCACCTGCGACCGGCTGGCCCTGTCTGGCCGATGCCGTGGCCGCAGGGCGCGGCTGCTTCGGACACGGGCGCGGCATGTCGCAGTGGGGCAGCTTTCGCTGGGGCGATGCGCCCCACGCGAAGTTCTGGCCGTGGATCGTGGACCACTACTACAACGCCAACGGCGCAGGTTCCGGCCTGCGCACCGCGGTCATGAGCTCGCCGGTATCGCTGCAGAACGTGCAGACCCAGCCTGCGGCGCTGGTGCCGGGTGCAAGCTTCCTGATCCAGGTCGAGGCCACCAACGCCGCCGGCGCCGCCCACGACCACCTCCTGATCGGGGCCAGCCTGTACCGCAGCGGCGTGGGCTACATCGATGATTCCGCCAACGATGCCCCGCTGGCCTTGGCGCCCGGAAGCGCCTCGATTTCCCGCAGCTTCGATCTTCCCGCAGGGGTTGCGCCGGGCAGCTACGACCTGTGGGTGTCCCTGTACCTGGACGTCGATGAAGACGGCGAGATCAGCAGCGCCGACCTGTCGCTGGCGCTGGTGACTGCACCCGGCGCGGTGCAGGTGGGCGATGGCGGGCTGTTCGAAGACGGCTTTGAGGCGACGCCGTGAGTTCCGGGCAGGCGGCTGCGCGAATTTTATTGCTTGATCGCGCGCTTCGCGTATTGACATCGAAGCGATCTCCTCTAAAATGGTTGGACCACGCGGGAATAGCTCAGTTGGTAGAGCACGACCTTGCCAAGGTCGGGGTCGCGAGTTCGAGTCTCGTTTCCCGCTCCAAACGCAGTCGAAGCCCCGGTTCGCCGGGGTTTCGCATTTCTGGATCGCACTCCGATCCCCATCGCCCACGCGATGAACGCCTCCGGCCTGGTGGCAGAGTGGTCATGCAGCGGACTGCAAATCCGCGTACGCCGGTTCGATTCCGACCCAGGCCTCCAAATCGGGATACCGGAACATCCCGGAACCACCCAAAACCCCGCTACTGGCGGGGTTTTTTGTTGCCTGATGTTCCTTCGGCGTCACGGAAGTGCCGTTGAGTTACCCCAAGTTTGGGGGTAGCTTTAGGGGTAGGCCGTACCCCGCGCTGGGGTGTTACCCCCACAGGAGGCGCAAATGCTTACCCCGTCTGCCGTTGCCAACGCCAAGCCCAGAGAGAAGGCCTACAAGATGGCCGATGGGGGGTCTGTTCTTGCTGGTCAATCCGAACGGCCGGCGCTGGTGGCGCTGGAAGTACCGGCGGCCGGACTCGGGGAAGGAGAACTTGCTGTCGCTCGGCGTGTTCCCTGACGTGCCGCTTCGCCAAGCGCGCGAGCGACGCGACGAGGCGCGGAAGCTGCTGGCGGATGGTGTGGATCCGGGTGTGCAACGGGAAGCGCAGAAGCAAGCGGGAGCCGAGGGCGCAGCCAACAGCTTCGAGACCGTCGCTCGCGAATGGCTGGCCGTGAAGTCTGGCGCATGGGTCGAGGGCCACACGCGCAAGATCCGTGGCTGGCTGGAGCAGCACGTGTTCCCGCACATCGGCGGCACGCCGATTGCGGAGCTCGAAGCCCCGGAAATCCTGAGCATGCTTCGTCGCCTGGTGGCCCGCGGCACGCTCAATACGGCAGGCCGTGTACGTGAGGACAAGGAAGTTATGGCCCAGTGGTTGAGCGGCCCGAGAGTATTGGGGCCGAACCCCGTGGACAAACTGTTCCGGCGGCGCAAGGCGACCAAAGCCGAGAAACCCTCCGAGAGCAGTCCGAAAGACTGATCGAGCGTGCGAGGGCGGAAGGGTTCTCCTGTGGCGACGACAGCCGGATTCCTGCCGAACTTGCCAAGACCACACCCCTTGGCGGTGCAGTACCTGCAATGAATGGAAGGCTGGCCGACCGCAGCAGACGTTCTATTCAAAGGCGTCGAACTGCTGAACTTCAACGACGGCATGGAATTCGCCGTTCACTCGGCGAAACCGACCGAATGCATCGGCTTGCCGCTCTGGAGCGGCAACCGCTGGTGTCAAGGCGTGGCGATGCCCAAGGAATATCCTTCAGCGCCGGCGCATTGCCACAAGAGCGGCTCGACGTGCTGCGGCAGGCCGGACTACTCTCGCTAGACCAGGAAGCGGACCCTTCCGGCCGAACGCACAGGAGATGCGATGAGTGACCACGAAACGAATGGGGACAGCGGATCACCGCCGACAAAGAGCAGCACTCGCAGCTTCGCCTACGGGGGCGGAGCTATGGCAAGTTATCCAATGGCGCGCAGGCGGAGTCTGCCGCCTCTGTCGGAGCGGGATCGCGCCCTATTGAGCGCGTGGTTCGCCGACTTCCGGAATCCCCGACGCGAGAGCTTGGAGGCGTACATGACGCGCCACGGAATTTCTCTGTACGACTAGGCCCGTTTTCCGGCTGTCAGGCAACGGGTCAGATCGATGAGGCAGGTCGGACAGGCGCAGTAGTTGCCACCCAAGTTTCCAGTGGAAACCGCAAAAAAAGGGCATGTGCTAGGGGTTCCGGCCGGCCGCCTGGTTCGATGGCCGTGCACGAAAAATTGCGTACCCCACGTCCGCCTGGCTTTGCGCGCATGTCAGGCTAGACCGAAAGGTCTACCAGCGCCACGAACCTGCACGTGCGAGAGCGAACGCCAGGACCGAATTTTGGGACCCTCTTCTCGGGCGAGCGATCACCGAATAGGGCATGGTGGCCGCAACCCCGACAGCCGGGGCGACCAAACAGGGGTGTTCAGTGAACAAGACCGGTAGGGTCGTGGCGACCCTCATCACTCTGCTCATCACCAGCACGCAGGTGGCGGCGCAGAAGATCTACAAATGCAAAGGCCAGGACGGCCGCACCGTGTATCAGCAAGTGCAATGCGCCAACGAGGATGGCGAGATCGTGAAGATTCATGCGCAGCCAAGCCAGGCCACGATCGCGGAAGCGCAGGCACGACTTCACGCGCGGGAGGAGGCAGAAGCACAACGCCAGTACGAGCAGGCCATGCAGGCCGCTTACGCGCCCGTACAGCATTACGAGCCTGCGCCCACTCCAAAGCACACCCAAGTGGCGCCGGCACCGGCGTCGCAGCCACTGAATCCAAGCCGATTTGATCCTGACAGAGTTGGATTCAGCAGCTCACGAGGGTACGAGCCGCTGCGGCACCGCTCCTCGAACGCAAACACCACTACGCTCCGCACGGGGCCGGGGTACACCGAGCCAACGCGCGTCCAGGATCAGTACGGGAACGGTTACATCAGGCCACCGGGCTCTCACTTCGTCACCGACGAGAAGACAGGTCGCCAGTGTCTGGCGGTCGGTGGAACGATTCGTTGCGACTGACAAGCTTGCGCGTGTTGTTGGCGACGATCCATTGGCCCGCCACTCAACGCTGTTGAGGCGCCTCTCCGCAATCTGGAACCTGACGGATGGGCTTGGTCACCGCGCTGTAGTTCGTTTGGGTGACGCAGGGGAGGGGTGCCCAAGGCTCCACGCCGGGGCGTCGCCGGCAAGCGGGGGTAACTTTGGGGGTAGCTCGAAAACTGTCACAACGAAAAACCTCGCAATAAAGCTGACTTGTGTGGCGTTTTCGATTCCGACCCAGAATCTGAGATACCGGAACATCCCGGATTTCCTTGCAACCCCGCTGCCGGCGGGGTTTTTATTTCCCCGCCCATCCGCAAAACAGCCCGTGCGTCAGCCGGATGCGGTCGGCGCGTTCAGGGACAGCGTGCGCCAGCGATTGACGATGGTGCAGAACAGCGCCGCGGTGATTTCCGCGTCATAGATGGCCGAGTGGGCCTGCCTGGCGTCCCAGGACAGGCCGGCGGCATCGACGGCCTTGGCCAGTACCGTCTGGCCGTAGGCAAGCCCGGCGAGGGCCACGGTGTCGAAGCTGCTGAAGGGATGGAACGGGTTGCGCTTGTGCGCCACGCGCAGGGCCGCCGCGTTGAGGAACCCCAGGTCGAAGCCGGAGTTGTGTCCGACCAGGATGGCGCGGTTGCAGCTGGCCTCGCGCACCGCCTGGCGCACGCCGTTGAAGATGTGGTCGAGCGCGGCGCGTTCGGACAGTGCGCCGCGCAGCGGGTTGTCCGGGTCGATGCCGGTGAGATCGAGCGAGCGCGGATCGAGTTCGGCGCCGGGGAAGGGCGCGACGTGGGCGTGCAGGGTGGCGCCGGGAGCCAGCGACCCGTTCTCGTCCATGAGGAGGGGGATGGCGGCGATCTCCAGCAGCGCGTGGCGGTTGCAGTCGAAGCCGCCGGTTTCCACGTCCACCACCACGGGCAGGAAGCCGCGAAAGCGGGTGGCGATGGTGGAAGCAAAGATGGCGCTGCGGTCGGATGGGGCGGTCATCGGGAAAGTCTAGCAACGGCGCGGGCCGGGGCCGGACCGCCGGGGCGGAACGGCCAGCCCCGGTTCACGCGCGCCGCGTGCCGCAGATCGCGCCGCGCTCGCGCAGCGCGACCAGGCGTTCGAGCGCGAGCCGGCGCAGCGCGGGGGCGTCCGGTCGGTCGGCGACGAGCTGCTCGATCAAGGTCCGTCCGCTGGGCGCGCCTTCGCAGCGATGCAGGGCATCCAGCAGCGCGTGGCTGAGCGAATCGATTTCATGGAAGCCAATGGCGTCGTGCGCGTCGCGCCGGATCAGCAGGAAGGTGGGCGCTTCGGGTGGCTGCCGAGGCTGGAATCGTCGGCAGATGCGATGCACCGGGAAAAGGTAGGCCAGCGGCCAGGCCAGCGGCGAGACTGCTGGCCGGCCGTCGAGCAGGTCGCCGTCGGGGTCCGTGTGCGGTGGGACGGCTTCGGCTTCATCCAGCGCCAGCGCCAGTTCGACCCATTCATAGTGCGCCAGTTCGTGCAGGAAGGGCGGCTGCGCCGGGCGCGTCTGGAGCCATTCGAGAAACTCGTGCGCCAGCGCGGGAAAGAGCGGCGTGCGGCAGCGGTGTTCGCGCTGGAACCTGCCGATCAGTTCCGCCCAGCCTTCTTCCCCGAGGATCGCGCGCAGCACCGGGAAGCTGCTGCCGACCAGATCGCGCAGGGTGTTGAAGAACAGTTCGCGGTACAGCGCCATTCTTGCCGGTTCGATCGGCGGCACTTCCGGGTGTGCGGGATCGCGCAGGCAGGCGGCGAAGATGGCCTGCTGCTGCGCCAGCCGGGAAGCATCAGACGGCATGTGCGGGGGCTTCCTCGGGTGCGGCGGCCTGAAGCGCGCGGACGGAATCGACTTCGGCCAGCAGTACGGGCAGCGGCGGGAAATGAAAGTCGCGTTCCAGCAGGGTCGGCCGCACGCCGAGGTGGCGGTAGGCCGCTGCAAGCAGGGCCCACACCGGGTCGGCCACGGCCGCGCCGTGGGTGTCCACCAGCAGATCCGGGGCCTGCACGTAATGGCCGGCGAGGTGCAGGTAGCGCACCCGGCGCGGCGGCAGCGCGTGCAGGAAATGAAGCGCGTCATAACCGTGGTTCACGGCGTTCACGTGGAGGTTGTTGACGTCGAGCAGAAGCTCGCAGTCGGCTTCGACGAGCACCGCATTGACGAAGTCGATCTCGGGCATTTCCTGCCAGGGCGCGGCGTAGTAGGAGGCGTTTTCCACCGCGATGCGCCGGCCCAGTGCGTCCTGCACCTGCGCGATGCGAGAGGCGAGGTGGCGCACGGCTTCTTCCGTGAAGGGGATCGGCGCCAGGTCGTAGAGGTGGCCCTCGTCGGCGCACCAGCTCAGGTGCTCGCTGAAGATCGGCGCGTTCCAGCGATCCAGAAAGTCCTTCAGATGCGCGATGAAGTCCAGGTCGAGCGGCGCCGGGCCGCCGAGCGAGAGCGACAGCCCGTGGCAGACGACGGGATGGCGTTCGGCGAGTTCGGCGAAGGCCTTGCCGTGGCGTCCACCCACGCCGATCCAGTTTTCCGGCGCCACTTCGATGAAGTCCACCGCGCCCGCCGGCGCCGCGAGCAGGGCCGCGGCCAGCGGGCGGCGCAGCCCGAGCCCCGCGCAACGGGCGGGCAGCGCGCGCGGAGGTTGGGGCCTCATGGCGAGGCGGCGCGGCGCGTCAGATCGCGCCGCCGCACTTGCCCTCGCCACATTTGCCTTCGCCGCACTTGCCTTCCTGTTCGGTCTTGGCCGCTTCGGTCGGCGCGGCGTGCTGCGCGCCGCAGGCGCCTTCGTGGTCGACCTTGGCGTGTTCGGCGTGTTCTGCATGGTCCGCGCCGCACATGCCTTCGGCGTGGTCCTTCATTTTCTCCGCGTGCTCGGCGTGACGTGCGCCGCAGCGGTGTTCCTGTGCGGTCTTGGCGGCATCGCGGGGCGCGGCGGGCGGGGTTTGCGTCTTGCCGGGCGCATCCTCGATCAGGCCATAGCCTGCCGGCAGATCGACGATTCCTGCCTGCGAGGCGGCCAGGCCGAAGGTGCCGGCGGCCGTGAGGGTGAGCATCAGCGGGGTGGCGAATCGGGAACGGGACATGGCTGCTCCTGCGGCCGGTGGGAAGGCGGCGATGATAGTCGAGCCGCGAGTGTGCGCGACGCTGCGGCGCACAAGCCGCGCTTCAGGCGGTCGCGTCGATCAGGAACGCGGCCACTACCCGGCGGCCTTCGCCGGCCAGGAGGTTGAAGGTGCGGGCGGCGGCGGCGCTGTCCATGGCTTCCAGCCCGACGCCGCGCGTCAGGAAGGCCGCCATCAGGGCGGGCGGTGCCAGGCGCTGGCGTTCGCCCGTGCCGACCAGCACGACGGACGGCTCCAGGGCCAGGATCGTGGCGATCGCGGCATCGTCGAATTCCTCGAAGGTGCGCGGGGGGAACTCCTCCACGCAGCGGTCCGGGGCCAGCAGCAGGCTGCGGGTGAGGCGGCGCTCGCCGATCTGGATCTCGCCTGCGCCGACTCGCCGCACCGCGTAGTGGCCTTCGTCGGACTGATGGGCGAGCTGCATGACGGGGACTCAGCGCGGCAGCGGAATCTGCGCGGCTTCCGGATTGCGGCGGAACAGGCAGGCGATGTTGCCCACGCGCTGCACGAGCTGTGCGCCGGATCGCTCCAGCAGCACCGCGATGCCGTCGTCGCGCGCATCGCGGTCTTCGGCTGCTATGCGCACCTTGACCAGCTCGTGGTGGTCGAGCGCGAGGTCGAGCTCGGCCAGCAGCGGCTCGGTGATGCCCTTGCCGCCGACCAGGATCACCGGCTTGAGCGAATGCGCAAGGCCGCGCAGGTAGCGTTTCTGGTTGGAGGTCAGCGGGGCGGACATGAACGATCGCAGCGGGTAGGCAAGCGCAACAGGGTACCATGTACGCCCCTTTGCTCCCACGCATCGCCCATGGCACGCAGCAAGAGCAGCCATCGCTGGCTGCGCGAGCACTTTTCCGATCCCTTCGTGAAGAAGGCCCAGGCCGAGGGCCTGCGCTCGCGCGCGGCCTACAAGCTGGAGGAACTGCTGGAGCGCGACCGCCTGCTCAAGCCGGGCATGGTGGTGGTGGACCTGGGGGCGGCGCCGGGCGGCTGGTCGCAGCTGGTGCGGCGCGAGCTGGGCGACAGCGGCCGGGTGATCGCGCTGGACATCCTCGACATGCCGCCGCTGGCAGGGGTCGAGTTCATTTTGGGGGATTTCCGCGAGCCCGAGCCGCTGGGCCAGCTCGAAGCCCTGCTCTCCGGCCAGGCGGTGGACCTTGTGCTTTCCGACATGGCCCCCAATATGTCGGGCGTGGATGCGGTCGATCAGCCGCGTTCGATGTATCTGGCCGAACTGGCGCGGGATTTCGCCGATGCGCACCTGCGCGTAGGCGGCAGTTTCCTGATCAAGCTGTTCCAGGGTGCGGGCTTCGATGACTACATCCGGGACTTGCGCACCCGTTACCGGCAGGTCAAGGTGCGCAAGCCGGAAGCCTCGCGCAGCCGATCTTCCGAAGTCTACGCGCTGGCCACCGACAAACGAGACGCCCAGGGATAGGGGCAGGACGCAGGAATGAACGATTTGACCAAGAATCTGGTGCTTTGGGTGGTGATTGCCGTCGTGCTGATGGCGGTGTTCCAGAGCTTCACCCCGCGCGTGGGCGGTGCCCAGGGGCTGTCCTATTCCGACTTCCTCGCGCAGGTCCGCGCCGAGCGCGTGAGCGAAGTCACCTACTCGGAGAACGGCCGCGAGCTGATCGGCACCACCAAGGATGGCGGCAAGTTCAGCGTCGCCCTGCCGCCCAACGATCCCAAATTGATCGACGATCTAGTGGCGCGCAACGTCAAGATCGTGCAGTCGCCGATCTCGACCGGACCTTCGCTCGCCTACATCCTGCTGAACCTCCTGCCGTACGTGATTTTCATCGGCATTTTCATCTTCTTCATGCGCCAACTGCAGTCCGGCGGTGGCGGCAAGGGCGCAATGAGCTTCGGCAAGTCGCGCGCCAAGATGCAGAGCGAGGATCAGGTCAAGGTGACCTTTGCCGACGTGGCCGGCTGCGACGAGGCCAAGGAGGAGGTGGGCGAGCTGGTCGAGTTCCTGCGCGATCCTTCGCGCTTCCAGAAGCTCGGTGGAAAGATTCCGCGCGGCATCCTGATGGTGGGTTCGCCCGGCACCGGCAAGACGCTCCTGGCGCGCGCCATCGCGGGTGAGGCCAAGGTGCCGTTCTTCAGCATTTCCGGCTCGGACTTCGTCGAGATGTTCGTGGGCGTGGGCGCCAGCCGCGTGCGCGACATGTTCGAGCAGGCCAAGAAGCACGCGCCCTGCATCATCTTCATCGACGAGATCGACGCCGTCGGCCGCCACCGCGGTGCCGGTCTGGGTGGCGGGCACGACGAGCGCGAGCAGACCTTGAACCAGCTGCTGGTGGAGATGGACGGCTTCGAGGGCGGCGAGGGCGTGATCGTCATTGCCGCCACCAACCGCCCCGACGTGCTCGATCCGGCGCTGCTGCGACCGGGCCGCTTCGACCGCCAGGTGGTGGTGCCGCTGCCCGACGTGAAGGGCCGCGAGCAGATCCTCAAGGTGCACATGCGCAAGCTGCCGCTGGATTCGGATGTCGATCCGATGACCATCGCGCGCGGTACGCCCGGGTTCTCCGGTGCGGACCTGGCCAACCTGTGCAACGAGGCCGCCCTGTTCGCCGCGCGCGAAAATGCGCGCGAGGTGCGCATGGAGCACTTCGACAAGGCCCGCGACAAGATCATGATGGGCGCCGAACGCCGCTCCATGGCGATGAGCGAGGACGAGAAGAAGCTCACCGCCTACCACGAGGCAGGTCACGCCATCGTCGGGCGCCTGGTGCCCGAGCACGACCCGGTCTACAAGGTCACGATCATCCCGCGCGGTCGCGCCCTGGGCGTGACCATGTACCTGCCCGAGGGCGACAAGTACAGCTACAACAAGGTCGCCATCCAGTCGCAGCTTTGCTCGCTCTACGGCGGACGCGTGGCAGAGGAGCTGATCTTCGGCCCGGACAAGGTCACCACCGGCGCTTCCAACGACATCGAGCGCGCCACCAAGATGGCGCGCAACATGGTCACCAAGTGGGGGCTTTCGGACGAGATGGGGCCGATCGCCTATGGCGAGGAAGAAGACGAGGTGTTCCTCGGCCGTTCCGTCACCCAGACCAAGAACGTCTCGGACGAAACCGCCCGCAAGATCGACGAGGTGGTGCGCGGCATCCTGGACCGCGCCTACGCGCGCGCCACCGAAATCCTGCGCAGCAACAGCGACAAGCTGCACGCGATGGCGCAGGCGCTGCTTCAGTATGAAACCATCGATGCGGCACAGATCGACGAGATCATGGCCGGGCGCGAGCCCGGGCCGCCAGCGGACTGGGTCAAGGCCGGCAAGAGCGCGCCGCCGCCGCGCAAGGACGGTTCCGGCCCCAACGCCGGCGCCACCGTGGGCGGTCCCGCGCCGCAGGTGTGAAGGGCAGGGATTCGGGATTCGGGATTCGGAATTTGCAAAGGCGTGCCTGATTAGCCCTGAGTCTCAGCTGTAAAGCTCCCTCTCCCCCATGCAAATGGGGGAGAGGGTTGGGGTGAGGGGGCTTTCGGAGCCGTTCCGCGAAGACCGCAATAGCGCCTCCCAGCGCGTACCCCCTCACCCTAGCCCTCTCCCCCGCCCATTGGCGG
>CAUJIN010000061.1 GCA_963205495.1 Pseudomonadota bacterium
GAGATCACCGTCCCGCCGCTCGTCATTATCTCACGCGCCGAACCGCCCCGGGAGGGCGCTCTACCATGAAATACGTCGTCGCCTTTTACGCGGTCGATCGCGCTTACGGCGGGCCGGAGGAAGGTGGATGGTGGTTCGACACCGGCGAACTCGTCCGCCTACACCGGGTCTGCCTTACCGAAGCTGCTGCAGCGCGGCTCGCGGTGCGCGCCAATCGGCTGCTCGACCTGGTCCAGCGCGGCCATTGCCGCCTTGATTCCGTGCTCTACGTCGGCGGCCGCTACCGCGCCTGCCTGTTCGAACACATGGCTCCGCCCCGCTTCCCGCAAGCCCCACCCCGTTACGAATGAGGCTCCCATGACCGATCCCGATTCTGCAGCGTCGCCGTCTGATGAACGCGGCCGCACGCTCGCGCAGTTCCCGCTCTCGCGGGTGACCGAGGTCTTCCATGACGAAATGCTGGGTGTTCTTCCCCCGGCCCATATCCGCGGCGCGGCCGGCTTCTTCGTCTCCGAAGCGGTAGCCGAGGACATCCACGCCCAGTTCGTCAGCCGCGATGGCCGTTTCTACGGCGGCTATGTTGCGCTGCGCGATCCGGAGACCTGGATCACCTCGGCCCGTATCGCCGCCTACGATGTCGATAACCCTTACGCGGTGGAACTCGCCTGGTATCCCGATGGGGCAGGGGAGGCTGCTGCGTGACCCGCCACAGGCTCCTCGAACTCGGGGCAGGGCCAGCGAACGAGCCCTGCGCCCAGCTCGGCCGAACCCCCGATTTCGAGCGCGTCAACAGACATGAGCTGCGCGCCTTTCAGGCAGCGGTGATCGCGGTCAACGGCCCGCCGCCTGAACCGCTGGAATTCGCGGCGATCGCCAACGCTCATGATTTCGGGACGTACCGGACGCTGTGGATCGTCTCGCTGGTGGCGGTACTGCCGCCCAGCGCCCGGCGCTGGCTCAATGGGCTGGACGTGCCGTCAAGCTGGATCAGCGCGGGGTTCCCGCCGCCGGTCACTTACGCAGGTTCGGGATTTCCATGCGTGCGCCCTTTTGCCGAGGTGATCGCTGGCGCGTTCCAGATCACGCGGCCGCGCGACGACGGCAGCATCTTTCCGCCCGCAAACGCGGTCCTCCACCGCAATCTTGAAGCTACCTACGGCCCCATGCTGGCCGCACGCGGGGCGGGCGTTACCCCGGCGATGCCGACGGGAGGGTAGGGGGAACACGGCGGGCAGGCGAACAAGGAGACCTGCCATGCCCCGCTTTTACACCGGAATCGGTGCACGCCGCACCCCGCCCGAAGTGCTCGCGCTGATGACGCGCGCTGCCTTCGCCCTGCTCAAACGCGGCTACCTCCTGCGCTCCGGCCATGCAATCGGCGCCGACAGCGCGTTTGAACGCGGGGCGGGGGAGGACAAGCAGATCTTCCTGCCTGCGCCGGGCTGGCGGGGCTCGGCGAGCCAGTTCCACCCGGACGCATTGCCGCCGGAGCTGTGGCAGCGCGCACGGGCCATTGCTGCCGCGGCGCACCCCGCTTTCGCCGGACTCGATCCTTTCATCCAGGCCTTGCACACCCGGAACGTGTTCCAGGTGCTGGGGCCTGAGCTCAATGCGCCCGCCGACTTCGTCCTGTGCTGGACCGCCGATGGCGAAGCCTCGGGCGGGACCGGTCAGGCAATCCGCATCGCCGCTGCCCACGGCGTTCCCGTCTACAATTTCCAGCGTCCGCGCGAGCGTGCGCACGTCGAACGCCACCTCTCACTCTGAGCATTGCCCTGCCGTTCCGGTCCCCGACGCAGCTGCGCTGGGCAGCGCCAGTCTGGGGCGGCTGTGCGCTTCCCGCGAAGGAACTCCCATGTCCGCAATCCACCTCGCCCTCGATATTCCCTGCACGCGCGACGATGCTGCCCGGCTGTTCGCCGTGCTCATCTTCCTGGCACAGCTTGAAACCGACCCGGATGCCAAACCGGGGCCGGAACTGGACGCGACCTTCGGCGCAAACGCGCGCGAGGCGCTGCTCGGGATCATCGGCCACCCCGTGCCGCTCGGGATCGACTGCCGCTATGATCCCGTGACCAACCTGCTGTCGGTCACTGATGTCGAGGGCAGGCCTAACCTTTCCGCCGTGCCGGTGCTTCTCCTCTGGCTTTACCCCGACAAGCTGCCGCTCGCCTACGCGGCCCACACCGCCGCGCGTCCCGAGCACAAGGTCTGGACGCTGATCGGGCTCAATCGCATCGAGATCACCGAGGACGCGGCCTCGGTCGAGACGCGCCTTGCGGCACTCCGCTCCGAACCCGGCGCTGTGCGCCGGATCGACCTGCTACCGACAAAGCCCTTGCCGAACGGCGACTGACGCCTGGGTGCGTGCCCACTCACGCGGCGGCGCGGTCCGGAGGGGTGTCGCCGGTTCGGCGCCGGGGACAACGCGGTGGCAGCGGCTCGCCTTCCTTCCACACCATGTGCGTTACGCCCTCGCAGGCGAGCAGCGCCTCGAGCGGTTCGCTGGCCTCAGTATCGCCATCATGGATATGGATCGCGGTTGCATCCTCGCCGGTGTCCTTGAGCACCAGGCTGGCGATCGGCGCGCTGGCATCGAGGTTGACCCGCATACCCTTCACGAACCGGCGCTTCTCAGCGACCGTCTTGGCAATGAGGTACTGTTCGTCGCTGCTTTCGTAGGGCAGCCATTCGCCGGTCACCGGCATCAGCGCCACTTCGATCAGGTCGAATGTCCCTTGCCTGCGCCGCGCGAACGAGCCGGCAACGACGAGGTGGCCCTGGTTCCCTTGTGCCTGCCACAGCGCCAGCTCGCCCGCGAACCGCTTGTGGAAGCGGCGCGCCATGTCGGGGTCCATGACGAACGGCATGTCGCCGACGTGACGAAGTACGATGCGCTCCGCGCCGTGCGCCGGGGCGATTTCCTTGATCTCTCCCACCACCACCATCAACTCGTCACGCGAACGGTAGACGCGCTCAAGCGCCGCCCGGCGGCGCGCGCGCAGGTCCTCCTTGTCCTCGAGCCGGAACGTCTCGGGCACGAACAGGACATGGGACAGAGCTTCCTGCTTGACCTTGCAGCTGGCCGCGGCTTCGAGCAGCGCGCGGCGCACCACGAACCAGCTGCGCTTGCCCGCCATCTTGGGATGCCAGTGCGTCAGTTCGGCCCGGTCCCACAGGACATGGAGCAGCCCCCGCATCGACAGCTTCTGGCCTGTGGACTTGACCGTCGGTTTGTCGTTGGTGAGCGCCGCTGGCGCGAGCCGCGCCGCACCGCGTGACAGCGGAAAGGCGAGCTTGAGCGTCGTTTCGCCGGAAGCCTCGTCGTCGATCACGGCATTTCCCCGGACCTGGGCCATGCCGGTCAGGAAGTCCGGAGCCTCGTAATGGTCGCAGGCCGTCGCATGACGTGCGCCCGAACCTGGCCAGCGCGCCAGCACGTAGCGATCATGGCGGTGGCTGATATAGAGCGGCAGCTCTTCGTGCCTGCGGCATTCGCAGAGCACCCGCTCCTTGCGCGCATAGGCTGCGCCGAGCACAGCCTGCAGGTCATCCTGGCCGCCGGTGACGACCTTCCCGAGCACACGGTATCGCTGGATCATTGGGGATCTCCAATTTCTCGCGATCGACGCTGCCCGTTCGACCTCTCGCGCATTCTCCTTTGGTTTGTCTGACGCGGCCCGCATGGCGCGCGCTGGGCCAAGTCTATCCTTGCCCGTGACCCCCGGCAAGGCCGGCGGCGCAGAGCGTAACCTACCGCCAGATTCGCTTGGTCAGTCCGCTTGGCCCGCCTCGTGCGCGAGGCTCTCGGCAATTCCCTCGGCAAGCCCGAGGCACAGTGCGGCTTCTTCGCGGCTCAGCACGATCTCGCTCGCGGCCTGATCGGCGAGCTTGCCTGCCAGTACTGTCGCCATGGCCTCAGCGACCATGCGCGCGCTCGGCATCTGGACCTCCTGATCCATTCGCGATTCTCCCTTGCCAGTCGCATGGAAACACTGCCCCTGCGGGCGGTTCCAGGACGGCCCCCCCATAGCCTTTCTAGAGCCGCTGGTCGAGCATTGCTGCAATCCACTGACGCGGTGGGCCCGCCATGCGGGCGACAATCGCACATCGGTATTGGGCTAAAGGTGGTTGGGGTGTTGGGAGGCAAAGGGCAGGGGAGAGGGCGGGGGCACCCCTACGCCCGCGCCCCGCGCGGGGCTTGGGGCGACCCGCTCTACTCGCTAGGGCGCGCGGTCGGCGCTCTCGCGCCGCCGCCCGCCCAACCTCGCCGGCAAGAATGCCGGCCCTTCGGGTGACGATCGGGGCCAGTCGGGAAGAGGGGAGGGCTTGGTTCGACAGAGCGGCCGCGCTAGGGATTGTCGATGCCTGTCGTTCTTGCCGCTGCAGCCTTGTGCGTTTCCGTGACCGTCCATGACGGCGACACCATCCGCTGCGGCCGCGAGCGGGTGCGCGTCGCCAACATCGACGCGCCTGAACTGCCGGGCAGTCCCAAGTGCCAGGATCGCCGGGTGTCCTATGCCTGGTGCGATTACCGGGCAGGCGAGGCGGCGCGCGTGGCGCTCGTCCGGCTTGTCTCGCGCGGTCGGGTCATGATCACGCGGCTTGGCACCGATCCCTATGGGCGGACGCTTGCCACAATCTCGGTGAACGGCGTGGACGCCGGCGACTACCTGATCGCGCAGGGCCTCGCGAAGCCCTGGCGCTGACGCGCCCATTCGCACGCGGTGGCACTCTGAAATTTCCGGATCAGCCCGCTCTTCGTGCAGGTGCTGACGCACAAGGCCGTTGCGGTAAGCGGAGAGAAATCGAGGTTTCTCGTGCGATCTCGTTCTGACTTGCCCGGACATGCGCAGGCGGGAGTACCGCTTCGAGGGGAGGGTGCGCATGGACACCGGCGTGGTGCCGGGGTGCCCTGACGGGATGCAACCAAGGCAGACGGGTAGGAACGCCTGGGAACCTGCGGCCTGAACTGACGAAACCGCCCTTCGTTTGCCGATGAACCCTGCAGCGCCAGTCCCTGGCCGCAACCCAAAAGCAGCGGACCGTGAAGCCCTGCGGGCTTGCCGCACCACTCCTCGCTTTTGGGTTTCCCTCACGC
>CAUJIN010000062.1 GCA_963205495.1 Pseudomonadota bacterium
TCGCCGCCGTGGTGAACGTGCCGCTGGCGAGCGTGCCGACGCAGGTGCCGCCGACGTTGTCGATCTCGTAGCCCGGATCCGCCGTCAGCGTGAAGCTGATGGTGTTGCCGTCGTTCACCGTCTGCGCGCCCAGCGGAGCGACCGCGCCCGAAGGCGTGCCGACGCTGGAGGTGACGGTGTGGGTGACGAGGATCGGCTTGAAGTTGGCGATGACGGTGCAGTCGCCCATGATCGGGCCGGCGGTGAAGTAGTTTCCGGACAGGGAGCCCGGACAGGTGCCGCCCATCGTATCGACCTCGAAACCCGGGTCAGGGAAGAGGTCGAAGCCCAGCAGCGATCCGGCCGTGATCGAGGTCGTGCCAAGAGGTGAAATCTGGCCGGAACCGGCTCCGACGCTGGAGGTCACCTGGGGAGCCACCACGCCGAACTCGTCGGCACCGATATCGGGAGTCGTGGCGCTGCGGGCGCCGCCGTCGATGTCGCTGACGAGGCCCCCGATCGGCGTGCCGACGTCGGCGGCCGGCGAAGCGGCGCTGCTCAGATGCAGATCGGTGGTCGAAACGAACAGCGGATCGGCCGATATCGAGTTCGCATCCTGGCCCGTCGCGGTCTGCCAATCGACAAGCGCGGCCTGTGGCCCGCCGAGGAAGCCGACCGAGCCGGTACCCGCCGAATAATCGTTGTGGTTGATGCTGGAGAACACGGTGTTCGCCGCGGCGCTGTAGATCGCATAGCGGGTACCGGTGGTCTGCGCGTTGGCGAAGATGTTGTTGCGCAGGTCGATGGCGCCGGCCGGAACGGTGGATGCGATGTTGATCGCTGCCGGGATGCCACCGGCAGACTGATTCGTGGCCATCAGCACCGAGTTGAACTGGATGCTGTAGCCGCCGCCGCCGCCCACCATGAGGCCGTAGCCGTTGTCGGCAGCACCCGCTCCGCCGTTGTAACCCTGCGAAGCGACATCGGAGATGAAGTTGTTGACGATCCGCAGGGCGGACGTCGTCGTGGAGGCGCCAAGGTACATGCCATTGCTGCCGAACCCGCCCGTGTTGGTGTTCTTGATGTCGCTGATCCGGTTCCTCCAGATTTCACCTCCCGCCACGGCAAGCGCGACCTGGATGCCGCTGGCCGTCGAAGTGGTGCCCGTCGTCACGCCCATGATCACGTTGTCCATGACCGCGAAGTTCTGGGCGTTGCCGATCAGCATGCCGCGGTAACCGAGCTTTTCGGCCGCCACGCTCGAGCCGAGGGTATTGTCGATGACATACCACCCGTCATCCAGATTCGTCGGCCCGCCGCGCAGATAAAGCCCGTTCTGCACCTTGGTGATCGCGTTGTTCCGGATCGTGTTGCCGGAGTTGGGAGCTTCCGCATCTCCGCCCAGCGCGGTTCCGCTGCCAAGGATGCCAACCGTCGTGGTGGAACCGGAGTTTCCGCTGATGAGGCAGTTCTGGATCGTGTTGTTGGTGGCGCCATTTCCGGCGGCGGCACTGCGAATCCAGAGCACCGTGCCAGAAGTGGCGAGATTGGAAACCGTCAGGCTCCGATCGCTGCCCGCACCCAGGGAACCGTCGATCGTGACGCGATCGGCGCCATTGAGCGTGATGAGACCGGCGCCGGCAGCCGAGGTGCCCGAGATGACGCGCGGCGCGCCTGTCGGCCTGATCCGCACCGTGAAGTTGCTGGCCGCAGGCTGTTCAACGAGCTGGTTGAGCGCGACCGCGCCCGTTTCCGCCGTCAGATCGCCCGCGATCTCGATCACCACGTTGCCCGACAGGACGTTGTTGTTCAACGCCTCGAAAATGCCGCCCGCGTTGGTCAGCGAGGGGTAGGAGCCGGGCACGGTGTAGGTGCCGGACATCAGGCTGGAGATCGAATAGCTGCTGATCGCACCCGCGATCGGGAAGGCGGCCGCACCGAGATCCACGCTCGCGGGCGCGGCAGCGAAGGTACCGGCGCTGATGCCCACGAGGGGCGTCGCGGCCAGGTCCTGTGCGACGACGAAATACTGGACGACGGTGCCCGCACTGACGCCGGTTCCGCCATTCAGCAGGGAATAGTCGATGGTGAAATCGAAGGGCGACGCCGCACCGCTGGTTTCCGCATACTTCCAGCCGTCGGTGCCGGAGGTATTGTCGTTCCACGCATTGGCGTCGGTCGAACGCTTGAAGTAGATGCGCGGGGCCGTGCCGGGCGCCACGTTCACGCCATCCGCATCAGTGACGGCAACGCCGGTCAGCGTGCGGTTGGCCGTACTCAGCGTGTTGCCCAGCGGCGCATGGGAAATCGACGGCGCAAAGTTCGGCGGCGTGAAGAGGAAGGTCTGGCCGGAAGCCGGCAGCACCGTCGTCGTCAGCGCCATGGTCGCCGTGTTCACCGCACCGGCGGTCGAGGCCGACCAGTCGGTGGTCGTGGTGCGATTGTTGAAGTCGGTGTTCGTCGCACCCTTGATGCCTACTTGCGGGGTGCGGCTGGTCGCGTTCTTGGTGAAGGTTCCATAGACGATCTGGATCTGGTTGCTGCCTTCATGCAGCCGGATCTGGAAGCTGTAGCTGTCGCCGGTCTGGTTGTAATTCCGGAAATCGGTCCACTGCACCGTGAAGACCTGATTCGGAGCACTGCCCGTCAGCTCCGAACGAAGCTCGCCGGTCGCCAACCCCTGCAGGTCCATGCCGAGCGCAGACACCGCCTTCATGCAATTTGTGGCGTCGGTGCTGCTGATCGGCACATAGCCGCAGGATCCAGTGAACGCCGCGCCGCCAAAGCGGATGAAGCCGTTCGCGTTGATGCCGAGCTGGGTGTAGTTGGTGCCGTCGTAGTTGAAGGCAAAGCCGATGTTCACCGCGTTGTAGACGTTGTCATCGACCGCCGTGCCGGCGCCGTGGACGGTGCCGCCGGAAATCGGCGCATAGACGCCGCTGGACTGGCTGAAGGTATAGCCGTTGACCGCCTCCGGCCCCGTTGGCAGCCTGCCGAGACTGTCATCTCCGCGCTGGTCCAAGGCGACCGGGTCAACGATGGCACGGCCATCGCGCTCCGCGGCGTGTGTTGCTGCTGCAGGAATCAGCATCGCCAACATGGCGGCCGCTGACTTCCTGGCAAATCCGGTGAATTTCATGGTGCTCCCTCCCTCTTTCCCCGATGACTGACGATCGAAACGCAAGTCCTCCGACCCTAGCACCGCGCGAATCAATGTGGAAGCCTCCCCGGAGGGGCACAAGCGCGGAACCCGCCAAAGAAATCGTGATGAAGATCACGGACACCGGGCGATCGACGGCTCGGCAGCCTCAGGCGCCGCAGCTCAGCCGCCGGTCTGCACCAGCTGGCGGTACTGTCGGGGAGTGAAGCCGGTGACGTGGCGGAACTGGCGCGAGAAGGCGCTCTGGTCGGAAAAGCCGACCTGCTGGGCCACATCGGCGATGGGCAGCTCGGTGCCCGCCAGCAGGCGGGTGGCGTGGTCGATGCGGGTCTTGATGATGTACTGGCCGGCGGAGAGCTGGAAGATCTTCTTCATGCGCCGGTCGAACTGGGCCTGCGACAGGCCGGCGCGACGCGCCAGCGCGTCCATGCGCAGCGGCTCGTCGATGTGATCGAGCAGGAAGTCGATGGTGTCGGCGAAGGCGCTGTCGATGAAACCGCCGCGGCTGGGTTCGATCAGGTCCTTGGAGATGCAGGCCAGCCCGACGATGGCCCCGGTGGCGTCGCGCAGCGGCTCCTTGGTGCTCAGGCACCAGCCCGCGCTGCCGTCGCGGTAGACGGTGAGGTCGAGGTTGTCCACGATCGGCTTGCCGGTGCGGAACAGGCGCTCGTCCTGGCGGGTGTAGCGTTCGGCCATGGGCGCGGGGAACAGGTCGAAGGCGGTCTTGCCGATGGCATCCTGGCGATGCTTGAGGCCGCAGCGCATCGTCACCGTCTCGCTGATGGAAACGTAGCGGCCCTGGCGGTCCTTGATCGAGAAGATGATGTCGGGCAGGCGGTCGAACAGGCGCTCGGCATACCAGGGCGAGGCCACTTCCGCCATGAAGCCGTCGCGCCAGTGCAGCGCATTGTCGCGGGTCATCCGATTTCCTCCCCTGGCACCACTCCGGCGCGCAGGCGCTGCGCCGTCGGTGCCAGTGTAGCCGCTTCGCCGCCTGCGATTCCCGGCCGTTTTCCACGCGCAAGCGGGTAATATCCGCACATCGCGCGATCCGCACCGGCGGCAGAATGACGCCTGGCCACACGCGCGGCGGATCATCCGTCCGCCTCGGCCGAACCCACAGGAAGACCCTCATGAAAATCCTCGTCATCGGTTCCGGCGGGCGCGAGCACGCCATGGCCTGGAAGCTGGCGCAGTCGCCGCGCGTTTCCGAGGTGATCGTGGCCCCCGGCAACGCCGGCACCGCGACCGAGCCCAGGTGCCGCAACGCGCCGGTGAAGGCAACCGACCTCGACGGACTGCTGGCACTGGCGCAGTCCGATGGCGTGGCGTTGACCGTGGTCGGGCCGGAAGCGCCGCTGGTGGCCGGCGTGGTGGACAGGTTTCGCGCCGCCGGCCTGCGCATCTTCGGCCCCACGGCCGCCGCCGCGCAGCTCGAGGGCAGCAAGGCCTTCGCCAAGGACTTCCTCGCCCGCCACGGCATCCCGACCGCGTTCTACGCCGTGCATTCCGACGTCGATGCCGCCCTGGCCTACGTGCGCGAGAAGGGCGCACCCATCGTGATCAAGGCCGACGGACTGGCCGCCGGCAAGGGCGTGATCGTCGCGATGACCCTGGCCGAAGCCGAGGCCGCGGTGCGCGACATGCTTTCCGGCAACGCCTTCGGCGAGGCCGGCGCGCGGGTCGTCATCGAGGAATTCCTCGAAGGCGAGGAAGCCAGCTTCATCTCGATGGTGGACGGCAGGACCGCGCTGCCGATGGCGACCTCGCAGGACCACAAGCGCGTGGGCGACGGCGATACCGGCCCCAACACCGGCGGCATGGGCGCCTATTCGCCGGCGCCGGTGGTCACGCCGGAAATCCACGACCGCATCCTGCGCGAGATCGTCGAGCCTACCGTTGCCGGCATGGCGGCCGACGGCGTGCCCTTCACCGGCTTCCTCTACGCCGGGCTGATGATCGACGCCAACGGTGCTCCCAAGGTGATCGAGTTCAACGCGCGCTTCGGCGATCCGGAAACCCAGCCGATCCTGATGCGGCTGGATTCGGATTTCGTCGACCTGCTGGAGGCGGGCATCGACGCGCGTCTGGATCGCGTGCAGGCGCGCTGGGATCCGCGCGCCGCGGTCGGCGTGGTGATGGCTTCGCGGCCCTACCCCGAGGCGCCCGTCACCGGCGAGGTGATTTCCGGCCTCGACGCCGTGCCGACGCAGGCCAAGGCCTTCCACGCCGGCACCGCGCTCGATGGGCAGGGCCGGGTCGTCAGCAGCGGCGGACGCGTGCTGTGCGTGACCGCGCTGGGCGAATCAGTGGCGCAGGCGCAGCGGCACGCCTACGCGGGCGTGGATGCGATCGGCTGGGAGCACGAGTTCCACCGCCGCGACATCGGCTGGCGCGCGCTGCAGCGCGAACAGGAACGCTGAACCCCGCGCGGGCGCGTTTCGGCGCGCTTTCCTGCGGCACGCGCGACCGGCTTTCGCAGGTTTCCGGCAACGCCCATCGGCGGTCGAGACCGGCAGCGACACGCACTGTGCCAATTGCCACGCATCGACAGGATGATCCCGCAAGATCGGACGTGTAGCGGGTGGCACGCTGCCGTCGTCGTCCGTGCGGGGAGATCAGGGGCCCCGCGGAACGGATCGACGCGTCCTTTCCACATCGCCCTTCGGGGCAGGGGTTCCCAGTGAAAGTCCGAGTCTGGCTCCATGCAGCCACCATCAGCCTTGCCGCGTGTCTGCTCGCCCCGACGGCATCCGCCGCCGCACGCGACGACATGCCACCGCCGCAGCCATCCTCCCGCGTGGACAACACGCACGCGCATCGGCACCTCCAGCGCCAACCGCTCACCGCTGTCCAGCTTCCGCCGCTGTCCTCGAACCGCGAACACCTGCGGCAGGACTTCAGCCGGCCCTCGCTGGCCAAGGCCGGCCTGGCGTGCGATTCCTCGACCTTCGCCAGCGCCAGCGGCGCCGCGCTGGTGGCCGCCATCAAGGCCGCCACGCCCGAGTGCGTCAACGAGCTGTTTTCCGTCAGCGGCGCGCAGGGCGCGCTGATCTTCCCCGAAGCCAAGATGGTCACCGTCGCCAACGCGATGAGCGCCGATGCGGGAAGCTATGCCGGCAACAACTCGGGCAAGATGCTCCAGCTCGTCCTGTTCCTGCGCGCCGGCTATTTCATCCAGTGGTACAACCCGGAAGTGGGCGACTACGGCGCACCGCTCACCAACGCCATCCGTCCGGCGCTCAATGCCTTCGCCACCAACCCGCGCTTCCAGGACGTCAACGACACCCACGGCGAGATCCTCGCCGAATTCGTGACCCTGATCGACAGCGCCGGCGAGAACGCGAACCAGATCGGAACGATCAAGGGCATCCTCGACCGCTACGGCGCTTCCTACCATCCGTACTGGAACATGAAGGCCGCGGTGAACAACGTCTTCACCGTGCTGTTCCGCGGACACTACCTCGATGAATTCCGCGCCGCGGTGCAGGTTGCGCCCGGCTCGGCCCTGATCGATTCGCTGGTCGCCTTCATCGGCAACAACCAGACCGCCGACGTCGGCAGCGACCGCGAGTACATGCTGCAGAACGCCTCCGGGGAGCTGGCGCGCTTCCTCAACCCCGGCCCCTGGTACGGCTATCCGACCACCTTCCACAACGCCGTGCATCCCAAGGTCAAGGGCGTGCTCGACCAGTTCACCATGGGCGGCTACGGCAGCGGCATCTTCGTGCGAATGGCCGGCGTGATCGACGACTACGACCACGACCACTGCAGCTACTTCGGCCTGTGCAGCTTCGCCAGCGACCTGGAGGAGCTGATCCTGCCGCCGGCCAACGCGCGCACCTGCAGCCCGACCCTGCGCGTGCGCAGCCAGGCGCTTACCTCGGCGCAGATGGAGTGGGTATGCAGCACCATCGCCCAGGAGGAAGTCTTCTTCCACGACAAGATCGGCACCAACTCCGCCAATCCGGTCGCAGACGACCACAACGAGCAGCTGGAGATGGTGATCTTCCATTCCAGCGACGACTATGCGACCTACGCCGGCACGCTGTTCGGCATCGACACCAACAACGGCGGCATGTACCTGGAGGGCGACCCCTCGGTCGCGGGCAACCAGCCCCGCTTCGTCGCCTACGAGGCAGAGTGGCTGCGGCCAACCTTCGACGTGTGGAACCTGACGCACGAGTACGTGCACTACCTCGACGGGCGCTTCATCTGGTACGGCAGGTTCTCGGACTACCCGATGGATGCGCCGTATTCGGGCGTGTGGTTCTTCGAGGGCTTCGGCGAGTAAATGTCCTACACCTTCCGCAACCTGACCTACGCCGCAGCCGTGTCGGAAGCGGCCAACCCGGACAAGTTCACGCTCTCGCAGCTGTTCGACACGGTCTACAGCACCGACTACGCACGCACCTACCAGTGGAGCTACATGGCGGTGCGCTTCATGTTCGAGCGGCACCTGCCGGACGTCGACGCGATGATCGCGCTCACCCGCCAGGGCCAGTACGACCCGGGCTACCGCAACTGGCTGGACGGCATCCGCAACAGCTACAACGCCGAGTTCCGCGCATGGGTCGTGTGCTTCCGCGCCAACAACGGCAACACCGCGAGCTGCGGCGGCACCCAGCCGCCGCAGGCCGATCCGATCTTCAAGGACGGCTTCGAGGGCGACGGCGGCGGCACGACGCCGCCCGGCGACCTGCCCGAATGTCCGGATGCGGCCAACGGCCGGCTAGGAAACGATTGCAGGGTCACCGGCCTGTCCGCGCCGCGTGCGGTGGACCGGGAGTGGCTGACAGTCAACATTCCGGCCGGCACCGCCTCGCTCACCCTCACCCTGCGCGGCGGCACCGGGGATGCCGATCTTTTCCACAAGGCCGGAGGGTGGCCGGGAGATTCGGACTTCGACCACTCCGCGACCGCCACCGGCAACGAGGAAACCATCACGGTGAACCATCCCGCCGCCGGCTGGCACTACCTGATGCTCAAGCCCAAGAGCAGTTCGTTCGAGAACGTGGAGGCCTCGTCGCACTGGCAGTGAGCGATCTTCTCGCCAGACAGGCAAAAGGCCCGGCACTGCCGGGCCTTTTTTTCTGGCGAAGCAAGCGCGGCTTCAGCCCGCCGGCACCACCCGCAGGGTCATGGCGTCGGCCGAAACCACGCGCACGCTCGCGCCCTCGGGCAGATCCGGCCCTTCCACCACCCAGTAGGCGTCGTCGGCATAGGCCTGGCCGCGGCCGTTGACGATGGCACCGGTCAGCGGCAGCACCCGACCCACCAGCTGCGCAGCACGCTGGTTGAGCAGCGGCGCCTCGTTGCGCGGCGCGCGCCGCCCGCGCAGCTTCCAGCCGATGCCGACCGAGACCATCGCCAGAATGGCGAACACGATTCCCTGCGCGGTGACGCTCGCCCCCGGAAAGAGCAGGGCCACCGGCACCATGGCGGCGGCGGCGAAGCCCAGCCACAGCAGGAACGCGCCGGGCGCCAGCGCCTCGGCGGCCAGCAGCGCCAGCGCAAGGCCGGCCCAGAACCACGGGGAAGTCAGCCAGTCCATGGCGCGTCAGCCTGCCGCCGGCGGCTGCGGCTTTTGCGGCGGCTGCGACGACGGGGGTTTCGGTGCAGGCGGCGGATCGGCGGTGAACACGGCGCGCTGCGCCGGCTTGGGCGCGGCAGGAGGGCGCGGCGCATCGCCCGCCGCGCGGGTCAGCTCCACGATGCCGGCGAGCGACCCCAGCACGCCGGTGGTTTCCATCGGCAGCAGCAGGGTCTTCTGGTTGGGCGAATGGGCGAAATCCTTGAGCGCCTCCACGTACTTCTGCGCCACGAAGTAGTTGATCGCCTGCAGGTCGCCCTTGGCGATGGCCTCGGACACCATCGTGGTGGCGCGCGCCTCGGCTTCGGCCAGGCGCTCGCGCGCCTCGGCGTCGCGCAGCGCCGACTCGCGCCGGCCCTCGGCCTCCAGCACCGCGGCCTGCTTCTCGCCTTCGGCCTTGAGGATGGCGGCGGCCCGGAAACCCTCCGCTTCGAGGATGTTGGCGCGCTTCTCGCGCTCGGCCTTCATCTGCCGCGCCATCGAATCGATCAGGTCGCGCGGCGGCTGGATGTCCTTGATCTCGATGCGGTTCACCTTCACGCCCCAGGGATGGGTGGCGCGATCGACCACGGCCAGGAGGCGCGAATTGATGTCGTCGCGCTTGGACAGCGATTCGTCCAGATCCATCGAACCCAGCACGGTGCGGATATTGGTCATGACCAGATTCAGCACCGCAACCTCCAGCTCGGCCACCTCGTAGGCCGCCTTGGCCGCATCGAGCACCTGGAAGAACACCACGCCGTCCACCTTCACCACGGCGTTGTCCTTGGTGATGACGTCCTGGCTGGGCACGTCGAGCACCTGCTCCATCATGTTCATCTTGCGGCCGATGGCATCGACCCACGGGATGATGAAACCCAGCCCCGGAGCCAGCGTATGGGTGTAGCGGCCGAAGCGCTGCACCGTGTACTCGTAGCCCTGCGGCACCGACTTGACGCCGCGGAAGATCGTGATGACGACGAAGGCCATCAGCACCCAGACGAAGAACATGCGCGTATCTCCAGAAAACGGTTCGGCCATCATAGACGAGCGCCAAGGCGCGCTGTGACCTCGCCGGCGCGGTTCACTCGCCGGTCTGCAACCGCCACAGCGCGGCGTAGGTGCCGCCGCGGGCCAGCAGCGCCTCGTGCGTGCCCGATTCGACGATGCGCCCGGCCTCCATCACGTGGATGGCGTGGGCGTGGCGAACGGTCGAGAGCCGATGCGCGACGATCAGGGTGGTGCGGTCGCGGGTGAGGGTGCGCAGCGCGCTCTGGATCGCGGCTTCCGTTTCGTTGTCCACCGCCGAGGTGGCCTCGTCGAGCACGAGGATCGCCGGATCGCGGTACAGCGCGCGGGCGAGGGCCACGCGCTGGCGCTGCCCGCCCGACAGCCGGCTGCCGCGCTCGCCCACCGGGCTGTCGAACCCGCCGGGCAGGGCGCGGATGAAATCGGCGGCCTGGGCCAGTTCCGCCGCGCGCTCGACGCGCGCGCGATCGGGCGCGGGGTCGCCGTAGGCGATGTTGTCTGCAAGGCTCGCATCGGTGAGGAAGGGGTCCTGCGCGACATAGCCGATATTCCGGCGCAGGCGGGACGGATCCAGACCCGCGATGTCCACGCCATCCACGCACACCCGCCCCGACTCGGGCGCGATGAAGCCCAGCAGCAGGCGCAGGAGGCTGCTCTTGCCCCCGCCCGTGGGGCCGACCAGGGCCACCGTGTGGCCGGCGGGAACCGCCAGCTCCACGCCGTGCAGCACCCGCCGCCCGTCATAGGAAAGCCGCACCCCGGAAAACCGCACCTCGCCGCGCACCGGCGCCGGCAGTTCGCCCCTGGGCGCGGGCGGCAGCGGCGCATCGATCAGGTCCATCACCCGGTTCACCGAGGCCATCGCGCGCTGGTAGAGGTCGGTCATGTCGGCCAGCCGCGTCAGCGGCCACAGCAGGCGCTGGGTGAGGTACACCAGGGCCGAATAGCTGCCCACGCCCAGTTCGCCCGAAAGCGCCTTCCAGCCGCCGTACAGCAGGGTGGCCACGAAGCCCGCCAGCACCGCCATGCGGATCACCGGCGTGATCGCCGCGGCAAAGCGGATCGCCTCGGCGTTGCGCGCGCGGTAGCCGTCCGACACCGCGCGCACGCGCTCCAGCTCCTGCGCCTCGGCGGTGTAGGCCTTGATCGTGGCGATGCCGGCGAGGTTGTTGTTGAGCCGGTCCGACACCGTCGCCGCGGCCTCGCGCGCGGCGGCGTAGCGCGGCGCGAGCTTCTTCTGGAACCAGAACGCGCCGACCAGGATCAGCGGAATCGGCAGGAAGGCGAGCGCGGCAAGATCGGCGGTGAGCAGGAAGAACACCGCACCGATCAGGCTGGCGGACACCGCCACCTGGATCAGGTCGTTGGCGCCGGTGTTGAGGAAACGCTCGATCTGGTGCACGTCCTCGTTGAGCACCGCCATCAGCCGCCCGCTGCGCGCATCCGTCACGAAATCCGGCGGCAGCGCCTGCAGGTGGGCATAGGCCGCAAGACGCAGCTCGTGCTGCACGTCCTGCGCCAGCCTGCGCCACTTGAGCGCGTAGAGGTATTCGAAGGCGGACTCGCACACCCAGACCAGCACCGTGATGCCGGTCAGAAGCACGAGCTGGTGCAAGGGCTCGACCACGCCCATGCGCGCGAGGAAGGAGTCGCGCTGGTTCACCACGATGTCCACCGCCACGCCGATCAGCGCCTCGGGCAGCACGTCGAACACCTTGTTGAGCACCGAATACAGCGAAGCCAGCCCGGCGTCGCGGCGGTACGGACGGGCATAGCGGAACAGGCGGCGCAGCGGATGGCCGGCCGCGGAGGCGGATGTGGGCAGGGAGTTCATCCGGGCATTTTCCCACGGCGGCGGGCTTGCCGTTCCCGAAGCCGCACCGGCGCTTGGCCACGCGCTGCGCTCAATCCCCGCGAAGCGCCACGCCGCAGCGCCACTCCCTGCCCGATCCGGCTATCGTGTCGCCCTGCCTGCCGCACCCGCTCCCATGCTGATCGCCTTCAACAAACCCTACGGCGTGCTGTGCCAGTTCACCGACCGCAGCCTGCCGCCGCGCCCCACGCTCGCCGGCTTCGGCCTGCCGCCCGGCGTCTACCCGGCCGGACGGCTGGATTTCGACTCCGAGGGACTCCTGCTGCTCACCGACGATGGCCGCCTCGCGAACCGCCTCACCGATCCGCGCCACCACGAGGAAAAGACCTATCTGGTGCAGGTGGAAGGCGAACCCGGCGAGGCGGCGCTCGAAGCCCTGCGCCACGGCATCCCCCTCAACGACCGACCCACCCGCCCCGCCCGCGCGCGCCGCGTGGACGCGCCCGCATGGCTGTGGCCGCGCGACCCGCCGGTGCGCTATCGCAAGAGCGTGCCCGATGCCTTCCTTGAACTCGCCATCCGCGAAGGCCGCAACCGCCAGGTGCGCCGCATGACCGCCGCCGTCGGCCACCCCACCCTGCGCCTGGTGCGCCTGCGCATCGGCCACCACGCCCTGGACGGACTCGCGCCGGGCGCGTGGCGGGTGGTGGATCGCTGACATGCAAGGCGGTCCGGTCGAACCGCGCAGAACCAACGCTCCCGACTTGACGAGAGCGACCCATCGACAAAGAGGCAACAGGGCAAGACGACGCCCTTGTACATTGCCCCGGCGCTACTTCACCACGTCCATCAGCTTCGCGTAGCTGTCGACCACGTCGTAGCGCACGTTCTCTGCGGCGAAGCGCTTGCTCATCTCGGCGAAGAACCTGCGGGCGCACTCGATTTTCCTGTTCTCGATCGGGCGCATATCCATGCTGGACATGCTGCCCTTGGTCTCGGCGACGAAATAGACGTGCTTGACCGTGCCCGCCTTGAAGCTGATCGCCCAGTCCGGGTTGTAGTCGCCCACCGGCGTGGGGATCAGGAAGCCGCGCGGCAGCTTGGCGTAGACCACGACATCGCGGCTCACATCCAGCTCTTTCACGAACCGGCGTTCGACGCTGGAGTCGGTCACGACATAGTCGTAGATGTGGTGCCGCAGCTTGTCGCCGGCCTTGCTGAAGTCCTGCTTGGCTTGTCCATCCGTGAAGATGTCCATGCCGTAGCTGTCGTCGATCGGGTTGTAGGTCAGGTGCTCGATGATGACCGTGGCCTTCTGTTCATTGATGAAGCGGATGGCTTCGGCAATGAAGCTTTCCGGGTTGGTCCTGAACTGGGCGAACACCGCAGCGTTGATGGCTTTCAGGATGGCAGTCACCGTGCGGCGGGTGAGCTGGGTGCCTTCGGCGATCTTGCCGATCAGGTCATAGCGGACGGCGGATTGCACCGAATGCCTGTACTTCTCGGTGCGGGTTTCGCCAACGCGGAAGCCGTCGCCGGATTTCATGGCGTCGACGCTGACCTCATCCGCCTGCTGCCCGCGCTCGACGGTGTACTGCAGCGGCGTCACGCGCAGGCCGGCGTCCTTGGCGTTGATCGCGGCGGCCGCTTTTTCCACCAGTTCGTCCGAATCGAAGGCCACGCTGTAGGCGGCCTTGCGGTTGATCCGGCTCCACAGTTCCTTGAATTCCTGCTTGTGGAAGTTGTCGTTGAGCGGGTTCTGCTTCGGCTTGCGGCCGTCGCTGACTTCGGGAAGTTGCGCATCGCTGAAGACGCTGTCCACCAGTGCGAACACTTGCTCGGCGTACGCCTTCAGTTCCGCCGGCAGGTCGGCCAACGTGCCGTCGTGCTTGGCCTGGTGATAGGCCTCGCTGATGCGGTCGTTGTCGTCGGTGTAGTCGTTCTTGAGCAGGTACTTGTAGATATGCTTGGCCATCTGCGGGGTGACGGCGACATCGCCCGCAGCCGTTTTCAGCACCTTGCCGGTGAAGTACGCCTCGTCGGCCTTGCGCGGGCGCGCGGACAGCGATTCGCTGATGTCCTTCTGCAGCGCGGCAACGAAGTCCTTGTAGCTTTCGCTGGCCACCACGGTGAGCAGGTTGATGTCGTGCACGGTGGCCGGGTGGTCCATGCGCTCGCCGTGCTGGTTCACCGCCAGGCGCAGGCCGCGGCCCACCTCCTGCCGGCGCGAGACGGTGTTGTCGCTGTGCTTGAGCGTGCAGATCGCGAACACATTGGGGTTGTCCCAGCCTTCGCGCAGCGCGGAGTGGGAGAAGATGAAGCGCGTCGGTTCGTCGAAGGACAGCAGCTTTTCCTTGTCCTTGAGGATCAGGTCGTAGGCATCCACGTCGTCGGACAGGCCGGCATTCTCTCCGCGCGCCGCCACGGTGGAATCCACCTGCCGCCTGCTCTTCTTGTCGATGGAGAAATAGCCGTTGTGGGTCTTCTCGGCCGCGATGCCTTTCAGGTAGCGCGTGTACGGCGTTTCTTCCAGCCCCAGCACTTCGTTGAGCTGCTCGGTGTATTCCTCCTCGAAGATGCGGGCGTACTCGCCCTTCTCGTCGGCTTGCGCGTAGTCGCGGTACTTGGCCACCTCGTCGATGAAGAACAGGCTCAGCACCTTGATGCCCTGCGCGAACAGCGCCTGTTCCTTGTCGAAGTGGGCCTTGATGGTTTCCCGGATCTGGATGCGGCGCAGCGCGGCCTCGTTCACGTCACCTGCGGCATCGCCAACGCCCAGCTCCACGCCGTTGGTGAAGCTCAGGGTGTCGGTGATCGCGCTGATGTCGGAGACGACGAAGCCCTTGTACTGGTCGAGCCCGTTGGACAGCTCGAACAGGTTGTCGCCCTTGCCCAGCTTGCGCACGAGGCGCTTGATGTTGCCGCCGGTCAGCTTCTGCTCGAACTCGACGCGGGCCTGCGGTGGCTTTTGGGGCGAGATGTCGATGGACTGCAGGTACAGATAGGCATGGGTGCCCGCCAGCCCCTTCACCGAGATACCGCGCACGGCGATCTTCTTGACCAGCTTCTGGTTGTAGGCGTCCAGCGCATCCAGCCGATGCACCTTGTTATGGCAGGTCTTGTGGGTGGCGGAATAGCGCAGCACCGCCAGCGGCTTGAAGTTGACCAGCGAATCCAGGGTCTTGCCGCCTTCCATCTTCTGCGGTTCGTCCAGGATCAGGATGGGCTGGTTGGCGCTGATGACATCGATGGGCCTGCGCGACTGGAAATCGTCCAGTGCCTCGTAGATGCGGCGGTTGTCCTTGCCGGTGGCATTGAACGCCTGCACGTTGATGACCATGACATTGATGCCGGCATCGGACGAGAAGCTCTCCAACTGGTGCAGCTGCTTGGAGTTGTAAATGAAGAACCGCGCCTTTTTGCCGTAGCTTTCCAGGAAGTGGTCGGCGGTGATCTGCAGCGACTTGTACACGCCCTCGCGGATGGCGATGGACGGCACCACGATGATGAACTTGCTCCAGCCGTACAGCTTGTTCAGCTCGAACAGGGTCTTGATGTAAACGTAGGTCTTGCCGGTGCCGGTCTCCATTTCCACGTCAAGATTGATGCCGCTCACCTTGGTCTTCACCAAGGCTTCGGACACAGGCAGGTTCTGGCTGCGCTGCACGGCCTGAATGTTGTGCAGCACGTCCGCTTCGCCGATCTGCAGGCTGGCGTTGCGGAAGGCATCGCCAAGGAACAGGTCGTCCACGCCCTTGTTGGCCTTGCCGGGGTCAAGCCGGTAGTGCGTGGCGGCCGTGCTGGCCGGTGGCTGGCCAGCAAAGCAATCCACCACCGCCTGCACGGCGGCGGTCTGGTAGGCCTGGGTCTTGAATTTCAGTTTCATGCGGCGCCCCCGAACTCTGTAGAGCCTACGGCCTCCATAATACACGTTGTGGAGCGTATATTGGTTTTTACGCTCCACGAAGCAGATTCCGGAGCGTACAAGCTCCGCAACGTGTCAGAACACATCCCGACCCTCCGCCAGATTGACCAGCCGGGGGAAGCACAAGGTGGCCGGGCGGCGACCGCTGCCTGCCTGCAATTCCCGCAGAATGCCGCCGTCACGTAATTGCCGCAGCAGAGCCGGTGCAGTCTTCTCATGGATGCCGAACTCCCGGCTCAACTGCTCGGCCAGATCCGACGTGCGGAAAATCGGCTTGTTGAAAATCGCATCCAGCAGATGCACCGTGTACTGCGAATGCGTGATTTCATGAATGACCTGCTTCATCTCCTCGTACAGAGATTTGATGGCCACCACGCGCTGGCTGTTCTGCCGCGCCTGCGTCAGCACGGCCTGCAAGAAGAAGGCAATCCAGCCATTCCAGTCACCTTCGGCGGAGATTGCCTTGAGTCGTGCGTAATACTCGGTACGGTGACTTTCCAGATAGCCCGACAGATAGAACATCGGCTGCGACAGCACACGCTTCTGGTACAGGAATAGTGGAATCAGAATGCGGCCAATACGCCCGTTGCCGTCCTTGAACGGGTGCAGCAGCTCGAATTGGGCGTGGACGACGGCCACTTGCAGCAGAAAGTCGATGTCATCGCTGTCCAGATACCGCTCCCAGGACTGCAAATGATCGGGCAACTGCATGGGATTGGGCGGCACGAAAGTGGCCTGCTCGACAGGACAGCGATAGGGGCCAATCCAGTTCTGGTCACGCCGGAACTCTCCTGGCGCCTTGTCCTGCCCACGCACGCTGTTCATCAGGATGCGGTGCAGCTCGCGCACGAAGGACAGCCGGATGGGATAGTCCCTCAGGTACTCCCGGGCAGAAAACAGTGCCTGCCGATAGTTGGAAATTTCCTGAATGTCCTGAAACTTCTCGCCTTCCTTCAACAGCCCGGCTTCCTGCTCCAGCACTTCGTCCACCGTGGCCTGCGTGCCCTCGATGCGCGACGACAGCACCGCTTCCTGCGTGGTCAGGGGCGACAGCATCACCGCCGGATTGGGAATGCCCTGCAACAAACCGTCGTAGCGCGCCAGCTCGCCATTGGCTTGACCCACCAAAGGCAGCAGGCGACGGTAGTCCAAATCAGTTAATGGCAAGGCATCAGGAATGTAAGGGTTCACCGTTACCACCTTCTTGAATCACTAAAGAAAGATAAACGTGCCACAAGCTGTGGCACAAATTCTTGCTTAAAGTGATGTATTCCGCCTCGCAAGTCAGGCGGTATCTTGTTTGTTAGGCAGATACAGGAGATTTTCTTCAGCTTATCTTGGCAGCTGTTGCCACGGGCAAGCGTGGTCATGGCCGCCTCAGAGGCTCTTCACATCGGTGCCGGGCGAAAGCTGTTTGAAGATCTGTTCGGCGTTGATCTTGGCCGCGTCATTCTTGAAGCCGGCATCGCGGAACACGGCACGCAGTGGCGTTGTCTTCGCCAGCGCCATGATGAAGGCATCATCGATGCCGCCATCGGCATCGAAGCAGGCGGCCAGTGCGTCGGTGTCCACGAAGTACACGTCCTTGCCGGCGAGGGTCTTTTTTTCGATGGGCAGGGCAAGGTCAACGCCCCAGTCCAGCATCACCTGGAACAGCAGGTCTTCGGGGGTGCGGTCGGGCTTGATGTTGTCGATGCTGGACAGCAGGTCTTCCTGAGTGGTGGCATCCGGACTGTAGAACACATCCGCCATGTTGGAGGTGTCCACTTTCAAGACGCGAAAGCCGGTGTCCACACTCTCATTGATAGACTCGGCGGCGATCTTCTTGCCAGCGCGACGAATGCGCTCCTTACTAATTTCGGCAATGGTCGCGTAGCCAGCTTTGCATGCTTCCGAATCCTCGGCGCATGGCTCTGGGAGCTGAACCATAATAAAGCGACGACTGCCGCCGTCCTCTGCGTTTTTTTTCATGACGGCGTGTGCAGTGGTCGATGCACCAGCAAAAAAATCGACCACGATCGCGTCGGGTGATGAACCAAGGTCAATGAGGTATTCAAGCAAGCCGACGGGCTTCGGATTTTCAAATAAAGTTGAGTTTCCGAATATCTGGCCCATCTCATTTGAGCCGGACGTATTAAACGGAGCAAAATCCCATAGAGATGTCCATGTAGCACCCTCTTTCACATCGGATAGAAATCTTTTCAGCTTGGGAGCCTGCTTGCCGTCCTTCCCGAAATAAATTGCATTCTCAGCAATAAGGCGTTCAATCTTCTCACGATTAAAGCGCCAATTCCCATTGTTAGCTGGATAGAACTGCTCGCCAGTGTTTGGGTTGGTAATTGGGTAGTGCAACGCCGCCGAATAGCGGCCGCCTTTGACGTTTCCGGTCAGGTCGCCGGCAACCCACGGCCCTTTCGGGTGATTGTCTGGATTTTTATATCTGTCAATCTGATCCTGCGTACGCGGACGCAAGTTGATGCCTGCTAAGTCTGTCTTGACGTAGAGCAAAATGTAGTCGTGCTGCGCACCGATGACCTTGTCATTTGGTGGAGTATTGCGCTTTTTCCAGATTATCTGAGCGGCGAATTGCTCTTCTCCAAAAACCTCATCACAGACCTTTCTAAGATTTGATATTTCACCGTCGTCAATCGATGCAAGGAACACTCCATCATCATCGAGCAGCTTCTTTGCAAGGCGAACCCGGGCATACATCATGGAGAGCCAATCAGAGTGGAATCGACCGTTCGATTCAGGATTGGAGACGAGCTTCTCGCCAGTAGGGCTGGCCTGAAGGGATTTGATAAGAAATGATTCCGCGTCATCAGCGAAATCATCGTCATAAACGAAATCTCGTCCTGTGTTGTACGGCGGATCGATGTAGATCATCTTTACCTTGCCCAGATACGTCTCCTGCAACAGCTTCAACGCATCCAGATTGTCGCCCTCGATAAACAGGTTCTTCGTGGTATCGAAGTCCACACTCTCATCCCGCGCCGGGCGCAGGGTCTTCGCAATCGGTGCATTCGCCGTCAGCAGCGCCTCGCGCTTGCCAGGCCAATCCAAGTGATACCGCTCCTGCGGCCCCTCCACCAGCGCCCCCGACAGCTCCTGCCGCAGCAGGTCGAAATCCACTGCCAGCTTCACGCCGCCATCTTCGCCCCGCGCCTCCGTCACACAGCCGGGGAACAAGTCGCGGATGCGCGCGATGTTGGCGGCGGTCAGGTCGGGGGAGTGCATTTTCAGCTTGTCCATGGTGAGGCTTCTCTTTGCTGGCTTTCTGCAAGCCAAGGCGTGAAATGGTTGTAAGTGATTGATTTACCGGCCAGCTGTCGGCGCGAGCTTTCTGCAGCTTTCTGCGTTCATTCTGCAAGCGCCCAAGCCGGCTGGCCACGGCTGCCAGCGTTGTGGATGCGGCCCGCGCGTCGGAGCTTGGTCAGCAGGTTGTCGATCTTCTTGACCTTCTGTTCCTCGGTGAGTGCATCGCTGAGCTTGTCCAGCAGCAGTTGGTTGATCTCGGCGCGATTGGCGCGCTGGTACTTCTTCAGGTATTCGGTCAGCAGCTTGGCGTAGTGCTCATCGTCGAAAGCGCGCGTGCGGATGTAGTCGGCCTTGCTGGCCGTTGCCGCCGCAATCTCCGCCGACACGAAGTAGTTCGGCTTGCGCCCTTCGATCAACCCGGCCTTGCGCAGGCGGGTGGCAGCGACATCGGGGATCGGCAGCTTCTTCTGCACCCGGTCCAGCGCCAGCACGTCGGCCAGCGGCAGGTCGGTCTTCTGGATCAGCAGGCGCGAATAGGCGATGTCCACCACCCCGCCGTAGAGCGTCATCCTCACTTCGCCCGGCTCGCTCAGGTCGTAGTCGGGCAAGGGGAAGTAACGGCGGGCCTGGCCCAGATACATGTCGCGGATGCCGTAGCCCATCGTATCGATCATGTTCAGCTCGACCATCGCCTGGACGAGGAACGGATTGCGGTAGCGATGCGGGGTCTTGTGCCCCGCGACGTAATCGTCCGGCTTCCCCTCGAAGAAGCTGCCTTGGTTCTCGAACACCAGCCGGTCGGGCTGCTCCTTCACCACCACCCGGCCATTGCGACGATAGTCCTGATGCGCAATGCAGTTGTGCAAGGCTTCCAGCACGATCTTCTGGTCGTACTTCGGCAATTCCACGGGCACCAGCTCGTTCTGCGGCAGGATGCGCAGCTGGATGTTGCGGATGCGCTGGTAAAGCGCCGTGGTGGCGAGCAGGAACGGCAGGCCGAAGTGTTGGTAGGCGCGTTCGCTGCCCTCCAGGCTCCAGGTCATTTGCGCCGGATGCGGCGACAACAGGTAAGCCGCCTCCGCCTTGCCAAGCAGCAGCAAGGCAGTTCGGGTGATCTGCCCGCCTTGCGTCAGGCGCG
The DNA here is from genome assembly GCA_963205495.1 of Pseudomonadota bacterium. Classification (GTDB taxonomy): domain Bacteria; phylum Pseudomonadota; class Gammaproteobacteria; order Xanthomonadales; family Xanthomonadaceae; genus Denitratimonas. The sequence continues at coordinate 19,875 of CAUJIN010000062.1, forward strand.
CGCGGTCGAGGAAGGTGGACAGCGGCCACCCCATCACTTCCGGCAGTTCGATGCGGTTGGCGTATTTCCTGGCGAAGGACTCACGCGCCTTGGCCACGGCCGTTTCATCCAGGTCGGCCAACGTGGCGGCAGGCACGACTTGCGCAGTCCAGTCCTGCGACAGCGTCTGGCCACGGATCTCATCCAGTTTGTCCAAGCCCAGCGGACTCAGGCTTTCCCCGGCGCGGGCGTAGTAGTGGCCTTTCCACGCAATCGGCATACCCAGCGGTGCGGCAGGAATCTCGAACAGCAACACGCGGCCATCTGCGTGCTGCAATTCATGGATCTCGCGAAAGGTGACGCGAGGTTCGGCATCGGTGGCGATCTGTTGCATGAGGCTTTGCAGGCGATCTTTTTGCGTGCGGTAGTCGGTGCCGACGACCGCACGGGTCTTGTTGTTGACACCGAACACCAGCCAGCTGCGTTCTGCCCCGCGCAGGTTTGCCTCGTTCGCCAGCGCGGAAAAATATTTGCCGATGTCATCGGTGCCGTAGGCATCGGCGGCCTGCTTGAACTCCACCACCTCGTTTTCCCAGGTGGTGATGAGTTGGTGCAGCAAGGCAGTGAGGTCTTTGGTGGGCATGGTGTTCAGGAGGTATGGGTCAGGCTATTGGGCAAGTGCGTGGTCAGATGACCGACGATCACCTTGCCGCTGGCTTCGTGATAATGGAAATACAGGCGGAACAGCGTGGCCGGGTCGAAGCCCACACCCCATTTCAAGTGGTCTTCCAGCCATATCGTTTTCCCCTCGTAGAGTCGGCGATATGACTGCTTGTAGCGGTGATTGTTCAGCGCCTCGCCTACAGGTTCGCGTTCAAGCCCAAGTAATTTCAGTGCGGCGATCTCGGCTTGGAAGGGGGCATCGTCACCCGGGGTACGCTGCTTCATCGGGATGAAATAGCGCACCAGATATTCGAGGGCTTTGTAGGCGAAAGGAATATCGTTGAATGGTGATTCTTTTGCGGCTTTGATGGCCTTCTCGTGCAGCACCAGCTTGCCTTCGCCGTATTCCTCAACCCACATTTCCAGTTCGTCCCAGTTGTCTGGGTAATAGGTTTCTTCGGTCTGGGCGTGATCGCCAAGCACATCGTCTGCCCAGTGATTGTTGAGTCGATAGTTCAGCTGCCGAACTTCTTCCGCAGCGGCGCTGTATTCCAGCCGCGTAGCGTGCAATTCACGCTTCAGCTGTTCGATCTGCTGGATGAGTTTTGTGTTCTCTTCTCGGTATGTGGCGAGCATCGACTGCTGCTCGTCGCGTACTTCCTGAAGCTGGCGGATTTTTTCGTCTTTGCTGGAGACGGCCTTCTCGGTTTGCTGCCGAAGTTCGGAGATGCGCTGCTCCGACAAAGCGATGCGCTTGGCTGCCAGCAAGTTGCGGATGGATTGAAACGATGGCGCGCGGTCATCCAGATCGCCAGCCTCAAGGCTGATCGCGCAAGCTTCCTCGAAGATGTTGTTGGCCAACCACGTTGGAAGCTGTACGCCTTTCAGAGACCATGTCGGGTGCTGATAGGGGTTGGCATCTGCGCTGAAGCCGGGGCGATACAGGCGAACGGCATTGCCGAACACCGAGCGCTCGCGCCCGAACGCGCGAATCATCCTGTTGGACATGGCGTGATCAATGCAGACCACATGCGCAATACCCGCAAGTCTCTTGGCGAGACGATCTGCCGAGGCATCCACTTTGCCTGAGATGACAATCACGGGCTGGGTGCGATGCGGATTGAGGAGAAGGCGGCCGAGCCATGTGCTGTCGCCTTCGTCCTTCAAGTACAAAGCCGTATTGCGCAGTTGCTCGCCGGCATCCTGCAAGCCAACGCTCTCGGAAATGGTGCCGATCAAACGCGGCACACCGCTGATAACTGGGGGCGGTGCATCCTCGCTGCTGCGCACCTGGATCAGACGCAGGCTGATGGCGGGTACGGGCTTCCCGATCAGAGTGGCTTCTACGCGCCAGATTGCACCGGTTTCCATCGTGCTGCGGTTGTCGAACCGCATCGTCCAAATGGATTGGCCATCGGTCTCGACGGTCACTTCGCCGGCTGGGGACTCGATGTGCGTGTTCTCAGTTGAGCTTTGGAGAGCAACGCCACTGCTGGCCAACCATGCAAGGATTCGATCTTTGGCCAACTCGAAGAGGGTGCTCGAATCCTCGCTTCCTTTCCCCAGCATGGCCGCGAGTGCCAGCACGTTGACCGTGCCGGCGCTGCGCGAGAGCTTGGGACGATTTCCCCCGAGAGTATTCGGCCCTGCATTGGCGTCTCCAGCCTCGACCGGCACCGATGTAGCGGGTTGCAAAGTGGCTTCAGAAGATTCGATCGTAGCGCCTTCGATTGTTGCGTCATTTGATGCAACTTCAATCGTCGTTGCTGATGCGACCTGACTTTCGACAGAAGCGCTGGAAGGTGATTCGGGTGGTCTTGTGCTATCACATTCTGCAAACTGATCCGAGGCATTCTTGCTCGCCAATTTCATCAGTTCGCGCTCTGCATCTTGTGCTGTCGCGTAACTGAACCAGAGCAGCAACGCCAGACGATCTTCGTCTTCCGAACCTTCCAGGCTGGCGGGTGGTTGCAGCGCCAGCAAGTCGGAACTCATGACGTTGCCATCCCAAGCGAAGCTTTCCGCACCCGCATCTTCATCAATAATCTTGAAGAAGCGGCCCGATGCGAGATCAAAGCCGCTGCTGCCAGACAGTCTGATGGTTTGTACTGTCTCGCCTTCGACGATGTCGTTGCTGCGGCAGGCAATCAACCTGGCGATGTCCGCCGCTTCCTCTTTGGTATCGGCCAAGCGCAAGAACTGCGACAACCAGGAGTACCCATCCCGGAGCCTGGCGACCAGCTCGACATCCGCAGCTACGCACTTTCCGGCCTCGGGGACGGTCGAAGAAAGCCACCATGCACCCGAAGCAAAATGTTGAGGCTCATCCTGAGATTGGCGGAAGTCGATCAAGTCGCCGGCAGAGTAACCACTGGATACCAACAAGCAGCGGGCAATCAGCGCCTCCATACGAGTGTGAAACGCAACTAGCAACTTGCTGCCTGAGGCGCGAGCGATCAGCTCGCTGTTGACGGCCGCGAGCTCATCGAAGTCTTTTGGATACAGCATAACTACATCAGGCGGCGAGCCCAAGGACTGAAGATGCTTTTGCCAACTCCTGACGATCTGTTGAGGCGGCTGGAACAACAGCGGCTTTGGCGGCTTTCCATTCGGGGGCTTGTGGGAAAAGCAAACCGTCAGGCCAAATTTGCTTGGCTTGTGGATCTTTGCGTAGAGGGACCACCAACGACCACCGTCTGCAGCATGAGCAGGGTTAGATGTGATGACGAGTAGGCTGCTGTCGTTTGAAGCAATGGATTCGGGCGCAAGCCTGGACAAGGCAAACAAAGGAGCACCGAAGATCGACGCGAAAAACTGCTGCCCGATCTCGCTAAGCCTGCTGATGAATATGCCTGATCTTACGCGCCGAATCGCCGCGACGTAGTCGGCCACGGTTGAAAGATTGGCTGGCTCGTTGTTGATCTTGGTGTCCATCATCGCTCTCGAATCAGCTTCCCCGGGACGGAAATCGTTCGAGGGTGTGGCCACCAATGCCGTTTCCCGTGACGGTCAACGGACGTCGTGTCGGATGGATGATGTTCTTGCAAGCTCCACCAAGGGATACGGCAATATGATGATGGATGTTTGCCATCGCCCTGTCGTTGCCGAAGTTTCGTTCGCCAAGTGTAGCCAAGACGACAGAACATGCGTCGATACTCCCCAGGCCGGTTCGTTCGCCATCAAACAACAGGGGATCAGCCAAGCACCTCGCCCTACTCCACCGTCACGCTCTTGGCCAGATTGCGCGGCTTGTCGACGTCGGTGCCGCGCGCCAGAGCGGTGTGGTAGGCCAGGAGCTGCACCGGGATGGCGTGCACGATCGGCGAGAGGATGCCGACGTGGCGCGGGGTGCGGATCACGTGCACGCCTTCGGAAGCGGTGAAGCTGCTGTCGGCGTCGGCGAACACGAACATCTCGCCGCCGCGCGCGCGCACTTCCTGGATGTTGGACTTCACCTTTTCCAGCAGCGCGTCGTTGGGCGCGATCACCACCACCGGCATCGCCGCGTCCACCAGCGCCAGCGGGCCGTGCTTGAGCTCGCCGGCGGGATAGCCTTCGGCGTGGATGTAAGAGATTTCCTTGAGCTTGAGCGCGCCTTCCAGCGCGATCGGGAAGTGCGTGCCGCGGCCGAGGAACAGCGCGTGCTGGCGCGGCGCGAACTTTTCCGCCCAGGCGGCGACCTGCGGTTCGAGGTTGAGCGCGTGCTGCACGCTGCCGGGCAGGTGGCGCAGCGCCTCCAGAAGCTCCGCCTCGCGCGCCGCATCCACACGCCCGCGCAGCCTGCCGAGCGTTGCGGCCAGCGCGAACAGGGCGACGAGCTGGGTGGTGAAGGCCTTGGTCGAGGCCACGCCGATCTCGGCCCCGGCGCGGGTGTGGAACACCAGCCGGCTGGCGCGCGGGATCGCGCTTTCGGGCACGTTGCAGATGGAAAGCGTGCGTTCCTGGCCCTGCGCCTTGGCGTATTTCAGCGCCTCCATCGTGTCCAGGGTTTCGCCGGACTGGGAGATGGTGACGACGAGCTGGCGCGGATCGCCCACCACGCGGCGATAGCGGTACTCGCTGGCGATGTCCACGGCGCAGGGGATGCCGGCGAGGTCTTCCAGCCAGTAGCGCGCGGTGAGGCCGGCGTAGTAGCTGGTGCCGCAGGCGAGGATCTGCACCGAATCGATGCCGGTGAATACCTGCGCCGCGTCCGCCCCGAACAGGGCGGGATCGAAGCTTCCCGCACCGAGCAGGCTTTCCACGGTGTCGCTGATGGCGCGCGGCTGCTCGTGGATTTCCTTCTGCATGAAGTGGCGATACGGGCCGAGCTCCAGCGAGGCCAGCGAGACATCGGAAACGTGCACCTCGCGCTCTGCCGGCGCGTCGTCGGCGTCGAACACCGCCACGCTCTCGCAGGTCAGCCGGGCGGTGTCGCCCTCTTCAAGGAAGATCACCCGGCGCGTGGCCGAGACGATGGCCGAGACATCCGAGGCGACGAAGTTCTCGCCCTCGCCCAGGCCGATCAGCAGCGGGCAGCCCACGCGCGCCGCCACCAGCGTTTCCGGGTCGCGCTGGTCGATCACCGCCAGCGCGTAGGCGCCGTGCAGTTCCTTCACCGACTTTTGCAGGGCGCCGAGCAGGCTCGCGCCCTGCGCGCGGTGGTGGTGGATGAGGTGGGCGATGACTTCGGTATCGGTCTGCGATTCGAACTCGTAGCCCAGCGCCTGAAGGCGTTCGCGCTGGGCCTCGTGGTTCTCGATGATGCCGTTGTGCACCAGCGCCAGCTCGCCGTGGCTGATGTGCGGATGGGCGTTGGATTCGGTGACGCCGCCGTGCGTGGCCCAGCGGGTGTGGCCGATGCCGAGTCGGGCGGCGAGGTGCTCGGCCTGCGCCGCCGCTTCCATTTCCGCCACCCTTCCGGTGCGGCGCACGCGCCGCACGCGGTCGGTCTCGACCACGGCGATGCCGGCCGAGTCGTAGCCGCGATATTCCAGCCGTTTCAGCCCGTCGACCAGCAGCGGCACGACATCACGATGGGCAATGGCACCAACGATTCCGCACATGGAAAACCTCGTTCGCGGGAAAGCCCGGAGTATCGCATGGCCCTGTCCGCCGGCCGGTGGCGAACGTCCGGCCGGACAGGACAATTTGCGGGCGACATAGCAAAACCATCATTGACATCAACAGGTTGCGAAATGCCATCGAATTGGCACGATCCCTGCAAAGGAGGGAACAAACTTCCGCTCAGGCTCGACCATGATCCGCGACACCGCCGCCCAGGACCTGCCCCGGGCACGCGCAGCCCACGCCCGCTCCCGGCGCTGGCTGCTTCCTGCCGCCGCCGCGCTGGCGCTGGCGGGCGTGGCGGTCTGGCTGGCAGCGAGCTGGAGCGCCGGCGCGCGATCCTTCGACGCCTCGCGCCTGCGCATCGCCGAGGTGGTGCGCGGCGATCTGGTGCGCGATCTGGCCGCCGAGGGCCGCGTCACCACGGCCAATGCGCCCACGCTCTACGCCATCGCCGCCGGCACGGTCAGGCTGAACGTGGTGGCTGGCGATGCGGTGCAGGCGGGGCAGGCGCTGGCGGTGATCGACAGCCCGGAACTGCGCAGTCGCCTGGTGCAGGAAGAAGCGACGCTCGCCAGCCTCGATGGCGAAGCCCGGCGCGCCGGGCTCGATGCGCGGCTGGCGCAGTCGGCGGCGCGCAAGCTGCTGGATCAGGCGCGCATCGACGACATCGCCGCGCAGCGCGATCTGGAGCGCAGCCAGAGCGCCTTCGATCGCGGCGCGATCCCGCGCAACGACCTCGACCGCGCCCGCGATCAGGTGCAGAAGGCGCAGATCGGTCTGGCCGCCGCCGAGCAGGAATTCGCCATGCGCCGGGAGCTGGCGCAGGTGGAGGCGGAAAACAAGAAGATCGCCGCGCAGCGCCAGGAATCGGTGGCAGCCGAGCTGCGCCGGCAGGTGGAGGCGCTCACCCTGCGCGCGCCTTTCGATGGGCAGGTGGGCCAGGTGCAGGTGGCGCAAGGCAGCCACGTGGCGGTGAACGCGCCGGTGCTGGGGGTGATCGACCTTTCCGTGTTCGAGGTGGAGATCCGCGTTCCGGAAAGCTTTGCGCGCGATCTTGCCCTCGGCGTTCCGGCGCAGATCAGCAGCGTCGGCACGAACTATCCGGCCACGGTGTCGGCGGTGTCGCCGGAAGTGGTCAATGGCGAAGTCACCGCGCGGCTGCGCTTTGACGAGGGCGCGCAGCCGCCCGGCCTGCGCCAGAACCAGCGCCTGTCGGTGCGCATCGTGCTCGATACCCGTACCAACGTGCTCAAGCTCGAACGGGGCCCCTTCGTCGAGCAGGACGCCGGTCACGCCTATGTGCTGGACGACAGCACGGCGCGGCGCCGCAAGGTGCGGCTGGGCGCATCGAGCCTGGGCGAAGTCGAGGTGCTCGACGGCCTGGCCGAAGGCGAGCGCGTGGTCGTGTCCGGCAGCGATCTTTTCGAACGCGCTGAAAAGGTACGTATCAATCGCTGATCGGAGTTTCGGATCAGCTTGCCTCTTATTCCAAAGGAGATTCCCATGCTTGAGATGCGCCAGATCACCAAGGTGTACCGCACCGAACTGGTGGAAACCCACGCCCTGCGATCGCTCGATCTGGTCGTGAAGGAAGGCGAATTCGTCGCCGTCACCGGGCCGTCCGGCTCGGGCAAGACCACCTTCCTCAACATCGCGGGGCTGCTGGAAACCTACAGCAGCGGGCAATACCTGCTCGACGGCGAAGATGTCAGCCACCTCGACGACAGCGCCCGCTCGCGCCTGCGCAACCGCAAGATCGGCTTCATCTTCCAGGGATTCAACCTGATCCCCGATCTCGACCTGTTCGACAACGTCGATGTGCCGCTGCGCTATCGCGGCATGGCGGCAGCAGAACGCAAGCAGCGCATCGAGGAGGCGCTCACCCGCGTGGGCCTGGGTTCGCGCATGAAGCACTACCCGGCGGAACTCTCCGGCGGGCAGCAGCAGCGCGCCGCCATCGCGCGCGCGCTGGCGGGCAGCCCGCGCCTGCTGCTGGCGGACGAACCCACCGGCAACCTCGATTCGCAGATGGCGCGCGGGGTGATGGAGCTGCTGGAGGAAATCAACGGCCTGGGCACCACCATCGTGATGGTGACGCACGATCCGGAGCTGGCCGCACGCGCGCAGCGCAACGTGCACATCGTCGATGGGCGGGTCAGCGATCTGGTGCGCGAGCCCGGCCTGCTGCGCAGGCCGGCGCTGGCCGAAGCGGTCGAGTGAGGAGAGGGACATGCTCGCCTACTACCTCAAGCTCGCCCTGCGCAGCTTTCGCCGCAACAAGGTGCTCACCGCGCTTATGGTGCTGGCCATCGCGCTGGGCATCGGTGCGGCGATGACCACGCTCACCGTGTTCCACGTGCTGTCCGGGGATCCGATTCCGCACAAGAGCGGGCGACTGTTCTATGTCCAGCTCGATCCGCAGACCCGCGAGGGCTACCAGCCGGGCGAAGAGCCTGAGTGGCAGCTCACCCGCTTCGATGCGGAAGAGCTGCTGCGCCAGAAGAAGGCCCCGCGCCAGGCGATGATGACCGGCGGAGGCGCGATCGTGGAGCCGCAGTCGGGTTCGAGCAAGCCGTTCCAGGTCGGCACGCGCTACACCTCGGCGGATTTCTTTCCGATGTTCGACACGCCGTTCCTGTTCGGCCAGGGCTGGAGCGCGACCGAGGAGGAAGCGCAAGCGCGCGTGGCGGTGATCAGTCGCGCGCTCAACGAAAAGCTGTTCGGCGGGGAAAGCGGCGTGGGCCGGGAGCTTCGCCTCGACGGGCACGCGCTGCGCATCGTCGGCGTGCTCGATGCCTGGAATCCCAGGCCGTCCTTCTACGACGTCGTCGGTTCCGCCTATGACCGCGAGGAAGAGGTGTTCGTGCCCTTTTCCACCTCGCGCGACCTCGTGCTGGGTCGACGCGGGAGCATGAACTGCTTCGGACGCGAGATCGTCAATGATCCGACCGCGCTGAGCGCGCCCTGTTCGTGGATCCAGTACTGGGTGGAACTGGATTCTCCGGCCGATGCCGCCGCCTTCAAGACCTATCTCGACAACTACTCCGAGCAGCAGCGCGCCGCAGGCCGCTTCGAGCGCCCGCCCAACACCCGCCTGCGCGACGTGATGGCCTGGCTGGATTTCCAGAGCGTGGTGCCGGGCGATGTGCGTTTGCAGATGTGGCTTGCGTTCGGCTTCCTGCTGGTGTGCCTGGTCAACACCGTGGGCCTGCTGCTGGCCAAGTTCCTGCGCCGCAGCGGTGAAATCGGCGTGCGCCGATCTTTGGGCGCCTCGCGCCGCGACATTTTCCTCCAGTGTCTGGTGGAAGCCGGAACGCTCGGCCTGGCCGGCGGCCTGCTCGGCCTGCTGTTTGCGCTGGGCGGCCTGTGGGCGGTGCGACAGCGACCTTCCGAATACGCCGCGCTGGCGCAGCTGGATGGTTCGATGCTGCTACTGACCTTCGCGCTGGCGCTTGCCGCCAGCGTGCTGGCCGGGGTGCTGCCCGCCTGGCGCGCGATGCAGGTGGCCCCCGCCCTGCAACTGAAATCCCAGTAGGTCGGGGCTACGTCCCCGACGATTCGCAGGTCGGGCCTGCGCGCCCGACCTGCACCAATCACCAACCACGGTCCCTTCCCATGGAAATTCGCCCGATACTTTCCACCCTGCGCCGCCACAAGACGGCGGTCGCGCTGATCGTGCTGGAAATCGCGCTGAGCTGCGCGATCCTGTGCAATGCCCTGTTCATCGTCAGCCAGCGCCTGGAAACGCTGGGCCTTTCCAGCGGCATGGACGAAGAACTGCTGGTCGAAATCGGTCTGAGCGGCATCGGTCAGCAGGCCGATGCCGATGCGCGCACCGCCGAGGACCTGGCCGCGCTGCGCGGCATCCCCGGAGTGGAGCGGGCCACCATCATCAACCAGCTTCCCTTCCAGAACGGCAGCTGGAACACCTCGCTGGCGCTCACCGCCGAGCAGGAAGTCCCGACTCTGAATGCCACCCAGTACATGATCGGGGAGCAGACGCTGGAAACCCTGGGCGTGCGCCTCGCGGCCGGGCGCGATTTCCTGCCCGAGGAGTACCTCAGCCGGCAGGCGCTGGACGACGGCACGATTCCGGCTCCGACGCACTCGCCGGCCCTCCTCAGCAAGGCGGCCGCCGAACGCCTGTTCCCCGAGGAAGAAGCGCTCGGCAAGACGATCTACATGGCCAACATTCCGCTGACCATCGTCGGCGTGGTCGACACCCTGCTGCGCCCCAATTTGATGGACAACAACCGCACCTATGCGGTGATCTTTCCGCTGCGCATGAACTTCAACAACGGTGGCCGCTACGTCCTGCGCACGGCCGATCCTTCGCGTCGCCAGGAAGTGCTGGAGCAGGCACTGGTCGCGCTGGACAGGAACGATCCGAACCGTCTGGTCTGGCGCAAGCGCAGCTTCGAAGAAAGCCGTGCCGAATACTTCGCCGCAGACCGCGACATGATCGGCCTGCTCCTGCTGGTCTGCGGCCTCTTGCTGTTCGTGACCGCGCTGGGCATCGTCGGACTGACCAGCTTCTGGGTCGGCCAGCGCACCCGCCAGATCGGCATCCGCCGCGCGCTGGGCGCCACCCGCGGCCAGATCCTGCGCTATTTCCAGACCGAGAACTTCCTGATCGCGGGCCTCGGCATCGTGCTGGGCATGGCGCTGGCGTTCGGACTGAACCAGTTGCTCATGTCGCACTACGAACTGCCGCGCCTGCCGCTCGCCTATCTGCCCGTTGGCGCGCTGGCGCTGTGGCTTCTGGGCCAGATCGCGGTGCTGGGCCCGGCGCGCCGTGCGGCCTCGGTGCCGCCGGCCACCGCCACCCGCTCGGCCTGAATCCACCGCTGCAATCGCCACTAGAATCGCCCCATGCCCACCCTGCTCATCATCGACGACAACCCCGCCGTGGGCATCGCGCTGGAGACGCTGTTCTCGCTGCACGACCTGCGCTGCCTGCACGCCGGCTCGCCGCAGGCCGGGCTGGCCGTGCTGGAACGCGAGCCGGTGGACCTGGTGATCCAGGACATGAACTTCGTTGCCGACACCACCTCGGGCCATGAGGGCGTGGCGCTGTTCCACGCCATCCGCAAGGCGCACCCGGATCTTCCGGTGATCCTGCTCACCGGCTGGACCCATCTGGAAGCGGCGGTGGAGCTGATCAAGGCCGGCGCGGCCGATTATCTGGCCAAGCCCTGGGACGACCAGAAGCTCGTGGTCACGGTCAACAACCTGCTGGAGCTGGGCGAAAGCCGCCGCGAGCTGGCCCGGATGCAGGGTGGCGAACGCCAGCGCCGACGCGCGCTGGAATCCGACTTCGACCTGCGCGGCATCGTCTACGCCGACGCGGCCAGCGAAGCCTCGCTGCGGCTGGCCTGCCAGATCGCGCGCTCGGAGATCCCCGTGCTGATCACCGGCCCCAACGGCGCGGGCAAGGAACGCTACGCCGAGATCATCCACCACAACTCGCCGGTGAAGTCCGGCCCCTTCGTGGCGCTCAACTGCGGCGCGCTGCCAGGCGAGCTGATCGAGGCGGAATTGTTCGGGGCCGAGGCCGGCGCCTACACCGGCGCGGCCAAGGCGCGCGAAGGCAAGTTCGAGGCCGCCGACGGCGGCACCCTGTTCCTCGACGAGATCGGCACCCTGCCGCTGGCCGGTCAGGTCAAGCTGCTGCGGGTGCTGGAAACCGGGCGCTTCGAACGCCTCGGCGGCAACCGCGAGCGCCAGGTCAAGGTGCGCATCGTCAGCGCCACCAATGCCGACCTGCCCGCGCTCATCGCCGAAGGAAAATTCCGCGAGGACCTGTTCTATCGGCTCAACGGCATCGAGCTGGCCATCGCTCCGCTCGCTGCGCGGCCGCGCGACATCCTGCCGCTGGCGCGGCACTTCCTGCCGCCGCACAAGCGTCTGTCGGAATCGGCCGAGCGCGCACTCCAGCGCCACGCCTGGCCGGGCAACGTGCGCGAACTGCGCAACGTGATGCAGCGCGCCGCGCTGCTGGCGCAGGGCGATGTCGTGGAAGCGGTCGAGCTGGGGCTGCCGGCGACACCATCGAACCCGGTGCCGGCCAGCGCAGAGGAACCGGACCGCGCCAGCATCGAGGCGGCGCTTTCGCGCAGCGGCGGCGTGCTGGCGCAGGCCGCCGCCGAACTCGGGCTGTCGCGTCAGGCGCTGTACCGCCGGCTCGACCGGCTCGGCATCGCGCGCGGCTGAGATGGCACCGCTGCGCCGGCTGCCGCTCGGATCGCAGATGGCGCTTCTGGCCTGCGGCGGTCTGGCGCTGGCGGCGGTGCTGGCGGCCCTCCTGTCGATCTGGTTCGAGGCGCGGACCGCGGCGCTGCTCTCCTTCGCCACCAGCGCACCGCTCACGGCGCTGGCCATCCATCGCGCGCTGGCGCCGGTGCGGTCGCTGCTGCGCGCGCTGTCGGGCACGGTGTCGAGCTACCGCGACGGCGACTTCAGCTTCGGCATCGCCTGGGACGGCGGCGACGATCTGGGCGCGCTGGTCGAGGCCCACAACGCGCTGGGCGAGGTGCTGCGCGAGCAGCGCCTTTCGCTGGTGCAGCGCGAGCTGCTGCTCGACACCATGGTGCAGAACACGCCCGTGGCGATGCTGCTGATCGACGCGGCCGGCCGCGTGGTGCTCGGCAACCTCGCCGCGCGCCGCCTGCTGGGCGAAGGCCGCCGGCTGGAAGGACGCGCGCTCGAAGGCATCCTGGCGCAGGCCGATCCGGCCGTCGGCGAGGCGTTCGCGCGCGGTGGCGACGGCATGTTCACCGTGGGCCGCGAGGAAGAGGAAGAGGTCTACCACCTGGCGCGGCGGCGCTTCCGCCTCAACGGCCGGGTGCACGAGCTGGCCCTGCTGCGCCAGCTCACCACCGAGCTGCGCCGTCAGGAGGTGCAGACCTGGAAGAAGGTCATCCGCGTCATCAGCCACGAGCTCAACAACTCGCTGGCTCCGATCGCCTCGCTCGCGCATTCGGGCGCCGAGCTGCTGCGCCGGGGCCAGACCGAGCGCCTGCCGGCGGCGCTGGCCACCATCGAGGAGCGCGCGCGGCATCTGGAAGGCTTCATCCGCGACTACGCGCGCTTCGCCAAGATGCCGGCGCCGCGGCGGGCGCCGGTGCGCTGGAGCGATCTCATCGCGCGGATCGGCGCGCAGGTGGATTTCGCGGCCGAGGTGCAGCCGCCCAAAGGCGTGGGGCACTTCGATTCGGCGCAGATGGAGCAGGCGCTGATCAACCTCCTCAAGAACGCGCACGAATCCGGTTCCGCTCCGGAAGAAGTCCGGCTGAGCATCCGCCGCGCCCCGTCCGGCTGGCGCATCGAGGTGCGCGACCGCGGCCAGGGCATGAGCGAGGCGGTGCTGGCGCACGCCCTGCTGCCGTTCTATTCCACCAAACGCCAGGGCACCGGACTGGGCCTTGCGCTGGCGCGCGAGGTGATCGAAGCCCACGGCGGGAGAATCGGGCTGAGCAACCGCGCCGGCGGCGGCGTCTGCGTCGCGCTGATCCTTCCCGATCCCGACGCTGCATGGGCGGGCCATGCCTGAACGGCGCGCGCGTGGGAACGCAGCCCCGGATCGACAGGGAACGCTCAGGTTCCGGGCATTCCGGGCCGGCCGGCCCGGTTCAGGACGGTCGCTCCGAGGAAGGTCGCGCAGGCATCTCTCCGCGTGGTGCTGCACCGCAGCACAGTTGCCGCTCAAATTTGTTTCCTGTTACACTTGACAGGCTTAGCAGGACGTTTCCGCGCGGCTGGCGGCGCGTCTCCCCAAACCGGAAGGCAACCGTGCTCAACACCGTGATCCACGGCCGGCAACAGGCCCGAAAGGCGCTGCTCGCCCAAGTGCTCGCGGTGGCAGTCGTCGCGCTGGCCCTGCTGGCCGCAAGCCCGGCGCACGCGCTGGCGGCGGCCCTCGGCGGCGGCGCACTGGCGCTCGGAGGCTGGCTTTCGGCCTGGGTCGCCCTCGGCGGACAGACCCCGGCAGCGGCCGGACTGGCGCTGGGACGTCTGGTCACGGGTCTGGTGCTCAAGTGGGCGCTGCTGCTGGCCGCGCTGCTGCTCGGGCTCGCGGTGTGGCACCTGCCCCCTGCGGCACTGGTCGGCGGCGTCCTCGTCGCGCTGCTGGCGCAGGTCTTGGCAATGCTGCGCCGCTGAACAGGCTTTCCCTTCAAATTCATCGGTTTTCAGGGTCCATCACATGACGGTCGAGGCGGAAGAACTCACCCCGGCAAGCTACATCGGGCATCACCTCCAGTACCTCGACAAGCAGGTCGGAGACGGCGCCTTCTGGACGCTGCACCTGGACACCCTCATCACCTCGGGCATCCTCGGCCTGCTGTTCTTCTTCGGCTGCTGGCTGGCTACCCGCAAGGCCACCGCCGGCGTGCCGGGCAAGTGGCAGGCCTTCATCGAGATCCTGCTGGAGTTCGCCGACCGCCAGGCGCGCGACATCTATCACGGCAAGAGCAAGCTGGTCACGCCGATCGCGATCACCCTGTTCTTCTGGATCCTGCTGCTCAACGCCACCAAGTTCATCCCGGCCGACTTCATCGCCAAGCCGCTGGAACTGCTCGGCGTGCACTACTGGAAGCCGGTTCCCACCGCCGACGTGAACGCCACGCTCGGTCTTTCGATCAGCGTGTTCTTCCTCACCCTGTTCTTCGCGCTCAAGTCCAAGGGCGTGGGCGGCTTGACCAAGGAATTCCTGACGGCGCCGTTCGGCAAGTGGATGGTGCCCTTCAACCTCATCCTCAACATCGTCGAGTGGCTGTCCAAGCCGGTTTCGCTCGCGATGCGTCTGTTCGGCAACATGTTCGGCGGTGAAATCGTCTTCCTGCTGATCTGGGTGCTGGGCGGCGCGGGCATTCTCGGAATGCTCGGCGGCGCCACCTTCGGTCTGGGCTGGATGATCTTCCACCTGCTCGTGGTGCCGCTGCAGGCCTTCATCTTCATGATGCTGTCCATCGTCTATCTCAGCCTGGCCGAAGAAGGCCACTGACGTTTCTTGCTCCACCCTCCTTCAACCCTCAGCTATCCGTTTCGGAGTACACCATGGAAACTTTGACCGCCCTCGCTACCCTCCAGGCCTGGTCCGTTCTGGGCATCGGCATCATGATCGGCTTGAGCGCGCTGGGCGCCGGCCTGGGCCTGGCCATCATGGCCGGCAAGTTCCTCGAGTCTTCCGCCCGTCAGCCCGAGCTGATCCCGGTGCTGCAGGTCCGCATGTTCATCACCGCCGGCCTGATCGACGCCCCGTTCATCATCTCGGCCGCCGTCGGCCTGCTGTTCGCCTTCGCCAGCCCGTTCCTGAGCGCGCTGCAGGCCTACATCGGCTGATCGACGCCGGCCCGGTTGCGCGCTGATCGTCCGATCCGCGCGCCGCACCGGGCCGACCGGATCCCTTCCGGCGTCCTTGCCGGAAGCAACCCGACTCCAGGCAGAGCGTACCCATGAACCTCAATCTGACCCTGATTGCCCAGGCGCTGGCCTTCGCCAGCCTGATCTGGCTGATCGCGCGCTTCATCTGGCCGCCCCTGCTCAATGCGATCGAAGAGCGCCAGAAGAAGATCGCCGAGGGCTTGGCCGCCGCGGACAAGAGCCAGGAAAGCCTGGCCCGGGCCGAGGCGCAGATCGCCGAGCTCCTGCGCGAGGCGCGCAACAAGGCCAACCAGATCATCGACCAGGCCAACGCCCGCGCCAACCAGCTCGTCGAGCAAGCCAAGCACGAGGCGATCGCCGAAGCCGAGCAGCAGAAGACGCTGGCGCAGGCCGAGATCCAGGCGGCCACCTTCCGCGCCAAGGAAGAACTGCGTCGCCAGGTCGCCGATCTCGCCGTGGCCGGTGCCGAGAAGCTGATCTCCCGCCAGATCGACGGCAGCGCCCAGAAGGCCCTGCTCGACGAACTTGCCGCCCAGCTTTGATTCCGGAGCCTCGCGATGAGCACCGCCCTCACCCTCGCACGACCCTACGCACGCGCCGCGTTCTCGCTGGCGCGTGAGCAGGGCAAACTGCCGGCCTGGTCCGAACAGATCGGACTGGCCGCCGCGATCGCTTGCGACGCGTCGGTCCGTCCGCTGCTCACCAGCCCCGGCATGACCGCGGACGCGGCGCTCGCGCTGTTCGCCCCGCAGCGCGGCGACGATGCCGATTTCCTGCAGTTCCTGCGCGTGCTGGCGAGCAACGGCCGACTGCCGCTTCTGCCCGAGATCGCTGTGCTGTTCGAGCAGGCGCGGGCCGAAGCGGAAAAGGTCGTGAAGGTGAAAGTCACCTCGGCCGCGGCCCTGGGCGGCGACGAAATCGCTTCGCTCAGCGCCGCGCTGCGCCGCCGCTTCGGCAGTGAAATCGCCCTCAGCCACGCGGTCGATCCCGCCTTGCTTGGCGGAGCGATCATCGACGCGGGCGACGTTGTGATCGACGGCTCGGTGCGCGGCAAGCTCGACCGCCTGCGCACCGCGCTCGCACAGTGACGAATTTCTCTTGAACCTTTGCCGGCGCTCGCGCCGGACACCAGGGACACTCCCATGCAAACCCAGCTCAACCCGTCAGAAATCAGCGAACTGATCAAGCACCGCATCGAGAAGGCCAAGCTTTCCGCGGAAGCCCGCAACGAAGGCACGGTGACCTCGGTGGCCGACGGCATCGTGCGCATCTACGGTCTGGCCGACGTGATGCAGGGCGAAATGATCGAACTGCCCGCCGCCGCCGAAGGCCAGCCCAGCTACGCGCTGGCGCTGAACCTGGAACGCGACTCGGTCGGCGCCGTGGTGCTGGGCGACTACGAGCACCTGCGCGAGGGTGCCGTGGCCAAGACCACCGGCCAGATTCTTTCCGTGCCGATCGGCCCGGAACTGCTCGGTCGCGTGGTGAACGCGCTGGGCGAGCCGATCGACGGCAAGGGACCGATCAACGCCAGCCTCACCGCGCCGGTGGAGCGCGTGGCTCCGGGCGTGATCTGGCGCAAGTCCGTCGACCAGCCGGTGCAGACCGGCTACAAGTCGGTCGACTCGATGATCCCGATCGGCCGCGGCCAGCGCGAGCTGGTCATCGGCGACCGCCAGACCGGCAAGACCGCGCTGGCGATCGACGCGGTGATCAACCAGAAGGGCACGGGCGTCAAGTGCGTCTACGTCGCCATCGGCCAGAAGGCCTCGACGGTCGCCAACATCGTGCGCCGTCTGGAAGAAAACGGCGCGCTGGCGCACACCATCGTCGTGGCCGCCACGGCATCCGAGTCGGCCGCGATGCAGTACATCAGCGCCTACTCCGGCTGCACCATGGGCGAGTACTTCATGGACCGCGGCCAGGATGCCCTGATCGTGTACGACGACCTCTCCAAGCAGGCCGTCGCCTATCGCCAGATCTCGCTCCTGCTCAAGCGCCCGCCGGGCCGCGAAGCCTATCCGGGCGACGTGTTCTACCTGCACTCCCGCCTGCTGGAGCGCGCCGCGCGCGTCTCGACCGACTACGTCGAGAAGTTCACCAACGGCGAGGTCAAGGGCAAGACCGGCTCGCTGACCGCGCTGCCGATCATCGAAACCCAGGCCGGCGACGTCTCCGCCTTCGTTCCGACCAACGTCATCTCGATCACCGACGGCCAGATCTTCCTGGAAACCGACCTGTTCAACGCCGGCATCCGCCCGGCCGTGAACGCCGGCATCTCGGTGTCGCGCGTGGGCGGCGCGGCCCAGACCAAGATCATGAAGAAGCTCTCCGGCGGCATCCGCATCGCGCTGGCGCAGTACCGCGAGCTGGCGGCCTTCGCCCAGTTCGCCTCGGATCTGGATGAAGCCACCCGCAAGCAGCTGGAGCGCGGCCAGCGCGTCACCGAGCTGATGAAGCAGAAGCAGTACGCCCCGATGTCGGTGGCGCAGCAGTCGCTGTCGATCTATGCGGTCGACAAGGGCTACATGGACGACGTTCCGGTCGGCAAGATCCTCTCTTTCGAAGCCGGCCTGCACGCGCACTTCGACAACACCGCCGCCGACCTGCTGAAGCAGATCAACAGCACCGGCGACTGGAACAACGACATCGAAGCCGCGTTCAAGAAGGGCATCGAAGAGTTCAAGGCCACCGGCTCGTATTGAGCCGGCGTAATTAGTGATTTGTGATTGGTGATTCGTAGAAGCGTGACTCTCGGCAGCCAGAGGGTGTCGATCTTGCCAATCACGAATAACGAATCACCAATCACGTAACTTCGGATCACGCGAGCGGAGCGAGCCAAATGGCCGGCGGCAGAGAAATCAAAACCAAGATCAAGAGCGTGCAGAACACCCGCAAGGTGACGCGCGCGCTGGAAATGGTCTCGGCATCCAAGATTCGCAAGGCGCAGGACCGCATGAAGGCCTCGCGCCCGTATGCGCGCGCGATGCGGCAGGTGATCGGGCATCTGGCCCGCGCCAACACAGACTACGTGCATCCCTTCCTGGCGACGCGGGAAGAGGTCAAGCGCGTAGGCTACATCGTCATTTCCTCGGATCGCGGTCTGGCCGGCGGCCTCAACAACAACCTGTTCCGCAAGATCGTCGGCGAGCTGCGCGGCTGGCAGGAGAAGGGCGTCGAGGCCGACATCGTCACCATCGGCCAGAAAGCCTCGGTGTTCTTCCGCCGCGTCAAGGTCAACATGGTCGGCAGCGTCACCCACATCGGCGACGTGCCGCGCCTGGAGCCCCTGATCGGCGTGATCAAGGTGATGCTGGACGCCTACACCGAAGGCAAACTGGACCGCGTTTACATCGTCTACAACGACTTCGTGAACACGATGGTGCAGCGCGCCGCGTTCGACCAGCTGCTGCCCCTGCCGGCCTCGGAAACCGACGTCGTCAAGCACGACTGGGACTACCTCTACGAACCCGATCCGGCCACCGTGCTCGACCACGTGATCAACCGCTACATCGAATCGCTGGTCTATCACGCCGTGCTGGAGAACGTCGCCTCCGAACACGCCGCGCGCATGGTCGCGATGAAGGCGGCGAGCGACAACGCCAGCAAGCTGATAGACACCCTCAACCTCGTCTACAACAAGGCCCGCCAGGCCGCGATCACCCAGGAAATCTCGGAGATCGTGGGCGGGGCGGCAGCCGTCTGATGACGGCGGGGAATGGAGAAAGGAGAATCGGGAATCGTAAACGCAGGTCGCTGCCAGCTCTTGCCCATTCTCTATTCCCCATTCTCCATTCCCATTATCCCCATACTCGAAATTGCGTAACGCAACACATACAGTAATCGGAGCATGACCATGAGCCAGGGCAAGATTGTTCAGATCATCGGCGCCGTCGTCGACGTCGAATTCCCGCGCGAGAGCGTGCCGAAGGTGTACGACGCGCTGAAGGTCGAGGGCACGGCGATCACGCTGGAAGTGCAGCAGCAGCTCGGCGACGGCGTCGTTCGCACCATTGCGCTGGGCTCCACCGACGGTCTCAAGCGCAACCTCGTGGCCAACAACACCGGCAGCGCCATCTCGGTACCCGTCGGCACCGGCACCCTGGGCCGCATCATGGACGTGCTGGGCAATCCCATCGACGAGGCCGGCCCGGTCAAGGCCGCCACGCAGTGGGAAATCCACCGCTCGGCGCCATCCTACGAAGACCAGTCCTCGGCCAACGAGCTGCTGGAGACCGGCATCAAGGTGATCGACCTGATGTGTCCCTTCGCCAAGGGCGGCAAGGTCGGCCTGTTCGGCGGCGCCGGCGTCGGCAAGACCGTCAACATGATGGAGCTCATCAACAACATCGCCAAGGCGCACTCGGGTCTGTCGGTGTTCGCCGGCGTGGGCGAGCGCACCCGCGAGGGCAACGACTTCTACCACGAGATGATCGAGTCGGGCGTGGTCAACCAGGACAAGCCCGAAGAGTCCAAGGTGGCGATGGTCTACGGCCAGATGAACGAGCCGCCCGGCAACCGCCTGCGCGTTGCGCTGACCGGCCTGACCATGGCCGAGTACTTCCGCGACGAGAAGGACGCCAAGACCGGCAAGGGCCGCGACGTGCTGCTGTTCGTGGACAACATCTACCGCTACACCCTGGCCGGTACCGAAGTGTCCGCGCTGCTGGGCCGCATGCCGTCCGCAGTGGGCTACCAGCCGACCCTGGCCGAGGAAATGGGCGTGCTGCAGGAGCGCATCACTTCGACCAAGACCGGCTCGATCACCTCGATCCAGGCCGTGTCCGTGCCCGCCGACGACCTGACCGACCCCTCGCCGGCCACCACCTTCGCCCACCTCGACGCGACCGTCGTGCTTTCGCGCCAGATCGCTTCGCTCGGCATCTACCCGGCCGTGGATCCGCTGGACTCCACCAGCCGCCAGCTCGATCCCAACGTGATCGGCACCGAGCACTACGAAACCGCGCGCCGCGTGCAGGCTACGCTGCAGAAGTACAAGGAGCTCAAGGACATCATCGCGATCCTGGGCATGGACGAGCTCTCGGAAGACGACAAGCTGGCCGTGGCCCGCGCGCGCAAGATCGAGCGCTTCTTCAGCCAGCCCTTCCACGTCGCGGAAGTCTTCACCGGCTCGCCGGGCAAGTATGTGTCTCTGAAGGACACCATCCGCGGCTTCAAGGGCATCGTCGATGGCGAATACGACCACCTGCCCGAGCAGGCCTTCTACATGGTCGGCACCATCGAAGACGTGATCGAAAAGGCCAAGAAGATCGCGGCTTGAGTGCCATGATTGGTGATTCGCGATTGGTGATTCGAAACAACACGAGCGGTGGCAGACGAGCCAGACGCTCTTGCCAATCACGAATCGCAAATCACGTTCCGAACGAAGCGAGGCAACCATGACCACCTTCCGTTGTGACATCGTCAGCGCCGAGAGCGAGATCTTCCAGGGCGAGGCCACGCTGGTCGTCGCCACCGGCGAGGTCGGCGAACTCGGCATCGCGGCACGCCACACGCCGCTCATCACGCGCCTGAAGCCGGGCAAGGTCGTGGTCACGCGGCCCGACGGCGAGCGTCTCGACTTCGCCGTGTCCGGCGGCATCCTGGAAGTGCAGCCGGACGTGGTGACCGTGCTGGCCGACACCGCCATCCGCGCCGAGGAAATCGACGAGGCCGCGGTGCGCCGCGCCAAGGAAGAGGCCGAGCGCGTGCTCGCCGGGCGCGGCGAGGCGATGGAGCTGTCCGAGGCGCAGGCCAAGCTGGCCGAATCGCTGGCCCAGCTCCAGGCGCTGGAGCGCCTGCGCAAGAACCTCAAGCACTGACCGCTGCGCGCACCACCCACCGCATCGAAAACGCCGGCCCTGTGCCGGCGTTTCTCGTTCCAGCCCGACGTGCGGAGTACCGGACGTCCTGCCCGCAGCGATCCTACCGCCCGCTGCGCGCCTTCAGGCGCGGATGGACCGGCATGCGCGGCTCGGCGTTCACGTCGAAATTGAGCCAGGACAGCAGCATCTGGCTGCCCAGGATGATCGGCAATGCCGCGAGCATCACCGTGCCCGCGGTCGCCGGCGTTCCGCTCCGGATCGACTCCAGCCACTGCCAGGTGCCATAGCCTGCACCCCACAGCCACAGCACCGCGCCCAGCACCAGTTCCACGCTGGCCACCGAGAATCCGCGCACGAAGTAGTCGTACAGCACCCGGCGCGCGGTATTGCGCAGGTGACCGAGCAGGAAGGGTCCGATCACCCGCATCGGGCGCAGGCTGGATGGCTCGCCCTCGTAGCGCGCCACCATCGGCACGTCGGCCACCACCGCGCCCACTTCGTAGAGGTGGTACAGCAGATCCGATTCGAAGAAATAGCGCCGCGACACTCGATCCAGCTCCAGCTCGGCCACCAGCTCGCGCCGGATCGCGGTGTAGCCGTTGGTGGGGTCGGCGATCTGCCAGTAGCCGCTGGACAGCTTGGTGAGGAAGGACAGCACCGCGTTACCGAACAGGCGCACCCAGGGCATGCGCCGCACGAAACCGATGCGGTGGAAGCGGTTGCCCTTGGCGTAGTCGGCCAGGCCTGCCAGCAGGGGCGCCGCAAAGCGCGGCAGCAGGGCGGGATCCATCTGACCATCGCCGTCGATCTTGACGATGACCTCGGCCGCGGTCTCCAGCGCGGCGCGGTAGCCGGTCATCACCGCCCCGCCCACGCCCTGATTGACCTCGTGCCGCAGCACCTTCACGCGCGGGTCGCGGCAGTGCTCCTCGATCCAGCGCCCGCTGTGCTCGGGACAGGCGTCGTCGACCGCGAAGATCCAGCCCACTTCCGGGCCGATGGCGGCGATCACGTCCAGCACCTGCTCGCGCACCCGGAAGCAGGGAATGACCACGGCGATGCGTGCGGAAGGAGTATTCATGCGGCGCGATAGACCCAATGTCTTGAAACGAAAAAGCTGACGGCGGCCAGCGCGGCTTCCACCAGCGGCTTGGCGATCCAGGCGGCCTTGAGGCTGAGCTGGTCCTCGATGACCGCAAGGCCCAGCGTGCTAGCGCCGGTGAGGAGAACCCATGCGACCGCGAAGCGCAGCAGTTCCTCGCGCCCCAGGCGCGCCCCGGGCTTGCCGAAGGTGAAGCGGCCGTTGAGCCAGAAGCCGAGCATGGCTCCGCAGACGCGGCCGATCACATTGGCCAGGCCCAAGGCCAGCCCGACGCTGCTCAGGCCGATCGTCACCGCCGAGTCGAGGAGAAGCTGGATGCCGCCCATGAGCAGAAACAGCGGAGCCTGGCGCAGCAGGCTCATCGCGATTTCTCCTGCCTGGCCGGCATCCGCCACCACTCGGCCGGACCGACCGCGGAAAGCCGGCGCGCACCGGCGCGCTCCAGCGCCAGCAGCCGCACCGGAGCGGTCGATGAGCGCCTCACGATCACGTCGCTGGCGCCTTCCTCGCGCAGCAGGGCGACCCAGGCACTGCCATCGGGCACCGCGTCTGCGCGAATCGCCGCCTGCTGGAAATCGGGGTCGTACCAGACCGGCGCCCGCCCCTGCCTGCCGGCTTCGGCGAAATAGGAGTTGGCCTCGTCGAGGAACACCACGGCGCCTTCCGGTCCGCCCTGTTTGCGCAACTGCCGCATCAGCACGCGCTCGGGGGTGAAGGTGGAAAGCAGCGGGCGATCGGCCCCCAGCTTGCCCACGCTCATGCGCACCGCGCCGTTGGCGAGCATCCAGTGTCCGTTGGCCTGGAAAGCCAGATTGGCGAGGCAGACCGAAACCAGGATCGCTCCGCCCAGTCGCGGCCGCTGCCGCAGCGCCGCAAGCGCCGCCACCGTGCCCAGCAGCACCATGCCCGGATAGGCATAGCGCAGGTATTGCAGGGCCAGCAGCGGAATCACCGTCAGCGCCAGCGCCACAGCCATGGCCATCCTCGTACCCGGGCGGAACAGGGCCAGCAGCGCCGCGCCGACCAGCGCCAGCGCGCCGAATCCGCCCGCGCCCGCATGGCTTTCCAGGAATCTGCGCGTCTCGAAGGTCATGTCCCACAGCAGCATCGGGCCGAAGCCCGTCACCCAGCGCGAATCGACCATGTTCGCGTCATGGAAAAAGGGAGAATGGAACCAGCCGTTGAACAGCGGCAGGAAGGGATTGCCGCTGATCGCCAGCGCATAGACATAGCTGGGCGCAGCCAGGAACAGGAAGATTCCCGCCAGCGCGAGGATGCGCGGAACAGGCGGCCAGGGGAATCGCAGCACCGCCAGCAGCAGGAGGACGCCGGCGAGCGCCGCTGCAGTGAGCTTGAGCGCGAACAGGCCGCCGCCCAGGATGGCCAGCGCCACCCAGCCACCCCACTCCAGCCTCCGATGCTCCAGCACCAGCGCCATCAGCCAGGCCAGCAGCGCGGTCGTGGGCAGCTCGGTATGCATGCTGGCCAGCAGCGTGGTGGTGAGCGGAATGCTCGCGAACAGCGCGATCGCCAGCCAGCGCCCCCACGTCGGCGCGCCGAGTGCTCCGCCCAGCCGCCACAGTCCGCCGGCCGCCAGCGTCAGCCACAGCACGTTCACCGGCCCGCGTGCTTCGCTTCCTCCGATCAGCTGGGGCACCGCGTGCAGCACGTCCGAGGCCCACGGCGCCAGCGCCCAGACCTGGGTCGAAGGATCCAGCGGATAGAAGCCTTCCGTCTGCAGCTGCCAGGGCAGGCGCAGGTGATAGACCAGATCGTCGAACTGCATCGTCGGCAGCCAGGCTCCGGTGCTGGCAAGACCAAGCAGGACGACGCCGAAGGCCGCAGCCGACGGCGCGGCCGAGGTGGCCGCAGACCACGCCGCCCCGAACGCCTCGATCGAGCGCCCGATGGCCCTTCGCCGCCACAGCGCCAGCCCCAGCGCGGCGCCCAGATAGACCGGCCCGTAGTGCAGCGGCAGCGGCAGCAGCCAGCCGATCGCGCCGGCGATGACCACCAGCCCGAGCGCGGCCTGCAGTCCGATCGATTCCCGCGGCGCGATCGCCGTTCCGACGGCCAGCGCCGCTGCGAGCAGCACGACCGTGGCCAGCATCGGGACCGGGCCGGCAAAGAGCACCAGACCCAGGCACCAGAGCGTGGCCAGCGCGCCAGCCAGCGAACGTCCGTAAAGACGGTGCGCCAACCAGGCCGCGCCCAGCGAGGCCAGCCCGATCGCCAGGCCTTCCAGCGCGCGCATGCTCGGAACCTGCTCCCAGAAACGGTAGTGCAGGGTGCCGATCAGCAGCAGCAGCGGCCCCAGCCAGAGAAGGGCACCGCCGACAAGGGTTTCGAGGCGTCCGGAAGACCGGAGCGGGGAGGCGGTTTCCATCCCGAATATGCTACACGTTCGCCCGCCGATAGAATGCAGGGATTGCTCCGGAGGTCGCATGGCCAATGACTTGAACGTGGTGATCCTTGCCGCAGGCGAAGGCAAGAGGATGCGCTCGGACCTGCCCAAGGTGCTGCAGCCGGTCGCCGCACGCCCGATGCTGGCGCACGTCATAGACGCCGCACGCGCGCTGTTTCCGGCAGCCATCCACATCGTCCACGGGCACGGTGGCGCAGCCGTGCGAGCGGCCTTCGCCGATCAGTCCGACCTGCGCTGGGTCGAGCAGGCGCAGCGGCTGGGAACCGGCCACGCCGTGGCGCAGGCCATGCCCGGCATCGAAGACGGCGCACGCGTGCTGGTGCTCTACGGCGACGTGCCGCTGCTGCGACCGGAAACCCTGCGCGCGCTGCTGGCCGCCGAAGGTTCGCTCGCGGTGCTGGTGGCCGAACTGGACGACCCCACCGGCTACGGCCGCATCGTGCGCGATGCCGCAGGCCACGTTGCCGCCATCGTCGAGGAGCGCGACGCGCGCCCGGAAGAAAAGCGCATCCGCACCGTCAACACCGGCCTGGTCGCGGCCGAAGCCGGCGCGCTGCGCCGCTGGCTGGCGGCGCTTTCCAACCACAACGCCCAGGGCGAGTACTACCTCACCGACATCTTCGCCATGGCGGCCGCCGAATTCATTCCGGCGCGCATGGTGCCGGTATCCGATGCGCAGGAAATCGAGGGAGCCAACGACCTGTTGCAGCTCGCCCGGCTCGAACGCGCCTTCCAGCTGCGCGCGGCGCGCGCGCTGTGCGCGCAGGGCGTACGCCTCATCGACCCCGCGCGCTTCGACCAGCGCGGCAGCGTGCGGGTCGGGCGCGAGGTCGAGATCGACGTGGACGTGGTGCTGGAAGGGGACGTGGAGCTGGGCGACGGCGTGCGCATCGGCCCCTTCACCCGCCTGCGCGACGTGAAGCTCGGCCCGGGCACCCGGGTGAACGCGCACTGTGATCTGGAAGGCGTGACCACCGAAGGCGGCGCGCAGATCGGCCCCTACGCGCGCCTGCGCCCGGGCACGGAGCTGGCCGACGGCGC
>CAUJIN010000063.1 GCA_963205495.1 Pseudomonadota bacterium
AAGCCGAATACACGAATGCAACCGCTCCCGCCTTGCCGGGGTTGAAGCAAAAGCGTCAGCAGGAAAAATGCAATCCAAGCCGTGCGGTGAAAGCCGCGCAACAAAATCCTTTTGTCAGGGGTTGACAGAGGAGTCCATACATGAATGGTTAGGCCTCACTCGGCCTATGGTGAACAACGGTTGGGACGTCCTGGCAATTTTTTAGGACAGCGTACTTGCCGTTTGACCTAATGACCAACGAGATGGGTAAGGAAGTGGCCCCGTCATCTACGGAAATGCGTACCTCCATCTCCTGATTTTCGAAGGTTCTTAGCTCCTCGATCAGCTGAGCCACAGTCTTGCCTCGTCCTGTCCATTCTGGATTGATCATATGTGAGGTCTAACGCCGCGTTAAGCGGCTGCCGGGCCGATAACGCTCGGTGGAGAGATGTGGCGTCCCCGGCAGTCCGCTTGAACGCATAGTTAGGTTGCAATTGCAGATGTATGGCGCTCACTTGCAATAAGACAAACCCTTCTCAACAAGCGCTCGTATATTCTTCTTGGCACCCTCAATCTCTGGATTATCGCTCCAAATCTCATCTATTGATAGCCAGCCACGAGCTTTGGCCTGTCCTTCAGCAATGCCGTTTAGTGCGTAAGTTTTGCCGCCAGTCTTGAATGTTACGACCTTGAGTTTTGGGCTTCCGGCAAGTGGCTTGCAATCCAGAAATCCGCTTTCAACTGTAAGCGGCCAATCCCCCTTCATTTCAGCACGCGAAACTCCATAGCTTGCCGCCAATGCGGCATTACACAAACTCAACGAAATAACTATCAACGCAGACTTCTTCATATGACGCCTCCAGATGTTTCATGCAACCTAACGCCGCGCTCTGGGGCAAGCCGAAGCGCAGCGTAGGCTTGTCCCTAGCAGCGCATTGTTACATGCTTTCACTTGGCGTCCTTCAGTACTTTAGCAATAAACGCCACTGCTTTTTCATTGTATATACTAGGCGTCACTGAAGGGACAACGCCGGTCTTGCGGTAATCGTCTTCCTGCTTCTTGTTCCTGAAATTGTAAGCCGAATAATCCGGATTGTTCTTAACATCATTTTCCGCAATTGCGCTCCATATCTCATTCTGTTTCACTTCCGGGTAAAGCTTCTTAATCTCTTGCACCAGCTCCATTGCAGATAGAGGGTAAATCTTTGTAAGGTGCTCTTTAACATGCCTTACAACTTCGACTCTATCTATAGGGACGACATCACCTACAAGCTTTAATGTAGCAGCGCCATCTTTTTCAACGAACTTGCCTTCCTTCACAAACTTTAGTTTTTTAGCCAGCCCTTCATCGAGCACAAGAACCTGCGAGCTTCCTTTTTCTATTAAAGCTTGCTCTGTATCAAGGATTGCAGCATTTTGGGGCCCAGCTTTACCTATTTTTGACATGAGGTCGAGCCACTGATTATTGTTCTGCTCAACTCTTTTGTTGATTATATTTTCGAGTTCAGCAGCTTGGATTTTCTGTGTCCTGCCGCCGTATCGATAATATATCTCACCGTTCTTGATTATTTGGTCTTTTCCTTCGTCTTTCTTCGCTATGACTGGCTTCAGGTCGGCCTCATAAATGCGGAATACGCCAATGCTAACAGCGCCGATTTCAAATAAAGCTTGCTCCCATCGAATGTCAGCGGAAAATATTTCTAATAGATAGCCTGTTATTTTTTCAGGGTCGATTTTCTCGAACTGCTCAATAGATGCATCAGACAGCCCCGTTCTTGTTCTTGGGGCATCCTTGATTCCGAAGACAAGATAACCTCCTCGGTTGTTTGAGAAAGCCGCGAAATCCCTAAAGTAATCAGCCAAGCCTGCCAAGTTGAATTGCTCTTTGAACTCCAGCTCTTGGCCTTCCCGGTGAAACAGGGTTTTCCCTTTTAGCTTTACCAGCTCTTCAATTACTTTCTTGTCAATCATCGCTCAACATCGCTAGCAGCATGTAACACCTATTCGACCCCACATTGCAGCCTAACTCGTCAGCCTAATCTGGTCGTTTACTGACCAGGCGGAGGAAAAGTCTTAGCCGAAACAAAGGGTTGTTCTGATCGTGCAGCCTATCCAGTCAGCCTAATCTTGCAGTGTTTCTTGGTGAGCTGGGGCTGGGCTATGGGTGGATGGTCACACGAGAAGAAGGGCATCGCAAGGCCGGCAGCGAGGGGCGCGCCGCAGGGTCCGCGTCTGCTGGACGAGGTGCGTGGCCGGCTTCGTCGGCTTGGGTTGGCGCGGCGCACGGAGGAAGCGTACGTCGGGTGGATCCGGCGTTTTATTCTGGCCAACGGCAAACGGCATCCGCGCGAGTTGGGCGAATGCGAAGTGGAGGCATTCCTTACCGCTCTGGCCACGGAGGCGGATGTGGCGGCCTCCACGCAGAATCAGGCGCTGTCGGCGCTGCTGTTTCTGTATCGGGAGGTGCTGTCAATAAACCTCCCGTGGATGGAGAACATTCGTCGCGCCAAGAGGCCGGATCGCCTGCCGGTGGTGCTCGCGCGTGAAGAGGTGTTCCGGCTGCTGGATGCACTTGAGGGTGTGTCCTGGCTGGTTGCCAACCTGCTGTACGGCAGCGGGCTGCGGCTGCTGGAGGCGCTGCGGCTGCGAATTCAGGATGTGGATTTCGCGCGGCGGGAGTTGACGGTGCGACGTGGAAAGGGCGGGAAGGATCGCCGCACGATGCTGCCGGCGACGCTGATTTCGCCGCTCCTCGCACAGATGGAAGAAGCACGGCGGGTGCATCGCATCGACACGTCCGCCGGATTCGGTGAGGTATGGCTGCCCGACGCCTTGTCGCGCAAATACCCGGCAGCGGCGCGAGAGGAGGGCTGGCAGTATGTCTTCCCGGCTCGGCATCGCGCCACCGATCCGCGCGACGGGACGATCCGGCGGCACCATCTGGATGAGTCCACCGTGCAGCGCGCGGTGAAGCGAGCGGTGGCCGCATCAGGCCTGAACAAGCGCGCGACCTGCCATACCCTGCGGCATTCGTTTGCGACGCACCTGATCGAAAGTGGCTACGACATCCGCACCGTGCAGGAACTGCTGGGGCATTCGGACGTGAGCACCACGCAGATCTACGTGCACGTGCTCAATCGGGGCGCGTCCGGGGTGCGCAGTCCGCTGGATGGGTGAGGCGGGCGTCGGTTCCCCGGATCAGAGCCGTCGCCCGCGTAGGGGCGACTTACCTGCCTGATGAGCCCGGTGTCTCAGCCGTGCTCGGGTGAGAGATTCTTTCTCCCCGCCGGTGGCGACGGGTGATCGCCGGAGGCGCGATTGTGGTCTTGTGCACCACGACCCCGAAGCCCCCCCCTCACCCCAACCCTCTCCCCCATTTGCATGGGGGAGAGGGAGTTTTACAGCCGAGGCATGGGGATAATCAGGGTTGCCTGGGCCATCGGCTCGGTTTCGCTTGGCGATTTGCAAGCGCTTCGTCGCGGCGTTGGCGAGAGAGGTTCAGCCGGCGCCTGCAGGAGACGGCGACTCGCGGGTGACGGTGGGGCTTCCCAGGCCGAACTGCACCAGCGCGGGATTCCCCGTTTCTTCGCGGTATCCGTAACCCAGGCGGGCGAGGTCGGATTCGAAGCCGGGGTCATCCGCCTCGTTCACCTCGAAGCCGCACAGCACGCGGCCATCGGCGGCACCGTGGTTGCGATAGTGGAACAGGCTGATGTTCCAGCGGCTGCCGAGGGTTTCGAGGAAGTGGCGCAGGGCGCCGGGGCGCTCGGGAAACTCGAAACGGAAGATGCGCTCGCGCGCCAGCGGCGCGGGGCCGCCGACGAGGTAGCGCACGTGCTCGTGCGCGACTTCGCTGTCGGTGTAATCGGCCACGGGATATCCGGCACCGCGCAGGGTGCCGGCCAGGGCGGTGCGTTCGGCACCGCCGCCCTTGAGCGCGACTCCCAGATAAATCTGCGCGTTGCTGGAGCCGTGGTAGCGGTAGTTGAATTCGGTGATGGCGCGCTGGCCGATGGCGCGGATCAGGTCGAGATAGGCACCGCGCCGCTCCGGGATGGTCACGCCGAACAGCGCCTCGTGCTGTTCGCCCACGCCGGCGCGGTCAGAGACGTAGCCGAGACGATCGAAGTTCATGTTGGCACCGCTCAGCACCGCAGCGAAGGTGCGCCCGGTGCCGGGGTTGTTCGCGCACCAGCGCTTGATGCCGGCGACGGCGAGCGCGCCGGCCGGTTCGACGATGGAGCGGGTGTCTTCGAACACGTCGCGGATCGCCGCACATACCTGGTCCGAATCGACCGTGATGACTTCGTCGATGCGCCGCCGCAGAAGTTCGAACGGCAGCGCGCCGACCTGCCGCACCGCGCAGCCGTCGACGAAGATGCCGACGTGCTCCAGCGGCACCGGCTCGCCCAGCAGCATGGCGGCTTTGAGGCAGGCGGCGTCATCGGGCTCCACCGCGATCACGCGCACCGAGGGATCGAGCGCCTTGAGATAGGTGACCATGCCCGCCGCCAATCCGCCGCCGCCGACGGGAATGAACACCGCGTCGAGCCTGCCCGGATGCTGGGCCATCAGCTCCATCGCCACCGTGCCCTGCCCCGCGATCACGTCGGGGTCGTCGTAGGGATGGATCAGGATGCGGCCTTCGGCTTTTGCCAGCGCCATGCCGTGCGCCGCGGCATCGTCGTAGGAATCGCCGTGCAGCACCGCGCGCGCGCCCAGCGCTTCGACCGTGTCGGACTTGATGCGCGGCGTGGTGGCCGGCATCACGATCACCGCGTCGATGCCGAGTTTGCGCGCGCCCAGCGCCACGCCCTGCGCATGGTTGCCGGCGGACACCGCCAGCACGCCGCGCGCGCGCTCCTCGGGCGTGAGCCGCGCCAGGCGGGTGTAGGCACCGCGCAGCTTGAAGGAGAACACCGGCTGTTCGTCCTCGCGCTTGAGCAGCACGGTGTTGTTGAGGCGCGCGGAAAGGCGGCGCGCGAGGTCGAGCGGCGTGCGCTCGGCCACGTCGTAGACCGGCGCGGTGAGGATGGCGCGCAGCCAGGCGGTGTCGTCGTCGGAAGCGGGGTGCGGACGGTTCATGGGGTGGTGCTCATGCAGCTTCGCGCACGCGTGCTGCGACGTATTCGCCGGCCTGCGAGGTGGATACCGCGCCTTCGGCGGTGAGATCGCGCGTGAGCACACCGGCATCGAGCGCCTGCGACACCGCGCTTTCCACCGCGCGCGCTTCGGCGTCCAGTCCGAGCGAATGGCGCAGCAGCAGCGCGACCGAGAGCAGCGTGGCGTAGGGATTGGCGATGCCCTGGCCGGCGATGTCCGGGGCCGAGCCGTGGATCGGTTCGTACAGTCCCGCCCTGCCATCGCCGATCGAGGCGCTGGGCAAGAGGCCCATGGAACCGGCCAGCACCGAGGCCTCGTCGGTGAGGATGTCGCCGAACAGGTTTTCGGTGAGGATCACGTCGAAGCTGGCGGGGCGGTGCAGCAGGTGCATGGTCATCGCATCGACCAGCACATGCTCGAATTCGATGTCCGGGAACTCGTCGCCGAGCACGCGCGTGACCACGCTGCGCCACAGGCGCGAGGTTTCCAGCACGTTGGCCTTGTCGACGTGGGTGATTTTGCTGCGACGCCCGCGCGCGAGTTGTGCGGCGCGGCGGGTGACGCGCTCGATTTCCTCCACCGAATAGCGCGCCACGTCGAAGGCCACGCGGCCGTTGTCCTCGCGGCCCTTCTCGCCGAAGTAGGCCCCGCCGGTGAGCTCGCGTACGAAGAGAAGGTCCACGCCCTCCAGCAGCTCCGGCTTGAGCGGCGCGAATTTGGCCGCCGCCGGATGCGGTGCGACCGGACGCAGGTTGGCATAGACGCCGAGGGTGGCGCGCAATTTCAAAAGTCCCTGCTCCGGACGTATCGGGGCATTGGGGTCGGACCACTTCGGTCCGCCGACCGCACCCAGCAGCACCGCGTCCGCGCGCCTGCACAGGGCGATGGTGTCAGGTGGCAATGGATCGCCGGTTTCATCGATGGCGATGCCGCCGATCAGGCCTTCCTCAATAGTGAAGGTGTGGCCGAAGCGGGCGGCGATGGCATCGAGCAGGGTGCGAGCCTGCGTGATGACTTCCGGGCCGATGCCGTCACCGGGGAGGAGGGTGAGGGTGGAGTTCATGGATGGATATCCGTAATCAAATTGTACGGGAGGGATCGCAAACGGTTCATTTCAATATCTTGAAAGCCTCATTCCAATCATTCTCCCTTATCTGCCGGAGCGAAGAAAGCAGTAGTTCATGGTTACCGGAGGCGAACATCCTGCGTGCGACATCGTAAACTCCGGACCTCGCCCCATAGTATTTTGACATCAACGCCAATAACATCAGGCGCGCGGTGCGACCGTTCCCGTCGTGGAATGGGTGAATCTGGAGCAGGCGAAATACCCCCACGACGATTCCGGCAATCGGATCGGCACATATCCCGTTGATGTACTTGCGCCAATCCCTCATCAGCAAAGGCACACTGCCATAATCCGGCGGGACATAAGAAGCGGACCGGACACCTCCCCCCCCGCCAACAAGCACATTGCTTCCTCTAAAGGAGCGCACCGATGTGCCATGCAAAACAGAATGACAAGCCAGCACATCGGATTCGCTTATGGCCCCGATCTTATCCCGAATGAATGCATATGCGTCCCGAACCAGGGAAAATTCGGAAGTTCCGGCACCGCCGCGATGAAAGCCAAGAACCACATCAAACAGCAACTGGTCAAGCTCCGAATCAGTGATAAGCTCACGGGATGATCTTATGTCTTCCTGCAATGCGCTCATGAAATCGGGAAAGGGGATGCAAGCACCATTCAGCGACTTTAGCCGGGCACCCACATGTTTGACAGTAAGCATATAACCTCAACAAATCAACCGGACCGCTTCCGGCCTGGCGACAGATATGACATATTAATCGGTCAATCCTCGCATGGATTGGCATTGGCATCAAAAACAACCCTGCCACAAATTGAATTAATACTCGACTGCATGACAGAGCGATTGGGGTCATTTGGCGGAGACATCTTTACATACATGCTCAAGTATCTTACGGCCTCCTTGTTGTCCTTGACTCCGAATTCAGACTGCATATACACCAAGGCCAACTGCTTTATAGCTTCCAGATCTCCTCGTGACGCCAATTTATCCAGCCGCGCAATAGCAGAACTGACCCATTCAGCAGATACTTCATGCTCAGGGTTTGCAACAACACTGCTGGGCGGATACAGAAACTGCGCTATCACAGCGTCCCTGACGCCCATCGCTGCTGCTTTTTCTATCAATTCCGACGAATAATCTTGTCCTCGGTCAGGAAAGGCGCTACACGCTTTCGCAACTGGGTAAGAAGGATGATCTTGATTAATTCTTGAATACTCATCCTGCCCCATTACCCTACACCTGCTGTACAGGCGCGCAGCAACAACCGCGGCAGTGGCATTGCCTGAATTAAAATCATCCTCCAATGAATAAAAATACTCCAGGACGGATTCGTGCCCGGCCAAATCAAATCCCATTAGAATCGCCGCTTGCTTGTCCAAGGAAAGTGACAAGAACTCCGCCGATCCGTCTCCGTCCACCATGGGCAATCCATTGCGACTCGCCGTAATAGTTGCAGAATTTTCTTGAGCAGCACTTGCTTCATCACTGGAAGACTCTGGCTGAGTAGCTTTACTAGCCACATCAATCGGTGCCCTCCCCTCTCCCTTCCAAATCAAGAGCGCGGCAGATGCGCATATAACGATTACCAGAATGATAAAAATATTTTTCATTTAATGTCCCATCGGAAAATACAGCCCTGCAACCGCAGGGCTGTAAAATTAATTATTCAATAATGATTTGGCTTGTTGTGGCATGCGACCCTATTTCATCTCATGGAAAACATCACGGACTTAGTTGCAATTCGACTGATCCCATAATGTCATCCACGTGTTACATACCTTCTGCTTCCTTGCCTCAAAAAGGACACGATTGTATTGCGGCATAGTTAATATGTTTGTAATTATTGCATTGAAATTAAACGAGATTCCCCTGAAAGCGTAACGGCCGCCGTACGCAGTAAAGAAATCCATAATCGCTCTATCAGTCGCTGCATTACTCATCCTGTTCTGGAGAGAAATCATGGCAGCATTGAGAAGCTGCTGCTGCGATTGGTTCATATAAGTGGACATGCTCTGAATCGTAGCGAGATATTCAGCTTCACATTGGGCAGGCTGGATGGTTATATTTCCATAGCAAACTACCAGCTCAAATCTGGCGTTTTGATCTATGGAATTAAATAAAAAACTATTGTTCTGATAAGGTGCTAAAATTTCATCCAACTGCCACGGGTTACTAAAAGTCGGTATCCGCGGTGCTGAATTCGCAAGGTTCCGATCACAATCTGGTGGCAAACCCGCCGTTTGCAATTCTAGACATACGGCTAAATTTGGCTCGTTGTTCCCACCACCACCGCCACCGCCGCCATTGTCCCCACCATGGTCGCCAGGCGGATCCCACGGATCATGGTCTCCGTCACACCCCCAGTAGTACGGGCAGTCAACATCGTATGGATCCGGATATCCGATAACCTCACACCCGGTGTCCGAACAATACTCCCATGCGGCAGAACCAAATGCGGTGCCGGACAAGAGTGCAGCGGTCACAACTCTTGCAAGAAACTTGCTTTTATCCACGGATTGACTCCATTTTCTAGAACACGGGAAAGCCACTCTTTTCCATGAATGGCTTCTGAATGCTATTCAACTTCACGAAATGTGTCAAGTTGTGTCAGATGCCTGCGGGCTGAGCCGGTTCGTGACAGTTCGATCTCCCTGTTTCAATCCAACTGGCGGATTTCATGGATGGCGTGCCGGAATGGGAAAGACGGAGGTTCAGGGGCTAGGCGGAGGATCGACGAAATCCTGCAGCGACGGCGGGACGCAGGCCAGCAGGCGTTGGCGAGCGTCGTTCATGAAATCGAGGATGGGGTTGTCCAACTCGCTGTAATAGGAAATGGAATGATGCTGTCCGTAAGTGCCACGCACCTGCAATCGGTAGGTGTTACCGTGCAGGGTTATGCGATCCAGTTCTGCGGCATGGTCTTTGCCGACCGGGATGTTCAGTTGCTCGAAGGCCGCGGCGACGGGCGTACCAGTTCGATGGTGGCGGTGCTGCGCTTTGCGATGGTGGCGACAAAGTTGCAGGGCGAGCGGAATCCGGCAGCACTTCCATGCGGAATGCGCTGTAGGGTAATTCGGCGTTGGTGCTTTCCCGGACAGGCATGAACTCGGTGGTCTGGCACGCGGCATCCAAGACCGAATCCGCCTGCGCAGGCGTACTGGCCGCGAAGCCGGCAGCGAGAAGGATGCGCAGCGTGTTGGAGACGTTTTCATCGGAAGCCCCGCAGGTCGTGAGAGAGCCATGCAACGCACCGCGCCGTGAGGCGGGGTTACGCCGCCCGTGCTTGCTCGAACGCGCTGATTGCGGCCTCTTGCAGCAACAGATACCCGAGCTGATCCACACCCTTGAGCAGGCACTCGCGGGCAAAGGCTTCGATTTCGAAGGCGATGGTGGAGCCATCGGGCAGTTCGATGCACGGGGCCTCCAGATCGACAACGATCTTGCGGCCTTCGAAGCCGGCGATGCGCTGCCAGTCGGCGTCGGAGACGACGATGGGCAGCACGCCGTTCTTGAGCGCGTTGTTGCGGAAGATGTCGGCGATGCGGGTGGAGATCACCGCGCGGATGCCGTAGTCGTGCAGCGCCCAGGGCGCGTGTTCGCGCGACGAGCCGCAGCCGAAGTTGCGGCCGGCGGCGAGGATTCCGGCGCCGCGCAGTTCGGGGCGATGCAGGGGGAAGTCGGGGCGCTCGTTGCCTTCGGCGTCGAAGCGCCAGTCGGCGAAGCAGCCCTGGCCGATGCCGGCGCGCTGCGTGGTGGTGAGGAAGCGCGCGGGGATGATCTGGTCGGTGTCGATGTTTTCCTGCGGCAGCACGGCGACCACGGATTCGAATCGGGTGAACGCTTCCATCAGGCGGCCTCCTCGGCGAGCGGCGCGTAGTTGCGCGGGTCGGCGATGGTGCCGGCGACGGCGCAGGCGGCGGCGGTGGCGGGGCTGGCGAGCACGGTGCGCGCGCCCTTGCCCTGGCGGCCCTCGAAGTTGCGGTTGGAGGTGGAGACGCAGAGTTCGCCTGCGCCGACCTCGTCGCCGTTCATCGCCAGGCACATCGAGCAGCCCGGCTCGCGCCATTGCGCGCCGGCGGCGAGGATGACCCGGTGCAGGCCTTCGGCTTCGGCCTGACGCTTGACCGCGTGGGAGCCGGGCACCACCAGCATGCGCACATGTCCGGCCACCTTGCGCCCGCGCAGCACGCCGGCGACGGCGCGCAGGTCTTCGATGCGGCCGTTGGTGCAGGAGCCCACGAACACCACGTCCACCTTGCGCCCGAGCAGCGGCGCGTCGCCGTCGAATCCCATGTAGGACAGGCTGCGCGCGGCGGCGGCGGTGCGCTGCGCGGGAACGTGCTGGTCCACCGCGATCACCTGGCCGGGATTGGTGCCCCAGGTGACGGTGGGGCGCACGTCGGCGGCGTCGATCACGACCTCGCGGTCATAGCGTGCGTCGGGATCGCTGACGAGCTGCTTCCAGCACGCCACCGCGGCGTCGAAATCGGCGCCCTGCGGCGCGTTCGGGCGGCCGCGCAGGTAGGCGAAGGTGACCTCGTCGGGCGCGATCAGGCCGGCGCGCGCGCCGGCTTCGATGCTCATGTTGCACACCGTCATGCGCCCTTCCATCGAGAGCGCACGGATTGCCTCGCCGCGATACTCGATGACGTGGCCGGTGCCGCCGTCCATGCCCAGCACGCCGATGATGTGCAGGATCAGATCCTTGGCCGTGGCCTCCGGCGGCAAGGTGCCGTTGACCGTGACCGCGAGGGTTTTCGGGCGGCGCTGCAGCAGGCATTGGGTCGCCAGCACGTGGCCCACTTCCGTGGTGCCGATGCCGAACGCGAGCGCGCCGAACGCGCCGTGGGTGGCGGTGTGCGAGTCGCCGCAGACAATCGTCATGCCCGGCTGGGTCGCGCCCAGCTCCGGCCCCATCACGTGCACGATGCCGCGCTGGCCCGAATCGAAGCCGTGCAGGGTGATGCCGAACTCGCGGCAGTTGGCCAGCATGGTGTCGACCTGGTTCCTCGTGGCCGCGTCCTTGTACGGCAGCGTGCCGTCCGGATTGGCCGGCAGGGTGGGCGTCGAATGATCGAGCGTGGCCAGGGTGCGCTCCGGGCGGCGCACCGCGAGCCCGCGCGCGCGCAGCTCATCGAAGGCCTGCGGCGTGGTGACCTCATGGACCAGGTGCAGGTCCACGTAGAGCACCGCCGGCGCGTCGTCGGATTCCGGGCGCACACAGTGCGCGTCCCAGATTTTGTCGATGATGGTTTTCATTGGCGGGAATCGGAATCGGAATCGGGAATCGGGATTGAGGACCGGCGGCTGTGTGCTCCCTCTCTCCGATCCCATCGGGGGAGAGGGCTGGGGTGAGGGGGGCTTCCGGTCTGGAAAAGCAGAAGCACTCGCGCCTGCGGCGCTCGCCTCCTCACCCTGCCCCCTCTCCCCCGCAAGCGGGGGAGAGGGAACCGAAAATCAGGCCGCCTCGCTCTGCGCGACCAGCGCGCGCCGCCGCTCGAAGCGGTTGACCACTTCCAGATAGGCCAGGGCGCTGGCTTCGAGCACGTCGGTGGAGACGGCGCGGCCGTGGTAGTCGCGGCCGTCGGCGTGGACGGTGACGCGCGCCTCGCCCTGGGCGTCCTCGCCCACGGACAGCGAGCGCACCTGGTAGTCCTTGAGCCCGTAGTGGAAGCCGGTGGCGAATTCGATGGCCGAGAACATCGCATGCACCGGCCCATCGCCGAGCGCAGCCTGGCGCAGCTTGCGGCCATCGGCGTGCTCCAGCTCGATCAGCGCCTCGGGATTGCCACCCTGCCCGATGCGGCCGGCGATCTGCAGGCGCGTGAGGCACCACGGGCCGGTCTCTTCGCCGCTGGAACCCAGCGCGATGGCTTCCAGATCCGCGTCGAACACTTCTTTCTTGCGGTCCGCCAGTGCCTTGAACGCGGCGAAGGCGCGGTTCAGCGCCCCCTCGTCCAGGGTATGGCCCAGCGCCTTGAAGCGGTCGGCCAGCGCGGCGCGACCCGAGTGCTTGCCCAGCACCAGCGAGGACCGCGGCACGCCGACGTCTTCGGGCGACATGATTTCGTAGGTGGCGCGGTTGCGCAGCATGCCATGCTGGTGGATGCCCGATTCGTGCGCGAAGGCGTTCTCGCCGACGATGGCCTTGTTGCGCGCGATCTGCGAGCCGGTGAGCGAAACCAGCTGGCGCGAAACCGCGTACAGGCGCGGCGTGTTGATGCGTGTTTCCAGGCCGTAATACGGCTTGCGGGTGCGCAGCGCCATCACGATCTCTTCCATCGCGGCATTGCCGGCGCGTTCGCCGATGCCGTTGATGGTGCACTCGATCTGGCGCGCGCCGTTCTCGACGGCGGCCAGCGAGTTGGCGACAGCCAGGCCGAGATCGTCGTGGCAGTGCGAGGAAAAGACGACCTGATCGGCACCGCGCACGTTCGCCCGCAGCCAGGCGAACAGCTCGCCGTACTCCGCCGGCACCGCGTAGCCCACGGTGTCGGGAATGTTGAGCGTGGTGGCTCCCGCATCGATTGCCACCTCCAGCGCGCGGGCGAGGAACTGGCGATCCGAGCGCGAGCCGTCCTCGGCCGAAAACTCCACGTCCGCACAGTACGAGCGCGCCAGCGCGACGTGGGTGGCGATGGACTCGAGCACTTCCTCGCGGCGCATCCGCAGCTTGTGCTCCATGTGCAGGTCCGAGGTGGCGATGAAGACATGGATGCGTGACTTTTCCGCCGGCTCCACCGCCGCCGCCGCGCGCTCGATGTCCTCGCGCTGGCAGCGTGCCAGTGCGGCCACGGTGCTGCCTCTGACCAGCTTGGCGATGGACTTCACCGCGTTGAAGTCATCCGGACTGGCCGCCGCGAAGCCGGCCTCGATGATGTCCACCCCGAGGTCCGCGAGCTGCTGCGCAAGGAGAAGTTTCTGAGGCGTGGTCATGGAGCAGCCGGGCGACTGCTCGCCATCGCGCAGGGTGGTATCGAAGATGCGTACGTGATCGCTCATGGCGTGCCTCGTTGCGGTGGTTCGGGAAACGCGGTGTTTCGGGGATTCCTGAAAAGCCCGGAAAACCCCTCGATCCGTCATCCCGGCGAAGGCTGGGATGACGTGGTTTGGGGGCTTCGCAAACACAGGCGAAGCCCCCGGTTACCTGGATCAGGCAGCAGCCTTCTTCGCCGATGCCGAATCCTTCAGCCAGCTCATCGAGGCGCGCAGCCGGCGGCCCACCTCCTCGATCGGGTGGTCCAGATCCTTCTGCTTGAGGGCCTGGTAGTTGGCGCGGCCGGCCTTGTGCTCGGCGATCCACTCGCGTGCGAAGGTGCCGTCCCGGATTTCCTTGAGCACCTGGCGCATCTGCGTGCGCGCGTGCTCGTCGACCACGCGCGGGCCGCGCGTGAGGTCGCCGTACTGCGCGGTTTCGGAGATGAACTGGTGCATGCGCGCCAATCCGCCCTCGTTGAGCAGGTCGA
Organism: Pseudomonadota bacterium; assembly: GCA_963205495.1. Taxonomy (GTDB): domain Bacteria; phylum Pseudomonadota; class Gammaproteobacteria; order Xanthomonadales; family Xanthomonadaceae; genus Denitratimonas. The sequence continues at coordinate 13,637 of CAUJIN010000063.1, forward strand.
CGATCAGCTTCAACTCGTGCAGTACTTCGTAATAGGCGATCTCGGGCTGGTAGCCGGCTTCCACCAGGGTCTCGAAACCCATCACCACCAGCTCGGTCGCGCCACCGCACAGCACCGCCTGCTCGCCGAACAGATCGGTTTCGGTTTCCTCCGGGAAGGTCGTCTCGATGACGCCGCCGCGGGTGCCGCCGATGCCGTCGGCGTAGGCCAGCGAGAGCTCCCTGGCCTTGCCGGTGGCGTCCTGATGGATCGCGAACAGCGAGGGCACGCCGCGGCCTTCCTCGTACTGGCTGCGCACCAGCGCGCCGGGGCCCTTGGGCGCGACCAGGATCACGTCCAGATCCTGGCGCGGGGTGATGGCACCGAAATGCACGTTGAAGCCGTGCGCGAACAGCAGCGCCGCGCCCGGTTTGGCGAGCGGCGCAACGATCTGTTCATACAGTTCGGCCTGCACCATGTCGGGCGTCAGCAGCGCGATCAGGTCGGCCTTCGGAATCGCGTTCTCCGGCGTATCCACCGCCAGACCATCCTCCTGCGCCTGCTTGAAACTGGCACCATCGGGGCGTGCGGCCACCAGCACGTTGAACCCCGAATCACGCAGGTTGCGCGCATGCGCCCTGCCCTGGCTGCCGTAGCCGTAGATGACGGTGAGCTTGTCGCGCAGCGCGGCGGGATTGGCGTCGGCGGTGGTGTAGGTTTTCATGAGGCAACTCCGTTGCGGGAAGGGTGAATGGAGAATGGAGAATGGAGAATGGTTAGAAGCGGGGATTCGTGGGCTGTGGGTTGGCGGTACAGGTGGGGATGGAGCGGAAGTTCGGGGTTGCGATGAACCTTCCCCCGATTCCCCGTTCCCCATTCCCTATTCCCGCCTGGGCGGAAACGCCGTCACGGCACCCTCCGACGCCGGAGAAACCAGCGCCGCAAACTTGGCCAGCGCGCCGGATTCTTCGACCCGGTGCGGCTGCCAGGACACCGGGCGGGCATCGAGGTCGGCGTCGGTGGAGATGGTGCGGGCATCCACATCGATCACGATGCGGTCGCCGTCGACGAGCCTGCCGATGGGACCGCCGAGCGCGGCTTCCGGGCAGATGTGGCCGACCATGAAGCCGTAGGTCGCGCCGGAGAACCGCCCGTCGGTGATGAGCGCGACTTCGCCGCCCAGGCCCTGGCCGATCAGTGCGGCGGTGACGGCCAGCATCTCGCGCATGCCGGGGCCGCCGACCGGGCCTTCGCCGCGGATCACGACCACGTCGCCGGCGACGATCCGGCGGTGCTGCACGGCCCGGAAGGCGGCGTCTTCGCCGTCGAACACGCGCGCCGTGCCTTCGAAGCGCAGCGCCTCGTGTCCGGCGAGCTTCACCACGCAGCCGTCGGGCGCGATGTTGCCGTAAACGATGCCGTAGCCGCCGCGCGCCTTGACCGGCTTCTCGATGGTCAGCAGCACCTCCTGGCCCGGGGTTTCCTGCGCGCTGGAAAATTCCTCGAACAGGCTCTTGCCGCTGACCGTGGGCTGGTCGGTGATGAGGCCTGCTTCCATCAGACGCTGGCCCAGCAGGCGCGAGCCGCCGGCGGCGTGCATGTCCGGGGCCATGAAGCGGCCACCGGGTTTCAGATCGGCGATGACCGGGGTGCGGCGGGAGATTTCGTCGAAGGCGTCCAGATCAAAGTGGAAGCCCGCCTCGCGCGCGATCGCCAGCATGTGCAGCACGGTGTTGGTGGAACCGGCGGTCGCGTTGGCCGCCACGGTGGCGTTGCGCACCGATTCGGGGGTGACGAAGCGGCGTGCGGAAATACCGGCGCGCACCAGCTCCATCACCCGCAGACCGCAGGCGTGGGCGGCGGCGTGCTTGGCCGGATCGGGCGCGGGGATGTCGTTGAAGCCCACCGGCGCGAGCCCCAGGAAGGTGGTCGCCAGCGCCATGGTATTGGCGGTGAACTGGCCGCCGCAGGCACCGGCACCGGGGCAGGCCTCGCCTTCGATTTCCTCCAGCTCCCTGTCGTCGATGGTGCCGGCCGCGTGCGCGCCGACCGCCTCGAACACGTCCTGGATGGTGATCGCCTGGTCCTTGTGGCAGCCGGGCATGATGCTGCCGCCGTAAAGCATCAGGCCGGGAAGATCGAGGCGTGCCAGCGCCATCGCCGCGGCCGGAATGGTCTTGTCGCAGCCGCACAGCACCACCACGCCGTCCAGGCAGTGGCCGCGCACCGCCAGCTCGATGGAATCGGCAATGACCTCGCGCGAAGGCAGGGACGCGCACATGCCCGGACTGCCCATCGCGATGCCGTCGGTGACGGCAATGGTGTTGAACTCGAACGGGGTGCCGCCGGCTTCGATCACCCCGCGCTTCACGTCCTGCGCCAGGTCGCGCAGGTTGAGGTTGCAGGGCGACACGTCCGTCCAAGTGTGAACCACCGCGATCAGCGGCTTTCTGATGTCCTCGCCGCTCAATCCGGTGGCGCGCAGCATGGCGCGCGCGGCGGCGTGGTCGGGTCCGGTCTTGATGGCGTCGCTGTGCATGGCGGGTTCCGTTGCTTTTCGTCAGGCCCAGAAACAGGAAACCCCGCATCCGGCGGCCGGTGCGGGGTTTCGGTATCTTGGGAGGTTCTGCTTCGTCAGGCCCAAGCCGCCGTTCCGCACGGGTATCGGCTAATGAGTCCAAGACCAAGAAGGAGCGCACCGTGGGCGGGCTGCGGCTTCCGGGACGACTCGCGTTGGGACTGGCTGGAAGACATGACCCGATGCTGTACCGCAACATCCGGCCTTGTCAAGCCCTGAACGAAAAATCAAGCTGCAGTGCAGCGAAAACCGCGCACCGATGCGCAAAACCGCACGACGATGCCGGTTCGGCCTCACGCCGGGGAACGGGCGGAGGCGAAAAAGTGAACCGGGGTTCAGAGCGAGGACGGCGGACAGGCCGGCTACAATGCACGTTTCCGGCGGCGACTTTCGGGGCTGGACACGAACTCGGCGCGCCGCAGCCCGCCGACCGGGTGCATCGGACCCGGGCCGGCTGCCGCGATCGGTTCCATGCCGCGCCGCCGGAAAGCCCACTGGCCGATGCCGTGCAATCGGCTTCACGAGGATGACACCATGACCCAACCACGCTCCGCCGGTGCTGCCTTCCGCGCCGCCCTTGCCGCCGAATCGCCGCTGCAGGTGATCGGTGCCATCAACGCCAACCACGCCCTGCTGGCCAGGCGCGCCGGCTTCAAGGCGATCTATCTCTCCGGCGGCGGCGTGGCCGCAGGCTCGCTGGGCCTGCCGGACCTGGGCATCAACACGCTGGAAGACGTGCTGATCGACGTGCGCCGCATCACCGACGTGTGCGATCTGCCGCTGCTGGTGGACATCGACACGGGCTTTGGCCCCAGCGCCTTCAACATCGCGCGCACGGTCAAGAGCCTGATCAAGGCCGGCGCCGCCGCCTGCCACATCGAGGACCAGGTCGGGGCCAAGCGCTGCGGTCACCGTCCCGGCAAGGAAATCGTCCCGCAGGGCGAGATGGCGGATCGCGTGAAGGCCGCCGCCGATGCCAGGACCGACCCGGATTTCTTCCTGATCGCGCGCACCGATGCGATCCAGGTCGACGGCGTGGACGCCGCGATCGAGCGCGCCATCGCCTGCGTCGAGGCCGGTGCCGACGGCATCTTCGCCGAGGCGGCGTACGACCTTGCCACCTACCGCCGCTTCGTCGATGCGGTGAAGGTGCCGGTGCTGGCCAACATCACCGAGTTCGGTGCCACCCCGCTGTTCTCGCGCGAGGAACTGGCCTCGGCGGGGGTCGCCATCCAGCTGTTCCCGCTGTCGGCCTTCCGCGCCATGAACAAGGCGGCCGAGAACGTCTACACCGCGATCCGCCGCGACGGCCACCAGAAGGCCGTGGTCGACACCATGCAGACCCGCGAGGAGCTGTACGACCGCATCGGCTACCACGCGTTCGAGCAGCAGCTCGACGCGCTGTTTGCGGCGAAGAAATGATCCCGGCTGGTCGGGGCCACGTCCCCGACCTGCCGGGTTGCATCCGATCAAAAGCCGTCGGGGACTTAGCCCCGACCTACCTGGAGAAACCCCATGAGCGAATCCACTCCCGCCCCCGGCTTCAAGCCCAAGAAATCCGTCGCCCTGTCCGGCACCGCCGCCGGCAACACCGCGCTGTGCACCGTGGGCCGCTCCGGCAACGACCTGCACTACCGCGGCTACGACATCCTCGACCTGGCGCAGACCTGCGAATTCGAGGAAATCGCGCACCTGCTAGTGCACGGCAAGCTGCCCAACCGCGCCGAACTGGCCGCCTACAAGGCCAAGCTGCGCGCGCTGCGCGGCATTCCCGCCGCGGTGAAGTCGGCGCTGGAAGAACTGCCGCCCTCGGCGCATCCGATGGACGTGATGCGCACCGGCGTCTCGGTGCTGGGCTGCGTGCTGCCGGAGAAGGACGACCACAACCACCCCGGCGCGCGCGACATCGCCGACAAGCTGATGGCCAGTTTCGGCTCGATGCTGCTGTACTGGTACCACTACAGCCACAACGGCCGGATCATCGACGTGGAGACCGACGACGACTCCATCGGCGGCCACTTCCTGCACCTCTTGCACGGTGAGGCCCCGCGCGAAAGCTGGGTGCGGGCGATGCACACCTCGCTCATCCTCTACGCCGAGCACGAGTTCAACGCCTCGACCTTCACCTGCCGGGTCATCGCCGGCACCGGCTCGGACATGCACTCGTGCATCGCCGGCGGCATCGGCGCGCTGCGCGGGCCCAAGCACGGCGGCGCCAACGAGGTCGCGTTCGAGATCCAGAAGCGCTACGAGAACCCGGACGAGGCCGAGGCCGACATCCGCGCCCGCGTCGAGCGCAAGGAGGTCATCATCGGCTTCGGGCATCCGGTCTATACCGTCTCCGATCCGCGCAACAAGGTAATCAAGGAAGTCGCGCGGCAGCTCTCGGCCGAGCAGGACAACAGGAAGATGTACGCCATCGCCGAGCGCCTGGAGTCGGTGATGTGGGACATCAAGAAGATGTTCCCCAACCTCGACTGGTTCAGCGCGGTCAGCTACCACATGATGGGCGTGCCGACCGCGATGTTCACCCCGCTGTTCGTGCTGGCGCGCACCGCCGGCTGGAGCGCGCACGTGATCGAGCAGCGCATCGACGGCAAGATCATCCGCCCCAGCGCCAACTACACCGG